>NZ_JBFBLU010000002.1:0-555290 GCF_040686795.1 Specibacter sp. NPDC078709
GTTTGACGTAAATGCCAGGGTTTGAACTGTGGCATTTACGTCAAACGGCGGCATTTTTGCTGTCTCACAGCAGTGGCGACGTTTTTGCCTTGGTCCGGCGGCGACGGTATCGGTGGCGGGGTCATTGCCGCCGCAGCCGCGGGAGTTATCCACAGGCCACCAGATGCCACTGTTTTGCGCCGTCAATGGGTGGAAGCCTTGATCGCATGAAGAAGCCCAAGCTCATCCGGTCAGCAGAGTATGACCATCTTGGCCAGGACCGCCGCAAGTTGGCTACCTTGCAAAGGAAAGGCCTGCTGGTTCGAGTGCGGCGCGGCATTTACATGGATGACGCTGAATGGAGAACGCTCTCCGGACGAGAACGGTACGGGTTGCGTGTCCTGACATTCGGGCAGCAGACGGAGCAAGAGCCTGTGTTCTGTCATGCCACGGCGGCTCTTTTGTGGGGATTGTGGATTGTCGGCACGCCGCAAAGGATTCATACCCGAACTGAAGTAACAACCAGCGGGCGAAGCTCGACTGGGGTCACAAGACATATTGGCTCCTACACGGAAAGCGTTCAACGCTGTGGCCCTTTCCTTGTCACTGACAAGCTCAGCACCACAATGCAGCTCATCGACACCCTGGCCTTCCCCTATGCCGTTGCCGTGTGTGACTCGAGCCTGCGGGCGCCGGGAAACTCATGGAATCGGAACCTATTTATGCCTCCGGAATCGGACCCGTTCCAGCACTGGCCGGCGTGGGAACCCGAAGTGCCGCAGGGCCTGCCGTTGACGGTGGCTCAATTGCGGGCAGCAGCAGCTTCGCTGCCCAGTAGGGCGGCACAAGTCCGGGCATTGAAGGTCATTGAGTTCTCCTCAGCCTTGTCAGGATCGGCCGGGGAATCGCTGAGCCGGGTGAAGATGTTCCGGCTGGGATTCCCCGCACCGGTTTTGCAGGAGACGTTTGTGCTCCGAGATGGAAAGAAGGCAAAGACAGACTTCTGGTTCAAAGAGAAACGGATTGTGGGGGAGTTCGACGGCCTGGGGAAATACCTCCGAGCCAACTGGAGCGGCGGGCTTTCCCTTCCTGACCGGATCATTGCCGAAAAGCGGCGAGAAAACCAAATTCGGGCTCAAGGTGTGGGGTTCGCCAGATGGGACTGGCAGGACCTCATGGACACGGAGACGTTTGCGAGCATTTTGCGTCAAGCGGGGCTGCGGCAGAGCGGACTAATGACGGGGCCCTGGGGCAAGTCGCGAAAAATGCCATAGTTTGACGTCGATGCCATAGCTCAGACCCTGGCATCCACGTCAAACCATGGCATTTGTTGAAGTACTGCGCGGATTAGGCCCGAGGCGCCGAAGCCGTGGCGATCAGTGCGTTGGAGTTCATCTCACTAACCGGGCCCACGGACGCCATAAAGTCACGCCGAACGCGGGCGATCGCCTCCGGATCGCGGGGGAGCAAAGTACGCCAACCACTGCCCATGACCAGGTTCCACGCCATAGCGTCATCGACGGTGAGGGTCAGGGGGTGCTGCGTGACGGAGATGTCTTCCAGACCCCGTTGGCCAAGCCATGCGGTGAACTTTTCAACGGAATCTACCCGGCCCATGTTCTGGTTTGGCAGCGGTTCAACACCAGCCAACCGTGGGCGTTCCTTGATAGCGGCAGCGAGAATAAGCCCGGCGAAGGGTTCCAATGCACCGTCAACCCAGGTGCTCATGACGATTCGCCCGCCCGGGCGCAGCATGGAGACGAGGTGCTCCACCCCTGCTTCCATATCGGCGAAGAAGAACATGCTGTAGGAGCACAGCACGGCATCGAAGGTGCGGTGGCCGCGCCATTGAGTGACGTCGGCTTCGGTGAGGGTGGTGTTGAGGATGCCGCGTTCGCCGAGGTTCGCCGCCGCGATGCGCAGCAACCCGGTGGAGAGGTCCACGCCGTCGACCGTTCCGGACGGGCCCACAGCCAAGGCGGCGGGAAGAGTCGCCGCACCCGTTCCACAGCAGGCATCCAGAACCTTTTCGCCGGGCTGCAGCACAGCGGCCTCAACCACGTCGCGGCCCATGGGGTCCCAGAGCTTGTCCGCCCACGCCTCAAATTGCAGGGCGCCGTCAGTGAACGCCAGACCAGGATCGCGAGCGGACATGCATACCTCCAGTTGATCAGTTGATGATGCAGTAGATGATGTGTGGCCGTCACAGAACCGGCAACAAGAAGACTAAGCCTGGAGTTGTGCTCCGGCAAAGCCATTTTGGCGCCATGCCTCAAAGACGGCAATGGAGGCTGCATTGGCCAGATTCAGGGATCGCAGTGCCGGCAGCATGGGCAGGCGGACCCGGGCAGTGATGTGGGGATCAACCTTGACGTCCTCGGGTAGGCCGTCGGATTCCCGGCCGAACATCAGCACGTCACCGGGCTGGTAAGCGATGTCCGTGTAGGCGGCTTCACCGTCTGAGGTAAAGGCGAAGACACGTTCCGGGGCCAGCGCTGTCCAGGCCGCCTCAAGGGTTTTGTGGACCGTGACCACGGCTAGATCGTGGTAATCGAGCCCGGCCCGGCGCAGCTTGGCGTCAGAAAAGTCAAAGCCCAGAGGCTCCACCAGGTGCAGTTCGGCGCCTGTGATGGCCGCCAATCGAATGGCGTTGCCGGTGTTGCCGGGGATCTCGGGCGTCAGGAATAGGATACGAAACACGTCTTTTATACTACCGCCCGCGACAGCCGTGCCCTGACCCGCGGCAACGACCCGGGTTGATGGGTTTGCGAGCTAGTACATGCCGCCGAGGAGGCGGTCCAGAACGCTCAGGTCCACCACATTGGGGGACGGACCGGAGGCCAGGAACTGTTTGACCTCGCGCACAAACCGGGCAGCATTGGCGACGTTGACCGTATTTGAGCCGTCGGGCTCGGTGCCGCGTGCGTAGTCGATGACCGGTTCAAAGAGGTTTCCTGTGTTGCTGTGTACGCAGACCCAAGCCGTGACATTGCACTCAGGGAACAGCTCTTGGAATTGGCGGGTGGCGGGGATGAGCTGTGGTGGCGCGGCTACCTTGTTGCCGTGGACCAACATGTTGCCATCCCAGCGGAAGGCGCCATCAGGCACCAGCATGGAACCGATGATGGCGATCCGGTACCCGGAAACCAGAACGTGGTCTAAATAGCCGTTGCTGCGTGGCGACGTCAAACCGTTGACAAGCCGAGCTGCAGGAATGCTCGGCTGAACCTGTTGCATGATGAGCTGAGCGGTGCGAGCCTCGCGGGCCAAACGTGACGCGGCACCAAAGACACCGCGCTTTCGGGGTGCACCGTGAACGGGCTGGGCCGCGGTGGGACGTGGCAGCAACGGGGTTTCACCCGGTGCCAGGCCTTCGTAAGCGGGCACATAAATGGCCGGATCTCCGGCAGTGTTGCGCTGTTCTTGGGTGCGGCGCGTGCTGAATCCGCTGAAGCCCCCGGAGTCTGAACCCGAGCCTGAACCCGAACCAGCATCTGGACGAGACCCGGGGCCCGATGGACTACGCCCGGCCCCATAGGAACCGGCCCCATTGGACCCGGCCCCATTGGACCCAGCCCCACGGGAACCGGCGCCGTAAGATTTGTCGTACTTCTGCCGTTTGGCAGGATCCGCCAAGATCTCGTACGCCTCCGTGATTCGCCGGAACAAGGCAGGGTCACCGCCGCGATCCGGGTGGGCTATCCGCGCGGCTTTCCGGTAGGCGATTTTTACCTCGCGTTCGGTGGCGGTGCGAGAGAGTCCCAAGACTTGGTAATGCGTGAGAAATTTCTCGCCCACTGGTGGCCTTTCGATAGCCCGGCTGTGCCAAGGAATCATTCTAACTGCAGGCGCTGGAGATAAAGTCAGGACCCAAAATCAAACCATGGTACAAAATAGACCACATCAACAAACAACATAGCCACGCGACATAAATTCTGTGCCGGAGCCGGGCGCTGACATACTGACTCTTGCCATGACCACTTTCCCAGCCCCCGCGGCGTACACCGTCCTGAACATCACTGTGGCCGTCAATCCGCGCGCAGCCTTTGGCGGCAACCGCAAAAAGTCCCCCGGCAACACGGGCGACATGGTCGTGGCGCGGCTGCGGGAGGCCGGCCATCACGTGACGGTCTTGCGTCGCCGGGACTACGCGGCCCTGCAGGAAGCGGTTGACGCCGAAATCGCAGCCGGCACGCACGCCCTCGTGGTGGTCGGTGGCGACGGTATGGTCCATCTGGCCGCCAACGCGCTGGCACACACGAGCATCCCGCTGGGCATTATCCCCGCTGGCACCGGCAACGACGCCGCCCGCGGTCTGGGCCTTGACCACCAAGACGCGAGCGCCGCCGTGGAACATTTCATCCAGCGATGCCAGCAGCCGCCGCGCACCGTGGACCTGGGCCGGATCGGTCGTGACGGTCAGGATCCGGTGTGGTTTATGGGCGCGTTCTCGGCCGGGTTCGACGCGCTGGTCAATGAGCGGGCCAACGGTTGGCGCTGGCCGCACGGGCCCATGCGCTACAACCTGGCGATCCTGCGCGAACTGGCCTTCCTGAAGCCTCTGAACTACGCGGTGCGGGTGGATGGTGTGGTGCGCCAGCAGCCGGCCCTGTTGATTGCGGTCTCGAACGGGATCTCTTTTGGCGGCGGCATGAAGATCACCCCGGATGCCGAGTACGACGACGGATGGCTGGATTTGTTTGTTGTCTCGCCTGTGCCTCGGCGGACTTTTTTGCGTATTTTTCCGCTCGTGTTCTCCGGGCGGCACACGGACCATCCCGCTGTTTCGATCGAGCGGGTGCGCGAGGTGGTTTTCAATGCACCGACTTTGGTGGCCTATGCCGACGGCGAGCGGATGGGTGCGCTGCCGGCGCTGGTGAGCGTGGATCCGGGCGCATTGCAGCTGTGGGTGTAATTAATGCTGAGCTGGACGGAGGTGTCAGGCACAGTCCCTTCAAGCGCAGTCCCTTCAAGCGCACGGCAAGAGCCGTGGTCGGTACAGTGGATGCTGTGAACTTTAGAGTTGGAACGTGGAAGATGGTTGCCGTGGCCACCGTACTGGCGGCTACCTTGAGCGGCTGCACGATTGCCATCCCCGAGGCACCGTCCCCAGCTAGCGAATCTGTGAGTTCGGCTCCGCCCAGCTACGCGGCACCAACCGTAGTGGCTGGGCACGACGCGGCCGCCGTGGCTGCTGCGCCCATGACCTTTGCTGCCGGCAACACGCTTCAGGCTGGTGTTCCGGTCGGTTTCAGTGACGCCCTGGGCCAGCCGAGCGAAGGAACGCTTGGCACACCTGGTCCGCCCGAATGGACATTGCTCAAGAACAACGTGGCCGGGCAGACGCAGTACAGCAACGCCGCCGGTTGTCAGCTGGCGCACTGGACCACCACCAACCAAGGTCCGCTCATTGCCGAGGGCGATGACAAGAGCTCCACGAGCAATCTGATGAAGTACCTGATTCCCTCCGTGACGGAATCGGCGCTGAGCGAAGCTACGCTGCCGTGGGTGGAAGAGGCTGGCAAGAAGGGGCAGAGCATCTCTTTCCTGAGCTTCACCCGCAAGGCCAGTAAAGACGTCAAAGCCAGTATCATGTGGGCTCGAATGCTGGGCACCGCCGATACCGGCTTAGTGGTGACATTGGCCTGTCCCACCGACGCGCTGCTGACCGACACAACAGCTAAGGTCATGACGAAATTGTCGGTGGCACCGCCGTCGAACTAGACCTGCGCGAACTAGTCCTGGTGGGCTTGGACTGTTCGATTTGGCCCGGAAATGTTATTCCACGGGGCGAACGTAACGTAAGAACAGCATGGATTCCGCTTTCAGTATCCGGGTCAGTTCCATGGTGCGGGCCACATCGGCTGCGGCGGAGACTCCACCAGCAGGGACGCCACCGGCCGAGCCTGCCGCAGGGCCAGCGTCAGGTGTGCCCTTGGCAATCCGCCCGGCCGTCCCGCCCACCAGCAGCGGGGACACCGTCAGGTTGAGTTCATCCACCCGGTTAGCCGCGGCGAAACTTCCCAGCAGCGTGGGCCCGCCTTCTGAGCGAATATTTTTGTATCCGCGGGCCGAAAGTTCGGCAATGATCCGATCCACATCCAGGGAGTCTTCCCCAACATTGACCACATCGGCCACCTCAGACAACGCTTCCCGGCGCTCTTGCGGTGCAGAGGCAAGGGTGAAGATCAGCGGCCGCACCGGGGCCTGTGTGAACACTTCGAGCTCGGCTTCCAGATTCAATGAGCCGGACACGATCGCCAGCGGTGGGTGCTCCGACAACCAGTTTTCGGCACGCCACGCCTGAGCGCCCTTGCTCAGCAGGTCCCCGCCATAGCCTTCGGAGCGGACGGTTTGGGCGCCCACCAAGATGACGTCGGCGGTTTGCCGCAACAGGGCGAATACGCGCTGGTCCCAGGCGTTGCCGAGCTGCCCGGATACTCCGTCCAAGGATGCCGCGCCGTCAATGCTGGCGATGAAGTTGAAGCTGACCCAAGGCTTGGTGCTGAGCCGGTTTTCCGGTGGGGCGGCCAGAATCTCGTGATCCAAGGCGGCACCTGAGAGCAAGGTGGCGTCGGGGAAGATCCGCTCCATCATGGGTTACTTTTTCCGTTCTGACTTTTCCGTTCTGGGTGAGCGGGTTCATTGACCTCACCCATATTGTGCTTGAGGTACGCCGGTTCCCGCCACCCCATGACGGTCTCTGTCATGCGGATGGCGGAGTTGGCGGCGGCCACGTTGTGCATGCGCAATACCCGGGCTCCGCCCAGAATGCAGATCACGCCGGTGGCGATGGAGCCCTCCAACCGGTCTTCCTTTCTCTGGTTCAGTGATTCACCAATGAAGTCCTTGTTGGACACGGCAGCCAGAGTAGGGAACCCCAGGGCCGCAATCTCATTGAAACGGCGCGTGATGGCCAGAGTGTGGAGCGTGTTCTTATTCAGATCGTGCCCCGGATCAATGATGATTTTCTCCGCCGGAACACCCAACGACAACGCCAGTTCAACTTTCTCGGACAAGAAGGCAGCTACCTCGGTGACCACATCGTCATAGTGCGGGCGCGGATAGATAGTACGCGGGGCAGCCAAGGAATGGGTGATGATCAGATGTGCTCCGGACTCCGCCACCACCGAGGCGAGATCGGGATTGGACAGCCCCGTAGTGTCGTTGATGACATGGGCCCCGGCGGCAATGCTGCGGGCGGCCACCTCGGGTAGGAACGTGTCCACGGAAATGATGACGTTGCTGGCTGCGGCTACGGCGGCTATCACCGGAACCACGCGTTCGGCTTCCTCTTCGGCGCTCAGCGCTGGCCCCGGGGCAAAGGGGACACCGCCAATATCAACCCAATCGGCGCCGTCGTCCACGGCAGTGAGCGAGGCCGCGACTGCCGCCTCCAGCGCAAAGGTGCTTCCGCCGTCGTAAAAGGAATCCGGGGTTCGGTTCACGATCGCCATGAGCGCAACCTGCCTGCTGAAATCCAGGGCTTGAGGGCCAAAATGGTGGATCGGATGCAGCAACGGCGGAGTGTAAAACGGCGCAGCGGTGGCAAGGGGCGCAGTGGACGTGGCAGGAGTGCTCATAGTCTCCATCAAAGCCTCTCGAACGGGGTTTGTGGGTCAGCCAGTGCGGCCGTGTCGACGGTGCGCCGGGAGGAAATGAGGTCCTTGATGGCATCTTGGACATCCCAAATGTTCACGTTCATGCCCGCTACCACACGGCCGTCGAGCACCCAGAAGGCAATGAATTCGCGCTTCGCTAGATCGCCCCGGATTACCAGTTCGGCGTCTTTGGTGAGTGCGCCGAAGCCGGAATACTCCATGCCCAGATCAAATTGGTCAGTGTAGAAGTAAGGGATGTCATCGAGCGCGGCGTCCTTGCCCAGCATGGACTTCGCCGCCACCTTGCCGCTCGCGATAGCGTTGGCCCAGTGTTCGGAACGGGCGTGCGTACCGGTCACGGGGTGCAGGGCGTTGGCCACATCGCCGGCGGCAAACACATCCGGGGCGGAGGTTCGCAGCGCAGCGTCCACCTCAATGCCGTTGTTGATGGTGAGCCCGGCATCCTGGGCGAGGGCAATATTGGGGACCACGCCAACGGCTACAATCACCACATCGGCCGGGATCGTGACGCCGGTGGTGGTCAGCACGGAGCTCACATGCCCGTCGGTTCCCAGAATTTCGGCGGCACTGGCTGGCAACTCAAAACGCACGCCCGCTTCCTTGTGCCGGTCGGTGAACACCGTGCCCAGCTGCGCGCCGATCGCCGCGGACAGCGGCACCTCCTCGAGCCCCATGAGTACCACCTTGTTGCCGAGCTCGGTGGCCGTGGCGGCAATTTCCATGCCAATCCAGCCAGATCCGATCAGCGCCACGTTCTTGCCGCCGCCGGTGAACAACTCCTTCAGGGCCACGCTGTCGGCCTTGGCCCGGAACGTGTACACGCCTTCAAGGTCGACGCCGGGAAAAGGGATCCGGCGCGGGGCGGCACCTGTTGCTAAAAGCACCTTGGTATACGGGAGCGTGGTTCCGTTGGCCAAGGTAACAGTGTGGGACTGCGGGTTCAGGGCCGTTGCCGCAATCCCGGTCATGAGGGTCACGTTGTTCTCGGGATACCAGGTGGCGGGCAAGGGCAGCAGAGCATCCTCACCCTCTTTGCCAGCAAGAAATCCCTTGGACAGCGGCGGGCGCTGGTAAGGGATCTCCGCCTCGTCGGCCACGATGGTGACCGGCCCATCCCAGCCTTCCTTGCGCAAGGTTTCTGCTGCGGTGGCTGCCGTGAGACCGCCGCCGATGATGATTATGCCTGGCTCTTGCTCTTGGGTGGATGCGGCGGGAACGGCGGGGCTGGGGGTCTGGCTCATGGTCGAAACTCTTTTCCGGTGGAAAATCCTAATGTTTCTGCTGTGGTGGCTGGGGCTGGCTGCGGTTGATTCAGCGGAGGTGTTCGCCGACTGGGTGAGTCAGATGTCAGTGCGGGAACTGGAGTCGCAAGGGTCCGTCGTCGTTCAAGAGGCCAGTAAAGACAGAGGTGCGGGTCAGGGTTCCTGCCGTCTGGACGCCGCGCAGGGACATGCACATGTGTTCAGCTTCCAAGACTACGCCGACCCCGCGTGGGGCCAAGGTGTTCTCGAGCCAGTCGGCGATCTGCTGGGTGAGGCGTTCTTGGACTTGCAGATCGCGGGAGAAGAGTTCCACACCGCGGGCCAGTTTCGATAGGCCGAACAGGCGCTCGCCGGGGAGATATCCCACGTGGGCCACGCCGCGGAAGGGCAGTAAATGGTGCTGACAGAGGGAATGGAAGGGGATGTCTTTGACCAGCACCAGGCCTTGGTAGCCGTCGTCGTTGGGGAACGTGGTCCAGGTGGTTTCGCGTGGCGTGAGCATTTCGGCGTAGGCGGCGGCCACCCGGCGGGGAGTATCGAGCAGGTGGGGGTCGCTCTCGTCACGGCCCAGCGCTCGCAGGAATTCGGCAATGGCTGCCTGCGCTCGGGGGAGGTCAATGCCAGCTGCGGCAGACAGTTCCGGGTCTTCAAAAGCGAGGAGGTCCGGGAGGGACGCACTGGTGATGGACATATCCAACCCTTTCTAAATCTTGTATTATTGACTTTAGAAGCGCAGACTCAAAGCGTCAAGCCATTCGACATATTCCGCAAACTGCCCGCCTTATGGGGGCAGGCAGGGCGGCACGATCATGAGGGGAGAGGGTTAGCGGCCATGAATCCATCCGAGCAGGAATCGCTAGTGGGGTCGGCGTCTCCGGCGTCTGTGCAACGAACAGTTGCCGCCGAACTCCCCATGGGCCAGGAGCAGCGCCTACGGGCCGTGGCGTCACTGGGGGATCCGGTGCGTAAGAAACTCTTTGAGCTGATCCGTGATGCTGGCGCGCCGATGAGCCGCGACGAATGCGCGGAGGCGCTCGGCCTCCCCAAGAGCACCATCCGCGTCCATCTGGATCGCTTGGTGGATGAGTCCTTGTTGCGGGTGGAATTCCGCAAGATGGGGGAGCGGACCGGACCCGGTTCTGGCCGGCCCAGCAAGTTATACGTCGTGGCCCGCCGCGAAGTGAGCGCTTCCGTCCCGCCACGCCACTACGATCTTGCGGCCAGTTTGCTGGCTGCCGGGGTGCAACGATCCATCGATACCGGAGGGGGAATTGAAGCGTCCCTCGCCGAGGTCGCCCACGAAGAAGGATTACGTATGGGGCGGGCGGCAGGAGATATCCACACGCTGCTGACGGAGACCGGTTACAGCCCCGAGCCCGACGGCGACGGCGGCACCATCATGGCCAACTGCCCTTTTCATCGGCTGTCGCAGGACCATCAAGGGGTGGTGTGTTCGCTCAATGGCGCGCTGCTCGGTGGTGCGCTTGAGAGTTGCGGCGATGACCGCCATGCCCTCGCCCCTGATCAGGAAATCTCGCACTGCTGTGCCCGGCTGGTGCCGAAGGCGCCGTAAGGGAAGAGAAACTGGTGCCCAAGGCGCCGTCAGTACAAACAGCTTCGGCGGCCACCCCACGGGATGCGGGTTGGCCGCCGAAGTTGACGGACAGGTACTGACGTACTGGTGAGAGTGCTGTTAGCGGACTGCTCGCAGCGCGTCCACAATGCCTTCGCCGTAGTAGCTGTTATTGGCGGCGGAGCCAACACATTCTGAGCCGGTAGGTGTCGCGGACGGCTTACAGGACTGATCTTGTGCCTGCGAGCGCAACTGCGCGATCATATTACTCGGCGCCCATCCCGGGTGCTCGGACTTCATCAGTGCCAGGACGCCGGCAACCTGGGGTGAAGCCATGGAGGTGCCGCTCAAGAGGCCGTACTTATTGTTCGGCAACGTGGAGAGGATGCGTGAGCCGGGAGCTGCAACGTCAATGACGTTCAGGCCACGGTTCGAGAAAGATGAAAGCTTGCCTGCCTGATCCGTGGAAGCTACGGTCACCACCCCGTCGAGTTCAGTGGGAATGTCTTTGCAGCCATTATTGATCTGTCGGTGAGTGCCGGAAATGTCATTGGGGCTCACATCGTCGGTGGTCTTGTTAGCCAGATCGTAAGAGGCATTGCCAGCAGCTGCCGCATGAACCACGCCTTGCTTCGTGGACCACGCAACGGCTTTCTCAACGGCGTCTAGGACAGCCTTTTGATCGGGCTGGTCACCACACCAGAACTGCATCGGGTCAACGTAGTAGCTGTTGTTGGTGACGTCCATGCCCTTCATCCCTGCCCACATGAAACCGCAGATGGCGTATTCGGGGTAGATAGATCCGGCGTCGTTGACCACCTTGACGGAGGCCATGCGTACGTTCGGGGCCACACCTGTAATGCCAATCCCGTTACGGGGTGCACCAATGATGCCAGCCACGTGGGTTCCGTGGGACGAGGTGGTGGGGAACCAGCCGGTAGGCGAGGTATCCGGCCGTCCGGCGTCGGTGCAGTTCACTGAGGCGGTCACATCAATATTGGCCTGCAGATCGGGGTGGACCGGGTCGATCCCGCTGTCCAAGACGCCGACCAAAACATCCCGGGAACCATCGGTGATCTGATGAGCTTGGTTGGCCTTGATCTGCGCCTTATCCCACTGTTCGTTTTCACGCGGATCGGCAGTGACGCCGTCGAACGTGGCATCGCCATAGAGGAGGTCCGTGTTGGCCAGCTGCTTGCTGCGCAATTGCGGCAACTGTGGTTGCTGGGCCGTCTGCCACGGGGTGTCAATGCCAGCAGGTGTGCCCTCGGCAACGGTGATGGTGCGGGTTGCGCCAACCGAGACCACATGGGATTTTCCTTGTTTCAGGACGTCAGCACGGAAGCTGGCGCGGTCAGACTGGGCTATCACCACCCCAATTTCCGGCCACTCTTGGACGGTGACGCCGCCAGCAGCCTGAACGGCCCTCGAGGCCTGCTTAGTCTGGCCGCGGTTGGCCGCCTTTGCGTTGACGACGTAGCTCATGAGTTGGCCGTCCGCTGCGGGGAATTCGATGGGTGTTGATGGCGTTTGCGGCGGAGCAGCTACGGCACTGCCTCCGATAAAGGTTGTTGCTGCCATGGTCACGGCGCAGACGGCGGTAGCCGCGGCACGACGGAAGGGGACTTTTTGCATGGATTCAATCCTTCAAGATCATTGTGTGATGTGAAACACCACGATCCTGCCACTGGCTTGCGAATCATGACAAGACGAAATGCAGGGTCCCGCCAAGGACAATCCGAAAGGTTAGTGCCGATTCCACCTTGTAGTTGAAGTGCGTGGCCAGCGCAGTCCGTGCCGTAGAATTGAGACCGTGCCCGTGTATCTAGATCACGCGGCGACCACGCCAATTTCGGCCCCGGCCCTCGCCGCACTCACTTCCGTTATCGCCCGTAGCGGCAATCCGTCCTCCCTGCACGGATCGGGCCGTCGCGCCCGAGCCACCGTGGAAGCGTCCCGCGAAACCATCGCCAAGGCTGCCGGCGCCCACCCCACCGAGGTCATTTTTACCTCCGGCGGCACCGAGGCGGACAACCTCGCCGTGAAGGGCCTGTTTTGGTCCCGCAACGCCGCCGAGCCTGCCCGCAAGCGGATTCTGGTCTCCAGCGTTGAACACGCCGCCATCCAGGACACCGTCGAATGGCTCGAACAGCATGAGGGCGCCGAAGTGGTTTGGCTGCCCGTCGATGAGGACGGCGTGGTGAGTCTTTCTGCCCTGAAAAAGGAACTGGACGACGGCGGAGCAGACTCCGTGGCGCTGGTGACCTGCATGTGGGCCAACAATGAGGTGGGCACCATCGAGCCCATCGCCGAGATCGTTGCGCTCGCCGACAACTACGGCATCCCCGTACATTCGGACGCCGTTCAGGCTTTCGGATCGGTCCCCATCAACTTCAAGGAATCTGGCCTCGCGGCCATGTCCATCAGCGGTCACAAGATCGGCGGCCCCGTTGGGGTGGGCGCGCTGCTGTTGGGTCGCGCCGTGAAACTTATGCCCGTCCAGCACGGTGGGGGACAGGAACGTAGCGTCCGCTCCGGCACCTTGGACACGGCAGGCATCGCGGCCTTCGCTGCAGCCGCTGCAGATGTCACGGCCAACCTGCGCGCAGAAAATGCGCGCATTTCCGGCCTACGCGATCAGATCATTGCCGCTGTTCGCGAAGCTATTCCGGAAGCCGTGCTGCGCGGCGTTGACCCGGCCGCAAACCCTGATGGCCGGCTTCCCGGCAACGCGCACTTCACCTTCCCCGGCTGCGAGGGCGATTCCCTGCTGTTCCTGCTGGACATGGCGGGAATTGAATCCTCCACAGGCTCGGCCTGCACGGCTGGAGTGCCCCGTCCCTCGCACGTTTTGTTGGCCATGGGTCTGGATGAGGACACCGCACGTGGCGCACAACGCTTTAGTTTGGGGCATACATCGGGCCAAGAAGACGTTGACGCTTTCGTGGCCGCGTTGCCCAATGCTCACGCACGCGCAAAACAGGCGGGCATGGCCGGGCATAAATCAAGTATTGAAACGGCAAGCACACGGGCCGCAGGCTGACCCGGTCAAGATCCGGCACCTGCACCACACAGCAACACAGCAACACAAAACAGTAATGAATTGAAAGGTACGTAATGCGAGTATTGGCCGCCATGAGTGGTGGAGTTGACTCCGCCGTCGCCGCAGCACGAGCAGTAGATGCCGGGCACGACGTCGTCGGCGTTCACCTGGCGCTGTCCCGCATGCCCGGAACCCTGCGCACCGGCAGCCGCGGCTGCTGCACCGTGGAGGATTCAAATGACGCTTGGCGGGCCTGCGATCTGCTCGGCATTCCGTACTACGTCTGGGACTTCTCCGAGCGGTTTAAAGAAGATGTGGTCCAGGACTTCATCGACGAATACGCCGCCGGCCGCACCCCCAATCCCTGCATGCGCTGCAACGAGCGGATCAAGTTCGCTGCGCTGCTGGAGAAGGCCATCGCCCTAGGCTTCGACGCCGTCTGCACGGGACACTACGCCAAGGTCATCACCGACGCCGACGGCAACCCGGAGCTGCACCGTGCCGCGGATTGGGCCAAGGACCAGAGCTATGTGCTCGGCGTGCTGACCCATGAGCAGCTCAAGCACTCCATGTTCCCCCTCGCCGACACCCCGTCCAAGGCGGAGGTGCGCGCCGAGGCCGAGGCCCGCGGACTGTCCGTGGCCAAGAAGCCCGACAGCCACGATATTTGCTTCATCCCCGACGGCGACACAGCCGGCTGGTTGGCCGAAAAGATTGAGATGACCGACGGCGAGATCGTCGACGAAACCGGTGCAAAGGTTGGTGGCCACACAGGCTCCAACCAGTTCACCGTGGGTCAGCGCCGCGGCCTGAAGTTGGGCACCCCCGCCGCCGACGGCAAGCCCCGCTTCGTGCTGGAAATCCGGCCCAAGGAGAACAAGGTCATCGTGGGTCCGCACGCTTTGCTGGCCATCGATTCCATCCAGGGCATCAAGGTTTCCTGGGCCGGGCTGCCCATCGACGAGGTCGCCACCGGCGAGGAATTCGATTGCTACGCCCAGGTCCGCGCCCACGGCGATCCGGTCCCTGCCCGCGCTTTTGTCACCGAAGAGACGGACGAAGCCGGCACTCGCCAGCAGCTGCACGTCACCTTGGTGGAGCCGCTGCGCGGCGTAGCCCCCGGCCAGACCATCGTGCTGTATCAAGGCTCGCGCGTGCTGGGTCAGGCCACCATTGACACGGCGAGGTCGCTGGCCCGCCCCGACCTCCCCTAACCCTCCCGTTCAGACGCTATCCCACTAGTGGCTGCTTTTTTCTCGACCCTATTGCAGCAATGGTGGGAAATTCAGCCAGTGCTGCGATAGCGATGCTGGGCGGGGAGGGGTCTTGCGGGGCTGGCGTAAACTTCCTATAAAGGTGATTTGGCCCACGGAAGGTTTTTAAAATGCCCCCGCACACAATTCCCAACCCGCTACAACACTTGGAAAGCGCATTGAATCAATGCGCTGAAGTTATCAGCGCCATCTCGGCAAATCAGGCGGAATGGCCCACGCCATGCGCCGAATGGAACGTCCAGGACCTCCTGCACCACCTCGTGGTGCATGATCTCCACAAATTCACGCTCATGGCCAGGGGCAACAACGTTGACCCGCTCGCCGCCGATGCCACGGTTGGAGCTGACTGGTCAACGCGATTCAGCGATGGCGCCGCCCTGCTCATGCGAGCTTGGGCCGCAGCGGACCTCAGCACCCAGGTGGCACTGCCCGGAGGCGGCGAAGCTCCGCTGCGTAGCCGGATCGGCTTGCAAATTACTGAATTTACAGTTCATGCGTGGGACCTCGTCAAAGCCACGAGTGTTCCCATAATTTTGGATCCCGTACTGGCTGAGCAATCCTTGGCTTGGTCCCAGCGCATGCTGAAAATGGAGCACCGCGGCGCGGACCGGGGCATCGGCTTGGAGGTTCGTGTTCCCATAGCCTCGGACGCCTATACACAGCTGGCCGGCTGGTTCGGTCGCAGCCCCTATTTCCGTGCGGGGCCACGCGTAGATTCACTCAGTCAGCCCTAGCAGAGCCTCACCCCAGAGCTCGCGCGCCGCGCAGTCGTCCCATCCGTCCCACCTGTGGCGGTCTTCGGCGCATTTACCCTTTGGTAACCTTCTGGTTGCAACTTCCCGATCCATGCAGGGTCGCACGCGCAAGTCTGATATTCATTAAGTATCAAATACGTGGGAGCCGTCACACAAGGGTGTGTGGCGGCTCTCCACGTGAAGCACAAGAGAAAGTTTTTGTGATGGCTAAGAATAAGTTTGGATTTAGTTCGGTGATCGCCGTTGCAGGCGTCTCCGTCCTCGCCATGACGGCATGCACAGGCCCGGCAGGTGGAGAAAGCACCGGTGGCGCAACAGGCGGTCCGGTTGTTGTCGGAACCACTGACAAGACCACCTTCCTGGATCCGGCAGGATCTTACGACAACGGCTCGTTCATGGTCATGAACCAGATTTACCCGTTTGTGATGAACTCCGAAGCCGGCAGCGCAGATCCCAAGCCGGATATCGCCGAATCGGCAGAGTTCACCTCACCTACTGAATTCACGGTAAAGCTAAAGGCCGGCCTCAAGTGGGCCAATGGCACTGAGCTGGACTCCAAGGACGTGAAGTTCTCCTTCGATCGCCAGGTCAAGATCAACGACGTCAACGGTCCCGCATCCTTGCTGGGCAACCTGGACAGCGTTGAAGCTCCGGATGCCACCACCGTGGTGTTCAAGCTCAAGGTTGGCAACGACCAAACCTTCCCCCAGGTACTGACCAGCCCGGCCGGTCCCATCGTCGATGACAGCGTCTTCAGCGCGGATGCCATCACCACCGACGAGGACATCATTGCTGGCAAGTCCTACGCCGGACAGTTCACCATTGACTCCTTCAAGAAGAACCAGCTGATCTCCTTCAAGAAGAACCCTGACTACAAGGGCCTGCTGGGTCCGGCCAAGTCTGAGACGGTGACGATCAAGTACTTCGCCGATTCCAATAACTTGAAGCTGGAAGTCCAGAAGGGCAGCATCGACGTAGCTTGGCGCTCCCTCACGGCAACCGACATTGAAAGCCTCAAGGGCGATAAGAACGTCAGGGTTGATGTTGGCCCCGGTGGCGAAATTCGCTACATCGTCTTCAACTTCGACACCATGCCGTTCGGTGCCAAGACCGCCGAAGCCGATGCCAAGAAGGCCTTGGCCGTCCGTCAGGCCATGGCTGATTCCATTGATCGCGCCAAGATTGCCGATCAGGTTTACAAGGGCACCTACCTGCCCCTGTACTCACCGGTCCCCGCCGGATTCACCGGAGCCATTGAACCGTTGAAGTCCGAATACGGCGATGGCAACGGCGGCCCGGATATTGACAAGGCCACGAAGGCACTCGCTGACGCCGGTGTAGAGACTCCCGTCAAGCTGGACTTGCAGTACAACCCGGATCACTACGGTTCCTCCTCAGGCGATGAGTACGCGGCTATCAAGTCGCAGCTGGAAGCAACCAAGCTGTTCACCGTCAACCTGCAGTCCACTGAGTGGGTTTCTTACGCCAAGCAGCGCACCGAGGACGTATACCCGATGTACCAGCTGGGTTGGTTCCCGGACTACTCCGATGCTGATAACTACTTGACCCCGTTCTTCAGCGAGAACAACTTCTTGGGCAACCACTACAGCAACCCGGACATTCAGAAGATGATCACCGAACAGGTGACCACGAACGATCCGGCCAAGCGCACGCAGCTGATCGAAGACATCCAGACCGCCGAGTCCAAGGATCTCTCTACTCTGCCGCTGCTGCAGGGTGCTCAGGTTGCAGTCTCCGGTGTCAACGTCAACGGCACCAAGGACACATTGGACGCTTCGTTCAAGTTCCGTCTGGGCGTTCTGTCCAAGTAAGGCCACTTCGGTAGCCGCTGGAGAAACTCCACAAGTGTATTGGGCGGGGCCATCTGAAATGGATGCCCCGCCCTTTTGCACCGACGTAACTTTTGCACGGACCTAACGGACCCAAGCTTTTGCCCAGCATCAAAAGAAACAGGCGCACATGACCGCAATGATTGACCTGCCGGTGGAGGAACCCGCACTGCAGGCCCCCAAGAGTAAAAAGAAAGCGGGCGGTAGCCTAGGCAAATACCTGGCCATCCGCTTTGTTCTGATCTTCCCCACTATCTTCATCCTCGTCTCCATGGTGTTCTTCCTCATGAGACTCACAGGTGATCCCATCACGGCAGCCCTCGGTGGCCGCCTCCCCGCGGAGCAGCTGGCAATTCGTATCCACGAGGCCGGCTATGACAGGCCCCTTCTCGTCCAATACGTCGAGTACTTGGGCCAGATCGCTACTGGTAACTTTGGCCGCACCATCTCCGATAACCTGCTGATCTCGGACATGCTCGCCACCTATGGCACGGCAACACTGGAATTGGCCATCAACGCACTCGTCGTGGCTCTGCTGATCGGCATCCCGTTGGGGATGCTCGCCGCCTACAAGCGCGACAAGTGGCAGGACGCCATCTCCCGCGTTGCAGCCATCGCCTTTTACGCCACCCCGGTGTTCTTCGCAGGCCTGATCTTGAAGCTCGTCTTCTCGATCTGGCTCGGCTGGTTCCCGGTAGCGGGCCGCGGCAACACCAGCACGGAAATTTTTATGGCCCAGCTGGAAGCGCCTTCGGGCATTTACTGGCTCGATGCCCTGCGCAGCGGCAACATGACCGTGTTTTGGGATGTTGTCCAGCACGCCGTCCTGCCCGCCGTGGCCCTCGGTCTGCTCACCGCCGGCATCTTCTTGCGACTGGTACGCACCAATATGATCGGCACCCTGAGCCGCGACTACGTTGAGGCCGGACGTTCCCGCGGTGTCAGCGAATTCCGGCTCATCACCAAGCACGCCTACAAGCCTGCGCTGATCCCGATCATCACCGTCATGGGGCTGCAAATCGCACTCCTTTTGGGCGGCGCAGTCCTGACCGAGACCACCTTCGAATGGAAGGGACTCGGCTTCCAACTGGCCCAATACCTCACCGCGCGCGACTTCGTAGCAGTCCAAGGAATCGTTGTGCTACTGGCCGTTATCGTGGCCGTCACCAACTTCATCGTGGATGTCATCGCCGCGCTGATCGACCCGAGGGTGAGGTACTAGGCCATGGAGACCAAAAAGTCGCTCTTCAGCCGTTTGCCCGTCATCTCCCAGCTCAAAAAGAGTATGGGACTCCAGCGTGGCATGCTCGTCGCGGGCATTGTCCTGACGCTCATCTTCCTATTGACGGCCGCGTTGGCGCCGTTGATTTCCCCCTACGGCCCCACCCAGCGATTCGACGCAACTCAGGCACCGCCGTCGTCCACTCACCTGTGGGGTACGACGGCGGGAGGTTACGATGTTTTGTCCCGCACCATTTGGGGGGCCCAGACCGCGGTCTTCGTGATCGTGATTGCTGTTGCGCTGTCCATTTTCATTGGCGTGATTTTGGGCCTGCTCTCCGGTTACCTGGGCGGCTGGCTTGACCGGATTTTGGTGGTGGTGGCTGATGCTATTTACGCGTTCCCCACACTGCTGCTGGCCATGGTCATGTCGATTGCGCTCACACAGGGAAGCTCGGACATGTGGGCGGGGATTTTTGCCGCCGCCATCTCCATCACCGTCGTGTTCATCCCGCAGTACTTCCGTGTGATCCGTGCTGAGACCATCCGGCTCAAGGCCGAACCGTTTGTGGAATCCGCCATTGTGGTGGGCGCCTCCACCGTGCGGATCATGGCTCGGCACATTTTCAAGAACGCCACCCGGACGCTGCCGCTGATTTTCACGCTGAATGCCTCCGAGGCCATTCTGACGTTGGCCGGGCTGGGCTTCTTGGGCTTCGGTATTGAGCCCTCTTCGGCTGCAGAATGGGGCTACGACCTCAACCACGCGCAGTCGGACGCTACCGCCGGTATTTGGTGGACAGGTGTGTTCCCCGGTGCTGCGATTGTGCTGACGGTGCTCGGCTTGACCCTGCTCGGTGAGTCCATGAACGATCTCAACGACCCTCGTCTGCGTGGACGTAAGAAGACGAAAAAGAACGCAGCCACGAAGCAAGAGGAGTTGGTGGAAGCATGAGTCGCTCCACAGAAAATGCACCCCACGGTGAAGAGTCGCCGCGGTCCGTGTTGGACATTTCCGATCTCAAGGTCACTTTTGCCACGGATCAGGGCGATGTTCCGGCCGTCAAGGACGTCTCGTTCACCGTGGCACCGGGTGAAATTGTTGCCATCGTGGGGGAGTCCGGATCGGGCAAGACCGTCACGGCTAAGACCATCTTGGGTCTGCTGCCGGAGACTGCCCAGAGCAGCGGCGCCGTGATCATCACGGGTAACGACGTGTTGAGTGTCAGCGCCCAGGAGATGCGTCAGATTCGTGGCCGGGATGTGGCCATGGTGTTCCAGGAACCATCCACGGCACTGAACCCCGTGTACACGGTGGGCTGGCAGATTGCCGAGGGCCTGCGTGCCCACCGTCCTGAGGGAAAGCGTGTGGGCAAGAAGGAAGCTCGCAAGCTGGCCATCGAGGCTTTGGCCAAGGTGGGTATTCCGGAGCCGGAGAAGCGGGTTGACTACTACCCGCACCAGTTCTCCGGAGGTCAGAAGCAGCGCGTGGTGATCGCCGCAGCGCTGGCCCTGAACCCGGGCCTGATCGTGGCCGATGAGCCCACCACGGCACTCGATGTGACGGTACAGGCGGAGATTCTTGAGTTGTTGCGGGATCTACGCGATCGCTACGGCACCTCCATTGTGCTGATCACCCACAACATGGGTGTGGTGGCAGACCTCGCCGACCGCGTGGTGGTCATGTTCCAGGGCGACGTCGTAGAGGAAGCCAGCTCGGCCGTGCTCTTTGACGCACCCAAGCAGGACTACACGAAGGCGTTGCTGGCCGCTGTGCCGCACCTGGGCCGCAACTCGGCGTCGGAAGGTTTCACGGAGCGGGCCTTCCAAGACAAGGAAGTGCTGGTCCGTGCCTCGGATCTGGAAATTGAGTACCCGGGCCGCTTGGGCAGCCCCGCGTTCAGGGCCGTGGACAAGGTCTCCTTCACCATCAGCGCTGGCGAAGTGTTCGGCTTGGTGGGCGAGTCCGGTTCGGGCAAGACCACCATTGGCCGTGCCATTGCCGGGTTGAACCGCACCACGGGCGGTTCGCTGAACGTGCTTGGCTACGAGATGCTCAATTACAAGGAGCGCTCGTTCCGGCCCCTGCGCAAGGACATCGGCTTTGTCTTCCAGGACCCGGCCGCATCCTTCAACCCGTACCTGAGCATTGGCGAATGTGTGGCCGAGCCGTTGCTCATCCACACCGATCTCTCCGGCCAGGCCGTCACCAAGCGGGTTGGCGAATTGCTGGAATCGGTGCAGTTGCCGGCAGCCTATGCCAAGCGTTTCCCGCATGAGCTCTCCGGTGGGCAGCGTCAGCGTGCCTCGCTGGCTCGTGGGCTGGCGCTCAAGCCCAAACTGCTGATCGCGGATGAGCCCACCTCGGCGCTGGATGTTTCCGTCCAGGCCAAGGTGTTGGAACTGTTCCGTGAAATCCAGGCAGAGATGGGCTTCGCGGCGCTCTTCATTAGTCACGATCTTGCCGTAGTGGACATTCTGGCCGAGTGGGTCGGCGTCCTCTACAAAGGCAAAATGGTGGAGCAGGGAATTGGAAATCAGGTCATGGGCAATCCGCAGGCCGATTACACCAAGCGCCTGATCGCCTCGCTGCCCGTGCCCAACCCCGCGGAGCAGGCCAAACGCCGCGCCGCCCATCAGGCATTGTTGGCGGCAAAGTAATGTAGCTCGGCGCAGCGGAAGCGCCGCTGAGGTGCACGCGTGGGCGGTGCCCGGCATGGACAGTGTTTTTGTCCCCGCCGGGCACCGCCTAAACTGTTTTCATGACCGAATCGAGCCACGCAGAGCACTTGTCCGTCGAAGATTTTGACCCGACCGCCAGTTCCCTGAGCGGAGCCGTGGACCCGGCCATCATGGCGGAGCTGCTGTCCATCCGCTCCAGCATCGACAACTTCGATGCCACCCTGGTCTACCTGCTGGCCGAACGCTTTAAGGCCACCCAGCGCGTGGGCATTCTCAAGGCCAAGCACCAGCTTCCTGCGGGCGATCCGGGCCGGGAGAAGGCCCAGATCCAACGCCTGCGCGCCCTCGCCGAGTCTGCCCATCTGGATCCCGCTTTCGCCGAGAAGTTCCTGAATTTCATTATCAGCGAGGTCATCCACCACCATCAGGCCATCTCCCAAAGCCACTCCGCAGCAGCCGCCACCGGGGGTGTTCCGGTGGTCAGCCAGGACGGTCTGGGGTTTGTGGCAGATACGCAGCCGCAGACTGCCGCCAAGACGGACGACGCCGGCACGCAGCTTCCGTGAATCCCTCACCTGAGCACACTCCTAGTCCCGTAGCGGAACCGGTCAGTGCGTTTGTTGACACTGCCACTGCAACGGCTTTGGGCTCGTGGCCCGGTACCGACCCGGTTGAGGCCGCCAAGGTTTCACTCGGTATTTTCCCTAGCCCGAACCTGCCGTTTCTGCCGCAGCTTCCGAGCCGCGGCGTGGGCTCGGACAGCATTGGCCGCACGGCCGCGCTACTGACCGAACTACCGGTAGACGTCCAGCCCTACGGTTGGCGCTTTGTGGATAGGCCCGGTCTGGATTTTCTGCGCGCGGAATCGGCGCTGTCCACCGACATCAACGTCCTCGCCGATGTGGTGGGTGCCGGCGAACTCTCACCGTCAGCGTTCAAGGTTCAGTCGGTGGGGCCGTTTTCCTTGGCTGCTTCCATTCATCTGCATTACGGTGAACGGGCCGTGCGCGATCACGGTGCTCGGCGAGACATTGCGCAGTCCTTGGCAGCGGGACTACACGCCCACGCGCTCAAGGTCCAGAGCGCTATTCCAGGTGCTGCGCTGACCTTGCAAATTGATGAGCCGCACATTGCTGCTGTCCTCGCCGGGAGCATTCCCACATCTTCGGGCTACCGGACGCTGCGGGCCATTCCGCGCTCAGAATTGCGCCATATCTGGAGTGATCTGGTGGCGGCGGCACGTGACGCTGGTTTCAGCCAGGTCGCTCTCAATCTGGCCCCCGCGGAGAAGGCACTGGCTGAAAAGGCTTCTGCCGAGGGGATGCCAGGAGATAACGGCAACAGTACGCACGCGGCCGAGGCCACCTCGTGGCGGCAAGCTCTAGAAATCGCACTGGAATCCGGTGTCGATGCCGTGGCCGTGCCCCTCAATATGCTCGATGGCGGGCACTGGGAAACGCTGGCAGGCGCCCTCGAATCCGGCATGGGAGTGTGGGCTGGGACGGTGCCAGCCAGCTCAGGCCAGGTGCCGGCGTCGTACTCTGCCTTGGTGGAGCGGATCATGCGGCCGTGGCGGAAGCTGGGGCTGGCTGAATCGGGGCTGAATCAGCTGCGTATTACGGAGGAATCCGGTCTTGCACAGCTCACTCCGCGGGAGGCGCGGGCGGTGCTGAGTAGGTCGTTGGATGTGGCTCAAGCGCTCGGTGACATCCGCAACGCCTAAGTGACGCGTTGCATTCGCCGGGGCTCCGGTTTCGCGCCGGAGTGTCGGGCGTAATGTTTACATCAACGGCGCCAATCGTGGGGGAGAATTGGGCCATGGCCGGGGGACGAATACTCAGATGGGCGCGCCAAGGCGCCGGTGTGCTGCTGGTGGCCGCCATGGTGCTGCTGGGACTGGGGTCAGGCGCAGTTGTCCCCACGGGGGAGACTGACAGGGCCGCAGCGAGTGACCCCGTCCCTACAGAATTACCGAGCTACCCGCCGCTTCCTTTGAACTATCCCGAACGCAATACCGTGCCCGACGGCGGCCGAGCCTCAGCCCCGCCGGCCCAGAATGAAGTCGCCACGGTGTGGGATTTACCGTCAGGTACTTTGGTCCTCAACCCTGCCTCGGGCCGGCGCGAAATACTCAATCCGGAGGTGTGGCGCACGGCTGTGCTGATTGGGGACTCGCAATCCTCCGGGGCTGTGGGCGTCTCATCAGCGCAAACGTGGGTGGTGCGCGGGCTCGCCGAGCGCGGCTACACGGTGGACTTTGTGGGTGCCGGCGGCACCGGTTTCACGGCTGCTTCTGGGCGCAGGGGTAACTATCTTGACGCATTGGACAGCGGCCAAATGCTCCTTCCCTACGGAAACCCCGCGCTGGTGGTGGTGCAAGGCGGTGGCAACGACGCTGCCAGGGGCGCCAGCGACGCCCAGATCCTGGCCAGTGCAACGGGACTGTTGCGCGAACTGCAGGCCAGCTATCCGCGGGCAAAATTCCTGTTCATCGGCACACTGGCCCGCGGCGGGAAGGACGGCGGCCGGCGCACTCATGTGGATACGCTGCTGGCCGGTTTCGCCAAACGCAACGGCGTCCCGTTTATTAGCACCGGTGATTGGATCACCCGCTACGGCGTCGGAAACAAGATGGCCGACGCCGTCCACCTCACCGAGGGCGGGCACGGGACTTTGTCCAAAGTTCTTGCGGCTCGGCTGAAAGCCATGAAACTGCAAGGGCCTACGCTGGGTAACGCGCGGGGCTGATTAATGCTCTGGGTAGCCTTCCCGGCTCTCATTATTGAAAATAGTGATCAAGATTGTCCCAACGGCATAGGCAGCGGACCTGTTTATGATCGCCGACAGCCGAAATTAGGGTCAGAGACCTCTGTTGTGAAAGGTTTTGAATGAATTTTACGGATTGGTTGCAAGCGATTGCGGCGTCAGTGGCCGCGCTGGCAACGGTAATTGCCCTCTGGGTGGGTGTCGCTACTTACAGGGGCGAGTCTAAGAGTCGCGTCCAGGCGACAAAGTCATTGATCCTGAGAAACCAACAGGAGCTTGAAAAATCAGCCAACTCGACGAGTGTTTGGATTGAAGGTGCGCATACGCCAATAGCGTTCAGGACTATGGGAGGTGGAAGCGAGAATATAGGGGATGTGCCGAAAGGGTGGATAAAACAGACCATCAATGATGGATCGTTGTCAACCACGGTCCTGTATTTGGATGAGGACATTTTATTGCAGATTGCGAACGATGGTGATCTCCCTGTACGCATTCAAAAGGTCTCCATCGAGTGGCGCATCTACTACCGGCCGAAGTGGAACATGGCTGAAAACCAGTTGAGATCACCTATAGTTGCCCGTGATAATTCTTTCGGCATTGACTTAGCATTTAACCCTGAAGAGCCTGTGTCAGCCGTCATTCATACGTCAAATTGGTCAAAATTTACGCATACGAAGCATGACGGCATGAGGATGTGGGAAGCGGATTCGGACTATTATGAACCCTTTCGTCCGGGCGATACAGTTTCCTATAATCTGGACAGCGATCGAAGTTTCTGCATAAGCCTTATTGGCAGTGGGGATCCGAGATACTCCAATCTTTCAATCATGTCAATTGTTGCTCGTGTAACGAGTATTGACCTGATTGACTCGACTGGACGTAAGTGGGTGAAGGGCGTAGATAAAGTCAACGTTGAGGTCCCCTTTGATTCCGGGCAAATCTAATTCAGAATATTTGTGCCGACTGCGACGGCAATGATGCTTCTCACCGTAAATCCTATGTGGCTGAGAACACCCAAATTGGCTAGAGCCGGCCAGCGGCCTTGAGTTTGATGTACAGATCGGCCAGTTTCGGGGGCAGTTCTTGAGGTGCTGCGTCGACCACTTCCACCCCGGCCTGTTGGAGATAGGCCGTGATGGCTTCGCGCCGGTTGAGCGCGTGTTCGGCCGCTGCCGCGCGGTAGGCCAAGGTGCTGGTTGAGCGTTCTAGCCGGGCCCGCTCCAGATCTGGATCGCGGACGGCAGCCACCACCACCAAATGTTTTTGGGAGAGCGTGGTGACCAATGGAATCAGTCCCTCTTCAGCGGCCCCGGCGTCCAGCGAGGTCACCAACACCACCAAGGCACGGTGAGCTGTGACATCCCGGACCTGCCCAGCAATTCCCTGGGCATTGAACTCAATCAGTTCCGGTTCCAGTGGGGCCAGACCCTGCACCATGGCATTGAGCATATTGCCCTTGCCGGTGGAGGAAACCTTGGCCCGCACCCGGCGATCGTAGGCCACCAGGCTGACCCGGTCCCCGCCACGTTCGGCCAAAACAGCCAACAAGAGAGACGCTTCGATCCCGGTGTCGAGGGCCGTTTCATCGTCAATTCGGGTGGCTGAGGTGCGGGAGGTGTCCAAGACGATGACCACGCGGCGGTCGCGCTCGGGTCGCCAGGTGCGCACCACCACGTCTTGGCGGCGGGCCGTGGCACGCCAGTCAATGGAACGGACATCATCGCCACGGACGTAGTCGCGCAGTGAATCGAATTCTGTACCGGCTCCACGGATTTGTACAGCGGCCTTGCCGTCGAGCTCGCGCAGCTTGCGAAGTTTGGAGGGTAGGTGCCGTTTGGAGTGGAACGGCGGTAACACCCGCAATACGCCCGGAGCCATGATGGTGTGTTGCCGGGCGGCCATCCCCAGCGGCCCAAAGGAGCGGATGGTGAGGTGATGGGTCGCCAGATCGCCGCGCCGGGACGGCAGCAGCTCAACACTCATAGCAGCCCGTTCACCGGCTCGGATCCGGAGCTGTTGCAGGGCATTTCCGGCACCGGCCGAGGGCTGCCAACCGTCCTTCACTTGAGCGTTCAACGCCGTGGTGGAGTTATTGGAAAGCCGCACCACAGCCGTCGCCGGTTCGCCCAGCCGGACCCCGGAAGGGATGGTGCGGCGGACAGAAACCTTCCGTGGCGAGGCTGCAAAGACCAGATCCACCACCAATAACAGGAGGAGCACCGAGACAGCCACTACCCAGGTCACTAGCCCCGGGAAAAGGACAATCGGAATCAGGGCGGCCAATGCCACCCAGAAAAACCTGCCCGAAATAGCCATGGTTCTACGCCCGGATCAGCGCGGAACCGGAACGGTGGCCAGAATGGAGAGCAGGATGCCATCCACGGCAACGCCATCCATCTCGGCTTCCGGGCGGAGCGCCACACGGTGGCGGAGAGTAGGCAAGGCGAGCGCCTTGATATCGTCCGGGGTCACAAAGGTGCGGCCCGACAACCAGGCATACGCCCGGGCGGACTTCAGAATGGCAGTAGCACCACGCGGTGAGACACCCAACTGGAACGACGGCGCCGTGCGGGTAGCGCGGACCAGATCCACCACATAGGCGAGGATTTCCCCGGCCACATTGACTTGGGCAACTTCTTCGCGGGCCTGGGCCAGTTCTGTTGCTCCGGCCACGGCTCGCACACCAGCTGCGTGCAGATCCTGAGGGTCAAAGCCCAAGCTGTGCCGGCGAATCACCTCGATCTCATCGTCACGGCCGGGCAGATCCATGGTGAGTTTGAGCAGGAAACGGTCCAATTGAGCCTCGGGCAGCGGGTATGTGCCCTCATACTCGACCGGGTTTTGGGTGGCGGCCACCATGAACGGGGCCGGTAGTTTGCGTGAGACGCCGTCCACGGAAACCTGGTGCTCTTCCATGGCTTCCAACAAGGAGGCCTGGGTCTTGGGAGGTGTCCGGTTGATTTCATCAGCCAGCAGGATGTTGGTGAAAACAGGGCCTTCACGGAAGGTGAAAGCGGAGGTGCTGGCATCATAAATCAAGGAACCAGTCACATCGCCTGGCATCAAGTCAGGCGTAAATTGCACCCTCTTGGTGTCCAAACTCAGCGCAGTAGACAGCGCCCTGACCAACAGGGTCTTGGCAACACCGGGCACGCCTTCAAGCAGTACATGGCCGCCCGCGAGCAGAGCGATAAGAAGCCCGGTCACGGTGTCGTCCTGGCCCACAACGGCCTTTGCCACCTCGGACCGGACCGCCAGCAACGCCTGCGCCGAGGCACTCGGCGCGGCCTGCAGCTGCTGGGGGACTTGTTGCGGTGCCTGCGCCGGTGGCTCGTACTGGCCCGGCTGTTGGTACTGCTGTCCCTGGTACTGCGGCGCGGGGGAGCCGGGGTAGCCAGGCTGCGGGTAGGATTCCGGGTTCGTCTCCGGGTGGGGCATGGTCATCGACGGGCCACTTCTTCCTCTAGTGCCGCAAGATCGGCGGCGATTCTCAACATGTCTTTTTCAGTCGTGGGGGCCTCGCCCAGCAAAATGGCATGAACCTGCGCGCTGGAGCGAGAACTTGCCCCGGCAACAGCTTCGACAACGGCGGACGGATCAGCCGCGTGCCCCAATCGAAGGGTGCGCGCCAGCCGGGTCAGCGAGGCATGCCGGAGCGTTCGGGTGGCAGTATCCACGGCCCGGGCATCCTGATAAAGCCGTGCCCGGCCAGCCATGGTTTCGGAGGCCTTCACAATGACCGGCAGCGGCTCGGTCACCAATGGGCCGTTCCTGCGCCCGCGCCACAGCACACCCACCAGGGCCACCAGCATCAGCCACGCTGAGGCTGGGAACATCCACGCCGGGGTCAGTTCGGCCAGACCAGGCGGGTTTTGCGCCGGCGGGATGTCACTGACAGAGGAGGTGTACCAGAGCAGATTGGGTTTGCTGCCCAATAGCCTAAACGTCAGCGCAGCATTCCCGGCCTGGGCCAGATTGTGGTTATTGACGACGCCGGAATACCCCAATGCGGTGATGTCACCGGCGCTGTTGCTCGCCAAGAGTCCACCCGAAGAGGTGCCTGCTTTTCCTTCGGGGCTGAAGCACGTCTGCGCACCCTTGAACAACATCAGCGGACCCTTGGCGGGTCCCGCATCCAGTGCTGGGTCGGGAGCGCCGCCGCTGATGGAGCCAGCGGCCGCGGCATCTGGATGATCGCACTGGGCAGCTACTTGCTGACTGCCGGCGGTGGTGCCGGCCGAGCTGACTTCGGGGCTGAGGCTTTTTACAGTGAGCGGCCCGGGCGTGATCGCCAGCAGCTTGGCACCGTTTTCCGCCACGGCGGCGGCAAGCTCCGAAACCTGAGCAGGACTGAGAATGTTCCTCGGATCATAAAACAGCACTGTGCTGCTGCCGTAGGGGTTGTGGGCCAGCGCATCGGTGGTCTCGGCCAGTGACTTGATGGCGGTGACATCCACGCCTTGGTTTTCTAGGACCGATGCTGCGGCCTGGGCGCCGGCCGGGGCCGGGTTGTTAATGGCCAGGGCGTCAATGCTGCGATTGCCTGAATCATTGAGCAGAAAGGCAAGCAGCGACAACAGTACAAACACTGCCGCGCCGATGATCCAGAACCGATACTTCCGCCACCGGGCGGCCAAACGCTGGCCAAAGCTGGTGCCGTCGGCGTGAAATACCTGTTCGCCAGTGCCATCGGGCGCAACGGCTGTCTCAGGCGAGTCCGTGCTCACAGGGGCTGGGGTAGGGGAGGTAGGCATGGTCACAGGGACACCGCCGTGAAATCATCGGCATACACCGGTGAGCTTCGTACCACGGCCGTGTCCGTGGCTACCAGCTCTTCGTACATGGACTGGGTGGGCGGGACTTTTCCGTAGCGGACAGCGTTGAAAAGCTCCGCCGCGTGGCGGATATCGGAACTGGCGCTGGGGAAAGCCAGCTCCAGTTCCCTGGCAATTTCCACGGCTGTGCGCCCGAGTGTCCTGGCGGTGACATCGCGCTCTTCACCGGCCCGGGCCAGTGCCCGGAACTGTTCGTTGATAGCGGTGTGCCAGTCGCCGGCCTGTGCGGCAGCCTTGGCAAGTTTGCGGTGCTGTTCGGCCGACAACGTCATATCAGGGGCAAAAACCGCTTTGTCTACGGCCCTTCTGCGGTTCAGCCGCGGCCTGACGATCAAGATGATGACCACTACGGCAACCACCACCAGCCCAATGACAACGCCTAGCCCAATGTTTCCATCTGCCGATCCCATGTTTCCCAAGAGCTCCGACAGGGCCCGGCCCAACAGGTCCAAGATCTGCCGCGCCAGGCCGGGCTTGGCATCTTGATAGGCCTGCTTGGCCAGTTCTTCAGCCGCCCAACGGCGCGCCTCATCGGCCCCCGGGACAACGGGGACCTCGAGGTAGCGCAGGGCGGGCAACACCAGTGAAGAGACCATGGGGCAAGGCTGCTATCAGTAGGCGCTGGGAGGTTGCGGGCTGCCCGGCGTATAGGGGCCCGGCACCAAGTCTGCGCGAGCAGAGGAGCCGGGGATCCCGCCGTCGTCCTTGCCGCTTTCGGACTCCTTGAGCAAGGTGAGGTCGAAACCGTCGCGGCGCATCCGCAAGTCAACATAGATCAAGGACATGACGCCGGTCTGGAACGCGAGGGTGACAGCACCCACCAATGCGCCGATGGCACTTGAAATGATTTGAGCGATGATGGTTTGGGTGAGCGCCTGTTCAGGGGTGGACTCGATGCTCATCATGCCCATGATCATGCCCACGATGAAGCTCACAGGTGTCGTGATCACCCCGGTAATGACAGCGGCGATGATCGCGGCCAGCAGGTACGTTCCAAAGGTCCGCCACCAATTGCGCTTGGTGAGTTGCCAGGAACGTTTGATGGCTGCAAAAGCGCCAATGTTATCCACCACGATCGCCGCCGGAGCCACGAGCAGTTTGGTGCCGATCCAGAGGCCTACGGCCAGGAACGGCAGGCTCAGCAGCAGGGACAGGCCAACGCCTGCCAGCGCCGCTGAATCCGAGTCCATGGAGCCCAGACTCAGGACCAGTAATACGACCACAGCAATGTACACAAAGACCGCGATCAGGGCGGCCACGGCATACAGCACCGCGAGTAGGAGGAGGCTGCCAATACGTGGCTTCGTCAGTTGCCACATTTGGCCAAAAGTTGTTTTGCGGTTGAGTACGGACCGCACCACGGGAACCACTAGGGCGCCTTGTAGGACCATTTGTAGCAGTGTGGAGATGAAAACCGTCACCACAATGGCAACGGTGAATCCGAGGATGCTGCCAAGGAAGGCGTCGGTATCGGTGGCGTTGTTGCCATCGATGAGCATAGTGCCGTCCAGGAGCCCGACCATGAACTGGCCCAAGGTCAAAAACATGACCAGAAGAGTGGCGGCCACCGTGATCAGTTGGAAGATCAGAGCGGAGCCGAACATGGCCTTGCCGTTGCGTCGGGCGGCTTGGAAAGCGCCGTCGAGGATTTCACCCAGACCCAGAGGGCGCAACGGGATGACGCCAGGCTTCGGAGGTGCCATGTAGTTGTTGTAGCCGGTCTGGGGCTGGCCTGGATACTGCGGCTGACCGGGGTACTGCGGCTGACCGGGGTACTGAGGGGCCTGCTGCTGTCCGTACTGACCCCACTGAGGTTGCTGCGGCTGCTGAGGCTGCTGAGCATACTGACCCCACTGGGGTTGCTGAGGCTGAGCCGGCTGGGCCGGAGGTTGCTGGCCGTATTGACCCCACTGAGGTTGCTGGGGCTGGGCCGGTTGGACCGGAGGCTGTTGCCCGTATTGACCCCATTGGGCTTGAGCTGGCTGCTGCGGCTGGGCCGCAGGCTGCTGCGGAGGCAATGGCGGTTGACCTTGCCAACCCTGCCCCTGCCAGTCCGGCTGACCCTGACCCGGCTGACCCGGCCCCTGCCAGTCCTGCTGGCCCTGACCCTGCTGGCCCGGCTGCCCCTGCTGCTCGCCATGACCCGACTGCCCCTGCTGCTCGCCGTGACCCGGCTGATTCGGGTCCTGTGGTTCCTGCGTCATGATGCTCCCTGAAAGTTCCCCCGTGAAAAACGTGTACGGCAGCAACAACGGCCAGATACCCCGCAACGGAAGCCACCAAGTAGCGTCAAAATCCGCGGCGGACCCATGCTGTTGCTGCGTCCATCATCAAACCCTATCGGGAAGATGCACCTTTTCCCTGTGAACAAGCCGGGCATTGCGGAAACTATTGGGAGCGCCTGTGGAGCGTCGATAGGGACATTGTGCGGGTTATAGGCAAATATAGAGGTATGAAGGCACGTATTTTAGTTGTTGACGATGACGAAGCACTGGCCGAGATGATTGGTATTGTGCTGCGCAATGACGGGTTTGACCCGGTATTCTGTGCGGACGGCGCCAAAGCCTTGGAGACATTCCAGTCCAGCAAGCCCGATCTGGTCCTGCTGGATTTGATGCTGCCCGGAATTGACGGCATTGAAATCTGCCGCCTGATCCGTGCTGAATCCGATGTACCCATTGTGATGCTGACAGCCAAGTCCGACACCTCTGATGTGGTGCGTGGGCTGGAATCCGGAGCCGACGATTACGTGGCCAAGCCGTTCAAGCCCGCCGAGCTGGTGGCCCGGGTCCGTGCCCGCCTGCGTCCCGGTGACGTCAAGGCCCCCGAAACTCTTGTCATTGGCGAGATCAGCATTGACGTCGCTGGCCATGCCGTTCGCCGCGCCGGTGAGCGCATTTCGCTGACCCCGTTGGAGTTCGATCTCCTGGTGGCGCTGGCCCGCAAACCCTGGCAGGTCTTCTCCCGCGAGCTGTTGCTGGAGCAGGTGTGGGGCTACCGCCACGCCGCCGACACCCGCCTGGTCAACGTCCACGTCCAGCGTCTGCGCTCCAAGATTGAACGTGATCCCGAGGCCCCGGAAGTGGTTCTCACGGTTCGCGGCGTCGGCTACAAGGCCGGGCAGTAAGCGCTGATTATCATGTGCGGCGGGTGAGCCCAGAATGAGTGCAGATCAAGACCAGCACGACGCCGGACACGCACCTTCGGGGGCCACTCCGGCTGCCGCTGTGCCCACTGGAGAAACCGTGCCTACTGGAGAAACGGTGCCCACCACAGATGATGTGACCACCTCAGGCGTTAGGGATACTGCGGGCGATCTGGACGATTCAAAAACTGGTTTTTGGCGCGCTCTCCTCGCCCAGGCGGCCCGCATATTCTTTGCGGTTGGCAGGGCTGCGGCTCGGCTGTTCGCTTGGATTCGGGCTGCGTGGATGCGCCGCTGGCGCACCTCCTTGCAGTTCCGCACAGTTGTCACCACCTTGCTGATTGCCTCCGTAGCAGTGGTAGGTGTTGGTGGCTACCTAGCAGGACAGATTTCCAACGGGCTATTCAAGGAACGGTTGGCCCAGGCTCAACAGGATTCGGCTCGTGGCGCTACCCAAGTGCAGGAGAGCTTTTCTAACGCCAGCTTGAGCGATCAGCCGCGCATGTCTACCTTTGTGGGGGACACCCTGCGCCTGCTGGAACTCGGCGGCGCCGATGACACCCGCAAGTACCTGATGGTCAAGATCCCTGGCCAGAACAGCCGGTTGGCTGTGAGCTCCTCGGACTCCGGCGGTGTCACCACAGCCATCATTCCGGACGAGCTGCGCCAAGCAGTTCAAGCAGATCCCGATAGCCAGTTTTGGCAGTCCATCGCACTGCCCACCGGCGAATCCGGATTCAGCCCTGCCGTAGTGGTGGGCAGCCAAGTGGAGCTGCTGCGAACCAACTACGAGCTCTACATGATCTATGACTTGAACACCGCCCAAGTGACGCTGAACTACATCCAGTCAGTGTTGTGGGTGGCTGGCGGAATCTTGCTCGTGCTCATTGGCGCCATTGCCTGGTATGTCACCCGGACAGTGGTCAAGCCTGTCAGTGAAGCCGCTGCCGTCTCGGAAAAGTTGGCGGCCGGCGAACTCGAAGAACGCATGGAAGTCAGCGGTGAGGATGAGATGGCCAGATTGGCCACGTCCTTTAACAAGATGGCCACTTCGTTGCAGGACCAGATCACGGCGCTGGGCACGCTCTCGGAGATGCAACAGCGATTCGTTTCGGACGTCTCCCATGAACTCCGCACACCTCTGACGACTGTGCGGATGGCCGCCGAGGTCCTCTACGATGCCCGCGAAAACTTTGACCCCATCAACAAGCGGTCCTCGGAGCTGCTCTTTCACCAGGTTGAACGCTTCGAGCTTTTGCTCGCGGATCTCTTGGAAATCTCCCGCTTTGACGCGGGTGTGGCAGATCTTGACGCGGAACAGTTGGATATCTTCTCCGTCATCCATTCGGTGATTGACGGGGCCATGCCCGTGGCCGAGGCGAACAAGGCCGAGCTTTCGGTGGTGACCCGGCTGCGCAACCACAAGTGCATTGTGGAGATGGACTCGCGCCGGGTGGATAGGATTCTTCGTAACCTGGTGCTCAACGCCCTTGAGCACAGCGAAGGAAACCCAGTAAAGATTTACGTCTCGGCAGATGAGAGTGCCGTGGCGGTTGCTGTGCGTGACTATGGCATCGGCATGTCTCCCGACGCCGTCGGCCACGTCTTTGACAGGTTTTGGCGGGCCGATTCTGCTCGTGCCCGGACCACCGGTGGCAGCGGCCTGGGCCTTTCGATCGCTATGGAAGATGCCCGGCTGCACGATGGCTGGCTGGATGCTTGGGGAATCCCGGGAGAAGGATCTTGCTTCCGGTTGACCCTGCCCCGCAAGCGCGGAATAGTTCTGACTCATTCCCCGGTTCCGCTCCCTCCCGACGGCGGACAGGCCAGCAGTGCCAGCACCTTGAACACCGGACCAGTGATGACCCACACCGGATCGATAGGGGTAGTCGGTGCGCTGGGCCGCATGAAACCCGTCACCGAAATGGCTAAGAGTGCTGAACACAATAGTGACAATGGTGTGGATAAGCGCGGCCCTGAGGGCGACGATCCGGGCATGAACAGCTCTGAGAAGGTGAACCACTGATGAACCGCATGGAACAGCTGAACCGGCAGCTTCTTACCCAACGTTCAATCCAGCACCGTCCTGGCACACGCGCACAGCGGAACCGGGCCATGACGCTGTGGGCGATGGTCGTCGTCGTTCTTCTGGTGGCCACCGGGTGCTCCGCCATTCCGATGCACGGTTCTGTAGGAAAAAGTGATCCGCTGGCTCCGCGGAACAACTCCGTCAACGTCAGCTTGCAACAGTTTTCGCCCGTGGACGGGGCTGCGCCCGAGAGCATCATTCGCGGATTTATCGATTCTGGAACAGGTATTTCGGACGATTTTCAAGTTGCCCGGCAGTATCTCACCCCGGCGCTGGCTCAATCCTGGGCACCGGACAAACGCACCTTGGTGTATCAGGACACGTTCGCCGTGGCACCAGCTGCGCAAAGCGGCGTCTTTGACCTGACCTTTAACGCAGTCTCCTCCGTGGACGCCACGGGTGTGCTAACCCCTGCCAAGGCCGAATCCACGGAGATGCTGAGCATGAAGTTGGTCCAAGTGGATGGGCAGTGGCGGATCTCTGAAGTGCCCGACGGCGTGGTCATCGCGGAGGCGAACTTCCAGACGCTGTATGCGCCGGTATCACTGTTCTTCTACGACCCCACCTTTACCTACGGGGTCCCTGATGTCAGGTGGTTGGCCGGGCGGACCTCGCGTACAGCCACCTCCATTGTCAAGGCGATTTTGCAGGGACCGGCGCCGTATCTGCAAGGTGCCGTGGTTAGCGCCTTTCCTAGCGGGATGGCCCTTGACCGCGACTCAGTGCCCGTCAATAACGGTCAGGCCAAGGTTGGTTTGACGGCCCAGCAGTTGCTGGCAACGAGCATTGAGCAGCGCCAACAAATGAACGCGCAGCTACTGACAACGTTCCAGAAGAGCCTAAACACCATCACTGAGGTCCAGTTTTTGGCCGACGACAGGTCCGTAGACATGGGCGGCACCGGCGACGACGTCAGTCATATGATCGTTGACAACCCCGTTCCGCCTACTCAGATTGCGCTCGCTCAGGGCGATCTGGTCACCTTCGATGGGACCAAAATTGGTCCCATCCCAGGTGTCTCGCCGGTGGCCAATCTGGAGCCGTCGGCGCCCGCGATTTCCTATTCGGGGAAGAACTTCGCATTCCTGTCAGGTGTGGGTAACCAGATTTTTACTGTCCAAGCTAATGAGGCGCCGCTGCTGACCCTGGCGGGAGTTGCGCTCACGCCGCCCTCCTTTGCCCCTAATGGCTGGCTGTGGTCGGCTGCCGGGGATGGCTCTGGGCTGGTGATGGCCATTGACCCGGACGACGGCGGCAAGCTGGGGACACCTGTCCTGCTGACTGTTCCATGGCTGGTCGGGCAGCAAGTACACACCTTCCGGGTGTCCCGTGACGGGACAAGAGCCTTGGTGATTTCAGAGGCCAACGGGGTGAGTAAGGTCAGCATCACAGGAATTTTCAAAACAGGGGAGCTGCCCAAGGAGCTCACCGCACCCATCCGGCTGCTCCATTCTGGAACGCCGAGCCTTGGTGTGTGGGCTGGCGATTCCAGCGTGGCGGTCATGAACCCGTCAGCCACAGAACCGGTGGTCATTGAGGTCCTGGACCTCGCCGTCCCTGCAGTGCAGATGGATGAGCTCAAGGGGGTGCAGTGGCTGAGCGCTGGATCGGGAGTGCGGAACGTGCACGCCCAAACTGCTTCTGAGTTCTACACCAACGTGGGTAACTACTGGGAAGTCGACGCCAAGGAACTTCAACAGGCGTCATTCGCTGGATAGCAAGAGGATTGGTGGGCTGGCTGGATTGAGGGCTGGATAGCTGGCGATCTGGATGGTCTGCGGTTCGTGGTTGCGTCCTCCACAGCCTGAGTAGTCGTTGCCCTGTCCACAAACACCGTCCGAGGCCGGCGCGCTGCCCGGGTGTGGGTCCATGCTGGGGACATGGATGCAACAGCTCACCGGCACAGAGGCCCTGCCCGCACGTTGTGGCTGAGGATTTGGTTGTGGTGCGAGGCGGCGTGGCGAGACTTCCTCTACTTGGTGCTGCCTGCCGACTGCGTGGTGTGTGGGGCCGAAGACCAATCGTTGTGCCCCGAATGCGCTGCTGTCCTGCGCAAACAAACAGCAGCGCCGTTCCGGGCCGAACACAGTGCCGATGCGTTGATGAGTGTTGCCGGCCATCCGCTGTTGCGCGTTGTCGCGTCGGGGGAGTACCGGGACGCCCTGTCACAATCCATCTTGACGTTCAAAAACCATGGCCGAACGGAATTGGGTCCGCAGTTATCCCGCTGCCTGGCACGAGCGCTGGACACTACGGCCGCGCCACCCCCATCAACCCCACGGGCCAGTAGGCCCACTGTTCTTTTAGTTCCCATTCCCAGCACTGGCAGCGGTTGGCGGCGCCGCGGCTACGACCCCGTGGCCCTGCTCCTGAGGACCCTGGTAAGGGAAGGGCGTCTACCCTTCGGTATGGAGGTGGTGCCCTTGCTGCGGATCAAAACCAGGCTGCCGTGGCACCGCCGGCACCAGAAGGGATTGGGCCGAGCAGCCCGAAGGCGAAATATCCGTAACACTATGAAAATCAAACAAAAATTTGTGCGCAGTTTTCGGCTGAAAGCGAAGCCATCCGGCCAAAATGTTATCGAAGTTGTGTTGGTTGACGACGTCCTGACTACCGGTTCCACTCTCCGCGAAGCGGCCAAAACACTGGAATTATCAGGGTTTCGAGTCCGGGCCGCGGTGGTGCTGGCAGCGGCTCGAGCCCCGTCCGGGACCTCAGCCGATGGTCACGAAGAAGGACGCGCGGAAAACAATTTGTGTCCAAAAGATGAATAAAGCCATGCAGTGAACTAACGTGAGTAAACGGGTACCTCTTTCGAGGGGAAACCGCCCGTCGGCGGTCTGGAGACAGCACCAAATATGCTAGCCGGCCGCCGTGTCACCGAAGATATTTGGAGGGCACCATGGAGTTCATGATCACCGGTCGCAACTTGAGTGTTTCGGACCGATTCCGCGAATATGCAGGCGAAAAGCTCACGAAGATCGAACAGCTGACCACCAAGGTCCAGAGGGTCGATGTGAAGGTTTCCAAGGAGAGCAAGGCCCGCACAGCAGAGACCCCACTCACAGTTGAGTTGACGGTTCTGGGTCGTGGTCCGGTCATCCGCGCGGAAGCTGCCGCATCGGACAAGTTCGCTGCTTTTGATCTGGCCTACGGGAAACTGCTCGAGCGTCTCCGACGTGCCAAGGACAAGAAAAAAGTCCACCACGGTCGTCACGCTCCTGTTGCAGTGAACGAAGCCACCGGGTCATTGCCTCCCGTCAGCAGCTCTGAGCCCATCTATGCCCAGAGCGCACCGGAGGTTGTTGAGGAGAAGTCGCCCTACGACATCGAGAATGACATCCCCGCCGGCGATTCACCTGTGCTGATCCGGCGCAAGGTTTTCCCGGCCACGGCACTGTCCCTGGACGACGCCGTTGACAACATGGAGATGGTGGGACACGACTTCTACCTCTTCATCGATTCCGCAACCGGCATCCCCTCGGTTGTTTACCGTCGCAAGGGATGGACCTACGGAGTTATCTCATTGGATGACAATGCCGATATGGTCGAAGAAATTTCTGCCTACCGTTCGCCGGATGAGCCGGTCCGCGTCTAAACCAGACCGGATTGTCAACGTCCCGCACTGAGTCCAAGGAGCTGTGTCGATGAGTGCAAGCCTGAGCCTTTCTCAGGCCCGGCGCATCGCACTTAAAGCTCAAGGACTTGCAACCGTCCGGCCCACCCAACCCGTCACAGCGCGGATGGTGGGCCGGACTTTTGCCCAAATACAGCTTGTGCAGATCGACTCCGTTAACGTCCTCTCACGCAGCCACTACCTACCGTTCTTTTCCAGGCTGGGCCCCTATCCCCAGTCCGTCGTTGACGGACTGGCCGGGACGGCGCCCCGCAAGCTCATGGAGTATTGGGCTCATGAGGCCAGTTTTATTCGCCCCTCACATTTTCATGACCTTCGGCAATTCCAGCACCGGCGCTGGGCAGGCTCGGGCGATATGGATCCAGCCGTACGCGATGCGCTCGAAGAGAGCATTATTTCCGTGTTGACGCGCAGCAGAGCACTGACTGCCCGGGAAATTGGGGAACGAATTGGCCACCAAGAAGTCACCGACCGCAGCCACTGGGGATGGAACTGGAACGCCGTCAAACGCACTGTGGAGGGACTTTTTGAGCGTGGGGTAGTCGGGGCGGCCTCACGCAATGATCAGTTCGAACGCCGCTACGCCTTGATTGAAAGGGTCTTGCCACCCACTGAGCGCGGAATCTTGGCGCCGGGGGAGAAGATGCCGGAAGTCGATAAGAATGCAGCCTTACTCCGGCTGATCTCCGCGGCGGCCAGTGCTCACGGTATCGGCACCCTCAGATGCTTTGCCGACTACTTCAGACTTCCGGCCAAGGCAGTGGCTCAGGGGATCGGACAGCTAGTGGATTCCGGGGAACTGGAACCGGTGACGGTAAATGGTTGGTCGGAACAAACATATTTGCACGCCAGCGCCACCGTCCCACGCGCGGCGGTAGCCAGCGCGCTGCTGAGTCCCTTCGATTCGCTGGTCTTTGAACGCCGACGGCTCGAAAGGCTTTTCAATTTCCACTACCGGCTGGAGATCTACACGCCTGAGCCGCGCCGAAAATATGGATATTACGTGTTGCCGTTTCTGCTAGGCGAGAACATTGTAGCTAGGGTTGATTTGAAAGCCGACAGGCAAGCCGGCGTTCTGCGAGTGCGCGGCGCCTATGCTGAAGCCGAAGCGCCCAAGGATACCGCGCTACATTTGGCAACTGAGCTGGAAGCTATGGCGAAATGGCTAGGGCTGGGGACCGTCGTCGTACATGAGAATGGGGACCTCTCAGGGAAACTGCAGGCCGTACTGCCATAATTGGCGGTGGGCTGTGCGTCTTCTCACGTAGACTGAACACGCCACTTTTAGGCAGCAATAGATTGGGAGCAATTTCGTGCCATCACTTCTTGAGCGAGTTCTTCGCACAGGCGATCGCAAGACGCTTAAACGACTCAATGTCCTCGCAGACGCCATTGATTCGCTGGAGGATTCATTCCAGACTTTCACCGACGCGGAGCTGCGCGAGGAAACAGACAAGCTCAAGCTCCGCCACGAAGATGGCGAATCGCTCGATGATCTGCTGCCGGAAGCCTTCGCCGCGGTGCGCGAAGCCTCGTCACGCACACTCGGCCTGCGCCATTTCCGTGTCCAGCTCATGGGCGGTGCCGCCCTACACCTGGGCAACATTGCTGAAATGAAGACCGGTGAAGGTAAGACCCTAGTGGCTACGGCCCCCGCCTACCTGAACGCGCTCACCGGCAAGGGCGTTCACGTGGTCACGGTGAACGATTACTTGGCGCAGTACCAGTCGGACTTGATGGGCCGTGTCTTTAGGTTCTTGGGTCAGACTAGCGGTTGCATTGTGTCCAATCAGGACCCCTCAGTGCGACGTGCCCAGTACGCGGCCGACATCACCTACGGCACCAACAACGAGTTTGGTTTTGACTATCTGCGCGACAACATGGCGTGGAGCCAGGAAGAATTGGTCCAGCGCGGCCATAACTTCGCCATCGTCGATGAAGTTGACTCGATTCTCATCGATGAGGCCCGTACGCCGTTGATCATTTCCGGTCCGGCCTCAGGCGACGCCAACCGCTGGTACGGCGAGTTCGCCAAGGTAGTTCAGCGTCTGAAGATTGAAGACGACTACGAGGTTGACGAGAAGAAGCGCACTGTCGGCGTTCTCGAAGATGGCATTGAAAAAGTCGAGGACTACCTCGGCATCAGCAACCTGTACGAGTCCGCCAACACGCCCCTGATCGGGTTCCTCAACAACGCCATCAAGGCCAAGGAACTCTTCAAGCGCGACAAGGACTACGTCATTATGGACGGCGAAGTCCTGATCGTTGATGAGCACACCGGCCGTATCCTTGCCGGCCGCCGCTACAACGAAGGCATGCACCAGGCCATTGAAGCCAAAGAAGGTGTGGAGATCAAGGCTGAGAACCAGACCTTGGCCACCGTGACCTTGCAGAACTACTTCCGTCTGTACGAGAAGCTCTCCGGCATGACAGGTACTGCCGAGACCGAAGCGTCCGAGTTCATGGGCACCTATTCGCTGGGTGTTGTCCCGATTCCCACGAACAAGTCCATGCAGCGCGTGGACCAGGCTGACCTGGTCTACAAGAACGAGGTTGTAAAGTTCGACGCCGTGGTGGCCGACATTGCAGAACGCCACGAAACCGGTCAGCCTGTCCTGGTCGGTACCACCAGCGTTGAGAAGAGCGAATACCTCTCCAAGAAATTGGCTGAGGCAGGCGTCAAGCACGAGGTCCTGAACGCTAAGAACCACGCCCGTGAAGCCGCGATCGTGGCCCAGGCCGGCCGCCGTGGCGCTGTCACCGTTGCCACCAACATGGCCGGTCGAGGCACTGACATCATGCTCGGCGGTAACGCAGAATTCAATGCTGTGGCTGAGTTGGCTGCACGTGGACTCGACCCGGAAGAAAATGCCGAAGAGTACGAGGCGGCCTGGGACGAGGCGTTTGAGGAAGCCAAGCTGGCCGTCAAGGACGAGCACGAGGCTGTTTTGGAAGCTGGTGGCCTGTACGTTCTGGGTACCGAGCGCCACGAATCACGACGCATCGACAACCAGCTGCGAGGCCGTTCTGGCCGTCAGGGCGATCCCGGTGAGTCACGCTTCTACCTCTCACTGACCGATGATTTGATGCGCCTGTTCAACTCCGGTGCAGCCGAGCGGCTCATGTCACGATCCTCCATGCCTGATGATGTGGCGTTGGAATCCAAGCTGGTGTCCAAGGCTATTGCTTCTGCCCAGGGCCAGGTTGAAGGCCGCAACGCTGAGCAGCGCAAGAACGTTTTGAAGTACGACGACGTCCTAAACCGTCAGCGTGAAGCCATCTATGGTGACCGCCGCCGGATTCTTGAGGGTGGAGACCTGCACGAAAAGGTCCAGCACTTCTTGGAAGACACCGTCAACGAGATCATCGACGCTTCGCTGAGCTCCGGACACGCCGGTGACTACGACTTCACCACGCTCTGGAGCAACCTGCGCACCATCTACCCGGTCACCGTCACGGTGGATGAAATTGCGCAGGAAGTGGGCGGCGAAGGCCGGATTACCGCTGAACAGCTCAAGACCGAGCTGCTCTCAGATGCCCGGGTTGCCTACCAGGAACGCGAAGCTGCTCTTGGCTCAGAAACCATGCGTGAGCTTGAACGCCGCGTCGTGCTTTCCGTAGTGGGCCGGAAATGGCAAGAACACCTCTACGAGATGGACTACCTCAAGGAAGGCATTGGTCTGCGGGCCATGGCCCAGCGCGACCCCCTCGTGGAGTACCAGCGCGAAGGCTACGAGATGTTCCAGTCGATGATGGCCTCCATCCGCGAGGAAAGCATCGGATTCCTGTTCAACTTGGAAGTTCAGGTTGAGAACGCTCCGGCTACGGCCGTGGGCGTGGTTGCCGACGCCCCTGCCAACCTCATGAAACGAGTCGAGGGCGGCGCCGCAGATGCAGATCACGACCATGCCCATGCGGCCCCTCGCATCACCGCTCCGGGCCTAGAAGCTCCGGAACGCCCGGCTCAGCTGCAGTTCACGGCTCCGGATGCTCAGGGTGTTGCTGAAACCCATGTTGAGCGACGTAGCACCGGCGGGCTTCCGCCATCGGCCAAGCGTCCGGCCACGAAGAATAAGAAGAAGAAAAAGCGCTGATTCATCTTTGGATCCACGCTGATTCGATTTTATGAGAATGCCGCCGTCTGGCGGAATGGTTGCAGAGAATTCTGCGACCGTTCCGGCAGGCGGCGGTTTTTTCTGGCCATCCAATTCCTCCCCAGCCACGGCACTCCTTGACCAGGTCTAGTCAACCGATACGCAGTGCCGTGACCTTCCACATGCCCTTGGATAGTTCTAGGCGCATGGCGATGGCGCGGAATCTGGTTCTGTCGGCAACCACCACGGCAGTCTCAAAGATGCCAGGCTCTACGGCGAAGCAGTGAACCGAGTGGACCCGTGGCTGTCTGTGTAGAAGACGGACGTTGTCAGGGTGCCCCTCGCGGCTGCGGTGGCGGTCCTGTTCCCGGCAGGCTTGGGCATAGAGACGAGCCCGGGTTGTCAGGGCGCTCAAACAGCGGACATCGAGCCAGCGTGCAAGTTGCTGCACCGAGCGGACCCCGTTGATGATTTCCAAGGCACTTTGGGCAACCTTGCAGGACATATTGCTGACCACTGCGCGCTCTGCCGCCTCCGGGTCTAGGCTCGCCACCGTGCCAGTGTTGTCCGCCATGCCAGTCTTGCCGGGCCGGCCCGCCTTGCCAGGCGTGCGCGCCGAATTTCCAGTGCGTTTGCCTGGCGTGGCTGTATCGCGAGCGTTCGTTCGGAGCTGGTCTCCACGGGTGCCCTGAGGAAAGAGTTTCACCAGATTGTCGGGCGCTGCGGTAGTGCCTTGGGTGGCGGCAACTGCTTTGACTGCAAGCAAGGTGGTGGGTGCGGTTGTTTCAGAGATGGCTGCTGTACTCACGGTGTGCTCCTTTGCACTATGTTGGTGCCGCCAGCGCTGGGGGTTAGCTGCCGGCAGCTTTTCTACCCTGATTGTTCGTTGGATAGGGAATCAGTAATTGCCCGGCGCATGTAAAACTTGGCCCGGAAGAATGAGGTTCGGATCGGCACCGATGGTGGTGCGGTTGGTGCTGTACCACTGTGGCCAGGCGAGGGCGACATCCACGTCGCTGGAGTATGGGCCCAAGGCCTCGGCCACAATCCCCCAGAGTGTGTCACCACTTTTGACGACAACGTCGCCAGTCTCGGGGTCAAAGGACTCGGCAGTTCCAGACTCGGGGTCGCCCTGATCGGTTCGAGGAGGTTGGCGGATCAACAGATCGGGTTCAGTCTCTGGGGCGTTGGGCACCCACTTGGGGTCCACTGGAGGCGCTGGCGCCAGCAGATCCTGCGCGGCGGCGCTGGCGGCAGCTGTGGTTCCACTGGGTGTGACCGGAGCTGTGGCGACGGTCTGTGCCTGCCAGAGCGGATCTACCCCGGGGCCTTGTGCTGCTCCTGCTAGTGGTGCCGTGAGCAGGTTGATGCCCACCACTGCGGCGACTACTCGGCGCATGAAAGCCGGTGATAGTCCTGCCATGACGGCTGAGAGGTGGTGGGCTCCGAGCTTGTGCGCAACGGCGGACAGGCAAGCGCAGAAAAGGGCGAAGCACCACCAGCACAGCAGCGCAATGCCGATGCCTGCCCCGGCTACGCCCAGCAGTTCGGGCAGGTCAAGCACCAACGCCTGAGACCTTCCGCTCCAATGCAGCCGAAGCAAGGAAAAACCACTGAAGATCAATGCTGATCCCAGGAAAACGATCGCGGCTGTCATAGCCACATCGGCCCGTGTTTGTGATTTCACGAGAACTCTCCTTTGAGTACTTCTGACCGTATTTGATCTTTTTAGACATCATTTAACATCGAATGACGTTGTTCAACTCATTTTGAACCCTTAATGCTTCGCTGTCCAGAGTCTGCGCAGAGCTTGTGGATGGTCGGGGTTGACTGCCCTGCGGGCTACGCCTAGCGTGTCCGCATGCGGTGGGAACTTCTTTTCGGTGACATGGAAGCGCAGTGGCACGCCTCGACGCAGCAGGATTTCGAGCAGTACGTCAATGAACTGGCCCGCATTGAAGCATCCCAATTGACTCTTACAGAGGCGCTGCGGGGAGCCTGTGGACAGCAACTTTCCGTGGTCATGTGTACAGGTTCGGCCATCCACGGTGAGCTTCTGAGGGTGGAAGGGACGTGGGCGCTGCTACGGGAGGGGAACAACTCGGTCATCGTGCCGCTGGAAAAAATTGTGCGGATTCACGGCTTAGGGCTGGCTCGTCGAGAGTCCGCCAGCACGTTGAACTATTCGCTAGCAGCTGCCTTGCGGCTGTTGGCAAGGAACAGGTCGGTGGTGGTCCTGGAGCTCGACGCCGCAGCTCAGGCGGGCTCCAGCGCGGTGCGCATTAGGGGAGTCCTGGACCAGGTGGGAGCGGACTATATTCAGCTCATGCAATTGGCCGACGGCGTGGGGCGCGACTCCGGAAACCGGCAAGGCTCCGTGGTGGTTCCGATCGGACGGCTGGTATCCATTGCCTCTTCACCGGAGAATGAATTCTGAATCAGGCCAGCTAGCGCGCCGACCACCCGTCCGAAAGCGCGCAGTCAGCTAGCGCTAGCGGGGTTTTCGGCGGCTAGCATGGCCCGGGCTGCCGCGTGCCGATCGTCAATAAACTGTTCAAACTTCGCTTCGTCCACCCGCCATTGCCCCCGGCCACCAATTTGGAAGGCCGGCAGTTCACCGCTGTGCACCAGCGCGTAGCAGGCGGCGGCTGAGATCTGCAGTTGTTCGGCCACATCGGCCAACGTCAAGAATCTAGGCATACCTCCATTATCCCCCCGTTAGCTCCCTTTAGCGAGGTTGGACCACGTTATCCACAGTGTCGTTAGCGCCGGAGTTCTCCACAGATTTGGTCGTTTTCTCAAAGACCCCTTTCAACCTTGGTCAATCAACGGTACAAATAGGAGACGGCAGCGCGGCTCGCACAGCTGCTGGCACGGTCCTGAAGGGGGCGGAGCTATGGCGATGGAGACGTCGGGACCGGCGCCACGGTTGAGCAAGCCGTCGTGGAAGGACCCACGGCTGCTCATTGGCATTTTGCTGGTACTGGCATCTGTGGCCGGGGTGGTTGCCTTGGTGGGCAACGCCGACAGCACAGTCCCCATGTATGCGGCCAAAGATGCGCTCGTGGTGGGCCAGAAGATCACCGCGGAGTCCTTCACCGTGGTGCAGGTCCAGCTCGGAGACGTGGATGGAAAGTATCTTGATCCCACCGATGAATTGGATGTAAATGCCGTCGCTGTTCGCATGGTCCCCAAGGGCGAGCTCGTCTCCCGCACTAGCATTGGCCGGATCGACGCACTGGATCGTAAACCGGCCCCGATCAGTATTACCGAGCCGCTCCCCAAAGAAGTGGTGGTGGGCGCTTATGTCGATGTCTGGGTGGCGCTGCCGGATGATCGTAATGGTTTTGTTGAGCCAGTCCTGATGCTGCCCGGAGCCGAAGTAGCTTCCCTGAGTGCGGCGTCCGGGACCTTGGGTGCCAGCAAGAATATGGCGCTCATGGTGCTGGTGACTGACGCCCAGATGCCCAAGTTCCTCGGTGCCGTGGCCAACAAAGCCAAGGTCTCGGTGGTGTGGAATCCCGGGGCAGCCCAATGAGCTCAGCGGCGGGCGGCCCCACTAGTCCTGTGAATCCAGTGACGGTGGTTGCCGTGGGAGACACCCCGTCCGGCGTGATTGCGGAACTGGCCAAGAGGACCGGCACTTTACGGATTGTGCGCCGTTGCCCAGAGCTTGCCGAACTGCTGGCCGCTTGTCAGAACGGGCTGGCTCAGGCAGCCGTAGTGGCTGGCGGCGCCGATGAATTGAGCGCCACTTTGGTGGATCGGTTGGCTGCTGTCGGCGTCAGTGTCGTGGCCATTGCCGCTACGGAGACCGAAGCGCAGCGTCTGCGAGGCTTGGGAGCGGTCCCTGTGTCGGAGCAGGCTACGCCGGAGCTGCTGAGCCAGGTTGTTGTGTCCGCAGTGCAGTCCCGCAGGTGGCTGGATGCCGCCGGATACGCTGTGCCCACTGTGCCCGATGGCCGTGTCGCATCCGGTGGAAACTTCCGCCAAGACCCGTACGACGACGTGTCCCCGACTGCCGCAAGCTCCGGCGGCTCCGGCGGCTCCGAGCAGGGTGCCGCTCCGGACGGCACCAGCGGTCCGACCGCTGGAGTTGACGGTCAGTCGGATGACATCCAAGACAGGCCGCCGCGCAGCAGACCCGAGCTGGCAGCGGCGGGTGCCCCTGCAAGTTTGTGGGCTCGGACCCGGCAGCGTTTTCATCACCAAGCTAAGGCAGCGGAGGACCCGAAAAGCGGTACCAAAGCAGCCAAAGCAGCCAGCGCAGCCAGGGATCCCTCGCAAGCAAAATCCCCAGCGACCACAACGGAAAAGGATGCGCTTCCGGGCGGCAGCACACTGGTGGCAGTATGGGGTCCCATCGGATCACCCGGACGTACTACCGTGGCCATCAATCTGGCGGCGGAACAGGCCGCGACCGGCATTAACGTGATGGTGATTGACGCCGATAGCTACGGTGCCAGCATTGCTGCTGCATTGGGGCTGCTGGAAGAGTCGGCGTCGTTCGCACAGGCTTGCCGGGCCGCCGATCAGGGGTCTTTGTCGGCGGCCCAATTCGCGGCCATCACCACGAAGGTGGTGTTTTCGGGTGGAACCTTCTCGCTGTTGACAGGTCTGACCAGGGCCGACCGCTGGCCGGAGCTGCGGGCGGCGGCCGTAGCTAGGGTGCTACAGCGGGCACGGGAATCGGCCCAGCTGGTGGTGGTCGATTGTGGCTTCTCACTCGAGAACGATGAAGAGCTCAGCTACGACACCATCGCCCCGAGACGCAACGCAGCAACGCTGGCCGTACTCGCCGAGGCCGACGTTATTTATGCGGTGGGCAGTGGGGACCCGGTGGGTATTCCGCGTCTGATCCGCGGCATGAATGAACTCCAAGAGGACTTTCCAGCCACCCGGGTAGAAGTGGTGGTGAACAAAGTGCGCCGCAAAGCCGCGGGCCGGGCTCCGGAGAAGGCTTTGGCTCAGGCGTGGGAAAGGTTTGGGCCGTCCCTGCCCATCCGTCATTTCCTGCCGTGGGACCCGGACATATGTGACCGTGCGCTATTGGAAGGGCGGCTCCTCTTGGAGATCGCCCCGGACGCACCGCTGCGCAAGGCCATCCGCGAGATCGATTGTGCAGCTGTCCAACAGAAGCCACAAGTTGCTGTAGCAAGCGCCACAGCAGAGCTCTAAAATCGGGGATAGGCTCAGTTCAGGACTGCAAAGAAGCGGTCTTATCTCTTTGACGGAGGCGCTAATACATGTCATCGCACACATTCACTCACGATCCCGTGCAGGAGCAACCACGGTTCGGCGGGCAGTCATTCTTTGATGACTACTTTGTGCAACTGTCGGTCGAGGACGCAGATCTCTACGATCCTGCTGTGCTCAAAGCCCGGGCCCTGCTCCACCAGCAGGTGGCGGCTATTCGAACCCCCGGACAGTCCACTGTGGACATCCGCGATGAACGCGACGCCAGCGTGGTGTACATCGTTTCCGATGACATGCCGTTTTTGGTTGACTCCGTCAGCGCTGAACTTGTGCGCCAAAAACTGGCCATCCACTTGGTGACACACCCCGTATTTGTGATCTCCCGGGATAAGAAAACCCACACGCTGACCGCCGTCACCAAGGTCCCCTCCCACGCAGGCATCGCCAGCGGCGACACCTCCGCCATGCCCAACATCGCCCACCTGCTCGGCGACGGGGACAACACCTCCTTCCTTGAGTCGTGGATCGCCATTGAAATCCCCAAGATCGACGACGACGCCAAGTTGGCGCTCTACGCCGGCCTTGCCAAGGTACTCGGCAACGTGCGCGCCGCCGTGGAAGACTGGTCCGCCATGCGCGAGAAGGCGCTGAGCCGGGCAGAAATTCTGGCCACCGTGTTGGCCGGCGAAGATTTAGTGGACCTGCGTGAAGCAGAGGACCTGCTGCACTGGATGGAAGCGGACAACTTCACCTTCCTGGGCTACCGCGAATACGATCTTGAAAAGCGTGACGGTGAGGACGTGCTGGTCAACCGTGAAGGCAGCGGCTTGGGCCTGTTGCGGGACGGTTCCAGCCACCCCACCGTGCAACATCTGACCACCACCGGTCGGCGCAAAGCCCGCGAGAAGCGTGTTCTGGTCATCACCAAGGCCAACTCCCGCTCCACCGTTCACCGCGGTGCCTACCTCGATTACATTGGCGTCAAGTCCTTTGACTCTCAGGGCAACGTCAATGGCGAACAGCGCTTCATCGGGCTGTTCTCCTCCGCCGTTTACACCGGTTCTGTGCGCAATATCCCGGTGGTCCGGGAGAAGGTTGAAGCCGTACTGCGGCACTTTGGCTTCCCCCCGAATTCGCACTCCGGCAAGGACCTGTTTGCTGTCCTGGAGACCTACCCTCGCGATGAACTGTTCCAAATGGAAGTCTCAGATCTGATCGAGATCTCGGAAGGAATCCTGAGGCTGGCCGAACGCCGTCGGACACGGTTGTTCCTGCGCCCGGACATCTACGGCCGCTTCATGTCGGCGCTGATCTACATTCCGCGTGACCGCTACACCACCGCCGTGCGGCACCGCATCGAGCAAGAGCTCATGAACACCTTCAGCGGCGTGTCCATCGATTTTGAGGCGCGCATGAGCGAGTCCTCGCTGGCCCGTCTGTTCTTCCGCATCCGCCTGCCTAAGGCCTACATGGTCCCGGCCGATCTGCAGACCGCTGAGCTGGAGCAGCGGCTGGTACGGGCGGCCCGGTCATGGCCCGAAGGTGTTGCCCAGGTGCTGCGCGAATCCCAACCGCGGGACGTAGCGGAGCGGTTAGTGCCCAAGTGGTCCGACGCGTTCCCGAACAGTTACCGGGTTGATTTTGAGGTGGAGGATGCCCAGGCGGACATTGCCCGCTTTGAGGAATTTGACGCCGCTTACAAGGCTGTCATTGCGGCCGGGAAGGGCCCGGATCAGTGCGCTCCCGGCATGCACGTCTACCTGCCCGCCGGTATCGACGAGCTGGAAGAGGACGCTCGCGTCAAGCTGTACATGGCACACCCGCAAAGCCTGAGCAAGATCCTCCCGTACTTCCACAACCTGGGGCTGGAGGTGCTCGATGAACGGCCCTTCGAAATTGAAACCGCCGACAAACGTGACTTCTTCCTCTACGATCTGGGCCTGCGGTATCCCAAGGGTGTAAACCCATTGACGACGGCGGATCTACTCACCGAGGCGTTTGGTGCCGCAATTACGGGCCTGAGCGAGTCGGATAACTTTGACCAGCTGGTCCTGACCGAGGGCATGCACTCGCGCCAGATCGTCATTCTGCGCGCCTATGCCAAGTACATGCGCCAGATGGGTAACACCAACTCCTTTGGCTTCATTGCCAACACTCTCCTGCACAACGTTGCGGTGACGCGCGGCCTGGTGGAGCTGTTTGAGGCTCGTTTCGATCCCGCTGTTGATGAGCTGGCGCGTCCGGCCCTGCAGGAGGCGATCCACGCCAAGCTCAACGAAGCGCTGGAAAACGTGCCGACCCTGGACGCCGATAGGGTCCTGCGCACCTTCACCAACTTGGTTGATGCCACGCTGCGCACCAACCACTACCGTGAGCGCGATTACCTGAGCTTGAAGCTGGATCCTGGAGCCATCGCTGGCCTACCCGCACCGAAGCCCATGTTCGAGATCTGGGTATATTCCCCCCGCGTTGAAGGCACGCATCTGCGCTTTGGCAAGGTGGCCCGTGGTGGACTGCGCTGGTCCGATCGCCGTGAGGATTTCCGCACCGAGGTGCTGGGCCTGGTCAAGGCACAAACGGTTAAGAACGCCGTCATTGTGCCCACCGGTGCCAAGGGTGGCTTCTTCGCCAAACAACTCCCCAACCCCGCCGTGGACCGTGGCGCGTGGATGGAGGAAGGCCGGGAAAGCTACAAGACCTTCATCCGTGGCCTGCTGGATGTCACCGACAACCTGGTGGCCACGCCAGAAGGTGAAGTCGTCGCGCCGCCGGAGAACGTGGTTCGCCACGATAGCGACGATACCTACCTGGTGGTGGCAGCCGACAAGGGCACCGCGTCGTTCTCCGACACGGCCAACGCCATCTCCGCCGAGTACGGCTTCTGGCTGGGCGACGCCTTCGCTTCGGGCGGCTCGGTGGGCTATGACCACAAGGCCATGGGCATCACCGCCCGCGGCGCATGGGAATCCGTCAAACGGCACTTTAGCGAGTTCGGCGTGGACACCCAGACCCAAGAGTTCACAGCCGTGGGCGTGGGCGATATGTCCGGAGACGTATTCGGCAACGGCATGCTGCGCACCCGCCACGTGCGCCTCGTGGCGGCCTTTGACCACCGCGACATCTTCCTTGACCCCACCCCTGACGCAGGGGCAGCCTTTGAGGAGCGCCAGCGCCTGTACGATCTGCCGAGATCATCCTGGCAGGACTACAACAAGGACCTCATCAGCGCCGGTGGCGGCGTGTTCTCACGCTCACTGAAATCCATCCCGATCTCCCCGGAAGTAGCTGTGGCGTTGGGTCTGCCCACAGGAACCGTGAAGCTCAGCCCTCCAGAACTGCTGCAGGCCGTGTTGTTGGCACCCACCGATCTGCTCTACAACGGCGGCATCGGCACCTACATCAAGGCCAGCACCGAAACTAATGCTTCGGTAGGAGACAAGGCCAACGATCCCATTCGTGTCGACGGTGCTGATCTGCGCGTAAAGATCATCGGCGAGGGTGGAAACCTGGGCATGACCCAGCATGGCCGGGTGGAGGCAGCCTTGCACGGGGTCATCCTGAACACGGACGCCATCGATAACTCGGCGGGTGTGGATTGCTCCGACCATGAAGTGAACATCAAGATCTTCGTGGACCGCATGGTGGTCGCCGGCAAGCTGGACCCGGCAGACCGCACAGGTTTCCTGATGTCCATGACGGATGAAATTGGGCAGTTGGTCCTCGAGGACAACATTGAGCAGAACATTCTGCTGCTCAATGATCGAACCAAGGTGGTTCAGTGGAGCCCCAGCTACGAACGGTTCATGAACTGGTTGGAAGAGCACGCCGACCTCGACCGTGAGCTTGAAGCCCTCCCCAGCAATGCTGAACTGCAGGAACGGCTCGCTTCCGGGCAGGGGCTGACTTCCCCGGAACTTGCCGTGCTGCTGGCGTACGCCAAGATGGAGCTGGCCAAGGCCCTGAGCAGTAGCGACTTGGCGGATGACCCGTGGTTCAAGTCAACCCTGCGCAGCTACTTCCCTGCAGAGTTGGCCGAACGCTTTGATGAGGAGCTGGATACGCACCCTCTGCGCCGGGAAATCATTGCCACAGTGGTGGCCAATGACATGGTGAACGTGGGCGGCATCACTTTCGCCTTCCGTGCCATGGAGGAATCCTCTGCCAGCGAAGTGGTGGTTGCCAAGGCTTTTGTGGCCCTGCACGAGATCTTTGATTTCAAGACCATGGCCACCATGCTGCGAGAACTGCCGCCTAGCTTCCCCACGGAGCAGTGGAGCACCGTGCACCAGGATATGCGCCGACTGCTTGACCGTGCGGTGCGCTGGCTGGTCAACGACGGGATCGGGCAGCAGAGCATCCAGGAAGTGGTGAACCGCTTCCAGCCGGTGGTGAGCAGTTTGGCGCCCCGCATGGGTGACTTCTTCCAAGGCGTTGACGTGGATCGTGTGGAGAATTGGTACAACCGTGCCACCTCCTTTGAGATGCCGGAGGCGTTGGGCCGCCGCTGGGCGGAGCTCTTTGAGACCTTCCCGCTGTTGGATGTGGCCAAGGTCAGCGAGGCTCTGGGCGAACCCCAGGACACCGTCGCCAGCGTTTACTACGCCATCTACAACCGCTATGGTGTGGATGCCTTGCTGGAACGCATCACTGCGCTGCCGCGTAATGATCGGTGGCAGGCTTTGGCCCGTGCCGCTCTGCGCGATGACCTCTACGCGACCACGGCTGATATGACGCGCAACGTCATGAGCAGCACCGAGCCTGAGGCCGCCACCATGGCTCGAATTGAGGCCTGGGAAGCGCAGAATGCGGAGCAGTTGGAGCGGGCCATCAGGATGTTTGCCGAGGTCAACGAGCTGGAAGAGGATGATATGGCGTCGTTGTCGGTAGCATTGAGGCTCTTGCGTTCAATTGTGCGGCGTTAGTCTGCCGCACCTCATCAGTGCATTGCGTCCCTTGTGGATGTAACCGTAACGATGCATTAGTTAGTGCGGCGCCCTCTGTTGGCAGCGGGCGCCGCCACCCACGTTTAAAGGAGCCCGCATGGCAATTTTTGCCGACATGATCAGGGAGAATCCCGGGTTGGGCCCGGGCGACGCCGAATGGCTGCACCTTTTGGTGGGGGACTGGCAGATGATTGCCGATCTCTCCTTCGCCGACCTCGTTTTGTGGTTCCCGGCTAAAACAGGCGAGGGCCATGTGGCGCTGGCCCATGTGCGCCCTTCCACCTCCCACACCATGTTCCACGCAGACTTTGTGGGGGAGCGGATCCAACCCGAACTCGAGCCGCTGGTCCAGGCAGCGTGGAAGAGCCAAAATATTGAGCGTTCTCAGGAGACCAAAATTTGGAGTCCTGAAATGGCTATGCGGGTGGAGGCCATTCCCATGGTGCGCAACGGCCGAACTCTGGCTGTCATCACCTCGCACATGGACCTTTCCAGCTCACGGATGCCGTCCCGGCTGGAACTCACTTACCGGCAGTGCGCTTACGATCTCTTGAAGATGGGCACTCTGGGGCTGTGGCCCGATTTTGCTTCTCCCACCGGTTCCCGCCGTGGAGCCCCGCGTGTGGGAGATGGTTTGCTCCGCCTCGATGTGGACGGCATTGTGCAATATGCCAGCCCCAACGGTGTCTCGGCGTTCCGCCGCCTGGGCGATGGTGAGTCCCTCGAAGGCCGCTCACTTGCGGAAGTCACCACCGGGTTGCTCAAGGACCGGCGCATGGTGGATGAATCATTGCCGCTGGTGGTGACCGGGCGGATGCCGTGGCGCACTGAAATTGAGTCTCGGGGTGTCAGCCTGTCGCTGCGGGCCATCCCCTTGCGTGATGGCGCAGAACGTTTTGGTGCCCTGGTGTTGTGCCGCGATGTCTCGGAGCTGCGCCGCAGGGAACAGGAGCTGGTGACCAAGGATGCCACCATCCGCGAGATCCACCATCGGGTGAAGAACAACCTGCAGACCGTGGCCGCGTTGCTGCGCATGCAATCCCGCCGGATGCACAGCGAGGAAGGCAAGCAGGGCTTGGAGCAGGCCATGCGTCGAGTAGCCACGATTGCTTTGGTGCATGAAACGCTGTCCCAGGGGCTGGCGCAAAACGTTGACTTCGACGAACTCATTGACCGGCAGTTCCGGCTCTCCGCCGAGGTGGCCTCACCGTCCCAGCGGGTGCGCACCGAAAAGGAAGGCGCCTTTGGCGAGCTGCCCAGCGATTTCGCCACCCCGCTGGCACTGGTGATCAATGAACTGGTGACCAACGCCGTCGAACATGGTTTGCAGGACCAGGGCGGAACTGTCTGGCTGATGGCAAACCGGTTCAAGAATAAATCAGGTGATGACGCGCTGATCGTGAAAATCGCGGACGACGGCGTGGGCTTGCCGGAGGGGAACATCGCCGAGGGCTTGGGGCTGCAAATTGTGCGGACCCTGGTCACCAGCGAACTGGGCGGCACCATCGACTGGTCGACGCGCGAAGGTGGCGGCACCGTAGTGGAACTGCAGATGGCGCTAATCAGCAGGCATTGATTTGCCGGTCTTGGTTGAGACTGCAGCTGATGCGATTTGCGGGTTTGAGACTGCAGCTGATGCGATATAAATCGGGTAATTATCGCATCTGCTGCAGTTTGAACTGGGATCGCGGCGCGGCCTGGCGGGTTTAGCGGTAGTAGGTCCAAATCCGGGGTTAGAACTCCGCTAACCCCTATCCGGTGTTAAAAAACTGACCCGCAGCAATCAAAAGATTGCTGCGGGTCAGTTGGAGCGATTACTAGCTGGCGCGACGGGCGCGAGCTGCGCGGCGCTTCATAGCGCGACGCTCGTCTTCACTCAGGCCACCCCAGACGCCTGCGTCCTGTCCGGATTCGATAGCCCACTTCAAGCAGGTGTCAATCACGGGGCAGCGACGGCAAACGCTTTTTGCTTCCTCGATCTGCAGCAAGGCCGGTCCGGTGTTTCCCACTGGGAAAAACAGCTCCGGGTCCTTGTCGAGGCAGGCTGCGCGACTACGCCAGTCCATGCTGATCAATCACTCCTTTTAGAACGGGAGGCTACTTGTGAAAAATTTCACGTTAGGCCACATAAGAAAGGGCCCTATCTGGGCCCCTGTAGGTCATTGACTTAAGCCTGTCATGTTAACTCTGCGTAAACAAGGGGTTGAGGTGGAAATAATAGCCTATAAGCGTGAGCGATGCGTCACAATGACTCAGGGTTTCGCGGCCACTTTACTGCTATCTCCGATAGGGTGCTGTTGTGCGCAACGATCCTCAAACCCCAGCTGACCTGCCCCTCCCAGAGGACCATGACGCGGTGGATTCAGCCCTAGATGGCAGTCCCAACAATGGCCCAGTAACCCGCCCGCTGGGAGTCTTTGTCGTCACCGTGGTGGTGGGACTGGAAGCGCTGGCGCTTGGAGTTCTGGGTGTTTGGTCAATCTTTTCCCTGCTGACACAGCCCAGCTATTCTTTGGCGAGCTCAATCTTTTTAACGGTGCTGCTCTTGGGGTTGGCCGCCGGCTTGGCAGCTGTGGCGGTCAACGCTTTCAAGGGACTTCGCTGGACCCGGTCAGCCGCCTTTGTCTGGCAATTACTCATGGTGGCCATCGCTGTGCCAGCACTCTTGGAAGGCCAAGTGCTCCTAGGTTTGGTGCTTTTGGTGCCGCCACTGGCTGTTGCCTACTTCTTGTTCACACCCAAGGTGGTGGCGTTCTCGCTGCGTACGGCAGCCGAAGACTCCCAAGAAGGCGAAGGTAAACTCCTCTAGCTTTCCTGGTCCTGTTCTCAACCTTGGACACAGGCACGCCAGGAAGAGACCCAGACACGCTAGCCAGAGCTGGCCGTTGGTGGACCCCCGATGAAGGGGACCTGGAACCACTCCCTGCGTAGGGCATCGATCAAGACGGCGCGTCCGGGAGGTTCTGATCCGGCAGTGTCTAGCCGAACGCCGAAGAGTTCTCCATCTGTGGCTCGCTGCGGCCGCAGGACCACCCCCTGTTGGGCGGTCCTCAAGCCCCATTCAAGCGGTAGGCGAGACATCGCAGGCCCAGGATAGGGCAGAGCTACTACCAGCACACCTCCTGCAGCTAAGTATTGGTTGGCGATCTGAAGCTGCTCGGCTGCCAGAGTTAGGGGGTTGTCTGCGAGCAGCACTTTGCTGGTCGTGTCAAAGGAAGCGTCGGCCGAGACATCGCTCAGCCATGTTGTGGTGGCAAGGTGTGCGAGCATCCGCAGGAAGCTGCTCTTTCCAGTTTGTGGACCGCCCAGCACGGGAAGCACGGTGCCAGGTTCGAGTCGGACGCTCACGGGATCTTCTCCATCCCCGCCGATCCCCACCATCAGCGACATCCCAGCACCATTGCCAGAAGTAGTCTGAGGTAGCCCGGCAAGGCAGCCCAATTCGGCGAGTTTGATGAGTTGTGTAGGGGAGACGGATTCCGGCAAGGGGCTGACACGAAGTGCCTGTCCGGCAAATGAGTGCGCTCTAAGCTGCGGTGGTTTTCTGGAAGCTGACACAGCCGGCGCTGTCACACCAAGCTGCGCCACGTGCATGCTATTCGTGGGCGGGTCGGCATTGACAGAGTTGATGGGTCCGTCCACCGCGGCCCGCCCGGGCAGCGGAGCAAACTGGGGAATGCACGGCCACAGCATTGTCGATTCCGCAGGGCTCCCGTTGCTCAAATACATTCTGTTGGGAATCGCGGCCATGAATCCAGCGGTGAGCAGCTCCCGTCCACCGCCAACCACCACGATCAGATTCTTTCCTCCGAAGCGGACCAACTCAGCAATGACATCTTCGGCCTCGTGCCACGGGCTAGATCTGAAGGCAGAGGCCCAACGGCCCCAATCGGTGATGCACAGCAGCAGCGGGTGTGTGCTGGTTCCGGCAGAATCCCTCAACCGCTTGACCAAATGCGCCGCTGCCCGCAGATGCTGAGGCGTCAAATAACTACCCACCCAAGAATTGGTGGCGAATTCCTGAAGCGAACCATCGGCATCGAGGAGGTACAGCAAAGGAACCGTGGAGGAATCTGACTCCGGTGCGTCCGTGGGCTCCGGTAAGTCGGCCGCGGAATACAAAACTCTGTCCACCAATAGAGCCACGGCACGGGAGGTTTCCGAAGCCGTCCCGAAACACGCCACATGGGAATGCTGCAGAGGCAGCCACACTAGGGGCTTCAGGCGCTGCTGTTCCGGTAAATCCACCAGCCCCAGTAACACTGTTCCTGGGCCGCTCGCAGCCTCCGCCACCGACAGGTGCTCGGAAAGGTCATTGAGCATGAACTTTCCCTCGTCGGCAAGGGACACTTCGCTCGGTAATTCGGGAGCCACCACGGCCGGAGCAGCAACTAGGGCAGAGTCGTCCGCGCAAGCCTGGCGCCACGCCTGCGTCATCAGCTCCGCCACTCCATCAACTCCACTGGCGGTCGCTGTACCTGCAGATCCCGCCCATGATCCCGAAGCGCCACTGTCCAGCTCCGCTTCGTCCGCGCGCTTCACCCGCGGCACAAGTCCCGCGCCAGAGAGCGGCAAGCCCAGAACAGCGCTTTGAAACTCTTCAGCACCACCACCCGCCCGGCTGATATAGGCACGACCTGGAGTGGCGACGGCGATGTCTGCCGCTACCGTGCTGCCAATAACGTCGACCGAATCAAAGCCGGATTGCACCCGCAAACAAATGGAACTGGTGACGTTAGCGCGAATATCGGCGTTCACCGCACCTTGAGGCCGTTGCGTGGCCATAACTAGGTGAATACCCAAAGACCGTCCTACCGCAGCAATCCGCATGAGCTCGGCCATAGCCTCAGGGAACTGGTCCACCAACACACGGAATTCATCAATCACTATCACCAGGTGTGCCATGCCATAACTGGAAGCGCCGTTTCCCAGCAGGTGAGCGTGGGTGCGGTAGGCGGCACTGTCAGCAGCATCGACGGTCGACAGTGCGGCTTCCCGCCGGTGCAACTCCGCCCGCAGCGACGCCAAGGTTCGGTCCATCCCGTGGCCACCCAGATCGGTGACCAATGAACTGGTGTGCGGCAGTTTCCCTAAGGTACCCAGCCCAGCACCACCCTTGAAATCAACGAAGACAAACTGCAGGTCAGCAGGGGAGTGGGCGGCGGCAAGACTACCCGCCAGGGTCCGTAGAAACTCTGACTTTCCCGAACCAGTAGTTCCACCCACAAGTAGGTGTGGACCGTCCTGCTGAAAATTGAACAATGTGGGTCCGGCCAGCGACCTACCGATGGGCACCGGCAACAACGGCCCACCCGCTGACCGCGCCCATGCAGTAGTCAAGGAAGCGGCATTGCACTGCTCGGATAATGGAAGGTAGTTTGCGGCGAGGGAACCGCCGGCTTCTTGCCGCTGTGTAGCCGCCATCCATGCACGACGTCGGGCATGAGCCGCAAATACTTTTGGCGGCACACCGTCGGGAATGAAATCCCCTCCAGCCCACGAAGCAGCAAGGCCTGGTCCATCCGCACGGAGCATGATCAGGTTTCGCTCGGAGGAAGCTGCCGGAGCAGTATCGGTATCGTTCGCAGTGAAGTGGAGAGTCCGGACGTAGGACCCCAAAGCCATTCCAGCACTATCAACATTCCCCACCATGAGGAGCACACAAGGCGCCGCATAGGAGCCGTCGCCAACAGGCCGGGATGTGCTGGCGAGCGCCTGCTGCGTGGCAGCTGCGGAAAGGGTGACTTGGGTGTGGGGCAGGAATCGGGCAGCCCACGGAAGGCTGTCCGCCGGACCCCACAAAACCACTGGGATAGCTGCCGCATCAAGTTGCATCAAAACGAAGTTCAACAGAGCCAGAACTGGTCCCCCGGGACCGCCGATGGTCGTGGGCTCCACGCTTAAAGGAACGGTGAAGGGCTGCGCGTGCAGGCGAGGAGCAGTAAACCCCGGATCGTGAGTTTCCGGGGCGATTTGTGCGGCACGGGATGCAACCCCCACCCGAATGGCAAGGTCAAGCGGAGATGAGGAATTTGGCCCCGCAACAGTGGTGGGTTGGATGCTTGCGAGCTCCAACACGAGAGTTGCGGCGTCAGGAAATGTACGCTCGGCCCGCTCGGTGTCGCTGTCAACGGCGCGTGAGACCTCGAGACGGAACGCTTTGCGGCGTCTGCCTCCGCCAAGCAGCGGAACAAGCACGGTCACCGCTCCCATGGCAGCGAAGGCCAGAAACATCGGTGACCCCGTAAACACTGCCAACGCTGTGCCCAACAACAGTGGAAGCAGCCCTGTCAGCAGCATCGCTAATGAAGCGCGGGAAGACCCGGACAGATGGGGTACGGCAATAGTCTCTGTGGCTGAAAGATTCAGTAGGCCGGCAGCAGCGGTCGTTGCAGTCGCGGATGAGCCTCGAGCCGACACGCCGCCAGCAGCAGCACAAGAAGAACCGGCAATTCGCGCGGACACTGAGGAGCTCAGCAGTGAAGCGTCGGTGGGGTGTTGTGGGGGAAGTCGGAGCTCCACAATGGAGTTCCCGCAGCCGACGCGGTGCCCGGTCTCCAGAGTTACTGTGCCATTGATGGCTTGGGCGCTCGCCGTAGGCCCGTCTGCGAGCCGATGAAGCAAGAATCCCGAGGAGCCGTGAGTCGCCGTCAAGGTGATACGTGCGGAGCCCACCACCAAGGTTCCGTGGTGCCGGGACAGAGCAGGATCTGGCAGATGCAGCCGGCACTTCCCTCGGCCCAGACTGTACGTCCCTCGCTGCAGAGCAAAGACAGTTCCAGCGGCAGGACCTGAACAAACAACCAAAAGTGCCAAAGCCCCAGCCCCTGAAGATTCTGCCGCGTCGTGCGTTTCAACCACTACGGGCACCGTGCCGGCAGGCCATGCAACGACCGCTGCCCCGTCGCACAAAGGTGCGGTTCCGGGAGTCAGCGTGTCAAGCGGCTGTCCGGCCACTGTGAAGACACAGCCTGGCCATTGCAATTCCAATGCTTGCCGTAGAGAGACGCCGGAGCATCCTGCCCCAGCAGCACCGGGCGGCCACAAAATACTGAGCTCCTGCGTCGAAAAACCCGCGTCTTCCGCAGAAGCCCCAGCCACCAGTGTGATCTCTAGCCTCATCGCTCCTCCCTGCCAGACCAACTCGACAGGACTGCCTGCCCGGTCCGTAACCGCCTTCTCAGTCCGAGCCTAGAAGAGTGGTGCGAGGTGGTGGGGTCGGGCATGGTGCTTTGTGAGGACGGAAAGTGGACACGCCAGCTGTGGGGGAAGTAAACAGCGAAGCTGTGAGCGTGGCCACGTATGCAGGGTCCATAGATAACGGTCAGGTAACCTAGGGAGGTAGACCATGGCACTGCTGTGCCCAATACATCACCACCAAGCATTACGGGAGAGTTTGTGAACGCTGACCTAGTCGTCGTCGGTTCGGGTTTCTTTGGCCTGACCATTGCAGAACGTGCCGCCACCGAGTTGGGCCTGAAGGTTGCCGTCCTGGACCGCCGCCACCACATTGGCGGCAACGCCTACAGTGAGAACGAGGCGCAGACCGGCATTGAGGTGCACCGCTACGGCGCGCACCTGTTCCACACCTCCAACGAGCGCGTGTGGGAGTACGTGAACCGCTTCACCGCGTTCACCAACTACCAGCACAAGGTGTACACCTCCCATAAGGGCGAGGTTTACCAGATGCCCATCAACCTGGGCACCATCAACCAGTTTTTCCGTTCGTCCATGGGCCCGGGTGAGGCGCGTGCGCTGATCCAGGAGCAGGCGGGCGAGCTTGCCGGCACGGATCCCACTAACCTTAACGACAAGGGTATTCAGCTGATTGGCCGCCCCCTGTATGAGGCGTTCATCAAGCACTACACGGGCAAGCAGTGGCAGACGGACCCCAAGGACCTGCCGGCCGAGATCATTTCCCGCCTGCCTGTCCGTTACAACTATGACAACCGCTACTTCAGCGACACCCACGAGGGCCTGCCGGTAGACGGCTACACCGCGTGGATCGAGCGCATGGCGGATCACCCGAACATCGAAGTTGTGCTGAACACCGACTTCTTTGATGACGGCGTGTACGGCCGCAAGGCCGTCACCGGCCAGGTTCCGGTCATTTACACCGGCGCTGTGGACCGATACTTTGACTATGCCGAGGGTGATCTGTCCTGGCGCACCATCGATCTGGAGCAGGAAGTTCTCCCCATTGAGGACTTCCAGGGCTGCTCGGTCATGAACTACCCGGATGAGGAGCAGAAGTTCACGCGCATCCACGAGTTCCGCCACTTCCACCCGGAACGCGCCTACACCAAGGACGCCACGGTCATCATGCGCGAGTTCAGCCGCTTCGCCGAAAAGGGCGACGAGCCGTACTACCCCGTAAACACCAGCGATGACCGCAGCAAGCTCCTCGCGTACCGCGACCTAGCCCGCGGCGAAAAGGACGTCCTCTTCGGCGGACGCCTGGGCACCTACAAATACCTCGACATGCACATGGCCATCGGTTCGGCCCTGAACATGTACGACAACAAGATCAAGCCGCACTTCACCGGCGGTACGAAGCTGCAAAGCGGAGGAGTTGACGCGTGAGCGTAGCTGAAAAGATGGAAAACACGACGGCGGCACGCGAGTCCCAGCAGTGGCGCACCCTCCAGCGGGTCATCCTGCCCGAACAGAGCCAGATGGACACGGCGCCCCTGTACATGGACACCGGCAGCGCCATGGGTGTGCAGATTCCCACAGTGGGCGCCGGCAACACCATGCGAGACGCCGGCCTGACGCAGACGGTGAGCGCCCCCAGCAAGGAAGTCCACGTTGAAGACTTTCTGTCCCGGTACTCAACCTCGGTCCGCCCCGGCGAGCGAGTTTCCTTTGGAACTTACTTCAACGCCTTCCCGGCAAGCTACTGGCGACGCTGGACCACTGTGGACAGTGTTCGGCTCAGCGTAGCCACCTCTGGAGTCGGTGCTGTGATCGTCTACAAGTCGAACGCCCGCGGTGCGCTGCAGCGCGTAGACTCCGTCCGCGTTGAAGGCGAAGCCGAAAGCAACTTTGACCTTTCTCTGAAACCATTTGGCGACGGTGGCTGGTACTGGTTTGATCTCGTTGCGGGATCTGCGCCGCTGGTACTCAAGGGCGCCGAATGGCAGTCCGAAGGCGAGGCGCAGACACCCGGCACCATCACGCTGGAAATCACCACGCTGAACAAAACTGATTTCTGCATCAACAACCTGCGCCTCCTTTCTGAGAACCCTCAGGCACTGGAACATGTCAAGGAACTGATCCTGGTGGACCAGGGCACTCAGAAGGTCGCAGATGCCGAAGGCTTTGCCGAGGTGTCGCAAGCCCTCGCCGGCAAGCTGCGCATCATCAACCAGGACAACCTGGGCGGTTCGGGCGGCTTTGCCCGCGGCATGTACGAGGCCGTTGAGAACGGCAGCGACTACGCACTCCTCATGGATGATGACGTTGTTGTGGAGCCGGAAAGCATCATCCGACTGCTGACTTTTGCTGATTTGTGCAAGACCCCCACCATTGTGGGTGGGCACATGTTCGATCTTTACAACCGCACGGTGCTCCACACCTTCGGTGAAGTCGTCAACCCGTACGCGTTCCAGCCGGATCTGCCTAGTGACGAGATGACCTTGGGCCACGACTTTGTGGGCTCGAACCTGCGCCACACCGGTTGGCTGCACCGCCGCGTGGATGTGGATTACAACGGTTGGTGGATGTGCATGATTCCCACCCAGGTGATCCGCGAAATCGGACTGTCCCTGCCTGTCTTTATCAAGTGGGATGACGTGGAGTATGGCTTGCGCGCGAAGGCCGCAGGTTTCCCTACGGTGTCCATGCCCGGTGCAGCAGTATGGCATGTTTCCTGGATCGACAAGGATGACCTTGTTGGCTGGCAGGCTTACTTCCATGCCCGCAACCGGTTCATTGCAGCCTTGATTCACAGCCCCTACGAGTTTGGCGGCAAGGTGGTTCGCCAGTCCTACGCCTTCGATGTCAAGCACCTGGTTTCCATGCAGTACGCAACCGCCCAGGGCCGCATTATGGCTCTCCGCGACCTGCTGCGGGGCCCGGACCAGCTGCACAGCCTGCTGCCGGGGAAGCTGCCGGAAATCCGCTCCATGATGAGCGGCTACACCGACTCCCAGTTCTCTGCCGATCCGGATTCCTACCCGGCGCCGAAGATGGACAAGCCCCCCAAGCGCGGACATGGTGTAACCCCTCCTTCCTACGTCGGCCTGTTACCGTGGGCTGCCAAGACCGTGATCCGCCAGCTCTCGCTTCCGGTCGCGGAATCGAGCCAGGAACGGCCGCAGACCAATGTGGCTCACCAGGACAACCGCTGGTGGCGCATGTCCCAGTACGATTCAGTGGTAGTTTCCAACGCTGAAGGAACTGGTGCCTCTTGGTACAAGCGCGATCCCAAGCAATTGCGCAAAATGATGGCCGAGAGCGCCAAATTGCACGCGGCATTGCTGAAGGACTGGCACAAGCTCAGCTTGCAGTACAAGAACGCACTGCGTGAAATCACCTCCATTGAGGCGTGGGAGAAGACCTTCGCTGCTCATAGTGAAAAAAGCGAGAACTAACCGCACATGACGCAAACGAACAGTGAGCTGGTCCGCCCCGGTGTAAGCGGCGGACTGGCAGATGTGGTGCGGGCACGCTTCCTCTTAAAGCTTTTGGTCCGCAAGGAACTGAAAGTCCGGTACCGCGGATCTGTCTTGGGACTGTTGTGGTCCTATGTAAAGCCGGGTGTTCAGTTTGTGGTTTTCTATGTGGCGCTCGGTGTGTTCATGGGGTTGGAACAAAGCCCGACGAACAAGTCGGGATTGCCCAATTATGCAATCTACTTGTTCTCGGGCATTGTTCTGATCAACTTCTTCACCGAAGCCTTGGGAAACGCGTCCCGCTCCATCGTGGGCAATGGGGGGTTGATCAAGAAAATCTACCTTCCACGGCAGCTGTTCCCAGTAGCTTCGGTGTGGGTCTCGGCTGTGCACTTCTTTCCGCAGTTGGTCATCCTGATTGTTGCCTGCCTCTTCAGCGGATGGCATCCCTCTCTGCTGCAGCTTGTCGCTGCCGTGGCGGGCTTCATCATCGTTGCGCTGCTGGCCACCGGCCTGGGGCTGTTGTTTGGTGCTGCCAACGTGTATTTCCGAGATTCGGAAAACTTTGTTGACATGCTCCTGATGGTCGCCACCTGGGCATCACCGGTGATGTATTCCTGGACTATGGTGCAGGGGAAATTGGGTGATTTTTGGTTCTTCATTTATCAGCTGAACCCCATCACTGTGGCCGTGGAAACCTTCCACTATGCGTTCTGGATGCCCACAACTGATGAGAGTGCCAGCATCCCACCCAACTTGTTGTCCTTCTGGATTCCGGTGGCATTAGGCATGTCAGCAGTTGTCCTTTTGTGGGGACAGCTGACCTTCCGCAGGCTTGAAGGCCGATTCGCGCAGGAGCTTTAAGATGACAACAGCCATCGAAGTAAAAGGCATTGACAAGCAGTTTGTGCTGCGCCATTCACGATCGATCAAAGAGGCATTCGTTTGGTTGATCAAGGGCCGCAAGGGGGAGCTCTCCGAAAAGTTCCACGCCCTGAAAGGTGTGGACCTGGTGGTGAAACAGGGCGAAACTGTTGCGCTGTTGGGATTCAACGGATCCGGCAAATCCACCCTCCTGAAGCACATCTCCGGAGTGATGATCCCGGACAGCGGGACTGTCCGCACACGCGGCCGGGTGGCCGGCTTGATTGAGGTGGGCGCTGGTTTCCACCACGATCTCTCCGGCCGTGACAACGTCTACCTCAACGGTGCCATTCTGGGCATGAGCGAGGATCAGATCAATGAACGATTCCAATCCATTGTGGACTTCGCCGAGATCGGCCAGTTCATCGATACGGAAGTAAAATTCTATTCTTCGGGCATGTACCTCCGCCTGGCGTTCTCGGTGGCTGTTCACACCGACCCGGAAGTCTTCCTGGTGGATGAGATCCTTGCTGTGGGAGACGAACCCTTCCAGAAAAAGTGCATCGCTAAAATCCAGGAGCTGGCTTCCGAGGGTAAGACACTCGTTGTGGTCAGCCATGACCTGGACCTGGTATCGCGAATCTGCGACCGCGGAGTATTGCTGGATCATGGGGAAGTGCGCTTCGACGGCAACATTCACGACGCCGTCGCCAAGATGCGCGGTCAATGAAGCGACAAACAAGTTCCATCCGCGCCGGTGTGGAATATGGTTTCTCAAAGATCGGACTGATGCCCTGGTGAACGCGGAGCAGAGGACAGAATCAGGACGGCCAACTCCTCAATCGCCGGAGCTGGTACGCCCCAGGCGTGTAGTCTTTCGAGCCGACATTCAAGCCCTGAGAGCTCTGGCAGTGGGGCTCGTGGTGTTGAACCATTTGTGGCCGCATCGCATGACCGGAGGCTTCGTCGGCGTCGATGTGTTCTTTGTGATCTCCGGATTCCTGATCACGACCCACCTTTTCAAGGAGCTATCCGCAACATCCAAGATTGACCTCGGAAAGTTTTATGCTCGCCGTGTCAAACGACTGCTGCCCGCGGCTTTCCTGGTTCTGGCCGTGAGTTCACTGGCTGTGTACCTCTGGGTCCCCTACTCCCAGTGGACTCAGACCGCCAGAGAAGCAATGATGAGTGTTCTGTACATCGAGAATTGGTCCCTGGCCGCTCAATCAGTTGACTATTCGGCCTTGAATGATCAGGCCACCATTGCCCAGCACTATTGGTCATTGTCAGTGGAGGAACAGTTCTACTTTTTCTGGCCGCTGGCCCTGTATGGACTATATGTGCTTGGCAGGAAAGTCCTTAACCCCCGTGCAGCTTTGGCTGCTGGGGTAGGGATGATGGCCATGGCGAGTCTCATCTTCTCTGTCTATTTCACGGCCATGAACCCGAGCCCGGCATACTTTGCCACGCCTGTGCGCGTCTGGGAGTTCGCCTTCGGCGGGCTCCTGGCACTCCTTGCCACCAAGCTTGTGTTTTCCCGTGCTGCCAGCAGCGCTGTGGCGGCAGCTGGCTGGCTAACGATCATTGTTGCTGCTTTCAGATTTGGCCCCGAAACACAGTTCCCCGGGTGGACAGCCCTATTGCCAGTCATGGGAACCGTGGCTGTAATTGCCGCGGGCATGAACCAATCCAAGGCCCCGCTCAAAGGTCTCGTTAGCTGGAAACCGGTACAACTGGTCGGCGACATCTCCTACTCCATCTATTTGTGGCACTGGCCTATGATCGTCGTTGCCCCATTCGTGCTGGCAGAACCCTTGAATTCATGGCACAAGCTCGCGGTCCTGCTGCTTTGCCTGCCGCTTGCGTGGGGAACTAAAATCCTCGTTGAAGATCAAGCCAGGGCATGGAGAATTCTAGGCGTGAGGCCACGGGCGACCTTTGCCGCGATGGGCGTGGGAATTGTCATCCTGGGACTGGTTTCTTCGGGACTTGTTGCAGGTGCACTGTTCAAGCAAGGGCAGGCGCAAGTTGTAGCCGCGCAGCTGCTTGAAAACCCCTGCAGCGGTCCCGCAGCACTGCCGATGACTGCCAAGTGTGAAGATGCGCTGGGTCCCGCTGCAGTGACAGTCATGGGGGACTCCAATAAGTATTATGCTTCCGCTCCGGGATGCGCAGTAGACCCCAGCCGCAAGCGCCCTGGGGTGGATGTGGTTGGGCTATGTGATTATTCTGATGGCAGCATGGACGCAGAGTCTGTTTGGCTGACGGGTGATTCACACGCCGAACAGTGGCAACTGGCGGTCATGGAGTTGGCGAAGGTCAACAAATGGAAACTAAGCTATGCCCTGCTCGGCGGCTGCCCTGTTGCCGACGTATCGTTCAAGGGTTTCAGGGGCAAAACTGACGAAAAGGCCAGCAAAGCCTGTACTACGGGATCCCAGTCGATTGCCAAGATGATCGAAGAGGAAAAGCCCAGCAAGGTTTTCTATTCAATTTTTGCCAGAGAGGAGCAACTGGACGATGGTTCACGGCGCAGCCAGGAGGAACAATATGTTGAGGGATTGCCAAAATTCTGGCTACGGTGGGCAGCCGTAGGCAGTGACGTGGTCGTTTTGGCAGATCCACCACTAAACGGATCTGTCAGAGATAGCAACTGCGTCACCTTGAACCCGAATGACCCGCTCCGATGTGCCGTCGACCGTAAGATTGCCCAACCTTCCGACCCTCTGATTGCAGCGGCTAAGTCGCTGGACTCGGAGCGGGTTAAACTCGTTGATTTGACGGATCACTTCTGCGATCAGAAGCTCTGCTATGCCGTTGTAGGTAATATGCCCGTCTACTTTGACAAGGATCATCTGAACGGTGAATTCTCCGCGCTCATGGCCCCGTTCATAGCGCGCAAGCTCTGAACCTAGTGTGAGGTGCGCTAGTTGTGGCAATGGCAGTTCACTGGGAGAAGCCTTGGGTTCTGGCCAGAGGCGGTTGTTCCCCACGAGGACGGCGGGCGATTCCTAAGGCTTGCAGCCGGTCAGCTCGTAGAGCTTGGCTTCGCCTTCGTGATCTACAAGGGTGACATGCGGGGAACTGCCTACATTGACAAATCCTGGATACAGCAGCGAAGCCTCGTAGACCCCGATATAGCTGCTCCCGAAGTCCAAGATGTAGTGAATATTCCCAGCGTTGGCCTGTTTGCAGACGTCGGATTTCGGCTCAGCGTATGCCAATGACGCTGCAATGGCCGAAAGGTCATCGCCTGGACCGGAAGCAGTCAAGTTGTACTGCGTCACCTTTCGTCCGGCAACGGCATAAGCCAGCGATCCGCCATTGAAAGGATTGACGGCGATGACCTCATCTTGTGGAACCGACTGGTTCAGCCGCGCCAAAAGTACATACTCGTCTACTGACAGGAGAGTGCTGGCCTCGGTGCTCCACAGTTGTGAAATGGGCGGTGTGACGGACGAAGTGCGCGGGAACAGACCTGGGCTGCCGTCAATAGGCGAAGCCAGCGTCAGAGCAAGCACAAGGAAGCCTGTCACCGTTGCTGCCGTAGCGCTCGAAACCGGAATGAATTCCAGCGAAGGCTTACTCCAAATTGTGTACTGTACTGTTTGCGCGGTCTTGGCCATCGCCTGAACAATGCCGTGCACTCCAACTGCCGCAAGCACCAAGGTGAACAGCGGAACCAGCGCGGCAAGTCTGGGGGTGTCTTCGTACCAGCTGCCTACAAGCAGATGCCGGAATGGCCCCTTCGGGCTTGATGCGGCGACCACGTACAAGGTGCTCAACAGAACAAAGGCAGCCACCATCCAATAGCCACGGCGCCGGACAATGATTGTTGCCACGCCTGCCAGGGCAAGGACCGAGGCCAGCCACGTTGGTGCGTTTCCCAGAAGGCCGCCCGTTATCACATCCGTCACTGCCTCAGGGAAGGACCTGATCGGCTGCCATTGCTGGAAGGGAATCAAGAGCGCATTCCAAATGAGCGCAAAGATGGCTGCGCCAGGCAGGATCGTAGCGGCCGTCCACGCCAGGCGTTGACGGGTGGCGCCCGCTTTTTGTTGCTTCCGTAGCGAACGCAGCCAGAATCCGAGGAGCAGTGGCAGTGAGACGGCCAGGAGGGCGGTAAAACCATTCGGCTGGGCGGTAAAGAGCGCTGCCACACCAACCGGGAGGAGGATCAGCAAGGCGAAAATGTCAAGCAGCTTCTCACGCCACACACCGACCAGGCCTGCAACCAGAACGATAACGACTGGCAGCAGGGCATAGGACAAGAGATTCGGGAACAGCGGGCCCCGCTGGACGAGCTGGAACGGAAAAGCCCCAAAGCCGGCGGCAAGAACCCCAGCAGCGATGATGGGAAGAGGCTTCGTGCCAACTGTCGCACGCACCAAGGCAATGCAGGACAATGGCCACACAACAGCGCAAACAATGAGTGTGAGCGCGTTTTCCGCAACCATCACATTCACATTGGTGAGGTCAACAATCAGGGCACACAGCGAGTGCCAGGCGGAAGGATAGATGGCAATCGCGTTTCCGGGACTGATCATTTGTCCGAGGGTAAATGTTGAGGCATTGCCCGTCTGAACGATGTAAGCAATGGCGTTCAGGTGAAAGACATTGTCGTAGGCCTGTGAAAAACGATTCGGGTTCGCAATGCTGGCCACCAGCCACTTGCCAATCAGGAGCGCTGGAATCGCCAACGACACCAAGATAGGGAGTGTGCTTGTCCAAAGGCCCCCAGTGGGGCGTTCAACCAGCGTAATTCTATGTCGGAATCTCCGTCGGAGCAGAGCCCCAATCGCGCTGGCCAAAAAAGTGAATCCGGCAAGGAACCAGACATCCCACCTGATCCCGAAGAAGCCGCTGGCTATGCCGGACAGTCCCACAAGGCCTGTTGAGCTCAGCGGCGCCATGGCCACAAGCATGAATCGCCGGGCGCCGATGGCATATGAAAAAATAAGACCTGGGACAGCTAAAAGAGCAGCCGCTGCAAGGACTGCCGGTACTGCTTGCCACCAGGTCATATGGGTTTTTTGTTCCTCTCGCGCCCAACAAATCAGTTTACACTTTGCACTTTGGCTGTCGGCCATGGGTAGATGTGATTTTCGTCCCCCGCGTGTATTGCATCCTTTTTGGCGGGACCGCTCCCGCACCGGAGGTTGTGGGATGGCTCGCACTTTAGGGGCTGCATCCGCAAAGACGGATATTCTGGAAGCCACGGGCCGGAACCATCGTTCGCCGCTACGTAACCAAAACTCAAGAGAGAAGGCTGGTAAATCGTGAAGATTGCAGTGATAGCACTCGGCAAGATCGGCCTGCCACTGGCTGTCCAGTTTGCTTCCAAAGGCCACGAAGTCGTTGGCGTTGACGTCAACCAGACCGTGGTCGATCTGGTCAACGCGGGCACCGAGCCCTTCCCTGGCGAGGCTCACCTGCAGGAAATGCTCTCCGAACTGGTCCCGGCCGGTAGATTGCGTGCGACGACGAACTATGCCGACGCTGTCCCGGGCGCCGACGCTGTGGTGCTGGTTGTGCCGTTGTTTGTTGACTCCGATGCCAAGCCCGACTTTGGCTGGATGGATGCGGCAACTGCCGAACTGGCCCGCCACTTGACCCCCAACACTTTGGTTGCCTACGAGACAACGCTGCCCGTTGGCACCACCCGCACCCGCTGGAAGCCTGCTCTCGAAGAAGGCTCAGGCTTGGTTGAGGGCAAGGACTTCCACTTGGTGTTCTCTCCCGAGCGCGTCCTGACCGGCCGAGTCTTTGAAGACCTGCGCAAGTACCCCAAGTTGATTGGCGGGCTCTCGGAAGCTGGCGCCGCCAAGGCGATCGAATTCTACGAGGCTGTTCTGGACTTTGATGACCGCCCCGATCTTAACCGCACCAACGGCGTCTGGAACCTCGGCTCCGCCGAGGCTTCGGAGCTGGCCAAGCTGGCCGAGACAACCTACCGCGACGTGAACATTGGCCTGGCGAACCAGTTCGCCCGCTTCGCCGCAAAGACCGGCATTGACATCTACCAGGTCATCGCTGCCTCCAACTCACAGCCCTACAGCCACATCCACCAGCCCGGCATCGCCGTGGGCGGGCACTGCATTCCTGTCTATCCCCGTCTATACCTGTGGAACGACCCCGACGCAACCGTCGTCCGCGCCGCCCGTGCCGCCAACGCAGACATGCCTGACTACACCATCGGCCTCCTGGAAGGTGCCTTTGGGGACCTGACCGGTGCACGCGTCGTCGTGCTTGGTGCGGCCTACCGCGGCGGAGTGAAGGAGACGGCGTTCTCAGGCGTGTTCGACGCCGTTGAGTCCATCAACCGTCGTGGCGGCATCGCACTGGTCCACGACCCCATGTACACGGACGCGGAACTGGCCAAGCTTGGATTCGTCGCCTACCACCTCGGTGAGCCCGTGGACGCAGCAGTAGTCCAGTCCGACCATGCCGAGTACCGGGAGCTGGGCCCTGCCGATCTGCCCGGTCTCACAGCTTTCATTGACGGGCGCCGGGTAAGCTCGGCTAAGAAGTGGCCCGGCGTGACTTATCGTGTCATTGGCAAGGCCTAAGGGAATCCCCAGCCGGATCCGATCAGGAGAATTAGCATGAGTTACATTGCCCCCAGCGCTGATGTTGCAGACCAGGCCATTATTGGTGAAGGCAGCAAAATTTGGCACCTTGCCCAGGTCCGTGAGGACGCCGTTCTTGGCGAAAACTGCATCGTGGGCCGTGGCGCCTACGTTGGCAACGGCGTAAAAATCGGAGCCAACAGTAAGATCCAGAACTACGCGCTCGTCTACGAACCGGCAGTCTTGGGCCACGGGGTCTTCATTGGGCCGGCCGTTGTATTGACCAATGACACCTATCCTCGCGCAGTAAGCCCTGATGGCTCGCTTAAGAGCGCCCATGATTGGACCCCTGTGGGTGTCACGATTGAGGACGGGGCTTCCGTTGGGGCCCGAGCGGTGTGCATTGCCCCTTTGACGATTGGTCGTTGGTCTACCATTGCCGCCGGCTCCGTGGTGACCAAGGACGTTCCCGCGTTCGCCCTCATGGCAGGCGTCCCAGCGCGCCGTCTGGGCTGGGTTGGCAAGGCAGGATTCCCCCTTGCGGAAGCAGGCGGCTTCTGGGTATGCCCGGAAACCGGTGCAAAATACATTGAGAATTCAAACTCCCTGAAAGAGGCAGAAGGCAACGCATGAGCCAGGACTTCATTCCCGCAGCAAAACCGATCATCGGTGCGGAAGAGCGGGCAGCGGTCAACGCCGTCATGGCCTCTGGCATGTTGGCGCAAGGTCAGGAGGTGGCCAATTTTGAGACGGAATTTTCCGATGTTCTCCTTGACGGCCGCGCCAGCGTGGCCGTCAACTCAGGAACCTCGGGCCTGCACCTGGGGCTGCTGGCATCTGGGGTCGGCCCGGGCGATGAGGTCATTGTTCCCTCCTTCACCTTTGCAGCCACGGGCAACTCTGTTGCGCTGACCGGTGCCACCCCCGTTTTTGCCGACATTGAACTGGACTACTACGCCCTGGACGTGGCCCATGTTGAATCCCTGATCACGGAGAAGACCAAGGGCATCATGCCAGTGCACCTTTACGGGCACCCCTTTGCCGCCGAGGCTTTCGCTGCTCTGGCAGAAAAGCACGGCATTGACCTCTACGAGGATGCGGCACAAGCCCATGGTGCGGCATTGAACGGCAAGAAGGTCGGCACCTTCGGCAAGTTCGGCATGTTCAGCCTGTACCCCACCAAGAACATGACTTCCGGTGAGGGTGGCATGGTCTCCACATCGGACGCCACAGTTGAGAGGAATCTGCGCCTGCTGCGCAACCAGGGCATGGAAACCCAGTACCAGAACGAACTGGTTGGCTTCAACAACCGCATGACCGACCTGCACGCTGCCATTGGCCGTGTGCAGCTGACCAAGGTCATGGGTTGGACCAAGCAACGGCAGGACAACGCGGCATTCTTCTCGGCAAACCTTGAGGGTGTAGGAACGCCCAAGGTTGCTGACGGGGCCGAGCACGTCTACCACCAGTACACGATCCGCGTTCGTGAAGGCCGGGATGAGCTGCACGAGCGTCTGCGGTCCGAGTTCAATATCGGTTCCGGTGTGTACTACCCGGTGCCGAACCACCGGCTCCCGTCCTTCAACCGTATTGAGGACCTGCCGAACACCGAAATCGCTGCCAAAGAGGTTCTTTCACTGCCGGTTCACCCGTCATTGACGCAGGACGATCTCGAGCGCATTGTCACGGCCGTAAACACCATTGTGAAGGGCGGTGCATAAACATGGCGAATCTTCGCGTTGGACTCATCGGGCTGGGCATGATGGGTCGCCACCACGCACGCGTCATCCGCGAAGTTGAGGGCATTGACTTGGTGGCCGTGGCCGACGCATACGGCGATCCACATGGTGTGGCAAGGGGTCTTCCTGTTCTGGGCGGCGTTGAGGAGCTCATCGCAGCCGGTCTCGACATGGCTGTCGCAGCAGTTCCCACCGGCATGCATGAGGAAGTCGGAATGGCCCTTGCCGAGTCCGGCGTGCACACACTAGTGGAGAAGCCCATCGCAGCCAGCGTCCCTGCCGGTCAGCGACTTGTCGAAGCCTTTGCAGCGAAGGGCTTAGTGGGGGCCGTCGGCCACATTGAACGATTCAATCCCGCACTGCAGTCGCTGCGCAAGCGCATTGCCGACGGCGAACTGGGTGAGGTCTACCAGATTGCCACACGCCGTCAGGGACCGTTCCCTGCCCGCATCGCAGATGTGGGCGTGGTCAAGGATCTTGGCACCCACGACATTGACCTGACCGCATGGCTGGCCCAGAGCCACTTCGAATCAATCTTTGCACAGACCACCACCCGCAGTGGACGTCCCCACGAGGACATGATGGCTGCAACCGGCAAGCTGAAGAACGGCATCATCACCAACCACTTGGTGAACTGGCTTTCACCCATGAAGGAACGCATGACCATCGTCACCGGGGAAAGGGGTGCCTTCGTGGCAGATACGCTGACGGCGGACCTGACGTTCTACGAGAATGGCACCGTTGCCACGGAATGGGATTCCATTGGAGCCTTCCGCGGAGTATCCGAAGGTAACATGACGAGGTTGGCGATTGCTAAGCCGGAGCCGCTGCGCACAGAACTTGAGGCGTTCCGTGACGCGGTCCTGGGGCTGCGGCAAAACGTAGTGACAATGGCAGAGGGACAAGAAATTCTGGTCGTTGCCGAAGCCGTCCTGGAATCATCCCGGACGGGTGAGTCCGTTAGACTGATTGCACAGTGAGCTCCTCAACGTCCCCCAGAGTGATCATAGTATCCAGGCTTTTTGCGCCTGAAGTGGGGGCAGCGTCATACCGTTTGAAAGCACTCGCTGATGCCTTGTACAGCACGGGAGCTGAAGTGGAAATCATGACTTCGAGGCCTCCCAAAGGCTCGGATCCAGTCTCGCACCCATACAGGGTTCGGCGCTGGCCTGTCCTGAGAGATCCCGGTGGAAATGTACGCGGCTATGTGCAATATTTGAGCTTTGACATTCCGCTATTTTTTCGATTGCTGTTCAGCAGAAAAGCAGACGTCGTAGTTGTCGAACCACCTCCGACCACTGGGCTTATGGTGGCGGTGGCAACTGCGCTGAAGCTGACGCCGTTTGTGTATTTTTCTGCAGATGTTTCATCGTCTGCAGCGAAGGGCATTGGCGTTAGTGGACCAATCTTGAAGGTGTTGACAGTCCTTGAGCGTTTAGTTCTAAGGCAAGCAAAGTCCATTATGGCAGTTTCACGAGGTGTTGAGATTGAAGTCTCGGCACTTATTGGTGGAAATGACAGTATTTACAATGTGGGCACCGGGGTCGACACCACCATCTTTCGACTTGCAGGGCCGAACATGGAAGCGGAAGGTAAGTACTTCGTCTACGCTGGCACTATGTCGGAGATTCAAGGGGCAGGGGTCTTTATTGACGCCTTTCTGTCCGTGGCAGAGGACCACCCTGATGTTCGGCTTATCATTTTTGGACAAGGCACTGAGTTGGAAATTCTGCGCCAAAGAGCAGCACCTGCGGGATCCCAAATAGTATTCAATCCACCGGCGTCTGGTGAGATTGTTGCTACGTGGCTCAGGAGTTCAGTGGCGAACCTTGCTTCAGTCCGGCCCAACAAGGGCTACGATTTTGCCTTCGCGACGAAGGCCCTCGCAGGCTTGTCTGCCGGCGCTCCAGCTATATATTCCGGCGTAGGACCTTTAAAAGACCTGATTGCCGCCAACAATTTGGGGAAGGCGTGCGACTGGGATGCAAGTGAAGTTGCCGCGGCGATGCGTGAAGCACTTGTACAACCAGTAGACCAGGGCCAAAGACTCCAAATTTCCGACTGGGTGGAAGAAAACTATTCCCTAACCGCTGTTGGGAGAACTGCGGCAGGAGTTGTCTTGGCAGCAACGGGCCCGGCACATTGTCCAGGGTGAGGTGGACCGAACATGGAAGAAGGAGCACTGGAAGCAACGGTATCCACGACGGCGTAGATGTCACGGCCAGCCAGGTGGCTTCTGCTCCTTTTACTTGCCGAAGGATGTCCCTCAAGTAATGTCTAGATTCATACGGCGAACCGACGTCAGTAAATCGGCCACTTCAGCACTCTCGAGGCGATGGTTGTTTGGTCTTATGGGCACACTTTCCCAGGGGCTAGTGAGATTCCTTTACAACATCCTGCTTGGACGCTTTCTCGGCCCTGTCGCCTTGGGCACAGTCAACTCGGCCATGTCCGTGGCCCTTTTGCTGAGTCTTTTGTGGCCCACATCCTCTGGACAGGCTGCCACTCGCTTTGTCGCCCAAATGCGTGGGGCCGGGAAGATGGACCATGCGCAGGCAGTGGCCAACTATCTGGGCAGAAGAATGCTGGGGAGCGCGGCTGTGCTGGCCCTGGCCACCGTGGGCATCTGCCTGACCGTCCTGCACGCTGACCTGGGAACCTCCCTCAGCGCCGGCTTGCTACTTTTGGGGTATGCCACATGGTCGTTTACCCGTGGCGTGCAATATGGTGCAGGACAGATTGAACGGGCTGCGATCTGGGACGCCTTGAGCGCGGCGGCTTCATTGGTCATGCTGGTGCTGGTGCTGGTTCTGGGCGCCAACGCAGTGCTCTTGGTTCCGCTGGCGTTGTCCTATGGTGTCTATGGAATTGTTTGCTGGCCTAAGAGCGGTTCCGCGGAACTGGACAAGCCCTTTGTAAAGCAAATGAACCGGTTTGTTATTTATGGCGTTTTGGGCACAGTTTCCAGCACGGGGCTCCTGCAGCTTTCCATGATTGCCGCCAAACTCGTTGGCAGCGGCCACGATGCGGGCCTCTATGCGGCGGCTCTCAGTCTGGCGACGCCGGCAACCATGGTGGCGCGCACCCTGAGCCAGGTCTTGTTCCCCACGATGGCGGAGGCCGGAGGACGGGGAGACCAGACCTCAATGAAGACGCAGACGGATCTTGTTACGAGGGGGCTGCTGGTCACTATGCTTCCCGTGTTTGGGGCGATGGCGCTGGCGGCCCCCCTCATGCTCCAGGTGCTTTATGGCGAGAGGTTCGCTGGGGCAGCACAAATGCTCTCCCTTCTGCTCATTGCTGTCATGTTTACAACGCTTCCCGTCGCAGCTGTCAACAGGCTCAATGCCCAAGGCATTGAAGGTGCCAGATTCGTCTCGATTGTGGCGGCCTGCGGGCTTGTTCTGGCGGTGCTGCTGTGGGTGGTGCTGACGCCATCAATGGGTGTCATGGCGATTGTTGTGGGCTATCTGGTCACGACTGTTTGCACCTCGACCCTACCCATCGGTCGAATTTGGCTGTTGGAGAATCAAAAATGGGCGGGACTGTTTTCCCGGCTTGCTGCCGGGACTGCCCTTGTTGCCGTTGGCCTTGCCTACACATTCACCGCCAACCCGCCGCAGTGGGTGGGACTTGTCATGGCGGTCGCATTCTTGTTCGCGTGGTCCCTAATATCCCTCAAGGACATACAGTTGCTGTGGCGCTTGCGGACAAGGAAAGTTTCATCGTGAAAATAGCATTGAGTAAAAGTTCGCTGTTGATTCCACCAACCTATTTTGCTGTGGCCCATGCACAGATCATGCGTGAGGATTTTGACTTCAAGTTCTTCACCATGGCAGCAGAAATTACGGACCCCGGAGTGCGCGTTGACGTGCAGGACTTCGCCCCGTTCCGCGGTAAACCGTTTGCCGCCCGGGAAAGATACCTCCCCCTCGTCATGCCGGCCATGTCGAGGGCCATCGAAAAGTTCGGGCCCAACGTTGTCCACCAGCACTTTGCAACGTGGTCATGGCCGGCGGTGCGCGCCGCCAATCGCGCCAAGGCACCGCTCATTACAACACTTCATGGTTCCGACGTTGTAGTGGCCGGCAAGCCGGCGCACACACCCATGCAGCGCTGGCACCACCACAACATAGGGCTTGTTCAGGCCACCAGCTCAAAGGTCCTTGCCGTCAGCAACTACTTGGCTGGCAAGGCTGTTGACAACGGATTCTCAGCAAAGAACATGACGGTCCACTATCAGGGCGTGGACACGGAAGTCTTTGTGCCAGACTCTGGGATGCAAAACACGGATCGCCGTTCGTCGGCTCGACCGGTGGTTCTCTTTGTTGGCGCGTTGAACGACCAAAAGGGTGTCCTGCACCTGCTGCAGGCGTCACGGGAACTGCAGCGGACCTACGAACACGATCTGGTCATCATTGGGCGCGGCACACACCATGAAACCCTTGCACAGGCGGCTGCGGGAAATCCACGGATACGTGTCCTGGGGCAGCTCGCCCGTGAAGTAGTACTCAGCAACCTGCAACGCGCAACGGTTCTGGCTGTACCCAGCCGCGAGTCAAACGGTGCAAGGGAGGCTGCTGGGCTGGTGCTGCTGGAAGCACAAGCATGCGGAACACCCGTGGTGGCCTACGCCAGCGGCGGCACCCCTGAAATGGTGGGATCCCGGAGCGGGTTTCTGGCCGGAGAAAACGACATTGACGGCCTTCGTGAGGCCCTGGCAAACATCTTGGGCCTGGGCACCGACGAGTACCTGGGCATGAGAGCCTCGGCGCGGGAATTCGTGGTCAACGAACGCAGCCTGCAGAACAGTGCCGTCGAGCTTGCTGCGCACTACTCCGCAGTTGCGGGATAAAGCAGGCTCTGCAGGATTGAACGCTCGACGTCTTCATCTTCTACGGATGACAGCGCCTGGGCCGACTTGTGCGAGTTCTCCTTAAACGTCTGGATGTCATCCCGGCTCATCGACTTCACGGCGTCGACCAATGCCTGGGTGGAGTAATCGGCAGCGATCCTGCCCAGTGAATGACCTTCGATCAGCGTGGAAGTCTCAGGAGAAGGGCTGAACACAATGGCCAGCCGCGCCTGGACAAAGTCGAAGAACTTGTTAGGCAGCATGAGTTGGTGGTTGGTGGTCATGGGCGGAAGGCTGAAAATCCCCACATCATACTGGTTCAACGTCGCGGCCAGCTCGGTGGGTGCCACGGCATCATGGAATCTAATCCTCGAATTTCCTGCAGCCAGCTCCCGCAGCCGTTCCCAATATTTACCGCCATCGCGGGCCTTGACCAGGTACAGGTCCAGTGTGTACCCATCACCCAAATCGATGGCTGCCTGAATCATGCCCTCCAGATTTCTGCCGGGGACTGCGGCCCCGCTGTGAGCAAGGCGAATCACGCCTGGCTGCATGGGAGACGGAGCAAGGACCTGGAACGGTGCAGCATTCCGGACTACGCGCGATGAACCGCCAAAGCGGGAATCGTACAAGCGGCCAATTGAACCATTCACTGCGGAAACAGCATCGGTCAAAGGAATGTAGGTCTGGCAAACATGGGTCATGTAGGGCTTGACAAGCAGGCGCCACGGCAAAATGTGTGCCCGTTCCTCAGGAGCCCACTCGTGCATGTCGCCCCATACAGGAGTTTTTAGTGCGGATTGCGAGGCAAGGTGATGGGCCAACGGCAGTGCACGGGCTTCATTGGCAACAATCAAGTCAAAGGTTTTGCCGGTTGCCAGTGCCAGGGCCTGCTTGACCGCCGGCGCACTAAGTTCCACCACCTTGTGGAGCCGGAGTGCCAGCCCAAGGACACCCAACGGTGTCTGGGGCAGGGAAGGCAGTGAGGTGTCCACTTCCAGATGATCCACGGCGCCTGACGGTCTGTCGCCATAGGCGAGTGTGGTTACGTCGCCGAATTCTGCTAGAACTTTGATTTGCCGCAAAACCCTCGAATCCGCATTGATGTCTGAAAAAGAAATGCACAGAATCTGCGGTTTCACTGGAGTCCTTCTGAACGGTCAAGATTGGTGGCCGGGATAAACAATCGCAGCCCAAGGTGGCCTCTAACAAGCTGCCGCGAAGCGCTCCAGCCAGTTTACGCCAGTACCGGGTACCGACTGTCTGTCCACGTAGAATCGACGATGTGCATGACTATTCCTCCCAGCAATCCTCGGCCCAAACGTCACGTCCTCCCGCAGGGCCTCCACCAGACCCGGACATAGACGTCATTATTGCGGTCCATTCGAGCGCCAGACCGCTCATGCGGGCAATTGAATCGTGCCGGGTGGAGGAATTCGGGCCTTCGGTCAGGGTCACTGTGGTCTGCCATAATCTGCCGGTGAAGGACATCCAAGCTGCCATTGGCGCCACGACTGGCATGAATCTGCGATTCCTGCATCTGAACGACGGCATTCCGTCCCCGGCTGGACCGAAGAATGCCGGATTGGATGCCGCGACAGGGACCTATATGTGCATGCTTGATTCCGACGACTATCTGGAACCAGGTGCACTGGGCTGGTGGTATCAGCAGATTACGGCTGAACAAGCCGATGCAGTCATAGCGCCGGTAAGGCACGAGGCAGGGGGCATCATCAAGACGCCACGTGCCCGGCCTTGCCGAGTTCGTGACTTGGACCCGGTGAAAGATGGGCTCGCGTACGCAACATCCATGCGAGGACTCTGGAAATCTTCGATCGACGGGGTGGGGGATGTTCGCTATGTGCCCGGGCTGAGCACTGGAGAGGATCTTGCCCTAGGCCTTCAGATGTACTTTTCAGGCGCAAAGTTTCTCTTTCCCAAAAATGGGCCTGCTTATGTGCTCGGCAACAGCGCTGAAGATCGAGTCACGGACCGTTTGCTGCCACTGAACGATGAATTCCGGGCCATGGCAGTGCTTCCCGAAGAATGGCTGCAGAACCTGTCAGTACGTCAACGCAAGTCCATTGCAAGCAAAATTGCCCGGACGAGCCTCATCGGTGCCATTCGTCGACGCGGTCCCGAGCACGACTGGGCCTGCAAGGAACTGGCTGCAGTTCAGGCTGCGGCAGGAATCCTTGAGGGAATGGCCCCGGCCTACCGTCGTGCAATGACTGCATGCGACAGCAAGCTTTTGGAAAGCTCATTGACAGCCAGTGAAGGGAGCGAATTTTTCCGGAACGCCATCAAGAACCACCGAGACGCTAATCTGGTGTCCAAGATTTTCACCAGAAAGTTACAGCACAATCTGGATGTCGACAGCCAGTTACGTCAACTGCTTAGGGCGGCACTTGATCGAAGGTCATGAATTCACGATGAAGTGCCATGAGCAAGATTCCAGGGCGCTGAGTTTGCACACGGACGAGGCAACGTTCAGGCTTGTGCTATTTTGTTAGGTTTGACTTGATGGACTCCTAAATCAGTACGGAATACATTGATCATGTTTTATGTGGTCAGCCCTTACTGCGCGAGCGTGAGGACTGCGTACCAAATGTTCGTTCCCTGCCAAGTGCACCAAACGACGTTGGACTGGTCCCAGTGCCCAAATCGTAAACGCAGCGAACTGGTGCAATTGCTGATGATCAACATTCGCACGTTCAATCATCGGCAGGATCGACTGAGCTGCCCTTTAACGACCAGATCCTACAGGTACAGTGAACGCTCCTCAGGCAGGTACTTGCTCGGCAAGGACGCGAAAACTTCCGCGCCAAAGTCCTGCTGCCGGGAATGATTCGCGGCAAGTCGCTCTCCCGTCAAGACACTTGATCAGCAGATCCTACCGTCGCGTGAGAGTGCAACACGTCGAAAGCAAGTGAAGTTCGACAGCAATGCTCCCGCCATCTTGTGGGTTTAAGCCCGAACACCACCACCCCCGAGCCAATGCGAAGTTGACTAAGGGCTGCCCCCAAGTAGTCAACGGTCGCTGCACAGACTGGCACAGCACTCCACATGGAACCGTACTCAGTTGAGGAGAAATTTCCCATTCAATGGTCCAGAGTCGAGCCGGAACTTCGGCACGAATCGGCAGAACGGCGATCTTATGGGAGGATAATTTGGTGAATAGAACGTGGATTGTCATCCCGATGTACAACGAGGGCACAGTTGTCGGCGACGTTGTCCGCAGCTTGCACCCAACATTTAAGCATATCGTCTGCATTGACGACGGTAGTTCGGACGATTCTGCTGAAATTGCAGCTGCTGCTGGTGCCGTTGTAGTCAAGCATCCGATCAATCTAGGCCAGGGCGCGGCACTGCAAACAGGCATAGAGTATGCGCTGCAGGATCCGGAGCTTGGCTGCATCGTCACCTTTGACGCTGATGGTCAGCATCGAGTCGTAGACGCCCTTGAAATGTCACAGAGGGTTCTTAATGATGAGGCTGACATTGTCCTGGGCTCACGGTTCCTTGATGACCGCACCCAGATATCAAGGATGAAGCGCATCGTCCTTAAAACTGCAGCGCTGCAGTCGAAGATGTCGACAGGCCTGGACCTGACCGATGCCCACAATGGATTGAGGGCTTTCAACCCCTATGTAGCAAAGAATATGCGATTGACTCAAAATCGCATGGCTCATGCGTCCGAAATAGTTAACAGACTCGCAGAAATGAAACCGAGATATGTGGAACACCCCGTCGAAATAATTTATACGGATTATTCCAAGGCGAAGGGTCAGTCCTTGCTAAATGCGGTCAATATTCTTGTGGAACTATTCATGGGGCAACGATGAAGATTCTTATTCAGATAATACTTATAATATCGGTTATTGTGATCTCCCTAGCACTCATGAGGGGAGGATCAAACGCAAGACACCTTGCGGTTAGGCGACTCCTGCTGGGCATATTCGCCATATTATCGGCATTGTCAATATTTTTTCCCAACGTTTTGACGACGATTGCGGGATGGTTTGGCATTGGACGTGGCACGGATTTAGTCCTCTACGGGACTGTGGTCATGTTGTTAATCTTTATGGCTACCACCTACCAGCGGCACCGAAGCATGGAAATGTCGGTGACAAAGCTGGCGCGAAGAATTGCCATCGACGAAACACCTAAGCCTTGGGAAGCGCAAGAGAAATAACGTGGATAGGCAAGATTCTCAAACCAGCGTAGACGTCTCAGTGGTCATTCCGACCAACAGGGTCGGTCCGTGGATGAACGCAGCTGTCGAGTCCGTTCTCAGTCAAGTCGGGGTTGCCCTGGAGCTAATCGTTTATCTCGATGCTGTGGACTTGCCGCAGGATACGGGGTGGAGTGTTGACCCGCGTGTGAAATTAATACACGCCGAGAGATCGCACGGTGTTGGATTCGCGCTTCAAGTGGCTTGCGAAACGGCGAGGGGCCGCTATATCGCGCGGTTGGATTCAGATGATATCGCCTTACCAGGACGCATGGCACTGCAAGTAAATTACCTCGACAACCATCCCGAAACCGTGGCGGTCAGTGGACAGGTGGCTTGGGTAAATGACGACGGTGAACGAATTGGTGCATTTGGACACAGGCCTGGTGGCGACGTCAGGGGCAGACTTCTTCAGCAAAATGTCGTAGTACAGTCTGCTGTCATGTTTCGGCGTGAAGCCTATCGAGCAGTAGGCGGTTATAGCCAACTGCGGCAAATGGAAGACTACGATTTGTGGCTGAGACTGGCCGCAGTAGGAAAAATTGCCAATATCGATGCGATGATTCTTGAATACCGAATTCATGAGAATCAGGTCAGCAGAGGAGTGCACCCACGAGAAACGTATGTAAAGGTCATTTATCGCGAACGCAGAATCCTGGCACGACTGCTCGGAAAATCCAGACTTTCACAGTTGTCTCGGGATGTGGCGTTCGGCACTGCCCTGTATATGATGTACTACCTTCCTCCTGCCCTCATACGGAAGATTCGAGCTTTGACCTCGAGATAATTCCCTTGTTTTGCTGCATTGTTTAACGGTGCAAAGGAAGGCATGGTCGTCGGTGTCGTGAGCGAAATCGACGCGCAAGCGTCTGGTAAGCTGAAGAGCGCATATGGCCGAGCCGAATTGGTGTCTGGCGATGAATGTGCAACCTGCAATTTGACTTGAGGTGGTTATAAGGATGTCCCTGCTAAGTGGTTCAACTGTACTCATTACCGGTGGTACCGGCTCGCTGGGTAAAGCTCTAACGAAAGAGCTCTTGGAGAATCATGACGTTAAGCGTCTGATCATCTTTAGTCGTGATGAGCTAAAGCAGCTCGAGTGCCGGCGCATGTTCAATGATGACCCCAGGTTGCGCTGGTTCATCGGAGATGTGCGCGACAAGGACCGGCTGCAGCGCGCGTTCCACAGAGTTGACTACGTTATTCATGCTGCGGCATTGAAGCAGGTTGACACGGCGGAATACAACCCGTTTGAGTTCGTGAAGACGAACGTCCAGGGATCCCAAAATGTTATTGATGCGGCCATTGACTCGGGAGTCAAGAAGGTCGTTGCCTTGTCGACTGATAAGGCTTCCAGTCCTGTGAATCTGTACGGAGCAACGAAGCTTTGTGCCGACCGGCTCTTCATTTCAGGCAACCACTATGCGGCTGCCTACGACACACGCTTCTGTGTTGTCCGCTACGGCAACGTGATGGGATCGCGTGGGTCCATTGTTCCCATCTGGGAAGAGATGGCAAAAAAGGGTGAGTCTCTGCCTGTTACTGACAACCGCATGACCCGGTTCTGGATCACGATTAGCCAGGCTGTGAAATTTGTCCTTGATTCATTCGAACTGATGCAGGGTGGGGAGCTTTATGTGCCCAAGATCCCTTCGGTCAGGATTGTCGAGTTGGCCCAGGCCGTGGACGCCAACGCGGCGACCCACGAAATTGGCATCCGACCCGGCGAAAAGCTGCATGAGGAAATGATTGCTGCGGATGATTCCAGGCGCACTGTCTCTGTGGGTGACCGCTATATTGTCATGCCGCATCTTGGCGGGTGGGGCTATGAAGTGCCCGCGGATGCCGAGGGTGTGGAAGACGGCTGGAGCTACCAGTCAGACGGAAACGATGTATTCCTCAGCGTGCCAGAACTTCAGGACATGATCACTGCGGAAGGGTTCTAAGCCAGTGCTGCCGTATGGTCGCCAATCCATTGACGAAGCAGACATCGCGGCTGTCGCCGCGTCGCTCCACAGCGACTGGCTGACAACAGGACCGCTCGTCGACCAATTTGAAACTGCGATTTCTGAAGTCGCGGGGGGCACAGCTGCCGTAACAGTGACCTCAGGCACGGCCGCCCTGCACGTGGCCTACGCCGCGGCCGGCATTAAGCCCGGTGACGAAGTGGTCACTACGCCGTTGACCTTTGTGGCCACAGCAGCCGCTGCGGCGCTAATGGGTGCCAAAGTGGTCTTTGCAGACATCGAGGAATCCACCGGTAACCTTTCCCTGCAGGCGGCGGAAGAGGCCATCACGGAACGGACGAAGGTTATTGCAGCCGTCGACTATGCCGGTTTGCCGGTCGATGGTCATGCGTTCAAGTCGTTGGCGCACTCCCATGGTGCCCTGTTCTTAGAAGATGCGGCCCATGCAATCGGATCATCGCTCAACGGTGAACCTGTTGGGTTGAACGCTGATCTGACTACATTCTCATTCTTCCCGACCAAGAACATGACCACTGCCGAAGGTGGAGCAGTGGTGACGGGCAGCCGGGAGCTTGAACTCCGTGCTCGTCGGTTCAAGGGGCAGGGTCTGATCCGGGAGCAAGAACTCCTGCGCTATCCCGACGAGGGACCTTGGCACCAGGAAGTTCATGAGTTCGGTCTCAACTATCGGCTTCCAGATGTTCTGTGCGCTCTTGGACTCAGCCAAATTTCACGTTTGGGGGCCTTCCGTGCCCGTCGCCAAGAGATCCACAATCTTTACAACGCTGCTTTTGCAGGCCATGATCAATTGACGCTTCCGGGTGTTGTTGAGGGTGCCGAGCCAGCCTGGCACCTTTATCCGCTCCGAGTTCCTGCGGATCGCCGCAAAGAGGTGTTCCTGAAACTTCGGGAACGGGGTATCGGTGTTCAAGTGAACTACATACCGGCGTATTGGCATCCGGTTTTTGAGGACTTGGGCTACAAGCGCGGTATGTGTCCAAACTCTGAGAAATACTACAGCGAAGAGCTCTCGCTTCCGGTTTTCGCGGGGCTTGAAGACGATCAGGTACACATGGTCATTGAAAACCTGCTCGAGATCATGGGCGACTAGAGTCATGGATATCTCTCCACGGGTAGTCGCGGTCATCCAGGCAAGGATGGGTTCCAATCGGTTGCCAGGCAAGGTACTGCGAGATTTAGCGGGAACGCCTGTTCTGGGCTGGGTTGTCAGGGCAGCACGTGAGTCTGTCGGCATTGATGAGATTGTCATCGCTACATCGGTGTCCGTTGAAGACGATAGAATCGCCGACTTTGCCCTGTCGCAGGGCGTTAAGGTTGTGAGGGGCAGCGAAGACGACGTGCTCAGCAGGTACCTCCTTGCTGCCGAACAGACCAACGCTGATGCTGTTGTCCGTTTGACTGCCGACTGCCCATTGTTGGATCCACGGGTTATTTCGCAAGTTGTGTCTCTTTGGCGCAATGATCCGGACCTCCTGGATTATGTCTCGACCACCCAGAATCGTTCCCTGCCTCGGGGACTGGACGTTGAACTGGCGACGGCGAAGGCATTGCAGGCAGTGGATGTTCGGACAGAAAAACACCATCGAGCACACGTCACCAGTGCGATATACGAGGAAGGTGCCGGCTTCAGGCTGGCTTCACTCCAGTTCACGCCGGGAAGCTCACAGTATCGCGTGACTCTTGACACTGACGAGGACGCAGCCCTTCTTGACGCCCTCGTTCCGCACCTGAGTGTTGTACCTCCTTCGTGGCAGGATGTGGTGACCGTACTTGAGGATTTCCCGGACATTGTTTCCTTGAATGCCCATGTTGAACAGAAGACTCTGACTGAAGGCTGACATGCTGGCAATCCTGCGATTTGATGCATCCAAGAACCAAGGACTGGGGCATCTAGTCAGATCACTGGCCTTGGCCGATGCGGCTATCGCCAGTGGTTGGCAGATCGAGGTCTGTGGAGACATCGACAACCCGGCTGGGCTGAAAATGATTGGTACCAGGGGCTACACTATTCGTCCAGCTCCCCGGCACCCGGCTGATCTTGCAGACTTGGCTGTTTGTCGAAAGGCTGACATTGTTCACGTCGACACATACGCCGAGCAGGGCAACTTGCGCGATGCGTTGGGTTCGGCGGGGATATTGCTGTCTTCCATGGAAGATGGCAGCAACGGTCGACGCGCTGCCGATTTGGTGGTTGACCCCTCGCCAGGCAGTGAACTCTCACTACGGCCTTTTGACGGCAGTATGCGGCTTTACCGGGGCCGCAAGGCCATTCCGTTACGGCAATCCATTCTTGGCCTTGCACACGCCCCACAAGCCGCATTTGAGGGCCGTGTACGGCGCATCATGATTATCATGGGCGGTACCGACGCGAGCGACCTTACTATGTTCATGCTTGAATGCTGGCTTGAGACTGGGTTGGGTGCGGAATGCAACGTTGTCGCAGATCCTGAAACGGTCGCCTCATGGGATCCCGAGTTGGTGCAGGATGTGTTGGTTCATTCACCGGGTCCCAACATACCCGAGTTGTTCCCCGAGATGGACCTTGTTATCACTGCGTCTGGCACCACCATCTGGGAACTGGCCTATCTCGGGACGGCGATGGCTATTCTTCAAGTTGTTGAGAATCAACGTGAGAACTACCTATATGCCACATCCAATGGAATGTCTGTCGGCCTTGGAACCTTTGTTGAAGGGCAGCTGGACAGACAAACGATTGTTCGTATGCTGGTTGAAGCCGGATCATCGGGGTCTGTTCGTGATGCGAGGGCGCAACGGGCACGGAGTCTGATTGACGGTTCCGGCAGTCGTAATATTGTGGAGCAGTGGTCCCTGTTAGTGAAATCAGTGGACGGTCCTGTTGCCCGAATTGCCACAATCGATGATGCCTCAACCCTTTTTGAGTGGCGCAACGATGCCAGTGTCAGAGATGTATCGCGGAATACGGGCGAACTCTCGTGGGCAGGCCATGTTGCGTGGCTGGAAGGCGTTCTGAATAATCCCACCAGGCTGCTGTTCATTGTCGAGGACAATTTAGCACCGATCGGGACAGTGCGATTCGATGCCCAGACCCCAGAAGATGGGCGTTGGGAAGTGTCCATCACAGTCTCACCGCATGTACGGGGCCGTGGAATGGGGAAGGTGGTTCTCTCAGCGGGAGAGAAATCGATGTTTTCCACTCATCCGGATGCCCGGCTGTTCGCAGAAATGCTGGAGACGAATGTGGCTTCCTATCGTCTGTTCAAAGCCGCCGGCTACAGCGGATCAATGAAAGTTGTCGAGGGTCTGCCGTGGCACTCCTTGGACAAGCGCATGCCGTAGTCAGGGAACTGGACCTCACTGTTGATCGGGACCAGCAGTTGTAGGGGGACGTCGCCCAATTCGACGTTTAGTCAGCGCGCCTTAATGCAGACACGCGATGCTGCAAGCCAGGTGGGCTATCGGGATGCTTGTGATCCCGTCAGCCCACCCATTGTTTCCGAGGATTGCTAGACTACAGCCCACGTCAGAGGAGTACCTGGCTGGCAATCGGCGGTGAATGGTCGGCCAACCACCGTGTCAAACATGTCTGGTTCCAAGCCGCCTGCCGGGCGGATGGAACGAACGTTGGACGCCGTGACGAGATCGCCCTTCTTGACGGGTTCTACGACGTACAGAGACCTGCGCAACCGCAGGCTTTCGGATTCCCCATCTGTCACCTTCAGGCTGGGCGATCCCATTGAAAGCCAGGCAACCTCGCTCTCGGTCACGAGTGCACTGAGTTCATGCGGTTCCAGTGAGAAGTCCGAGTCCACGCCGCCGTCGGCCCTGCTCAGCGTGACATGCTTTTCGATGACTGTCGCTCCCATGGCAACGGCCGCAATTGCGGCTCCAATGCCCATGGTGTGATCTGACAGGCCAATCTGGATGTCAAAAGCGTTGGCCAGCACCGGAATAGTCCTGAGGTTCGATTCACTAGGCGAGGCGGGGTACGACGAGGTGCAGGCCAGAAGTACAATCTGGTCGTTGCCCTCTTCCCTGATGGTGCGTATTGCCCTGTCCATGTCTGTCATGCTGGCCGCGCCATTTGATAAAATGACAGGCTTGCCAGTGCGGGCAATGCGGCGCAGGAGCGGGAGGTCACCGATTTCCAAGGATGCAACCTTATACAACGGCGCATCCAGCGACTCAAGCAATTCGATGGCAGTGGAATCAAAAGGGCTGGAGAACGGAACTAGACCCTTGGAACGGGCCCGGGAGAAGATTTCCTCGTGCCACTCCCACGGAGTGTGTGCCTCCTCATAGAGCTGGTACAAGTTCTTCCCGCCCCACAAGGGGTGATCCTTCGAGATCATGAACTCAGGGCGGTTCGAATTGATAGTGATTGTATCCGCAGTGTAGGTCTGCAGCTTCACTGCCTGTGCCCCACTCTCTGCGACCATGTCTACGATGTCGAGAGCCCGCCGCAAATCTCCGTTATGGTTTCCGGAGACCTCGGCAATAATGAACGGACGGGAGGTCTGCCCGATCGTGTGATTCTCAACCTTGTACTCTCTAGTCTTCATTTCCCTTGCTTTCTGTTCGAAGTACTGAAGTTGCTTGGGGTGGGTGTCCCACCGGGGAAAGCAGTCATGCGTTTGTTGCGTTTCATGTAAATCGCACCAAACAGTGCTGCAATGAGTCCTGCGATCACGACCGTCGCTACTCCAACCAATAGACTATCTGGCAGAAGAAACAACAGGCCAGTTGCGGTGCCGCTGGTGACCAAAGCAGCCATGAAGAACTTGGTTTGGACGCGGGGTCCGTTAGCTCTCCGGACAAGCCACAGAAATATCAATCCGAGTCCGACGAAAGCCAGCCCTTTGACCAGGCCCAAGAGCACAAGGTCGTTGGTGCGGGCGGGATACAAAGCGGCAAAACCAGCAATAACGGCCAGCAGTGGGGATGCTATGGCAAATGAACCAGTCTTGTGCATCGCGAAGAGTACAGACATACAAACTAGGTATAGGGCATAGCCGACAGTGGCCAAGGGCAGCACTTTTGCAAGCTGCATGACAGTGTTGTCGTCACCCTTCAGAATGTGAATGCCCAATGTAGCCGCCGATGAAGCGGCTACTGCGACAATGCAGCTAATCCATGCACCTTCCTTGGCCACGCTCGAAACCACTTCTTGGAAGTTCCTGCCCTGGCTTGCCTGCATGATGCGGGCCATCCAAACGTTGTTCAGCCCGGCCAAAACTGCGAACGGTCCCAGGGCAAAGGCTGCAGCAGCTACGTATCTGCCAACTGATTCATTGCCCTGATTCACTTGGAGGAGGAAAGAATCTCCCTGCATAAGTAAAATGATGGCGAGGCTGTGCGGCATGACGGGAAGTCCAAGTCGAAAGGCAATTTTCACCTGTTTCCAGGCCGCGGACGGCCATGCTGGACGTGTTAGCCAGAATCCGACACTGGCTGTTGCTAACATACCGATGGCGAACGCTGCTAGATAAATGGAGGCAGAGTGTCCAAAAACAAGAATCGCAGAAAGACCCAGCAAATGGGATCCAAGTGAGGCCCCGCCGCTTAGCAGAATGAACGCAAGCGGCCGCTCCTGAGCCCGCAGGACGGCCTGTGCGCCGACAACGGTGCTGAGCAGTCCGACTGCGAGGATAGCCCAGACAAACCCATACCCACCGCTGTCGGGGGTGAGTGAACCAGCCAGTGCGATGGCTGCGATGATTGCAATCAGCAGACTGACGATGTAGTTGGCTCCGGCGATTGCTCGGGCATGAAGGTGCCCGGAAACCGGGGTGTAATATGCCTTGGTGATGGCCAATGGGAGACCGGCCGAAAGAATGACCTGTCCTACCTGGAGAATCACGGTAGCGAGCCCAACCTTGCCCCACTCAGTTGCGTCCAGAATACGAATGGAGAACGGTTGTATAAAGAGGGAACCCATCCCCTGCAAAGCTGCTCCGCCAAGGTAAAGGAGGGATTGCTTGCCATGGGATAGCTGTTTATGGGGGGAGCGAGTCACTTGGTCTCAATGAAGTTGGGTTCGACCGCTCGGGTACTCGAAGTCCGCGGCAACGGCTTCGGCAAGTGCTCGAAAGGGTTCCTGAGGAAGTGCCAAGGCGACAATTTCACTTCGTTGACAACCTCCTGCACGTCCCTGGATCGAATGCCCAGGACTGCCTGGGCCTTCGATAGCGGCGCCTGGAGCCAATATTGCAGGAATGGCTTTGGTGAACGTACTGTCCAGTCGAATGTTTGCGTGAGCTGCTCCGGCGACAGCATGAAGTCCCGGCCCAGCTCGTCATTGGCGATTTGCAGTTGGACGGCGTCTGTAGGCTCCGGGTCATAGAATTCAGGCCATAGCCTGCGAAGATACTCTTCCGATGACGTTTCGGTGATGCCGGAAATTTGGAAGTGTGGTCCATAGATGGACACTCGCGTACCCGCAGCTGCCGCATAAAAAAGGGCCGTTGCAAGTCTGTTTGACACCACCTTCTCTGCGCTCAATACCAGCCACATGATGCGGGCCAGGAAATCAGGGTCCCGCCGCTCACCGGCCGTAACGAGCCTATGTCCGGAATCCGACCAGGCCTTGACGAGCTCTGGTCTTTGAAGGTCGTCTACATGCATGCAGATAATGGACGGGCCCTCCCGTTCAAGAATCTCCTTGGCGTATGCGGCCTGATCTCCGTCAACCGATAAGAGCCGGGTGCCGTGAAACGGGAAAACCACCGTAGGCAAGGTGACTTTTGGTGTTGTACCGGAGTTCCGGATCATGTCCAGTAGGTACAGTGCGGGTGATCCGATGGGAGTGGTTGCGAATCCGGTTTCCGACTTGGCATCTTGTTCCGACCATCCCCGGCTCGCGTGTGTCCAGACAAACAAGTTACCGGCCGGCGCGCTGCCAGCAAGATCTGCAAAGTGGGTGCTGATGGGGGAGACAGGCGTCCAGCCGTGCTGGATTAGTCCGGGCACGTGATGCGGCCCAGCCAAACCCGTGTACCCGGCGTAGACGGCGGAATGTCCATAGAAATGGTTTTGAATGTCCAATGCAGGGAAACTTCCTGTGATTCACTCGAGTGTTGAATGGCGCCCGTTTTCCAGCGGGCGCCATGGTTCAGGATACGCTACTTAGCGGCTGACAATGGGCGTCAATTGGGGCCTGCGTTGAGAATCACGTTTCCGAATGAAGGCTTCTTTCCAACCGAATACAACCACATTGTTCCATCTGTCTTGCGGGATAAAATGGCTGTTCTTCCGCTCCCGGAGAAATCCCCAACAACGGAGAACGACTGGAAAACTCCCCATCCTGCGCCAATGGCGGATCTTGTTCCGAATCCGCCGTTCCCCTTGCCCGGATAGAACCAGAGCACGCCGTCGGTTCCGCGTGCAAATAAGTCTGCCGTTCCATTGCCGTCGAGGTCATCGGCCGAAACCACAGAGTCAAAGACCTGCCAGCCGTTGCCGATTACGCTGCGTGGAAGGAACCCCTTGCTGCCATTGCCGGGGTACAACCACAATTGGCCATTGCTGGATCGCGCCAGCAGATCGGGTTTCCCATCGCCGTTCCAGTCCCCAGGGGCAACTAATGCATTGAAGATGTCCCATCCACGGCCGATGAGGACGCGTGGGGAGAAGTTCCCCTTGCCGTCGGTCGGGTATAGGTACAAGTCTCCGCTGGCGGCCCGGGCAACTATATCCTGCTTGCCATCGGAATTGAAGTCTCCGACGGTGACAATGGCGGTGAAAACCTGCCAGCCGTTGCCAATTTGACGTCTGGGGAGCCAGCCCCCTTTACCATTTCCGGGGTAAAGGTACAGCTGACCGCCATGGGCGGCGGCCAGAACATCGGGCTTGCCATCACCATCAAAGTCTCCGGCCTCCCAAACTTTTGAAAATGCTCCCCAGCCGGCGCCGACCTGAAGTCTGGACAGGAACCCGCCCTGGCCGTCACCAAGATAATTTTGGAGATCCCCGCCAGAGGTCCTAACCGCGATGTCAGTTTTCCCATCCTTGTTCAGGTCATAGCCACCAAGGATATCGGTGAAGACGCCCCATCCCTGGCCGATGAGTTTTTTGTCCGCAAAGCCACCATGCCCGGTGAGTGTATAAAGGTACAAACGTCCGTCGTCTGTCCTTCCCAAGATTTCCGATTTGCGGCTGCCCTTCATGTTCTCGGAGTATTCGATCGTATCCATCGCATTCCAGCCCGCCCCGACAGCAGTTCCTGCAACTACGCCACCGCGCCCATCGCCACGATAAAGCATCAAGGTGCCGTCAATCTTTGAAGCCACGATGTCGCTGCGTCCGTCGCCGTCGAAATCTCCAATAGGTGTGACCTTGTCGAAAATGTTCCATCCTGCGCCAATTTGGACTCGCGGGCGTACTCCGCCCTGCCCGGTTCCTGCATAGAACCAGAATGCGCCGGAGTTATCCCTTGCGAAGATGTCGCCAATGCCGTCACGATTGAAGTCCCTACTCGCCGTAACCAGATTATAGATGCCCCAGCCGCTTCCTATCTGGGACTCAGCCCCGAAGGTTCCGTTGGCCAGGCCCGGTTGCAGCATGAGCTTGCCGTCGGGGCGGCGCGTAACTAGATCGGCTCGTCCATCCGTGGTCAAATCTCCAGCGATCATGGAAATCGAGGTGTGGGAGTTCGAGTCGGTTGCGAAAGACTTTAGCGTGGCAAGGCTGCCGTGCCATAGGTTGGAGTCCCCAACGAACGGGCCGTTGTCGCTGAATTGCCACATGGAATGGCTGGTCCAACTGGCGGGGATCTGCCCCGGTCCCTTGTTATTGTAGGCCGCTATGTGGAGCGGGTTCGCACCGAAAGCCTTGGAGTTTCCTGTGCACTGCATCCACCAATCAGTGGTCGTGTAGATCATGGGCAGCCTACCGGTAAGGGCTTGGACCCGATCTGAAAAGGTCTTGATCCATTTAGTCATTTCTGTTGCAGACAGGTCATAACAAATATTGCCCGTGCTCAAGTAAGGGTTGTATTCTATGTCGAGCAAGGGCGGGAGAGTCATGCCGTCTGCTGACCAGCCACCTCCGTTTTTGACGAAAAAGTCTGCTTGGCTACGTGCGGTTGCTTGATTTGGTATGGCGAAGTGATACGCACCGCGGATCAGTCCTGCCTTGTGGGCGCCGGTGTATTGCTGCTGAAAATGGGAACTGACCATGTAGGTACCTTCGGAGGCCTTCACGTAGGCGAACTTGGCGCCAAGTTTGCTCTGCGCGGGCCAGTCCACGTTGCCTTGCCATCCGCTGACGTCTAGACCAAGTATGCCCGACGGCAAAGTGGTGGCCAAGGGGGCGCCCGGTGAGGCCGGAGCCGAGAGAGTCCTGGCCATCGAGGGGACGTCACTTAGGGAAGATTGGGGGCTCGCACCATGCTCCATCTTCGCAAGACCCTGGCCCATAAACGCACCGTTTTGGGTGATCAGCTCTTCCAAGTCCTTGGCTTCGGAACTCGACTCTGCTGTAGTTTCCATCGCTGGAGTTGCTGTCGTTGCAGCTGCAAGTGAAGGTTCATCCGCTGGGAATTCGGATGGCGTCGAGACAGGTGCGGCGGCCGGTGGTGGAGAATAACTAGGTGTATCCGATGCCATGGCTGGAACTGTACACAATCCGACAGTCATGCCCAGGGCAACGGCCAAAGCTACTAATAGCGGCGCTGTACGTACAGTTGAATGTTTCCGGGCAACGGTATTGCGCCGCGTCGGTTTCGAAGGCATTGACTTCTCCCATGGTTGTTCGATGCCGAAGCAACGGCCGAAAATTGAATAGGGGTTTCAGCCAGCCTACATCCACGGTATCGTGCCGACACGATCTGTATGAATGGTGTTGCATCGCGATGTTCGAGGTGACAGATCGGGCGCCATCTCATTCAAACGCGGTGAGTGCTGAGCGGCTACTTGGTTGTTTGTGCCGTCCCGTCCCGTATTCACCTGAGTCCTAATTCTGTCATCCAGTGAGCACTGAGGCACCGCCAGTGACCATCCGAGCTTGACCTGGACCGCCGCGTGTCATGAGACACGTTTGCAACCGACATCTGGAGACGTGCGTATATGGTTGAAATCATGAAAGTTTTGGTCACCGGCGGCGCCGGATATATAGGTTCACACACAGTACTTTGCCTATTGGAGGCTGGGCACGACGTCGTCGTCTTGGACAACCTGGCAAACTCATCGGCGGAGTCACTCCGCCGGGTTGAAGAACTCACTGCCAAGCACCCTGAGTTTGTTGAGCTGGATTTACTGGACGCTCACGGGGTTGACGAACTCTTCGCGACAGGCAGCTTTGATGCGGTCATCCACTTTGCCGGTCTCAAGGCCGTGGGTGAATCCGTGGCCAAACCGCTCATGTACTACCAAAACAACATCGTAGGCACTCTGAACTTGCTTGATTCCATGGACAAACATGGAGTCAGAACGCTGGTTTTTAGCTCCTCCGCCACCGTTTACGGTGCCAGCGAGGAAGTGCCGCTCATTGAAAAGATGCCGTTAGATGCCACTAACCCCTACGGGCGAACCAAGGAGCAAATCGAGGACATTCTCTCTGATTTGGGACACGCGGACCCAACATGGCGCGTGGCGCTGTTGCGCTACTTTAATCCGGTGGGTGCTCACGAGTCAGGCCGCATCGGCGAGGACCCCAGCGGCATCCCCAACAACCTGTTACCGTTTGTGGCCCAGGTGGCGGTTGGGCGCCGTGACAAGGTAATGGTGTTTGGCAACGATTATCCGACGCCCGACGGCACTGGAGTGCGTGACTACATCCATGTGATGGACCTTGCTGCCGGTCACTTGGCAGCTTTGAATTTCCTGCCCACTCATCAGGGCGTGTACCGCTGGAACTTGGGCACAGGCAACGGTTCCTCCGTGCTGGAAGTTATCCAAGCTTTCGGTGATGCAGCTGGCAAGCCAATCCCATTTGAGTTCGCCCCGCGCAGGCCAGGTGATGCGGCGGTCAGCTACGCTGATCCCTCGGCAGCTCTTGCTGATCTGGGTTGGTCGGCACATCGAAACCTGGCACAAATGTGCGAAGACCACTGGCGCTGGCAGTTTAACAACCCGCTTGGATATCGTACGTCTTAAGGTCGCGGCAATACTGCTTCGGGACCGTCAGGGCCTGATCCAGAAAACTGAGTAGCCGTAATTGCCAACGTTGGGCTGCGGAATGTCATCGGACACGGGCATTGCGGGCACTGGTGCTAATTTCCTTGGTAGCCGCCGCCCGCGTCCGAGCAATTGCCGAAAAACCGTGGAGTCACTGCTACCTAACGCCACCGGCATGTTCGGCGTCTCAAGGCGGACAGGCTTTCAACGCCGGACGGCGCTGGTATTTGCGCTTCGCATTGGTGCGTCCAAGCCGCTGGCTGGTGGTTTTTTGTGTGCGCCGATAGCCGCCAACCAAGGATTGCAGCTGAGAGATTGCGCCGATCACCGCCTCCTTGTGGAGCTGGTGATCAGTTTGGTGGCCTATTTAATCGGGCAGTCGACGTCATTATCGAGCAAGGCAGGCACGGCGTCTGATAAACATGCTTTCGCCCAAGATAACGTGTGAGGTAGGAGCGCTGTGCCTGCCTTACCATCGTTCCTCATCCAACCGCTATGGAGTCAATTCGAGGCGCTGCTCCCGTCAGTTGTGGACCAGCATCCGCTGGTCTGCCATTGGCCCGGCTACCGGCCCGGATTGTCTTCGAAAAGCTCGTCAAGGTCCTCGTTCTTGGATCTGCCTACGAGAGAATATCCGGCTCTAACTGCTCGGCCATGAACATCCGGACACCGCCGCGATGCGTGGAGCAACGTCAGCATAATCACAGCGCTGGAGCAGATCGCACTAGAGCCCTACGACTACTGCATCGTCCACCTGGCGCTGTAGGACCTGGCGGTGGACGGGCGCCTCACCAAGACCCCTTGCGGCGGTGAAGCATCAGGCCGGTCCCAGATCCCGGCGGACCGCGGCAAGCCGGGCACCAAGAGCACGGTGCTGGTCGTGGCTAGGGGTATCCTCGCTCGGAGCCGAGATCGCCGGTGCGAATCGCCATGCCTCGCCACTGCTACGGACTAACTTCGATACGCTCTCTCAGTCCGGATAGGGCCTGGCCGAGGTGATCCGAGTGTACCTGGATGCAGGGTGCGACTCAAAAAACCATGGACCGCCTCGAGGCGCCCGGCAGTGAGGGGCACATCGCGACCAGGGTATCCCGACAGCGATCCAGAACACCTCCCCGGGGTCGTTGAACGCACCAATTCCTAGCACATGCGGATTCCGGAAACTCGCCATTTGCACCGAAAACGCGCCATCGTGGTCGAGGCCTTCATCGCCCTAGCCAACGCCCTCATCGTCACCCATCGACTCATCCGCGAAGCGTCGACGATCCGCAATTGGGACACACGCCCGACACGCCAGCCCTAACCCATTCGCGCAGCTTCTTAGCCAGTCAATGGTCCTAGACAGGAAGTAGCGCGAGGGCTTTAAGGCGCACAGATCATGCTCCAGGAAGTGTCAAAAGATCCAGATTAATCCCGGATATATGCGCCCGCAGAAGTATGGAACGTGAGTTTGGATAGGGTGCTCCTGCTAATTTAACAACCAACTACTTGATACAACTTCGCATGATCCTGTTGGTCAATCAACTTGAGCGTTGGAGAGTCCTTGATCTCTACGAAACCCGGATATTTCTTTGCTGCAGCAACGTCCAGCATATAGAACGAACCGAAGTCCAGCACGAAGCGGATATTTTCCTCGTTGACCAAGCGGCATGTCTCAGAACCGCGCTTGGCAGTGTCGAGATCTTCGGCAATGAGTGCCAAGTCTTTGCTGGGGGGAGGATTGAGGTGGTATTGGGTGACCCTGCGTCCGGAAATTGCGTAGGCCAACGAACCGCCATTGAAGGGGTCTACTGCAATGATGGCATCGGATGGGACCGACGCGTCAAGACGGGACATTAATTTGTATTCAGGGGACGAAACGATCCAGCCTGGATTGTACGACCAAGACTGCGAGATCTTCTTCGTGACCATATTCATGCCTTTATGATTGGCTTGAAGGGAAAGGGGAACGAAGGCGGCAAGAGTCAGGGCAAGTACTACTACACCGCCGATCGTGCGTTGCCGTGCCGTCGGTGAATCACGAAAGTATTTTGGCCAGCGCTGGCCGTCTTGAATCAACTTACCAACCGCTTGTTTCAGAGTAGTGATTATTCCATCCGCTCCGCATGCTGCCAAAACTATGGTGAAAAGAGGCACAAGAGCGGCGAGTCGGTAGGGGTCTTGGTACCAGCTGCCCGTGATGAGATGGCGCAAAGGGCCTGGCTGCGCCCAGGCAGCCACCACATAGAGGACGCCAGCCACCGCCATGCAGCCGATCATCCACCCGCCGCGGCGACGTACGAGGATGGTCACCAATCCTAAGGCTGCCAGCATGGAAGCCAACCAGGTGAAATTCCGCCCCAAAAGACCCCCGGTAAGAACATCCTTGACAGCTTCCGCGAATGTTCTGGACGGTTTCCAGTCGTCGTAGCTAAGGAGCAAGGCCGTCCAGATCGCCACAAATACCAGCAGCGCGGCGCCAATCCACGCTACGGCAATGATTACGCTGCGCAGCCGGCGGTCATTGGCCCAAGCCCGCCGCAGAGTTTTCAGAGCCAGTCCGGCGGCCATTGGAAGGGTGAAAGCCAAGAGTGCGCTGAAACCGTTTGGTTGGGTCAGGAACATGGCAGCTACTCCCACCAGCAAACTCGCGATGAGGGTGAAGTTGTTAGCGATTCTCTCCTTAGTCAGGCCAAACAGTGCAGCTACAATCAAAACGGCAATGGGGAGGACACTGTAAGCCAATGTGTTGGGAAACAGCGGTCCCCACTGGATGGTTTGGTAGGGGAATACCCAGAAGCCAGCAGACAGAATGCCGGCAACAGTTATGGCCACGATCTTCAGCCCGAGGACGCTCCTTACCAACGCGATGCAAGCAAACGGCCACACCAAGGCTGAGACGGCGATAGTCAGCGAGTTTTCGGCGACAAAAACATTCACAGAGGTGAGTTGCGATGTCAATGCCGCAAAGGAATGCCAGACTGACGGGTAAATGCTCAGGCCAGAACTTCCTGTCCGCATGCTGTCCAATGCCAGAGTTGATGCGTTGCCGGTCTCCAAAATGTATCGGATGGCGTTGAGATGGAAAACATTGTCGTAGACCTGCGCGAATGAATCTGGAGATCCCATGGCCGGCAAGAGTTTTTTTGCCACAAGCAGGGCTGAAGACAGCATGATTACGGGCAATGCTATCCAAGACAAAGCCCTTGGCTCAGCGGAAGCCGCCACTGGGGTCAGCCGGGTGCGCAGCAGGTAATGTATCCCCCACCCAACGGCAGCTGCCAAGAGGGTAACTCCGGCCAGTAACCAAACTGACCAAGGAATGCCTGTAATTCCGCCAATAATGCCGGCCACGCCGACCAGTCCGCAGGATGCCAAGGGTGCAAAAGCGAAACTGGAGAATCCCTTGGCACCAAGTCCGCGGGACAAAATGAAGCCAGGGATGAAAAGTAGTGCGGCGGCAGTACAAACGGCCGGTAGCGCTTGCCACCACGTCATTAAGGTATTCCATTCGTTAGAAGTCGAAGATTATTCTAACAACCCGACTTGCCGCTACTTTGCCAGTTCGTTGAAGGCGATGTCCATGAGCTCGGCCGCGCGCAAGTTTAGGCGGCGGGAATCATCAAGGTCCCGGTTCAGGGTATCGACTGTTCCTCGGAGTTCCCTGACGTCACCTTCAAGCTTGTCGAGGCGTTGACGCAGGGCTTCATTTTCCTGGGGCTGATGTGCAAGAGTGCGAATATCGTCCGCGAAGTCTGGGCTGATGGTGCCAACAAACTTCATGACGATCTGTTTGGGGACGTTGAAGACGCTCATTGCTGGCGAACCTTTCGATGAATGTAGCTGAGAGAAGAACCGGGTTCCCGAACAAAATTGGTTGCCGTAATTTCCAGACCCTAGTAAGCTAAATGACCGCTGAATTACTACGGATCGAAAATGTTTTCGCCATCGGGCTCGTGCCTATCTCTGGGCTTGCTACCCACCTTGGGATTGCGCATTTGCAGATACGCGCTGCCACCGCGGTTGAGCAGGTGGGCAATGTCCAGGAGTGCGTTGTCACGTCCTAAGAAGTGCAGGTTGTCAAATAGGTTCCGAGAAATAACCGTAACTGGTGCCCCCGGACCCGCGAGACGGGCGGCGCTCGTCACAACGGCTGCCATGTCTCGAATCGAGTTCACGTTTCTCACCTCAAAGCGTGATTTACCGCTTGGCGTAACGGGGGCGGCGTTGTTCTTGGAGATGGCACGGACGATGGCAGACCGGCTGTAGTCCACCGCCAGTACCTGGTGCCCCGATCCAGCGAGGGCCAGAGCATCGGTGCCGAGTCCGCAACCGAGCTCCAGCACAGCTGCCTCAGGTTCCAGGTTGGAAGTTAGCCAACTAGCCAGCGCTGACGGTTCTGTTTGGGTATCGGCGCTGATCAGGCCTCGATGATAGTCCTCCCAATCCTCGCGGAACGGGTGATAGCGGTTGAGTCGCCAGTAGAAGCGGCGTCCTGCCGACTCGGGCGTGACAAATGTGAACGCGGGATCGAGAGTCAGCCAATTCGGACCATAGATGGCAGCAAGCATCTGACCAGCGTTGGCCGGAATGGTGAGTTCCAAGCCATTGTGCTCCAGCCTTCCGAGTGGACAAACCGTGAGGTCTTCAGTCTTTTCGCGAGCATGGAAGGTGCCGTAGAACCAGCCATCAATCTTAAAATAGGTGAAGATGTCCACGTAATAGCCGTCGGTGTAGGCCGTTCCTCCAAACATGACCTGCAAGTGGCCGCTGGAATGCCTGACAGTCTGGAAACCGTTCCCAGCCAGCAGCCGCTCCACCTCGTACGACCCAAGGGCAATGTCACTGGGGTTTTCATGCTTGCTGACGTAGGCGAGATCGGCGTCGTCGACACTATCGATCAGTTTTCCGTCGCGCACCAGGCCGAGGAGGGTTCCTCCCGTAATGAAGAGCTCCAGGCCGAGTGATTTCTTGAGTAGCGCAATCAGACTGTGAGCCGACTGAAGCACCTCCCTCTGCATTTCCTCGTTAGCTGATTCAAAGGATTTCGCCAGCCGGTCCTAGGTGTTGACGACCAGATCGTCGCCCGTGAGTGGATCGACGAGCTGAAGCTTGCCTCCTTCACCACCAAAATCCAGTACGTCCTGTGCCAGATGGCTGGCTGGCTGGCTGGGTGGTTGGGCCCAGCGTATGCTTCGAAGCGCACCGTGGCCACACCGGAGAGGTGCGGGAGCAGGGCGGCCGGCCATTCGACCTCGAGGGTGTTAGTCGCCGGCGCCCACTTTTCCTCATCAATGCGGAATGTCCAGATTCGTCGGCCGCCCAGGAACACATAGGCCAAGGAGCCAATGAGGGATAGGTCACCGGATACGGGAAAGTTTGCCCGCATCCGGGCGGCGGTCGCGGTCAGAGTACCGGACGTGAGCGTCTCGTTGGTCACGGCAAGGCATCCTGGAAGGTTTGGGTGGGATCGTTTTCTGGCAGGCGCGGGTCAAAGATATGGCCGGAATCGGTGGAGGCCAGAACGGTGGCGCTGGCTTGAGCCACGAAAGTGCTGTTCAGCAGGGTGCCGGGGTCCTCCTGGCCGAAGGCCTCCGTGCGCATGGGGGTGGGGACGTTCTGGACGGGTTGATGCAGTTGACCCGCACGCCGTCCGCCGCCCATTCATCAGCGAGGGCCTGTGTCAGGTTGACGATGGCAGCCTTCGTCGCTGAATCCACCCCGTAGTTGGCTCGTCCGCGAGTGTACGAGCTTGACGTGTAGAACAGGAGTGATCCGCCGGAATTCTTCAGGTGAGGGTGACTTGCCTGGGCAATGCGGATGGGTGCGCCAAGATTGGTGTCGATGGATTCTGCCAATTCGTCTTCGGGCAGTTGAGTCAGCGGACCCATATGGAGAATGCCGGCAGTCAGCACCACGTGATCAATGCGGCCGCTTGTCGCCATGGCGTGATTCAGAGCAGTCGTGATGGCTTCGCGGCGGCGGATGTCCGTGCCTGTGGTGGTGCGGCTGAAGCTGTGCACTACCGCACCCACTCCCGACAGGATGTCTGCAAGATCGCGGCCGATGCCGTAGCTAGCGCCAAAGATCACTATGGACTTGCCTGCAAGGCTGCCATGGGAAATGTTTCTCCCCGGATGGGAGAATCCTCGCAGTTGGAAAAGTTTGTCCGCGATGTGAATGTCGACGGGCTCTGTGATCTTGATGTTGGCTTCACTGCCGTTGACCACAAATATTGGAGTCTTCGGGAGGTAGTTCAGGACGACTGAGCAATCGTCGGTGGCCTCAAATTTTGCGTCGCTGGCAGCGAGTCGATATGCCCGCTCCAGAACACCTCGCCGGAATGCTTGAGGTGTTTGCCCTCTGCGCAGAGTACTGCGGCGGGGGACGGCTGAGATACAGCTCTCCGAGTTGACCTCGATGATGGTGTCCGCTGATGCAATGGCGGTGTCGACGGCGTCATAGCTGTCCAGTGCGCCGATGCAGTCCTGGAGGATTCTATGGTCCACCAGCGGGTGAACCGCATCGTGGAAGAGAACCTTAGCGTTGATATCCGTGATCGCAGCCAGGACCGCCCGGCTGGTGTCATTGCGGGTGATCCCGCTAGGGAGGACAAGCTTCAGCTTGGCAAAGCGCCCTGAGCCCAGCAGTTTAGCGGCCTCGCCAAGATGGTTTTCTTCCCTCATGATGATTATGGAATCGATGCCCGGAGCGCTGTCGAAAACAGCAAGGGTGTGTTCCAGTGAGGTTCGGCCTGCAAGCGGGATGAGCTGTTTTGGGATCGGCAGTCCAACTCGGGCGCCGATGCCTCCGGCGAGGATTACGGCGACTACGCCTTCAATTGGCCTTTGAATAACAGAATCCACGCGCAATGAACCACTCTCAAGTCCTGCGGGGCCCTTCTCTGGGACCTGTCCGAGTACGTCCCCAAGCTTAGCTGGGAGGTACCTGAAAATTGGGAGAACAGTGGGTAAACACTGCTGTGTTAACTGCGCCACGAGTTGCAAGAGTAATCCACTCTGGAGTTTGCGAGTTAGCAGGACGGGCAAGAGAACGCAGCGGTGGATGGCGTGCGTTTGGTCACTCGAAAGCTAGAGAAAATGAGTATGGCGGATATGGCAGGTAGGCTTTTTCGGGGGGTTTATTGCGGCGTCCAGCTTCGGATGCTGCCAATCGTTAGGTGTTGTCTGGACTGTCGCTTGTCACGGGAGCTGAACTTAGTGCTCGGGGCCGACTCCGCTCCGACGTCGAAAGAAAACTCGCTCCACGGAGTGACCAGCGTAAATTTTTGCCTGAAGTTCAAGGGTTGCGGGCTGTAGCTGTTCTCATGGTGGTGACCTATCATGTGTGGTTCGGTCGGATCTCCGGCGGAGTTGACATCTTCCTGCTGATTTCATCGTTCTTGCTGACCGGACAATTCACCCGCAAGTTGGAGAGTGGACGAGCCCCAGAGCTCTTCAAATACTGGTCGCACCTGTTCAAACGGCTGTTGCCGATGATCGTCTTGACCCTCCTTGCGACATTGATCGGCGTTTACCTGCTCTTGCCCCAAACGGTTTGGATCAGCATGTTTGGACAAACTTGGGCTTCCCTTCTCTACTATCAAAACTGGTGCCTTGCTGCGGAATCGGTGGACTACTACGCCACGGACCATAGCGCGGCGAGCCCGCTACAGCACCTCTGGTCGCCATCCATTCAAGGCCAAATCTTTATCTTGTGGCCGTTGATTTTTGCTGTGGCTGGAGGTATCGCGTGTTGGAAAGCTGCGCATTCGTCCCTTGCTCATCTACATGTTCGGGGCGATCTTCACTGTCTCCCTGGTGTTCTCCATCATTACGACAAATTGCAACCAGGCCTTCGCCTACTTCGACACCCGCACATGACCGTGGGAATTTGCACTTGGCTCTCTCCTTGCCTTAGCCCTGCCCTACTTGACCTTCAACCGGCCAGCTAGGATTCTTGTGGGCTGGGTGGGCATCATTGCCATGCTTTCGTGTGGAATCATCCTGCAAGTTGGCCAGCAATTTCCCGGATACATGGCGCTCTGGCCTACGCCCGCCGCCGCATTTGTCTTAGTGGCAGGCCTCACGGACCGCAAATTCGGGGCAGACCGGTTTCTGAGCTGGAAACCGCCGGTCAAGTTTGGCGACAGCTCCTATGCCCTGTACTTGTTCCATTGGCCCTTGCTGGTCTTCATTCTTGTTTACGCAGAGCGTGAACAGGCCGGTCCTCGAGCTGGCACTGCGATCATCCCTATTTCAATTCTGGGTGCGATTATCGCCACGAAACTTGTGGACACCCCGATCCGTCGCAGCAAGTGGACAGAGCAGAAACGGCGCCGGGCCCTATTGGCCATTGCCATTTGCATTGCCGTAGGTACTGCAACCTTGAGCGCTTGGCAGTGGAAGGTCCATCTAGATGAGCAAGCCATACAGGCACAGGAACAAGCGGCACAAGCTGAAGTCCTCCGCAACCATCTAGGAGCTCTTTCGTTGCAGCCCTGTTTTGTTGACGCCGCTGACCCCGATCTTTCGATGAGGCCTGCATTGACAGCATTGGACCAGCAATGGGTTTCAGTAGGTGAAGCTTGTAAAGATGCGTTCCTCCCCAATGAAAAAATGCTCGAGGGCAGGTGCAACCAGTCCGCTGCTGTGTCCAAGCCTAAGAAGACGATCGTCGTTGTTGGCGATTCCCATGCCGAACAATTTGCAGGGGCACTAGTGCCTGTTGCAGAGCAGAGCAACTGGCAGCTCGTCTCGCTACTTTTGGGCGGATGCGACTTTGGCAGCGAAACTTCACCAACAGGCCGAGAGTCGGAGTGTCAAGACTTTAACAAGGCTGCCATGGACTATGTGTTGAAGTTGAAGCCCGATGCTGTATTTACAATTGCGACTGACGCGGTTCCTGATTCGTCGGCAGAGACAGTGATTCGGGGCTACGAATCGGCCGTTCGAACATTTTTTGATGCCGGCATCAAAGTTATCGGAGTGTGTGACAACCCGCGGTTCACGAAAAACAAGGCCACCTGTGTCGGTGATTCTGGTGCCTATGCCTGCGTCTTTGAACAAGCCAATCATCTTGCCCCGAGCGACCCCGCCGAGTCGCTGAACCGGATCGACGGCGCCCACATGATCGACCTCACCAACCAATACTGCAAGGACGGAACCTGCTTCGCCGTGGCCGGAAATGTTCTCGTTTACTTGGACGACAATCACCTCACGTTGGACTACACCCGGACCATGGCCCCGGCCCTGGGCCAGCGCATTGCCGCCTCCACAGGTTGGGACGTCAAATAGTTCACAGTGCCCGCAAGCACCGCGTTGTCCACAGCCCCAAAAGTGCTTCTGGCGTGGCGTCGGAATTCTGGTCTAGGCTCCTGACCATTGGCACGTGCGAACACCGCAAAGGGGCGGGAGTGGTCTGAGTGGATGCGCTGGCGCAAGTTGAGGATGAAGTCCGTGAACTCATCCGCCGCAAAGGCCTTGACCCGCAGCGCCAAGGCACTGAGGTCCGCGCCTTGGTTGACGCAGCCGTCAACGACTACGGCGAACGATCCCTCCTCGGTGCAGTCCCGGCCCTCACTCAAGCTGCCGACGCCAAACGAACCGTGTTCAACGCCGTCGCCGGTTTCGGTGCCCTGCAGCCGCTCCTGGATGACCCGGACATTGAGGAAATCTGGATCAACGCGCCCCACCAAGTGTTTGTGGCTAGGCAAGGTGAATCGGAACTGACCGATCTGCGTTTCACCGCCCAGCAAGTGAGCGATCTGGTGGAGCGCATGCTCAAGAGTTCGGGCCGGCGTCTGGATTTGAGTAGCCCTTTTGTGGATGCCGCACTTCCTGACGGCAGCCGCCTGCACGTGGTGATCCCGGACATTACCCAGACTCACTGGGCCGTGAACATCCGCAAGTTCACAGCCCGCGCCAGCCGCCTGGACCATCTGGTGGAACTGGGCTCCCTCACGCCACAGGCGGCACGGTTTCTGGGTGCAGCCGTCAGTAGCGGACTGAACATTCTGGTCTCCGGCGCCACACAAGCGGGCAAGACCACCATGCTCAACTGCCTCGCCGCCGGCATCGGCTCCCGCGAACGCGTAGTCACCGTGGAGGAGATCTTCGAGCTGAAACTGCCCCTCACAGACGTGGTAGGCCTGCAATGCCGCCAACCAAACCTCGAAGGCATGGGCGAGATCCCGCTGCGCCGCCTCGTCAAAGAAGCACTTCGCATGCGCCCGGACCGGCTTATTGTGGGCGAGGTGCGCGAGGCCGAAAGCCTAGACATGCTGATCGCGCTCAATAGTGGGCTTCCCGGGATGGCGTCAGTGCATGCAAACTCTGCCCATGACGCCGTAGTTAAGATTTGTACACTGCCGCTATTGGCGGGAGAAAACATCACCGCCGCCTTCGTACTGCCCACAGTGGCTGCCTGCATCGACCTGGTGGTGCACTGCGTCCGTGCCCCCAACGGCCGGCGCTCCGTAGGCCAAATTCTCGCCTTGGGCCGCCGCGTGGAAAACGGCATCATCGAATCCAGCTTGGTCTTCGACACCGTCAACGGGCAGCTGCAAGCATCAGAAACCGCCATGCCCTCCCCGGAAAAATTTGCCGCCTCCGGTTACAACGTGGCCTCCCTGATGGGCGAGCACTGATGTCCGCGGTACTGGGCCTACTCGTTGGTCTGGGCATGTTCCTGATCTGGACCGCCTGTTGGAGCACCCCCGCCCGCAGCGCCATGCCAGGCCAGCGCAAGAGGGTGGCCCGTTTACTCCACCAAGCCGGAGTTCCCCAAGTCAGCCCTGCCTCCCTGATCACCAGCACGGCGGTGCTTGCCGTGCTGGTGGTGCTCCTGGTCTTTGCGCTGACAGGGGCGCCGGCCATAGCCGTGTGCTTCGGCTTGTTCAGCGCCTACCTCCCGTTTGCGCTGTTACAGATGAGAGCACGACGCCGGGCAGCAGTCATGCGCGATCTCTGGCCTGATGTGGTGGACCACTTGCGCTCAGCCATCAGGGCCGGGCTCTCACTTCCGGAAGCCTTGGTCCAGTTGGGCAGCAAAGGCCCGGTTGAACTCCGCGAGGAATTCAAGATCTTTGCGGCCGACTACCGGGCCACCGGCCATTTCGAAGGCGCCCTGCAAAAACTCAAAACAACATTGGCTGATCCGGTTGCCGACAGAATCATTGAGGCGTTGCGGCTCACTCGTGATGTGGGCGGCTCAGACTTGGGCAAGCTGCTGGGCACCCTCTCAGAATTCCTACGTGACCATGCCAGAACTCGCAGCGAATTGGAAGCCCGGCAATCGTGGACTGTCAATGCTGCCCGGCTGGCCGTTGCGGCTCCCTGGATTGTCCTGATGCTCATGGCTACCCGGCCGGAAGCCATTGCAGCCTACAACTCTGCGGCCGGCTGGGCTGTGCTGGGTGGCGGCTTGGCGCTCTCAGTCTTCTGTTACCGCATCATGCTGCGCATTGGAGCGCTGCCGGAAGAACAGAGGGTGCTGCAATGACGGGGCACCTGCTGATGGTGGCCGGCGTCGGGCTTGTCTTGGGGGCTGGGCTCTGGCTGATCATGGTGAGACTTCCAGCCATGCGACAGCCAAGCTTCACCCAACGCGTAGAACCCCAACTACTCACGGCCGCAAGCCACTCCAGACTTCTGGACAACGAGGGCCCTGGTCCACTCTTTGGGCCTCTGGAACGCATAGCACGGCTGGTCATGAAGGACGCCGTGCAGCGGCTGGGTCGTATCAATATCAGTGTCCACGGGCTCAGTGCCCGCCTAGCCCAGGCTGGCCGGCAAGAGACTGATTTGGAGTTTCGGGCAGCCCAACTGCTCTTTGCCGGGGCCGGGCTGGTGGCCGGGGTGTTGCTCTCCCTGTTTCTGTTGTGGCAAGGGAACCTCAACCTCATGGGTGCTGTGTTCCTGACGTTGGGCCCCATGCTGGGTGGCTACCTGCTGTACGACTACCTGCTCAGCGCCAGAATCCAACGCCGGCAGGCACGGATGCTTGCCGAATTCCCGGCTCTTGCTGAGCTCATGGCCTTGGCTGTGGGTGCGGGGGAGAGCGCAGCGAGTGCCTTGGACCGGGTCGCGCGGTCGTCCTCCGGGGTGCTCTCGGCCGAATTTGGGACCGTGCTGGCACAAACTCGTACGGGAATGCCGTTGGTAGAGGCTCTGAACCAATTCTCGGCCAGGGTGAATGTGCCGGCCCTGGCCCGATTCGTAGATGGCATCAGTGTGGCCATTAACCGAGGCACGCCGCTGGCAGATGTTCTGCGTGCCCAAGCTCAGGACGTGCGAGACGTTGCCAAGCGTGAACTCATGGAATCGGCGGGCCGCAAGGAAATTGGCATGATGGTGCCCTTAATTTTTGGCGTGTTGCCGCTGACGGTTGTCTTCGCCGTGTTCCCCGGCCTGGCCCTGCTGCAGTTGGGCTTCTAAATGGGCAGATACGGAACAGCACGCAGGACTTCGCAGGGAACTTCACGCGGACAAGAGAAGCAACAAAAGAAAAGGAATCATCATGCGCGTCATCGACAAAGCGGTGGGAACGGCAACGGTGCTGTTCACAGGATGGATGCACCGGTTGGATCAGAGGTATCAGCGGTATCAGGGAGCTCAGGGAGTTCCCAGAGGCCAGCAGAGCGGAGAACTGCAGGAGGTGGGGCCACACCGACGACCATTCATGAACTGGCGGCCGGCAACGGGGCGAAGCCGAGCAGATGTCCCTGGCTGGGTTTTAATCACATTGATGAGTGCCGTCCTGGTGGCCGGGCTGCTGGCCATCGCCGGACCCGCGCTACAAGGGCTATTCAATCAAGCCATGGAACAAGTCCAGCCGTAGCTCGGTTGCGCGCTTCTCTGCGGGTGCAGGCCGCTGGTCTGCCGCAGCCTCGGCCAGCTCGCCGGGGCCAGCCTCGTGAGGGCGGGGCTGCCGTCGTCGACTTTGTTCTCGTGGGCGCGTTGGTGACGGTGATCTTTGTGGCGCTGCTTCAGTTGGCGTTAGTGCTGCACGTGCGCAACACCGTGGCTGATGCCGCGTCCTCTGCTGCCCGGTATGGAGCATTGGGGGATAGGTCCGCCGACGACGCTCGGGATCGGGCCATCTTCCTTGTGGATGCGGCGCTGGGACCGGACTACATTCAGGACGTCTCCGTCAGCGTTCAAACGCAGGACGGTTTGGACATTTTGGAAGTCTCCATCAATGCCCCGATGCCACTCATTGGACTGTTTGGCCCTGCGCGGTCGTTGGAGATGAGCGGTCATGCCGTCATCACCCGATGAACACCCACCCCGGAGTGTCGGTGGACTGACAGCCACCGACGGCTCCGCGACGGGCGGTTCTGAAGAGGGTAGCGCCATTGTGGAGTTCATCTTTCTGGCGGTGCTGCTGATGGTCCCGGTGGTCTACTTGATCCTGACCGTGGGCCAAGTCCAAGGTGGAGCATACGCTGCCGTGGGTGCGGCAGATCAGGCAGCCAAAGTATTCGTGCTGCACCGAGACCTCCCTTCAGCGCAGCAGGCAGCTGAGCATGCTGTGCGGCTGGCTGTTCAGGACATGGGCTTTGATCCCGAGGCCGCCACCTTGTCCATCAGCTGCGACCCCGGCTGTTCCACCGCTGGTGCCATAGTCCGCGCACGTGTTCAGCTCAGAGTAGAGCTCCCTGTGGTGGGCGCGGTGCCAGGAGTCAACCTCACGGCCGCAACCGTGGAGTCCAGCGCCATGCAAAAAGTGGGCCGGTTCAAATGAAAACGCACGACGAGGAGACCGGTCAGGTCATGGTCCTGCTGATCGGTTATGTGTTGATCACCCTGTTGGTCATCACCGTTGTGGCAGCGGCAGGCAGCATTTACTTAGGGCACAAGAGGCTGCTGTCCCTTGCCGACGGTGCTGCGCTCGCAGCCGCCGATACCTTTGAACTCAGCGGCGGCAGTGCCTCCAGCGACCCGGGCACCCTGCTGACCGCCCAAGGTGTCCACGGGGCCGCCCAGAATTATCTTTCCGGAATCGATGCACCGGAGGGACTGGGCAACATTGTCCTGGACTCCGCCACGGGAGCCGGGGACGGGAGGACCGCGGTGGTGGGGATGAGCGCCGTCGTACATCCACTGTTCATCAACTTTCTGGTGCCCGAAGGCATCAGTATCAGCGTGCGGAGCACGGCGCGCGCCAATCTGGCCCTATGACGGCCCCGCACGCGCCCGATCAACGCATGGCCGCAAATGCCGTAGGCTTGAATATCATGGCAGAGATTGACTTTCCCGCAGAACTCAAGGCGCTACGCGCGACCTACACCTCCATCGAGCAGGTCTCCGAAGTGGAGAAGCTTTTGGAGGACATTGAGGATTTGTCGGATCAGGCAGGTTCACCCAATCTGTGGGACGATCCCGCCGCCGCGCAGAAGGTCACTTCCAAGCTCAGTCACGCCCAGTCCAAGCTGGAAAAGCTGCGGACGTTGGAAGCCCGAATCGATGACCTCGAGGTCTTGGTGGAGTTGGCCCAAGACGAGGGCGACGCCGATTCCCTCGCCGAAGCGGCCAAGGACCTGACAGCGCTGCAGAAGTCGTTGGCTGACCTGGAAATCGTGACGCTGCTGGCCGGTGAATACGATGAGCGTGAAGCTGTGATCACCATTCGCTCCGGTGCAGGGGGAGTGGATGCTGCCGACTTCGCCGAAATGCTGCTGCGCATGTACCTGCGATGGGCCGAACGTCACGGCTATCCCACCGCCGTTCTGGACACCTCTTACGCTGAAGAGGCCGGCCTGAAATCGGCCACCTTTGAAGTCAAAGCACCTTACGCCTTCGGCACACTGAGCGTTGAGGCTGGCACTCATCGCCTGGTGCGCATCAGCCCGTTCGATAACCAGGGCCGCCGCCAAACCTCCTTTGCTGCCGTGGAAGTCATCCCGCTCATTGAGTCCACGGACAGCATCGACATCCCGGACAATGACATCCGCGTCGACGTGTTCCGCTCATCGGGCCCCGGCGGACAGTCCGTGAACACTACCGACTCAGCCGTGCGCATGACTCACATTCCTACCGGGACTGTGGTGTCGATGCAGAACGAGAAGTCACAGATTCAAAACCGTGCAGCGGCCATGCGCGTGCTGCAATCGCGCCTGCTGTTGCTCAAGCAGGCTGAGGAGAACGCGCAGAAGAAGGCCATGGCAGGAGATGTCAAGGCATCGTGGGGTGACCAGATGCGCTCCTACGTGCTCAACCCGTACCAAATGGTCAAGGATCTGCGCACCGAACACGAAGTTGGCAATGCCGGTGCCGTGCTGGATGGCGAAATTGATGACTTCATCGACGCCGGTATCCGCTGGCGTGCCGACAACCGGAACGCCGAGAAGCACTAAGCGTTAGGGGATTTCTGGCTTTCGGCGGCGTTACGTCTCCACCGCCTCGGTCAGCTGCCGGTGTGGATCGGCACCCGAGGTGTTAGCCCCGGCGGCGCGGATTTCGCGGCACCACACCACAGCCGAGTACCTGCACTGGTTGACGATCTTGTGACTTTCGCATCCCGGTATGATGTGCCGTCTCTGGTATTTGTGGCGGTAGCTCATGCCCAGTTTGAGACGATCCATCCTTTTGCAGACGGGAACGGACGAACAGGCCGTGCTCTGGCACAATCGATCCTCCGTTTCCGAGGAGTGACGAGAAATGTGGCAGTGCCGGTATCTGCAAGATTGCTGGCAGACATCGACGGCTACTGCGCTGCACTCACGGCATACAGGGCCGGGGACGTCAGCCCAATTGTTAGGGCGTTTGCGAACGCTGCGCTACGTGCTGTATCCAACACCCGGCAACTGGTCGAGGAAATTGAAACCATGGTGGAGTCGTGGAACCACAAGCTCATGGCGCGCAAGAGCAGTAATGCTTGGCGAATTCTGGATCTCACTGCTCAGCGCCCGGTGATCGATTCGGCTACGGCAGCTCTCGAGCTTGGGGTGAAGCAACCCAACGTTTACCCTCCGCTGAAAGCCTTAGTGGACGCCGGAATCCTGAGCTCCAAGGCCGAACACAACCTTCGGCCGTTCTGGCGTAGCGATGAAATTCTGGGAGCAATCGATCAGTTTGCCAAGCGCGCTGGCCATCGGCAGAAATCCTAAGCATCTATCCATTGGCCGTCATTGGCCGTCACGGTGCGCCGAGATCGGTACTTAGCCACCAATTGTGCGGTGTAACTACCGATCTCGGGGCTAACGTCAGCCCAAGTTCGCGCTGCCCGGTACCGCCGGGCCCGAACAGCCCGCAGCAGTCAAGCGCCAAGCAACCCGCAACAACCCAACGCCTAGCAATCAAACAGCCCGCAAACAAGCAGGCCCGCAAGCAAACCGCTACCAATCCGGCACATTCACAGCAAGCACCCACACCGACACACCGGGGCGGAACCAGCTTTCACCCTGCAGCCCGCCTATAGTCATTAAGCTGGCGGTTTCTTCCCCCAAACAACTGCCCGGCCGTCAGCATGCCAGTGGAATCCGCTGGCCGGGCAACGAAAAGTCATGATTCGTTTTGAAAATGTGAGCATTGCTTACGATCGCAAGGACAAGCCTGCGCTCGACGACGTCTCCTTTGATGTTGAACGCGGCGAATTCGTGTTCCTCGTAGGTTCCTCCGGCTCGGGCAAGTCAACGCTGCTGCGCTTGATCCTGCGCGAATACCGGACCCCGCACGGGCAGATCTACGTCGCCGGACAGAACGTGGCCAATGTGCCTAGCTGGCGCGTGCCCAAATTCCGGCGCGGCATCGGCGTGGTGTTCCAAGACTTCCGCCTCATCCAGACCAAGACGGTTTTCGCCAACGTCGCCTACGCCATGCAGGTGCTAGGCAAGAACCGTGCGGCCATCAAGTCCGAGGTCCCGCGCGTACTGGAACTGGTGGGCCTGGAAGACAAGGGCCACCGTACCCCCACAGAACTTTCCGGCGGTGAGCAGCAGCGTGTGGCCATTGCCCGCGCCATTGTGAACCAGCCCGGTATCCTGCTGGCCGATGAGCCCACGGGAAACCTTGACCCCATCACCAGTGCCGGCATCATGGACATCCTGGACCGGATCAACCAAAACGGCACCACGGTGGTCATGGCCACGCACGACGACGACATCGTCAACACCATGCGCAAGCGCGTCATAGAGCTGCGCCACGGCCAAGTGGTTCGTGATGAGGCCACCGCGCTGTACACCTCTGCGATCCCCGTGGTGTCGGCGGCAGGTGCGCTCCCCGCCGTCGTTCTTCCCAAGACGGACGACGCCGAACCCATGACCCGCCGCCGTCGTGCAGCCAGTGCCACCACGGCAGGTGACGACTCCGCCGCGGAGGATGCCATGCCGCCAAGACTTGAACGCAAATTGGGGACGCCGCTGGGGGATGCGGCCGCAACCAAGGGCGAAGACCAGCACGACGGGAACAAAAAGTGAGACTTGCCTTCATTATGAGCGAGTTGGGAAGCGGCCTGCGCCGCAACCTGACGATGGTCATTTCAGTTATTCTGGTGACCTTTGTGTCCCTGACATTTGTGGGCACCGCCGGGCTGTTGCAGATGCAGATCGGCCAGCTCAAGGGATTTTGGTATGACAAGGTTCAGGTGACCATTTACCTGTGCACCGATGTCCCCGCCAACACCAACTGTGTTTCCGGGCCAGTCACGGATGAGCAAAAGGTGGCTATCGAGGGCCTGCTGTCCTCGCCGGCCGTGAAGCCCTACGTGGAGACGTGGACTTTTGAATCCCAAGACGATGCTCTGGGGCACTTCAAGGAACAGTTCGCGAATTCGCCCATGGTGGATTCGGTCGAGGCTGCCAACCTGCCGTCCTCGTACCGCATCAAGCTGACCGATCCGACGAAATACCAGATCATCAACGAGACCTTCGCGGCAACTCCGGGAGTGGACTCGGTGGTGGATCAACGCAAGGTGCTGGACAAGCTGTTCTCCTATATGAACATAGCCACCCTTGTTGCGGTGGGTGTTGCCGGGCTCATGACTGTCTGCGCAGCCTTGCTCATTGCCACCACCATCAGACTCTCGGCCCAATCCCGCACTCGGGAGATTGAAATCATGCGCCTGGTGGGCGCGTCTCGAACCGTGATTCAGCTGCCGTTCGTGCTCGAAGGTGTCATTGCCGCCACGATCGGTGCGCTGTTGGCATCGGGGGCGGTCTTCTCCATTGTGATCTTCGTCTTCAACGGTTATCTGGCGTCCTCCAACACGGGAACTCCGTTTATCTCCACGGGCGATGCCTTTGTGATTTACCCCGTGCTGATCCTGCTCGGTGTGGTGTTGGCCGGAGTATCATCGGCCGTTTCCCTGCGCAAAAACCTGAAAGTGTAAGGTAGGTAGGGGTCTTGTTACTCAAGATGCCTATGTGACTGGTGTTATTGATGTCAATCTTCAAGGAGCTCGAGGCATGAATTCGAAATCAAGCGGGGGAATTGGAACCGTGAAATCCCCCCGGCTTGGGCGTAGCATGCCCGGCGTCCGTCAACTGCGTCACCGCGTCGGTGCTGTTGTGGTTGGCCTCCTTGCCGTGGGACTGTTGGGCCTTGTGCCGCCAGCCCAGGCAGACGATCTCAATGACAAGGCCAACGCCTTGGAGCAGCAGGCCCATGACGTTCAGGCGTCGTTGGAGTTTGTGGATTCCGGCCTGGCAAAGTCAGCCGCAGACCTGGTGCTGTATCAGGGGCAACTACCCGGAGCTCAGCAAGCGTTGACCGAGGCCCAAGGTCGCGTCAGCGCTGCAACCGCCACGGTCAATTCGCTTGCAGCCCGGATCGACATCGCCCAGCAGAACAAAGACAAGATCACCACCCAAATTGCTGCTGATGCCAAAAAAGCCACCGAGACCAAGGAAATGATCGGCCAGATTGCCGCCCAGTCCTACAAGGCCGGCGGACTGTCGCCGAGCCTGACTTTGATCCTCGGCACAGACTCCGGCACAGACTTGGCCAGCTCCATTGATTTGGCCGAGCAGGCCCTGCGCAGCCAGACCGCTGCGCTGGAACAGCTAACGGCACAAAAAGCTACTAACCAAAACGCTCAGGCGCGGCTGGTGGCTGTGGAAGCTGAGATCACGGACCTGAAGACTCAGGCGGAGGCTGCGCTGGCCGCTGAGCAAGCGGCGCGCGATGCTGCCGCCACGCAAAAAGCCACCGTTGATAAGCTCATCAGCGATTCTGCAACCTTGAACGCCAAACTCGAAGCTGAAAAGCCGCGGATCCAGGCCAAGCTCAAGGAAGTACAGGCGCAAAAGTCTGCTGTTGCCGCCGAAATCGCAGAGATTCAGCGTAAGGAACGCGAGGCTGCTGCAGCCGCGGCAAAGGCCGAGGCTGAACGGATTGCCCGGGAACAGGCTGCCGCCGCCGCAGCCGCCGCAGCCGCCGCGGCTGAGGCTGCCAAGAACAATGGCAGTAACTATGTGCCGCCGCCCTATGTACCACCGGCTTATGTGCCGCCGGCGCCGGGAAACCCGTCCGCATTTGGTTTGCAGCACCCGTTCGCCGTCAACGTTCCCATCACCTCCGGCTTCGGCTGGCGGCAGACCCCTGCCGGTACCATCGACTTCAACGGCACCGGCGGCTACGTTCACACCGGGATCGACTTCGGCGCCTGGTGTGGCACCCCCGTTTACGCGGCGGCCTCCGGCACCGTAATTTTCGCCGGCTGGGATGTATGGGGCGGCGGTAACGGCGTGAAGATCAGCCACGGCGTCATCCAGGGCAACGCCTTGTTGACGGCGTACTATCACAACACCAGTGTTCAGGTCTCCCAAGGCCAGCAGGTCACCCGCGGCCAGTTGATCGCGATCTCCGGCGGCACGGGTAACTCCACCGGCTGCCACGCTCACTTTGAAACGTGGCTCAACGGCGTAGCCGTGGATCCCATGACGCTGCTCTAGCTAGAATCTGTTTTCAGTACTACTTACCGCACCACACGCCAGGCTCGGCCGACGGTTCTAAGACCGTTGCCGGGCCTGTCGTTGCTAGACTCTAACCTTGCTAGAACCTTGCTAGCGACTGAACGTTGCTAGACTTGAACCTCGCGCCACCGCTGGTGCGTCCAACCATCCGAGAAGGAGCCTGCTGTGCCTAAGGAAAGTGGCCTGAAGGTAGTGGCCACCAATCGCAAGGCCCGGCATGATTACCACATCATGGATACCTTTGAGGCCGGTCTGGTCTTGATGGGAACCGAAGTGAAATCGCTGCGTGAAGGCCGCGCCTCATTGGTGGACGGCTTCGCCACGTTCTACAACGATGAGCTGTGGCTCGAAGGCGTCTACATCCCCGAATACCTCAACGGCAGCTGGACCAACCATACGGCTCGCCGCCGCCGCAAGCTCCTGCTGCACCGCGAAGAGCTGGAAAAAATTGAGCGTAAGACCCGCGAATCCGGTTTCACCATTGTGCCCTTGCAGCTGTACTTCAAGGACAGCCGCGCCAAGGTAGAGATCGCCATTGCCCGCGGTAAGAAGGATTACGACAAACGCCACACACTGCGTGAGCAGCAGGACAACCGCGAGGCGCTGCGTGCCATGCGTGAAAAGAACCGCGGCACCGCCTAGATTTTCTTCTCTTGTACCTTTTAGCTCTGTCCCTGTCACTTTGTCAGAGCTGTGTCCTAAGCTGGCAGCTAAAGCAAGGGAAGCCGAGAAATTGAAGGCTGAAAGGCGGATCGTGGCTGCGGTGAGTGGTAAACGCTGGTGGATCGTGGGAGCCTGCTTGGCAGCGGCGGCACTGATCGCCGTCGCCATGGTGCAGATTTTCGGCGGCAATGCGCCCCTAGCTGGCTCCTCTTCGGCGCCCTCGTCTCCATCTTCAAGCACGACGTCGGCACCGCCTTCCAGCGCCACCTCGGCTCCGACGTCGTCCGCGTCAGCGTCTTCCAGTGCGTCACCTTCCTCTGGAGTGAAGGGATTGGCTGCGGAAAAATTGGCCGCCATGACCCTAGAACAAAGAGTGGGCCAGGTACTGATGGTCTCCTCATCCGTGACCGGAGCGGATCAGAATTCGCTGTACGCGCTGGACACCCTCTTTGTCGGAAATGTTTTCATGAAGGGGCGTAGCACCGCCGGCCAAGCCGGGATCGGGGCGGAAGTGGCTGCAATTACGGCCCATATTTCCGGATCGCGCACCGTGGGGGTGAGGCCGTTTGTGGCGACCGATCAAGAAGGCGGCTTTGTCCAGATCATGCGTGGCCCCGGGTTCGATGAAATGCCTCAGGCCATTGAACAGGGGCAGCTTTCGCCAGCAGAGTTGCTCAGTGAGTCGACCCGTTGGGGGCAGCAACTGGCGTCCGTGGGCGTCAACGTCAACCTAGCTCCGGTGCTGGACACCGTGCCTAGTGCGGAGTTTGCCCCGCAGAATGCACCTATTGGCACCTTCGGCCGGGAATTTGGTTACACGCCAGCCGCCGTCTCGAGTCACGGGCTGGCGTTCGCTCAAGGCATGATGGCCTCTGGTGTTGAGCCGACCATCAAACACTTTCCGGGGCTCGGCCGGGTCACACTGAACACCGATGTTGCCGCAGGTGTCACGGATGACATCACGGTGCGCAATGACCCTTATGTGGCCCCGTTCCGTGACGCCGTGCAGGTAGGAGTGCCGTGGCTGATGATGTCCAACGCCTGGTATCCCAAAATCGACCCGTCAGCGATGGCACCGTTTTCCAAGGTGATGGTTCATGACATGGTACGTGGCGACTTAGGCTTCAAGGGCGTCATTGTCAGTGACGATATTTGCGACGCCGTGCAAGTCTCGGCGCTTCCCGTGGCGCAGCGCGGCGTGGAGTTCATTGCGGCTGGTGGAACCATGGCCTTGTGTACGAACCAGGCTCTGCTGCCGCAAATGTATTCCGGGCTGCTTGAGCGGGCCCAAACCGACCCTGGCTTTGCTGAGAAGGTCGACGCCGCAGCTCTGCTGGTGCTCCAAGCCAAAGAAGCCAAGGGGCTCATTGACTAGCCAGGGCTTCGCGGGAATATATCTCTGCCACGATGCGCTATTATGGGTAGTCCACGAACAGTTGCTCTCGGGCATCAGTGAGTGGAGTTGAAAAAACAATAGGGGATGATCGGTTTCGACGGTGTTAGTCGAGACAGGTGAAGCGGGTCGAGGATACAGGGTTAACTCGTAAACGATCTCTGTAAAACACAAGTGCTGAATCAAATCGCACTGACTTCGCTCTTGCTGCCTAAGCAGTAAGACAGTCCGTCAGCCCGGGAACGCTCTCGTCCCGGATCCTGGCGTCATCTAGAGGGCCACTGCTCTAAGTTCTCGTTGTAGGCGCTTAGGGGACTCTTATACAACTGGGCCTGGCAGCTACTTGTTTGCGAGATAGCTGGGGCCGAGAAAAACCGCTGCAAACTGCACCCGGAGAAGCCCTGACAACACAACATCGGACGGGAGTTCAATTCTCCCCATCTCCACATCCCTATTGGGACCTGTTCCTCGCCTTCGCGGTGGGGGACAGGTCCTTTTTTATGCCCTGATGGAAAACAGAGTGACGCGCGGCAACTGGGGCGCTAGTTAGCGGTGCGCGGGTTTCATCATCAGTCGACACAAGGGGGATGAAGATGCACGGGAGACGAGCAGATGCGGTGTCCTTGTCCTTAGTAGGCGATGGCACAAGCAGGCTTCCTAGGGGGTGGCTGGCCGCACTGGCTGGTGCGACGGCAATCGCTCTAACTTGCGGAGCCGCATACCCGCAAGACGCCACCATGGCAGTGGGCTAAACACCTTTAAACAATTGAGTGGTGGCCAGCCAGAAAGCCGGACCACCACTCACCCCCAAAGTTTTGTGCACCACATGAGGCAAACTTTGTTCACACATTCATTATTATGTCAGATACTAATGGAAAAGTGTACATCGGGCTTTGTGAGGACCCGGACCCGGAACTGGAGTGCAGGGCTCTAGTGCTGGCGCGGCGGCTGCGTCGTAACTGCAACGGGGCGGCGGATGAAGGACAACCAGACAAGCACCAGCCCCAGGGCTACAAACAAGATGGCGCTGAAGGTCATGATGTCCACTGCATCCCAGTTTGCCCAGACAGGAAATCGCAGCGGTACGGTGGCACAGACCAAGGAGAATCCAACCAGCAAGAAAGAAGCCGCGACCCGGTCAACCACACGCCGTCGAGAAAATGCTGCCTTCGCGGTTGCCACGACGGCGCAGGCTGCGGCGTAGCCAATATAGGCAATACCGAACCAATGGTAGGCCTCCAAGGCTGGCTGATGGGTGAATGCCACCAGCCCGGTGCTGGATCCATCTACATCGGCGAGCACATAGCTGACGCAAAGTCCCAGTGCGGAAACCGCTAAAACAGTCACACCCAACGGGCCTCGGATGAGCGTTTGAGCTAAGGGAGAGTCATATGCCGCGGCAACCCTGAAAGTCAGTAGGGAAAAGACACCCAACATGCTCAGACGCAACACAACATTGGCCAAGTTGATACCGCCAAGCACGGCATCAACAGGCAGGTAAATTTCCGGCAGGCTCAGTGCGACGCTGACCGTGGCTAGGACAAAAGCCCAGGTAAGCCCGCGGTTGCGGCCTTTGAGTAGCGAGGGCGCACGCCACAAGGTGCAGGCCAGACACACGATAAGTGCGCTCCATTGCAAAATAAGGATCATCCCAAGTTCTCCCAAACACTGCGCACAGCTGCCTTGTCATCCTCGGTGCGGCGCAATACTCGGCTCAAGTAGTCCAGCCGATTGGCTGCCAGGGAGGCGAGAGCGCTGGTGGGGAGGGTCCGCAAAGCATGTTCACGGGATCCGGATGCCCATCCGGCCTCGGCGGGGGACAGGAAGCCGGTGGAAACCAGGCCATTGCTCAGGCCGACGCCGGCAATTCTGGCACTGCCAATGGCCAGCTCGGCGGTGAGCCGGTTAGCGCTGATCTGCGCAGATAAGTTCTGTGGAGCAATGGCGGCCTGCCTGGCCACGGTCTGGCGCAGATCTCCGGTGTCCACGGCATCCAGCCAGGCCCGCACAGAGGACTTGTGGTGCGGTGGTGACAAAGGCGCAGCAACGGGTTTGCTGAGATTCTCTGCCGCCGTGTTTCGGTTCAGTAGCTCTTGGAGGAGGTCTGAATCAGAGACTTGGCTCAGTAATTCAGCGAGGTTAGGCGGCTTTGACCCTGCAGAAAGGTCCTCAAAGGAGGGGAATTCGGTCAGGGTAGCTACCACGGGCAAATCCAAGGAACGGCTGACGGCGGCAACGGTTCCCAGCGATACTCGCCCGCGCACTAATTGCTGGGCCAGGGTTGAGCGTTTGATGCCAGCGGCGCGGCATACAGCGGCGTGGCTGGTGCCACCGGCAACGCCAGTCAGCCAGTGTTGGAAGAATTTTGCCGGAACGGTCACGGCCGCACCACGGCGCCAATGATGGCGCCACAGCCTAAGCCAGCGCCAAGGGTGATCGTCTCAGGAGAACTGTTCATAGCTGGGCCCGTTGCTTGCCTAGTCATCCTGGGTGTCGACGATGCCACGGAAACGCGAGCCGACGCCGTCGTACTCGCTACGACGCCAGCCGGCCTGTGGATCAGGGAGCTCGGAGTTCTCGTGGAAATCGCAGATCACGTAGGTGAATTCCGGCCACCACTTCTTGGGGCGAGCCACCTCGAGGAAGTCACAGAGGTAGCAGCGCAGATCCACCCAGATGGGGCGCTTGCCGGTGGAGTTGGCGCGGGACTGGGCCAACCATGCGGGCGGGTTGGCGTCAATAGCTGCGACCTCGGCGGAACTCATGCGCGAGGGAATGCCGTTGCGGGCAGCCATTTCCGGCGGAATATTCAGGGCCTGGGCCACTTGCCGACGGTTGAGCGAAGAGTGCGAGGAAGAGTTGTTTGCCATGGTTCTATCAAGAATAGGGCGAAGCGCGCACGGTGGCGATTCCACAGGGCTGATGAAGGCCGGAAGTGGGTCCGTGAACAGCCAAAGTAGCCGCGCAGAGCTGGTGAGAATGGCCACAAAGGGAAGCCCCTGCCTGCAACATTTTGAATAAATTCGCCGAGAATACAATAAATTTGCCTATCGTCCCCTATGCTGTGGGAAAACATCAGGGAATATAGGGCGCAAGTCCAGCATTCTAGGGCTAGTATGGGGCGCTGAAACACCCCGCCATTACCACGAGTACCTCAGGAGTTTGAAAACCGCATGGCAACGGATTACGACGCACCCCGCAACAAGGACGAAGACCACGAGACAGAGTCGCTTCAGGCACTCCAGGTTCAGCGTGGCGGTGCACAGACGGCTCATATTGACGTCGAAGATTCAGACACGGCTGAAGGCATGGATCTGCCCGGCGCCGACCTCTCCAACGAAGAGTTGGTGGTTCAGGTCATTCCCGCACAGGACGACGAGTTCACTTGTTCTTCCTGCTTCCTGGTTCGCCACCGCAGCCAGGTTGCTCGCGAAAAGAACGGCATGTTCTTCTGCAAGGACTGCGAAGGCTAAAGTACGCTCGCTATGCAGGGCCTTTTAATGTGGCCCTGCACTCTACGGCGGACTTCGAGGAAAGCTTGGTGCGGATCATGACCGATCGTGTGCAGGAACTGTTGGGCGTCTTCGATGCCCCCAATGCCAACGCCGCCGAGCTGTTGTGCGACCGGCACCCGGCAGAGAACACCGCTTTTACGGTCATCGATGCCAATCTTGACTCGGTCGACATCAGCTACGGCGAACTGCGGGAGAAATCCCTGCGGTTCGCCGCTGCTTTGTCCTCCCTCGGGGTGACCCCCGGCGACCACGTGGCCACCCTCATGGGCAAGTCTGCTGAACTGGTCATTGCGCTGCTGGGCATCTGGCGCCTCGGTGCTGTAAACGTTCCGCTGTTCACCGCCTTCGCTCACGACGCCATTGACTTCCGGTTGCAGGCCAGCGGGACTCGGCTGGTGATTTGCGACGCCGATCAGCGCCGTAAATTGACCCCTCCCGGCGAGACCCCCACCGATGCCTCCCGCCCCGTCATTGTGGCCCGCGGCGAAGCGTTCGGCTACGACCATTCTCTGGCCGAGATGGTGGCCGGGACGGGCGCCTTTTCCGGGCTTGCCCCCTTGACTGACACTTACGACGCCGGATCCGTCGCCGTGGGCGGTGCTGGCCCGCTGGCGCAGTTGTTCACCTCCGGAACCACCGGTTCGCCCAAGGGTGTGCCCATTCCACTGCGAGCTGTGGCCTCCTTTGTGGGCTACTTGGAGTTTGGCCTGGACGTCCGGGACACCGACGTTTTTTGGAACATGGCTGACCCCGGATGGGCTTATGGGCTCTACTTTGCGCTGCTGGGGCCGATGGCTACCGGACAACGCTCATTGCTCCTTACCGCAGGTTTTGACGCCAACTTGGTGTGGTCGGTGATGGAGAAGTTCTCCGTGACTAACTTTGCCGCGGCACCTACGGTGTACCGATCCTTGCGAGCCGGCTCGACGCCCGGTCAGGGACACACGCTGCGCCGGGCATCGAGCGCTGGTGAGCCGCTGAGCCCTGACGTGATTGAGTGGGGACGCGAGGCTCTGGGCGTTGAAGTCCGCGACCACTACGGACAGACCGAACACGGCATGGTGGCTGGCAATGCATGGGCCGATGGTCTGCGCGAACCGTTGCGACCTGGCTCGATGGGGCGGGCGCTGCCGGGCTGGACCGTGGAGGTGCTGGCCAATGAAAGCGACACTCCTGCCGCTGACCTCGAATCTGGACGCGTGGCTATCAAGGTGGCGGACAGCCCCTTCATGTGGTTCACCTCCTACATTGATGCTCCGGAGAAAACCGCCGAGCGTTACACGGCCGACGGCGTTTGGTACATCACCGGTGACGCTGGCCGGCGCGATGCCGACGGCTGCATTTACTTCTCTTCCCGTGATGACGATGTCATCATCATGGCCGGCTACCGGATTGGCCCGTTCGATGTGGAGTCCGTACTGGTGACGCACCCGGCCGTGGCTGAGTCCGCCGTTATTGGCACGCCGGATGACATCCGCGGCGAAGTTTTGGAAGCGTTCGTGGTGCTCAATGATCCGGCTGCTGCTTCCGATGAGTTGGCCGTGGAACTACAGCAATTGGTCAAGACCAAGTTTGCTGCCCACGCCTACCCGCGGCGCATTCATTTTGTGGCCGAACTTCCCAAAACGCCCAGCGGTAAAGTCCAGCGTTTCGTGTTGCGCAAAGACCGGGCCGCCATGACGGATCTGGGTTAGGGAACGGGGCGAGCGTGGACAACGGCACAACCGTGGATGCAACTGCGGAGACAGCGACGGAGCCGGACGCTGGGGCGGTCCCGGCAGCTGGGCGTCAGGCGGCGGGCCGCCGGTCCGCAGGCGCTGCTAGCAAGGAACCGGTGGTGTCGGCGTGCATAGTCGCGCTAGCCATATTTGGGTTCGTCTTGGAAGTGGCCATGCTGGCAGCTTTTGTGTTCTGGGGATTCAGGCAGGACAGTCCGTGGGACCTGGTTTTGGGCATTGGCATTCCTGCCGTGCTAGTGGTCGCATGGGGAGTCTTTTTGGCGCCACGAAGCGAACGGCGTCTCAAGCCCGCCATTGTGTGCTGGGTGGCTCTGGCACTATTCTTGCTCGCAGCCGTGGCGCTCTTTGCTGCTGGAGCCGCGCTCTGGGGCACTCTTATGGCACTTGTCTCAGTGGGGCATTTCCTGGGCTCACAGTATGTGGCCCGTCAAGCTCACTGAATCACTATTCTCCGCTATGCCCTAGCTGATTCTCTTGGCTAAGATCAGCTACTCCCTGCTGGGGGTTGCTTCGCAATGCGAGGAAATCACAGCAGAAAAAACGCCCTAGTGCGTGGTGTGCGGGCTCATGAGTGAGCCCCCGGTGAGGTCCTGCACTAAACATTCGGCGTGGCTTCCTACCGAAGCCAACCACAGCGAGGCGGCGACCTCATCGCCCAAAGTCTGGGGTCCGGCGTCGTGCGTTGAGTTCTCTACATGCACCTGCAGGCCGGCACCGAAGCGCGGCCGGCCCAACACTGTGAGCTCGGTGTCCAAGCCAATGCCCAAGGATTCCAAGTGCCTCAGGAGCTCGGGATCGTGATCACTGATACGGCTGATGCGTCCGGTATGACCGGGATCCAGCTCATCGAGCCGGTGTGACGGGGCCATGGTGATACGGCCCTGAGCATCGGGAATGGGGTCCCCATGGGGGTCGCGCACCGGGTGGCCGAGCTTGTTGCTCATGCGCTCGATGAAGTTCTCCGAGACGGCGTGCTCCAACTGTTCGGCTTCATCATGGACCTCGTCCCAGGTGTAACCGAGCTCCTGCACCAGATAGGTCTCCAAGAGCCGGTGCCGGCGCACCATGGCTAGGGCCAAAGACAGCCCCTCGGCAGTCAGGTGGATGGGGCTGTAGGGCTGGTGATCAACTAAGCCCTGATCCTTGAGTTTGCGCACCATTTCCGAAACGGAGGAGTTGGCCACCCCTAGCCGGGTGGCCAGCACCGAGGAAGTGATGGGCTTATCTTGCCATTCGGTGTAGGCATAGATGACCTTGACGTAGTCTTCGATGCTGGATGAAGTGGCAGTTGTTTTCACGTCCTCAACACTACCTGTTAGGTCTGGCCGGTGAATGTCAGCCACAGTAGCAGGATGTTCAGGGCAACGATGAGAATCACGCTGAGCAGCGCCGTCAGCCGCAGCGGCAGGCCGTCTCGATGGACTCCCATGAGTTCCTTGCTGGCGGTTAGACGCAGGAGGGGGATGAGCGCGAACGGGATGCCAAAACTGAGGACGATCTGACTTACGATCAGCGCCCACGTGGGGTCAACGCCGACCGAGAGCAAGATGATGGCCGGGATCAGGCTCACCATGCGCCGGGTTTGCAGGGGGATCCGCACCTTCAGTAACCCGTTCATGATGGTGGAGCCGGCGTAAGCGCCCACCGAGGTGGAGGCCAAGCCCGAGGCCAGCAGACCCACGGCAAAGACGACGCCGATCACGGGGCCTAAGCTGTCCACGATCGCCGCGTGAGCGCCTTCGATGCTGTCGGTTCCGGAGATGCCGCCCAGCGTTGAAGCTGCCAGCAGGAGCATGCCAATGTTGACGGCTCCGGCCAGGATTAGGGCCAGCACCACATCGACTCGTGTGGCTTTGATGATGAGCTTGAGTTTTTCCGGGGTGTTCCTTGCGTCGGGATGGCGGTCCTTGGCCAGTTGTGAGTGCAAGTAGATGGCGTGCGGCATGACGGTGGCGCCGAGCATGCCGGCTGCGAGCAGGACACTGTTGGCGCCATCGAACCGGGGGATCAAGCCACTTGCGATACCGGCCGGATCGGGCGGGCTGAGTACTAGGCCGGCCAGGAATCCGATGGTGATGATGACCAGCAAGAAGATGATGACGGTTTCAAAGTGCCGCTGGCCCCGCCGGTTCTGGATCGTCAGCAGAGCCATGGAGGCGATGCCCACGATAAGTCCGCCGATCGGCAAGGGGATCTGGAAGAGCAAGTGCAGAGCGATGGCGCCGCCCACCACTTCGGCGAGGTCGGTAGCCATGGCTACGAGCTCGGCCTGTACCCAATAGAGTCGGCGCGGAGTGGTTCTAAAGCGTTCGCCAAGATGCTGCGGGAGCGATTTCCCAGTCACCACGCCAAGTTTGGCGGACTGGTATTGGACCAGCATGGCCATGACATTGGCCGCGACCAGCACCCACACCAGCAAGTAGCCGTAGCTGGCGCCGGAGGTGAGGTTTGCGGCCACATTGCCGGGATCCACGTAGGCGATGGCTGCCACGAACGCTGGTCCGAGCAGCAGTAATAGGCCCCCGCGGGGTCTGCGCTGCGCCTTGACCTTGGCTGTGTCTAGCAAAACCCCACCTTTCGCCATGCCTAAATCAAATATTTAGGCATACCGAAATCATAGGGTGTTGGGTTGGTATTGTCGAGTGCCCTTGGGGTTTGTTGCGGCGGCGGTTGCGGGGCTGCGGTTGCGGTGTTGCGGCGGCGGTTGCGGGGCTGCGGTTGCGGTGCTGCGGCGGTTGCGGTGGTGCTGCGGCGCGTCAGTGCGGTGGTACTAGCGTTTCTTGGCCCGCCAGGTTTGTGAGCTGTACGGCAGCTCCATGGTTTCGCCGGGTGTGTGGCCCAAATGTTCGAAGAGGTACCAGCTCAGATTGGCCATGACCTTGGCCCGTATTGGCTCATTTGCTTTAAGGTAGTAGCTGCGCGACTTGGCCAGCTCCATGATTCCCTCTGGGGTCAGCAGTTGGGACCAGTGCGTATGGTGCGGGTTCGCTGCCGTGAATTCTGCGCCTACCGTGGGCCTAAAATCCGGTTTGTGAACGTCGCCAGCATGCATGATCCGTGCCAGACGATGAACCCAGGGGAGTCCGATATCGAGCTGGTTCCACACCAGTCCGAGAACGCCGCCGGGCCGCAGCACCCGCGCGATCTCGGTGCTCGCGGCGAGCGGGTCACACCAGTGCCAGGCCTGGGCAACCACTGCAAGATCCATCGATTCATCCGGTAGCTCAAGGTGTTCTGCGGTGCCCACCATGGTGGTGGCCTGAGGCAACTCTGCGGCGAGTTGGGCCAGCATGTCCGCCGATGGGTCCAGGGCAGTGATATTCCACTGGCGCTGCGCCAAAAGCCGCGTGTACTTACCGGTGCCGGCCCCAATGTCCACGGCGTCGCGGATGGGGCGCGGACTCAGCTCGTCGAGCCAGTCCAGCGACTCGGCCGGATAGCCAGGACGGACCTTGTGATAATGATCCCCGCCTTCGAGGAAGGCCGTGGCCATCTGCTGGCGCCGCTGCGCGTCGAAGACCGGACCGCCGGTGCCTGCCATGGTGCTCCTGAATGTTTCTTGGTTGTTGAACCGATAGTGCGGTTCAACTTTACCGCCCCAGAGACGCTGGCTTAGTCGTAGCTTATTCGTCCCTTAGTCGTCGTAGTCAGGGACATCCAGAATGTTGTCGATGGTCCTGTTGTGGGAGTCAATCATGTCCTGAACAAACCCTCGTCCTTCCGGGGTGCCCATGATGACGTCGTTATTGATCAGGGTGTTGAACGTGCCACCGCCGGTCGCCGGACCGACTAAACCACTTTCCTGGTAGGCCGTACCGCTGGCTTGATCGATCACGCCGTCACCGTTGCCATCGAGGACGATGGTGGTGTCAAAAACGCCGTCGCCATTGGTATCAACCGTCAGCTGCTCGCCGACACCGTCTTGGTTGACATCACTGATGGCCGAATCAATGTACCCGTCCAGGTTGGTGTCCACCTGGAGTGACTCCACAATTCCGTCCTGATTGGTGTCGCTGCCGATCGATTCCATGTAGCCGTCACCGTTCACATCGAAGCGGATGACGTCCGCAATTCCGTCCCCGGTGGTGTCATAGTGGATGGACTCAGCCACGCCGTCGCCGTTGCTGTCCATCACCAAGGCATCGTAGACGCCGTCGCTATTGGTGTCTGCAAAATATGAGCCATCTGTCATGATTTCCTCTCCCGCGGCCGGAACCGACCTGCTTGCCAAGTAGGACGGCTCCAAGGTCCAGAATGTTCCATAGGAGAGAGAATCCTTTGGGTAGGGAACATTTCAGGCTCCGCCGCCATCCAAATACATGACTGTCTACAGCATCAGCTAATGCAAGGGAACGGGGCAGCAATGTTCAGTGACAGGCGGCCGCGGCTTATGGGCGAAGCGATAGCGCTGCTTGACCGCTTGCGCCAGCTCTGCCCGCCGGAGGCAAGGGGTGCCCTCGATTCGGCGCAGCTTTTCTTGGAATCGCCCCTAAAGATCGCTGTTGCTGGTCGGGTCAACACGGGCAAATCAACCCTGGTCAATGCGTTGGTGGGCTCCCTTGTTGCGCCCACAGCAACACAGGAGCTGACGAGTGTTCCCACGGTCTACGTTTTTGGTTCCCCACCGTCGGCCACGGCAGTTATGGACGACGGCGGACGGGCGCACCTTGCGCTTTCGGCAGCGGGCCCGGTGCTTCCCAGCCAGTTGTTGGCAAGGACTCGGATGCTTGAGGTGCAACTACAGCTGGCAACCTTGCGCGAGGCGACCATTCTGGACACGCCCGGATTGGGCTCGGTATCCTCGGATAATTCACCCAGGACAAACACCGTTCTGCTCTCAGCTGCCGAGGAACAATTTGATCCGGACCTGGTTTTGTACTTGGTTCGGGACGCCTTCAGACCGGACGACTTTGACTTCATTCGTGAGTTCAAAAGCCTCGACAGTCTCATGGGACCATCGCGACGCAGGATCGTTGCCGGGGTGATTTCTCATGCCGACAGCTACGGTGGCGGGGCATGGCAGCAGGTAGATCCATTTGTGGCAGCCGGCGCCGCAGCCAGCGCACTGGTCGCGGGCAAGGATTTGGCATTTGTGGTTCCTGTGAGTGGACTCATGGCCGAGACAGCCCGGTGTGGAATGCTGACCGAACAATTCACCACCGCCTTGGCGCAGCTTGCGCCGTTGAGCCCCGAGCAGTTGCGTTTTGCTGGTCAGGTGGGAGCCGGTGCCTTTTCAGGTGAAGAAATCCAGGCCTTAATAGCCCGGGTTGGCCAGTACGGACTTCTGCATGGCAGGACGGCAGCGACATCGTCGCAGCAGCTCCTGCAATGGCTGGAGTACCGCTCCGGCATGTCCACGTTGGAGGGGCACATTATGGCCGGAGGTGTGCAGCGTTCGTATTTCCGGCGGATCGAAATGCTCCGGGACTGGTTGATGGCCCAGGGACGCAACAATTGTTGGGGGCCACAAGCAGGCTCGATTATCGAGATCAGCTACTATTCTGAGGATTTCCACAAATTGCAGGAGAACGCAGCGTACGAGCTATTGGTAGACGCGGACCCAGGACATGAATTAGTTCAGGTCTTGGGTGATCTGCTGGCAGATGCGCAGCGCCCGGAATGGCTGGCACCGGAAACTATTGCACGCGAGATCCGCCACTACCACGGGAAAGTGGCTGAATCCGGATCGGGTGTGGTGGCGCAGTCGTACCGGGTCATTGCCAAAAGTCTAGAGATCATGCTCAACCACGCGCGCGGAGCTGACCTGGAAAGCAAGCCCTTCCACTCCGGAAACCGGGGGCCATTGCAATGATCAGCCAGCTGTCAACCTCAGGATTCCAACAGTTCTTTGCGGAAAGCAGCACGTGCGCGGTTCAAACGGCTTTTCACGGTTTGCACACTGACACCCTGATGCGCGGCAATTTGTTCGTAGCTGAAATCGCACAGTTCTCGCAAGACCAGAATTTCTCGAAAGATCTCACTCATGGTGGAGAGCGCCCGCTGCACGGCATCAGTTGCTGCTATTTGTTCAGCGAAATCCCGTTCTCCGCTCAGCTCCTCCGGGAGCGTGTCGGTGTATTTGCGCCGTCTGACGATCGCGATGGAACTATTGCCTGCTATCCGGTAAAGCCAGGTTCCCAGCGAAGCTTCGCCCCGAAATTTTGGCAGTGCCTTCCAGGCCTGCATCAAAGTATCTTGGACTGCATCCTCGGCGTCGTAAGAGTTTCCGGTGATGCGCAAACATACCGACCACATCAGTTTCTTGTGTTTGTCCATCAGACGGGCGAAGGCTTGCTGATCACCGGCCTGCGCGAAGGAAACATCCGCGGGCTGGTCTTCCAGCCAACGCCTTACCTCGGGTTCAACAGTCACGATGGTTTCCTCCCGCAGCGAAAGGACAATATGGCTCATTCTAGGGCGTTGACCAACAAACGAAAAGGATGGGATTTGGTGGAGGAACACCATGAATAACTCTGGGGAAAAATGGGATCTGCGCGCGCTTCTGGACGCATCTGAAGGACCACCGGAAGGCAGCTGGCAAAGTGCGCTGGCTCGGGCAGTGGAGGCTGTCCAAGACTCACCGGATACCGGCGCAGATACCGGTGCAGATATCTCAGGTGACATAAACGCACAGGAGGTGGCCGCCGTCGAACATTCTCAAGATCCTGATGGAGACGACGGCGACAGCGGGGACGGCTTAGGTACCGATGGTGAGGCTTTGGGCTGGACGTTGGGCGGGGCAGAATTCGTGGAGGCAGCCCAAGAGCCGCCGAATTGGGAGGAGGATTCAGGCCATGACCACTTCTGACTTGACGAGCTTGAAGCAGGCCAATGCGGCCGGCGCGGTTCTCGCGGCCACGACGCGGATGTTGCGTGAGGGCGGTCTGGAGGATGTCGCCCGCATGGCGCAGATGATTGTCTCAAATCGCCGGACCCTTCCGCTGGTGGCGGTCATCGGGGAGGAGCTGCGGGGTAAGTCGATGATCATCCAACAACTGGCGCCACACGATTCCACGGACAGTATTGAAGCGGCGTCGCACAGTCTTTACCGCTATGTGCGGCCCCTAGTGGAGCCGGGTGCGGGGCCGGGCGCGGGGCCGGGCGCGGGCGGCGATGTTGGTGATGTTGGCAGTGGCGGCCAGAGCGATCATCGGCCGGATTCCCGTTCACCGCGCTGGATACTTCCCGATGGTAGCCGGAGTACAGAGCTACCAGAACAGGGACTGTGTGTCGGGATTGAATGTCATACCGCGGCACCGCTGATTGAGGATCTGGAATTCATGGAAGCGCCGGCGCGAGGAGGCCTCGACGGGGCGCAAGGCCGGTTCAATGCCTCCGTGCTGGAGCGGGCCGATGTGGTCATTTTTGTCACGGATGGCGGAGCCCTGCTATCTCAACTTGAGTTGGAATATTTGCAGGCCTGTTCGCAGCGCGTAGAGAATATTCTGGTGGTCGTGGCCAAGGCGGATCTCTTTGTTGATGTGGATCTGGTGGTCCAGGGAAACCGGGAAATCCTGCGCAAACGCATCCCGCGGCTCACGCACACTCCTGTCATCGCGGTGTCCGCTGCCATGCATCAGGCAGGGCGTGAATGCCCAGACGCCGCAACGGGCGAGCGCTTGATCCGGGCATCGGGTATTGAGTCCTTGGCTCTGGCCATTGCGCGGCAGGTGCGATCGAACGACAGCTTGCGTCTGGCCAATGCCCTGAGATTTGTTGGCACGGCACTGGAATCGTTGGCGGATTCTCTCAACAGTGTTCTGAATTCGTCCCGGAATGACTTTGTGCAACGGTTGCAGGACGAGGAAGACCGATTGCAAACCCTGCGCGATCACCAGCAACGTTGGGGCATGGACTTGGAACGAGACCTGGGCGAGATCAGAGCTGGTCTGCTGCGCGAATGTTCCCTGAAGCTCGACGACGTTTTGGTCACCTGGCGCTCGCGGCTGCAGACATTGAAGCGGGCGGCAGCAGCTGGAATCAGTGACGACATTTCTCAGGAGTTATTTGCTGATCTGAATAGGGTTCGAAACGACTACACGCAGCTCACCCTAGAGAGGTTGAGAGTGCTGATGGCGAGCAAGTTTGAACAAGTTGCGGTACCGCAAGAGCTACTTCCCTTTCTCGAAGTCCGAGAATCCGCAAACGTGGGTCGAAGCCCGCTGGCCCCCACCACCAAATCTCCCTTTGACCCCATGCTGCTCATGACCACCTCCTTCGGTGGCAATGTCGCTTACAAGCTCGGCGGAATGGCGTTCGGGACGGGTGTCACCGTGGCCACGGCAACAGGGGGTTTGGCTTTGATTCCACTGGCTATTGGTGCGGTGGGAGGTGGCGCGTGGTTACTCATTAACCGCCATTTTAGGCAGGGAGCAGCTGCTCGAACGCAATTGCAGCAGGAACTGCAGAGGGCACTGGTGGCGGAGAAGGTCGCCATGCTCGATCAGCTGGAAGAGATCTTTAGAAATCTCAAGCCTGAGTTGATTACTGTCTACCGGGACAGGCTCAAAGAACGCATGCTCTCGGTGCAACAGTCCATCGATGCTGTCAAAGCCGAGCGGCGATCCCTGGATGAAAATACCCTCCGCACGCGCATGGAATCTTACCGGCAGCAGCTGGGTTCGGTGGAGGGCGCCATTGCAGCTTTCAACTCTGGTCCTGTTGGCAGGGAACCTTTCTCTCCTCGGGACTCTCTAACGTAGTGAATCGCCAAACAGGCATTCGCCGATAGCTGAAACGGAGAACGTCGTGGAACAACTATCAGAACCGATGGGTGAGGAATTCACCGAAGGCGCAGACACTTCCGGGATTGATCCCGACCCCGTAAAACCTGAAATGGGCTTCAATTTTGAACCCGAGCTTCTTGATCTCGACGAGAACGGTGTGATGGACTCCTGGTACGTTCAGGTTGAAGGGCAAATGTCTGTCATCACGACAGACTTAGACGGCGATGGAGCCTTCGACACAGCTTGGATTGACACCGATGGTGACGGCGTACTAGATGTCTCAGTCACCGAAGACGGAGGGCAATACCGGGTTGACGATCTGAGTGGGACCGAAGAGCCAGTGTGGCTGAGCCGGGAAGAGTTGACTGAAGCAATTCCGGAACTTGTGGCTCTTTTGGATTCCGGGCTGGACACCGAGGTGTCAGTGGACACAACTCTGGTGATTGACGGCCAGTTGGTTGGCGATCCTGCAGGCGATAGCCAGTACTGGTTTGAGCAAGCCGCTAATGGATTCTGCCTTCCTGCCAGCATCGCCCAGATTGTGGCCGAGTATACGGGGCAGCCTGTGAGTGACGAGTCGGAGTTTGTCGAGATCGCCAATGAGCTCGGTGTCTTCTCGGTTGGTATGGACGGTGTGCCCGGGGTCACCATGGACGGCGGCGTTGCCATCCTGAATGAGGCTGGTGTGCCGGCCCGGCTGGACTTCGGAGACTTGGATACCTTGTCCCAGGATCTGACAGCGGGCTACAACATCATCGTGGCCATTGACAGCGGTGAAATCTGGAGCGGAGAGGCTGCTGAAGACAACGCTGCCGACCATGCGGTGGTAGTCACCGGCATTAACTACGAACGCGGGACCGTGATTCTTTCCGACCCGGGAACCCCCGGCGGTAACTTCGAGGAAGTCCCCATTGATTTGTTTATGAATGCGTGGTCAGATTCAGACAACGCCATGATCGTGTGCGACACCCCGCCCAGTGATTTCACAGACACCCCAGTGGTGGATGAGGACCAAGCACAATTCCCTGCGGACCCGAATATAGACGCCGAAGCGGGGGAACTTGGGGCCAGCACAGGACCAGCCGCGGATGGTCAAGGAACCAGCTTCCCGTTGCGGGCTGAAGGGCTTCCGGATCTGCTGGGTGGGCCGGATTCATCGCCGGAGCCCCTCGAGGCGGTCATCAGCTGGGCAACTGCTAATCCTTGGATTCTGTTGGCCGTCGCGATTCCTGTAGCCAGACTGATTGCCAAGTAGCTGGTCATGACGACCTGGCTGTTCGACGGCAGCACTGGTCCTGAAGTGTTCACGGCGTGCCGAGACATTGGGTTTGGGAAGCTGGGCAGCTGCCCGGCAACAGCTCCCGCCCTACGGCCGCGGCCTGAGGGAGTGTCCGTTCAGCCAAGCACACAACAATCCCTCGATGTACTGCCGGCACCGAGTTTGGCTGCCGCCAGCAGCCAAACTGTGGGGGCTTGGTATTGGGCGGCACTGGCTTTGATGGCTGTGTTGGCCTGCGTCTTCTTCTTACTGTGGTGGCGCTCGCGGTATCAGCCAGGTCGGCATCACGATACGCATCATTCAGGCTCGCTCCCGCGAGTAGTCCCTAGCAATGGTGGGAACGCGTTCGTGCTGCCGTCAGCAGGCCTTGACACTCTGATAGGTGGTCTCATTTCCATCTACGATCTCAGTGATTCACCGGGGGTGGCTCTCCAAGCGCAAAAGACGCTTGCGAGCGTGGGGATCACGCCTATCTTTCCGGAGCGCGGTACCCCCTTTGACATCAACCAACATGCGGGTGGTGGTGCGGCCAGCACCCAGGAACCGGCACTCTATTGGCACATCAGCAGTGTCACCCGAGTGGGCTGGCGAAACGAACAAGAAATCCTCCGACCTGCTGAGGTCATTGTTTATCAAGAAGGAGACTCACCATGAACAGCAACGGAAATGCGCGGTTGTGGCGTCTAGCCATCGATTTTGGTACCTCCAACACCACCGCGGCTGTTCAGGCTTTCGGGGAGGAGCCTAAGATCCTTCGCCTAGGCACAAACGCCGATTCCATGCCCTCATGCGTGGCCCTGTACCAAGGAGAATTTGTTTGTGGCGTGGCTGCGATGAATTTAGCGGGGATAGCGCCTGACTGCGTTGAACTTACGCCTAAGCGGCGACTCGGAGAGCAATCTCTTTGGCTCGCTGGCCGTTCCCTTGATCCGGTTCTGGTGGCGGGGGCGCTCTTTCATCACATCCTTCAAGTGGCTCTCCGGGAAATGGGACAGACACCGCCTCAGCAGGTGCTGTTGACTCACCCTGAGGCTTGGGGAGTGTACATGTGCCAGCGATTGTGTGATGCAGCAGCGCGGGGAGGAATTGATCCGCGCACCGTGGTCCTCATGTCAGAGCCCGTTGCGGCGGCGTGGCACTTCGCGGCGTCAGGAGACGTTCCTGCCGGAGCCAATATTGCTGTCTTGGACTTTGGTGGAGGAACCTGTGATGCGGCAGTGCTTCACTATGCTCCGGGAACTAAGGAACAGGCATTCGAAGTGGTTGCAGCGCGTGGGCTAGATCCGTTGGGCGGACAGGACTTTGATGCGCGGCTGCAGGATTGGGTGTTGGGGCAGGCCGTCCAGACAGGCCATGCCGAGCTGGTGGCCAAGCTGCGCGATGAAGCCAATAGTGGTGCCAGGGCAACTTTTCGGGAACAAGTTCGCGAAGTGAAGCATGCTTTGAGCTACAGCTCTCAGGCTCCCGGCGTGCTTCGAGTAGGAGGCGACGAGTGGATCTTCACGGTCACTCGCAATGATTTTGAGCAGATGCTCGCGGGTCCGCTCGAACAAGCAGGACGGCTGGCAACAGATGTAGTGGCGGCTGGGGCTGGTGGCCCTGCCGGGTTGCATGTGATTTACCTCAGCGGTGGCAGCAGCTTGATTCCTGCTGTGCAGATGAAGATCAATGATGTGCTGCCTCAGAAGGTTGCCACGCTGGGCGACCCTAAAACGATCACCATCTTGGGTGCCATGCGAGCACCGGTGCCGAGAATTGAGAATCCGCCGATTTCCACTCCTTCCCCAGAAACGCGGCCCCCGGAGTCGCCGCCACCGCCACCTCCGCCTCCGGCAAATCCAACATCGAAGCCCAAGAATGGCTTCAGAGTTCCGCTGCTGATTGCAGGATCGGTGGTGGTGCTTGCCTTGGCGTCCTTGGGATTCTCTGCGCTTCTTGGAAGTGATCCCGGAAGTACCAGCGGTAGCTCCAGGACTCCCATACCGCCCAGTACCTCGGCAATTGTCTCCCCTCCCACGACTCCTCCCACAACTCCTACCGAACAGGAACGATTGTGCGGCGCTCATGTGCTCAATGATCTCTCGGATGCTGAATGCGAGGTCTTGAACGGCGGCGTGTCAGAGCTGGTGGACGCCACGACCTGTGAGCCGGGAGAGTGGGGTGAAGGTTCTCAAACGGCAGTGCTGGCGTGTCAAGGAAACATGAATATTCCCGAGCGCTCGGCGAGCAAGGTCTTTATGGTGGCCTATCCCAACTTGCCGTCAATGCGGACCTCGGAACAAACCTTGATCGATGATCACGGGTTGACGGAGGGTTTTCCTGACAAGCCCAAGCTGCATCACTCCTGGGTCACTGAGGGGGAGGCCACCAGCTTAGCCAAGGGAAACATCATGACGTGGGTTGAGAGTGAAACAACCATGTGGCTATGGACAGATTGGCAGTCACACATCCTGTACTGGGTAGAAACACCTGCAAGTCCGTCTCAGGTCTACGCATGGTGGCGAGTCCCGTAGAGCCCGAAAATGAGGAAGGATGTGCAAGGGCACTGCCCTAGGGTCCTCAGAAAGGGCACCATTGCTCCCCTAGGGTCCTCCGAAACCGCACCATTGCTGCGATAGCGTTGAGTTTTTCGCTGTTGGGTTAGTCCGCTGTTGGGTTTTCCGCTGTTGGGTTAGTCCGTGGTGCAGGGGGCCGCGCCTGCGGTACCTGGGGTGTTCGGCGCCCACTGCGGGTAGCTGCGAATATCATTCACGGGGACCCAGCGGCCAGCATCCACCACGTAATCCCAGCCCAGCCCGTCGCGCAATAACGCTTGAACACCCGCAATCAGGCGCCGAGCATCCTCAAGCTGCGACCCCACACCAAAGCTGGCCCGCAGCGAACCGGACGGCAAGCCCAGACGGTTCAGCAGCGGATGGGCGCAGAATTTTCCGTCACGGACGCCCACGCCATGCTCGGCGGAGAGATAGGCGGCGACCAATCCGGCGTCGTACCCGGTGACCGAGAAATTCACCACGCCGATGCTGCCGCACTCCGGGTGTGTGTCTGCGTCCTCGAACAGCGAGTGGACAGTGACGCCGTCGATCTCGTTGAGCCCTGCCACGAGATGGGCGCGCAGGCTCTGCTCATGGTTGTGCCAGTCATCGGCGTCCAAAGCGGACAGGACCGTGGCCGCCTTGGCGAGGGTCGCGGCACCCAGCACATTGGGGGTGCCGCCCTCGTGGCGGGCAGGTCCCTGCGCCCAGATGATCGATTCGAGCCGGACGTCCTTCACGGCTCCGCCGCCGGCGAGGTGCGGGTGACCGGCGTCGAGCCAGTCGGAACGTCCCACCAGAACGCCCGCGCCGAAGGGAGCATACAACTTGTGTCCGGAGAAGGCCACGTAGTCAATGCCGGTCTCAGCCACGTTGATGCGGCGGTGCGGGGCAAGCTGGGCGGCATCGACCACGATCCGGGCGCCGTAGCGGTGAGCCAGGGTGGCCAACTCGGCTATGGGGAGCACCTCGCCAGTGACATTGGAGGCGCCGGTGACGGCTAGGAGCAGCACATTTCCGGCTCGCAGCTGCGTTTCCACGCGGGCCAGTGTGGAGGCGATGGAGCTGGCGGCCACCACGGATCGGTGGGGGAGCGCCTGCCATGGCAGCAGGTTGGCGTGGTGCTCAATGTCCAGGTACAGCACCTCGCCGTGGACGTTGGAACGGCCCTCGGCGTAGCCGCGCTGCTTCAGGAGCGATTCCACGCAGCCGGCCAACAAGTTCAGGGAATCGGTGGTGTTGCGGGTGAAAATGACTGTGTCATCCTCCCGAGCGCCAACAAAGTTGGCCACGATCTTGCGCGCGTTTTCATAGACCGAGGTGCTCACTTGTGAGGCGAATCCGGCCCCGCGGTGCACGCTCGCGTAGTACGGCAGCACCTCGTTCAGGTGTGCGGCAACCTCTTCAACGGCCGGGGCCGACGCTGCGTAGTCCAGGTTTGCGTACCGCACATGCCCGCCCTGGATCAGGGGAGCGGCTAGATCTTGACCCACCACTGGCAACAGGGGTGCATCGGCAAGGTGGATGTGGTCCAAAACGGCAGAGCTCATGAGGAATTCCTTTGACGCCAAAGGACCTTTTGGGGGTGCCAAGAAGTCCGCGCTTGCCAGAACCGAACAGCTCTGGCCAGGTCGTCACCCGGGGCACCCCGCCGCGAAAGGAGGGTTGCCGGCCAGCAAACCGGGGTTTAGCACTGGCACTCGTGACCTATGCCCAAAAGAGTAGCCCAAGATTTTTACTGGTGCATCTATTACGTTTCGTTTCGCAGATCTTGGGTGAGCGCGGCGGCAGGAGAGACAAAGAACGACGGCGGGAGGCCGCCGTCGTTCTTAACTCACCTGCGCTATTACTTGGGGAAGGCGTGTGAAGGCGTGGGGATCAGCCCAGCAGGTCATCCCAGTTCGGGTTCAGGCGCCGTAAAACTTCCGTGTGCAAGATGGAGTTTGTGGCCAAGGCGTTGCCGCCGAACGGGCCCTCGGCGCCTTCGAGTGAGGTGAAGCGGCCGCCGGCTTCCTGCACGATCGGGACCAGGGCTGCCATGTCGTAGAGGTTGAGTTCGGGCTCGCAGGCGATGTCGACGCTGCCCTCGGCGACCATGCAGTATGACCAGAAATCGCCGTAGGCGCGGGTGCGCCAGACATCGTCGGTGAGGGAAATGAACTCGTCGCGGTTGCCGCGATCGGCCCAGCCAGTCAGCGAAGAGTAGGACAGGGAGGCGTCCTTGAGTTCGGCGACGTTAGAGACGCGGATGCGGGTGGCTGCGGCGAGGGACTTGCCCATGTATGCCCCTGTGCCTTGAGCGGCCCACCAGCGTTTGCCCAGAGCAGGTGCGCTGACGAGGCCAACAACGGGGACGCCGTCGTCGACCAGAGCAATCAACGTGGCCCAGACCGGAACGCCGCGGACAAAGTTCTTGGTCCCGTCGATGGGGTCGATGATCCAGCGGCGCGAACCGTGGCCGCTGCTGCCAAATTCCTCGCCCAGTACAGAATCACGCGGGCGGACCCGGGACAGCTGGCTGCGGATGGACTCCTCGGCGGCCTTGTCGGCATCGGTGACAGGTGTCAGATCCGGCTTGGTCTCAACGGCTAAATCCAGGGCCTTGAAGCGGGACATGGTCAGGGAATCCACGCTGTCAGCCAGCACATGGGCCAGGCGGAGGTCATCGTTGTACGTCTGGGGTGGGGTCGTCATAAGTTCACGCTATCGCGGTTTAACCACAAGACGGGGCAGGCGCCCTGAACACATACGCACCATTCGTGATGAGTGGTGCGTATAGCTTCAGCGCCCTGAACACATACGCGCCCGTCGCAGCCACCGGTGCGTATGAGTGTTCATACGCACCGGTGGCGCGCAGTGGTGCGTATGAGTTCATAAATTTGGACCGCAAGTGGGCGCTGGAGCGGCTACTCGATAATGCCCAGTTCCTTCTCGGCGGCACGGCCTTCGGTGCGGTCGCTGGTGCCCAGGAGGCGGCGCAACGATGCCAGGCGGGCCGGGCCAGCCTCACCCGCATGGCCGGCGGCAACGTAAGGGTCCAAACTGCAGTTGACCGCGGCGCTGTCATGCTTGCAGCCGCGTTCGCAGTCCTCGGTGCCGGGCTGCAGATCCGGGAAGGCCTGCAGGATCCGGTCGGGATCCACATGGGCCAGACCGAAGGAGCGGATACCAGGGGTATCAATGATCCACGAGCCGGGCTGGGAGTCCTGGAGTTTCAGCGCCAGCGCCGAGGACGAGGTGTGGCGGCCGCGGCCAGTGACGGCATTGACGCCGCCGGTGGCCCGTTGCGATCCGGTCAAGGCATTGACCATGGTGGACTTGCCCACGCCAGAGTGGCCCACCAGCACGCTGACCTTGCCATCCAAATAGCCATGGAGCTGTTCCACAGCGCCGCCTGCCAAGAGGGCGGAATCGCCGTCGTCGCTACGGGCATCAATACCGGAGGCCCCATCTGCGGCCGTGCGGCTGATGATGACGGTCATGTCCAGGTGTTCGTAGTTGGCCAGCAGCTCGGACGGATCCTTGATGTCGGTCTTGGTGATGAGCAACAGGGGCGCGATGCCGGAGTCATAGGCAGCCACCAGGGCGCGGTCGATGAAGCCGGTGCGAGGTTCCGGGTTGGCGGCGGCCACAACGATGACCAGTTGGTCTGCGTTGGCTACCACGGCCCGCTCAACCGGATCGGTGTCGTCGGCGCTACGGCGCAGCAGGGTGCGGCGTTCCTCCACCCGGACCAACCGGGCCAAGGAATCGGGCTTGCCACTGGTATCTCCCACGAGCGCCACGAAGTCTCCGGCCACCACCGGATTGCGGCGCAGTTCCCTCGCCCGAGCAGCAATCAGGATGCGCTGCGTGGGTTGGTCCTCATCCACGATCGCTGTGTAGCGGCCGCGGTCCACCGTGATGATCCGGCCAATGACAGCGTCATCGTGGGCAGGCCGGTCCTTGGTGCGCGGACGGCTGCCCTTCTTGTTTGCCCGTACGCGAACATCTGATTCGTCCCAGTTGCTGTAGTCCCGTGCCATGTTCTACGCCTCTGTTTCAGCCGCCGCAATGTTCTCGGTGCTGGCCGACGGTTCGGCCGTCTGCGCCACCATCTGCGCCCACATGGCCGGGAAGTCAGGCATGGTCTTGGCCGTGGTGCCAATGTTTTCCACTTCAATACCGGGCACGGCCAAGCCAATGATGGCGCCGGCTGTCGCCATCCGGTGGTCGTGATAACTGTGGAACACGCCAGCGCGCAGGGGAGCGGGGTTGATGATCAGCCCGTCCTCGGTCTCCTCGGCGTTGCCGCCCAGAGCGTTGATCTCGGCCACCAACGCAGCGAGACGGTCCGTCTCATGGCCACGCAAATGCGAGATCCCGCGAAGGCGCGACGGCGTCGACGCCAGGGCGCAGATGGCCGCCGTGGACGGTGCCAGCTCGGAGGTGTCGGCAATGTCCACACCCCGGATTTCAGCGCCGCCGGTCACGGTGAGCACACCCTCTTCGAGAGTCACTGTGGCACCGAACTGTGGCAGGATTTCGCGCCACTTATCGCCCACCTGGGTGGTGTTCGCAGGCCAGTTAGGGATACGCACAGTACCCCGTGTGGCCAGCGCGGCAGCCAGGAACGGCCCTGCGTTGGATAGATCCTGCTCAAGCGAAACATCAAAGCCAGCCAAGGTGGCGGGCTCCACGATCCAGTGCTTGGGCGTGGAATCGTCCACGGAAACACCCATAGAGCGCAGAATTTCTACTGTCATGGAAATGTGGTCCAGGCTCGGGACCGACTCACCAATATGCTCTAGGTGCAGAGCTGTGTTAAAACGAGGCGCCACCAGCAGCAGGGCGGAAATGAACTGGGAAGAGCCGCCAGCATCTACCTGAACGTGTCCACCATCAACACCACCGCTGCCGTGGACGGTGAACGGCAAGAAGCCATCCTCGCCGTCCTCGACCCGCACCCCAAGCCCTACCAAGCCGGCCACAATGGGAGCCATCGGGCGCACCAAAGCCGCGGGATCGCCGTCGAACTTCACTGCGCCGGAAACCAGAGCGGCAAGCGGCGGAACAAAACGCATGACCGTGCCTGCCAGCCCGCAGTCCACCACAATGCCGCCGTCGGGCGCGGTGAAGCCCGCTGGGATGGGGGTGACCACCAAATCCGGGACGTCGCCGCTGCCGGGCACCTCGGTGATTCCAGCCCCCAAGGCACGCAGCGCGCCGATCATCAGATCAGAATCACGCGATTGCAGCGGGGCGCGAAGGCGGGATTCACCCTCGGCGATGGCGGCGAGAATAAGGTACCTGTTGGTCAGCGATTTGGAGGCCGGAATGGTGACGGTGGCGTCCAGGGGTGTTGCGCTAAAAGGTGCGGGCCAATGGGCGGTGGTCATAAATATTTACTGTCCTGTCACGTCGTGGGCAAGCGCGCGGACCTGCTTGTCCGCATTTTTCAATTGAGTCTTGGCGGTCTTCTTGCTGCTCGCGAGCAGCTTTTCAGTACGCCACGCCAGTCCCGGACGCCCCGCGGTGTCCACGCTAGCCAGCAGAACCCCGCCAATCAGGCCAATGTTCTTGGTCAGCTGATTGCGGCGGTGCGAGCGGTTTTCCTTGGTGTCGGTGTTCGCATTGCGGTACTCCACCACCGTGTTGAGCCCGGCGGTCAGTGCAAGCACGACGGCGGCGGGCCGGGAAAACTTGCCGGCAGCCAGCAGGACGCCGGCCCCTACCTGGGCGCCAGCAAGGACGCGGGCAAGGTTCTTCTCACTGGCTTCCACCGGCAGGGCGGCGCTGAGCGGGCCCAGAACCGGAGACAGCTGTGCGGCCGTCGCATCTGCGTGGCGCAGCCGATCCAGACCGGAAAAGATGAACGATGATGCCAGCATTGGGCGGGCAAGAGCGCGAATAATGGACAAGGTGGCCTCCTTCGTGGTGCGGTCAGCCATCCATGGGCGGCCCGGGCCGGCCCACAGAAGGCTCATGCTGTGTACCAGTCTCCCACGACTGGAAGCGCTGATGGGATCATTGCGGAATATCCGACGCCGTTGCCCGGTTTACATCATTAGTGGCGGCGTCTGTTGGGGCCGGACAGTTGACACTACTGATCGACGACTCAGGGACGGAAAGGCGGCAATGCAGACACTAAGTACTCTGGCACCTCCAGTAACTGACGTGTTAGTGCGTGTGAGCATAGACTCGAACGTGATGAACATTTCCGAGCCTGAGCAAACCGTCAGCACCGAGCCGCAAAGCGCACCCGCAGTGGTGAGCACGGACGTTGCCGATGTTGATGTTGCCAATGAGACCACGCAAGCACGGCGCGCACGTTTTGAGCGTGACGCCATGGTGTATGTTGACCAGCTGTATTCGGCCGCCATGCGTATGGCCCGGAATCCCTCTGATGCGGAGGATCTGGTGCAGGAGGCCTATACCAAGGCTTTTTCTGCGTTCCACCAGTACAAGCCGGGTACTAACCTCAAGGCGTGGCTGTACCGGATCCTGACCAACACGTACATCAATCTGTACCGCAAGCGTCAGCGCGAGCCGCTGCAGTCCAATGCGGACAGCATCGAGGATTGGCAGTTGGCTCGGGCGGAGTCGCACACCTCCAAGGGTTTGCGTTCGGCGGAAGCCGACGCCTTGGATCACCTGCCCGATTCTGATGTTAAGAACGCGCTGCAGGCCATTCCGGAGGAATTCCGGTTGGCCGTCTACTTCGCCGATGTAGAGGGATTTGCCTACAAGGAAATCTCAGAAATTATGAACACCCCCATTGGCACCGTGATGTCACGGCTGCACCGGGGACGCAAGCTTTTGCGTGACATGTTGGCTGACTATGCCGTGGAACGCGGCTACCTCAAGGAAGCCGACCAACTAACTGATACGGAGAAATAACCATGGGCGACTGCCAAAGCCTGGGCGATTGCGACGATAAACGCATCGTTCGAATTTATGAATACCTGGACGGTGCACTGTCCCGCGAGGACCTCGGCGAGATCAAGGCCCACCTTGACGATTGCACCGACTGCTCGCAGGAATATGACCTCGAATGCGTCATCCGCTCCGTGGTGAAGCGATCCTGCAAGGAAGCTGCCCCGGAAACCCTCAAGGAAGCCATCTTGGCGCGCCTGCACGAAGGACGTCCGGCCGCCGTTTAGCCGTACGTGTGTTTCGCGCCCTAACCGTTTGCGGCTGTAGCGGCCTTACGGGTTAGTCTTGTGGCCCTGGGGCTTCTGGGCGCACAGAGTCTGGGTGCGCTGCGTCCATGCGCGCAGTGTCCGGCCGCATGGAGATGGTGCTGTACTGGCTGGCCGGGCGGCCTGTCACGCGCCGGTGCAGTGAGCCTGCGATCAGGTGAGCCTGGACCTTGGCCAGCTCCGCCTTCTCACCGGCGAACAGTTCATCCACGGTGTTGGTCCACAGCTGCAACCACCGGTTGAAGTGTTCCAGCGTCAGTGGCTCCTTGGCATGGATGTCGAAATGGATTTTCAGCGCATTCCTGCTGTACAAGCCCGCCTTGAACAGCACCGTTTGCCAGAAATCCGCCATGATGGGCATATGCCGAGGCAGGTCCATGTGCACCACCTCGGTGAAAATATGCCCAATCAAATCGTCATCGAACGCTTTGGTGTAAAACGTCTCCACCAATATCAGGATGTCTTCGCGCGTGCCGATGTCGCCGCGCTCAGAAGCTGGCGTTGCTGCCGCCGTTGCCGCCGGGGTGTAGGCGTTGAGGTTCGACGCCGTTCTACCGGAGTTGAGGGCCGCGCGTTCCATCCGGGCCTACGCTGCCACAGCTAGGACCAAGAGGATCCCTGCGATGGGCAAGGTGATGACCTTCAATGCCTCAGAGCTGATGAAGGCAATGTGGGCTGCTGTGGCGACCTTGGCCTTGACTGCTGTGTCCCCTGAGTGCGTGTGAGCGGTCTCCGCCAGCGCCTTGGTCCGCTTGGCCATGGCTGGTCGAAGAATCAGCATCTGCGCGAGCAATGCCATCAGTGGCAATGTCAGGAGGATGCCGATGGGCAGCGTGACCAAGTCCTGGTGCTGCGTCCACGCACCCACGAGTAGCACCACCATGGCGGCTTCGACCAGGTTCAGCGCCTTGAAAACAAGCCTGCCAATACCTACACCCAGTGCGTGTGTCATGCCCGGTGCCTTGAACTTCAACGGTGTTTCGATGAATGAGATAGCCGTGACCATGCCGAACCAAACAAACGGCAGCATGATGAGCAGAACGAGCGAGAACATTTTTAGCTTTCTCTGAAGGCTTTGATGGATCTGAGGACTCTGAAGACTTTGAGGGCTTAGGAGGTGGGAAAGTTCTCCCTTGATATGCAAAAGCCCGTCCTGCCATGGTGGCCGAACGGGCTTTTGCTGTGTACGTCAAGACCTACGAGTTGGGACGCTTACCGTGGTTAGCGCCGCCCTTCTTACGGTCCTTGCGCTTACGTGAACGCTTCGACATAGCTGCCTCCAATCATTAAAATTGAGATCTCTAAAAACGATCCTCATATAGTTTCGCATAGGTGACACATGCCCACCTAACTGGCGGCTAGTTCTGAGGCTCTGGTGGAAGCCAACGGAGTCTCGAGTGTTCACCTTGCGTACGGAAAAAGCAGAAAAACGACCAAAAGTGTACGTCAAGTGCTTACTCGAGCAGATTGAGGCAAGCTTTGAGGTACGCCTTGAGGCAAGCACAGCTGCAACTTTGGCGTGGAATTCCTCAGCGCCTACACAGCCTCAGGGATCTCCAGCCACTGGTACCAGCCACGGTGCAGTACCAGCCAAGCCATCAGACCGTAGCCGGCCTGGCCGGGGGCACCGGCATTGGCCGCGACATCATTGCGCCACTGCTCATGGTTTTGCAGCGGCGTGAACGTGTCCACATAGTGGTGCTTGCGGCGGGTGGTGACATCGGCAAAGGCCGTGTTCAGCTCCGCCAGCTTGCGGTTCAACGCCGGGTCCAGCGACGGCGGCGGGCCCACTACGAACACGGGGATGTTCAGCTGGGTGGCGCCGTCGAGGATGTTCGCTAGGTTCAACCGGCTGCGAGCCGTGGAAAGCCCGTATTCAATGTCTCGCCCCGAAAGCCCAATGACCAGACGGTTCTCGTGGAAGTCATCGAAGCGACGCCCGGCCTCGGTGAGCCAACGCCCAGCCAATGCCTCGGTGCCCTCGCGGGGGCTGGCAAGGATGAAAGGCTCAATGGACACGGCCTCGGCAGGGGTCCTGGCTAGCACCCGTCCCAGCCAGCCCAAAGCGCGGGGATCGCCCACACCGGCCACTAATTCATCCCCAACAGCTACAATTCTCAGGTCCCGTTTCTCCACGGCTCCCCTTTTCCCTCGTTGACAAACAGTGAAAGTCTAAATAGAAGATGCCCGGCCTGATTATACAGACCGGGCATCTTGACTGGCTTAGCTACGCTCGAAAGCCTGCTTGACAAGCAACGTTTGCTCAACCGCGTGGGTCTTGGAGGAACCGGTGGCCGTGGATGCCGAAGCCGGGCGTGAAACCCGGGTGAGCTTCTTATCCAGCTCGGGTGCCAGGTTCAGGCCCATGAACGGCCACGGACCCTGGTTGGCGGGCTCGTCCTGTGCCCACACCAGATCGGCGTTGGGGTACTTGGCCAGTTCAGCCTTGATCTCATCCAGTGGCAGCGGGTACAGCTGCTCCACCCGGACAATGGCCACCTTGTTATCGGCTGCCTTGTCGCGGGCTGCGAGCAGATCGTAGTACAGGCGGCCGGAGACCAAAATGACACGGTCGACGGCGTTGTTATCCAGCGCTGCATGCTCACTGATCACGGGGCGGAAGCCGCCCGTGGTGAAGTCTTCCACCGAGGACGCAGCGGCCTTCAGGCGCAGCAGCTGCTTCGGTGTAAAGATGATCAACGGCTTGCGCGGTCGGCTGTAAGCCTGACGGCGCAACAGGTGGAAGTGCGACGCCGGCGTGGTCGGGTTGGCCACGATCATGTTCTCTTCGGCACACATCTGCAAGAAGCGCTCAATGCGGGCTGAGGAGTGGTCCGGGCCCTGGCCCTCGTAGCCATGCGGCAGCATCAGAACCAGTGAGGAACGCTGGCCCCACTTCTGCTCAGCCGAGGAGATGAACTCGTCAATGACTGTCTGTGCGCCGTTGACGAAGTCGCCGAACTGGGCTTCCCAGACAACCAGCGCGTCCGGGCGCTCCACCGAGTAACCGTATTCAAACGCCAGTGCGGCGTATTCGCTGAGCAGCGAATCGTAGATCCACAGCTTGGCCTGGTCTTCGCTGAGTTCAGTCAGCGGGTTCCAGACATTGCCGTTAGCACGGTCGTGGAATACTGCGTGGCGCTGAACAAAGGTACCGCGACGTGAATCCTGGCCTGCCATGCGGACCGGGACACCCTCCAAGAGCAGCGAACCAAACGCAGTGAGCTCGCCAAAGCCCCAGTCAATGCCGCCTTCACGGGACATGGCTTCACGCTTTTCCAGCAGCGGCTTGAGCTTGTGGTGCACCTCGAAGCCTTCGGGGATAGCCAGGTGGGCTGCACCGATGCGGGCCAGTGTGTCAGCGCTGATGGCCGTGATCTGGGGATCGTTGACACCCGAGTCAGCCTGCTGGGCTATGGGGCGCTCCAGATCTGAGATGGCCTGAGCATCCTTGGTGATGATCGGGATCGGGGAGGTCTGGGCGGCATGCGTTTCGGCGAAGACACGCTCCAAGCGCTCCTGGTAGTCGCGCAGCAACTGCGTGGCTTCCTCTTCGGTGATGTCACCACGGCCAATCAAGGCTTCGGTGTACAGGCGGCGTACGGAACGCTTGGCCTCAATCAGGTTGTACATCAGCGGCTGGGTCATCGAGGGGTCATCGCCCTCGTTGTGGCCGCGGCGGCGGTAGCAGACCAGATCAATGACAACGTCCTTGCGGAAGCGCTGCTGGAACTGGTACGCCAACTGTGCTGCACGTACAACAGCTTCCGGGTCATCGCCATTGACGTGGAACACCGGTGCCTGAATCATCTTGGCCACATCGGTGGAGTACACCGATGAGCGCGACGATGAGGGTGCGGTGGTGAAACCAACCTGGTTGTTGACAACCACGTGGATGGTACCGCCGACGCGGTAGCCACGCAGCTGGGACAGGTTCAAGGTTTCAGCAACAACACCCTGGCCGGCGAAGGCTGCGTCACCGTGGACCATGATGGGCAGAACGGGGAAGTTCTCGCCCTGATCCAAACGGTCCTGCTTGGCGCGAACAATGCCCTCAAGGACGCCGTCGACGGCTTCCAGGTGCGAGGGGTTGGCGGCGAGGTAGACCTTGGTTTCGTTGCCGGCGTCGGAGGTGAAAGTACCTTCCGTACCCAAGTGGTACTTGACGTCCCCGGAGCCCTGCACGGTGCGAGAATCCTGGGTGCCTTCAAATTCGCGGAAGACCTGTGAGTAGGTCTTACCGGCGATGTTGGTGAGCACGTTCAGACGGCCGCGGTGAGCCATACCAATCGCGACCTCGTCCAGACCGTCGTCGGCAGCATCGGAAATGATGGAGTCCAGCAGCGGAATCAAGGATTCGCCGCCTTCCAGGGAGAAGCGCTTCTGGCCAACGAACTTGGTCTGCAGGAACGTCTCAAACGCCTCGGCAGAGTTCAGCTTGGAGACAATGCGCAGCTGCTCCTCGCGGCTCGGCTTGGAGTAAGGGTGCTCCAGCTCGTTCTGGAACCATTCACGCTGTTCCGGTTCCTGAATGTGCATGTACTCGATGCCCGTGGTGCGGCAGTAAGCGTCACGCAGGACACCCAAGATGTCGCGCAATAGCAGCTTGGGTTTGCCACCGAAGCCACCGGTGGGCCATTCGCGGTCCAAGTCCCACAGGGTCAGGCCGTACGTGAGCACGTCCAGGTCGGGGTGCTTGCGCTGAACGAATTCCAACGGATCCGTGTCAGACATCAGGTGTCCACGCACACGGTAAGAGTGGATCAGCTGCTGGATCCGGGCAACCTTGTTGATCTCATCAGCCGGGTCAACCTGCAGGTCATGGCTCCAACGGACGGGCTCGTACGGGATACGCAGGGATTCGAAGATCTCATCGTAGAAGTTCTCAGCACCGAGCAGGAGCTGGTGGATCTTCTTGAGGAACTCGCCCGAACCGGCACCCTGAATGACACGGTGGTCGTAGGTGCTGGTCAGCGTCAGGATCTTTGAGACGGCGTTCTGAGCGATGATCTTGGGGCTGGATCCCTGGTACTCGGCCGGGTAGTCCAAGGAACCGACGCCAATGATGGCAGCCTGGCCCTTGGAGAGGCGCGGTACAGAGTGAACCGTGCCGATACCGCCGGGGTTGGTCAGGGAAACAGTGGTTCCTGAGTGATCATCGGCTGTCAGCTTGCCGGCACGGGCGCGCTTGATGAGGTCCTCATAGGTGCGCCAGAACTCGGCGAAATTCAGCGTTTCAGCCTTCTTGATGTTCGGCACCATCAACAGACGAGTGCCGTCCGGCTTGGGCATATCAATGGCAATACCGAAGTTCACATGCGGAGGTTGAACCGCAACGGGCTTGCCATCGATCTCGTCGTAGAACACGTTCATCGACGGGAACGCGGACAGCGCCTTGATGACGGCATAGCCGATCAGGTGCGTGAAGGAAACCTTGCCACCACGGGCGCGGGCAAGGTTGGAGTTGATCACGAGGCGGTTGTCGATGAGCAGCTTCGCCGGGATGGCGCGCACGCTGGTGGCCGTGGGAACTTCCAGGCTTGAGACCATGTTGGCGGCGATTGCCTTGGCCGGTCCGCGAAGCACCGTCTTGACGGCCTCTTCCGGCACCGAGACATCTTTGGCGGACTTGGGCAGCTGAGCCGGGATGGGGGTGGTGCCGGTGCGAGCTGCATCCTTGGCCGGGGCCGGAGGACGCGGAGCTGCCGGCGTCTTGGGGGCCACGGCGGGAGCGGCCGGAGCAGCGGCGGCGGGGGCCGGCGTCGTGCTTGCCACAGGTGCGGCAGGTGCAACAGGTGCCGCAGGGGCGGCAACTACCGGAATCTGTGCGGTGATCGGGGCGGAATTGTTGGCAGTGTGGCGACCGTTTCCTGCCGCATCATCGGCTGCAAAACCTTCAAAGAGTGGCCACCACTTTGTGTCCACAGAATTTTTGTCGCCCTTGTAGCGCTCGTACAGTTCATCGACGAGCCACTCGTTGCCGCCAAACTCTTCGGGTAGACGGTGGATGGATTGCTCTGGCACGTGTATTACGCCTCTTCCATGAGTTCTTGTTGCCCGTTGTGCACGCCCGCGCAAGGCGACGGCATCCGAATCTGGCGGATGCTGTCGGCGCAAACGTGCGAAGCCTATTCGAAAATGGTCCAGGTCCAACAAACCCGTTCCGGGTGTAAGTCTAGTAAGCAATTTAGACTGTAGGCCAATCTGTGCCACGGCCCGCTCAGCAAATCAGCCAAAAAGGGCCAAATTTGCGCCGAACACCCTTGTTATTGTGACTAGAATCGGACGCGGACGGCACCTGATTGCTCTGCCGTCCGCCGAGACCGTCCACCGGTCCGCATCAACGAGGGAGTGCTATGCGTTTTTTGACCCAGCCCGCCACCGACCTGACCTACTCGGATGTTTTTCTGATTCCGTCACACTCCACCGTCACCTCACGGCTGGATGTTGATTTATCCAGCATGGATGGCACCGGAACCACCATTCCTCTCGTGGTTTCAAATATGACGGCTGTTTCTGGCAAGCGCATGGCGGAGACCGTGGCGCGACGCGGTGGGATGGCGATCTTGCCTCAGGACGTGCCGCTGGAGGTGTTGGGGCAGGTCAGTGCGTGGGTCAAGCAGCGCGATTCGCTCTATGAAACTCCGCTGCTGATGACCGCCGGCGATATTGTCATCGACGCCCTGCACCTCATGGGCAAACGGGCCCACAACGCCGTAGTGGTGGTTGATGGCAACGACTTTGTTGGCGTGGTGCGCAGCGCCGATTGCGAAGGTGCTGACCGTTTTGCATCTCTCGCCTCGGTCATGCGTTCGAACGTGCTGACGCTGGATGCCACACCCTTTGACGAGATCCGGGCGCAGGCCGATGCCGGCGAATTGGACTTCTCGGCGGCTAAATCATCGACGGATGCTGCCTTACGCTCAGCCTTCGCTGTCCTTGATTCTGCTGGTGCAGATTACGCTCCAGTGCTGCGCTCCGGGGAAGTGGTAGGTGTCTTGACCCGGCTCGGTGCGCTTCGTTCCACCATTTACCGGCCCGCCGTGGACGATTCCGGCCGGATGCGACTCGGTGTGGCTGTGGGCATCAACGGCGATGTCGCAGGCAAAGCTGCAGCGTTGTTGGACTATGGCGTGGACACACTGGTGGTGGATACGGCGCACGGACATCAGGAAAAGATGTTCGAGGCCCTGCGTGCGGTCCGTTCGCTCTCGCCGTCCGTTCCAGTGGCAGCCGGCAACGTTGTCAGCGCGGCCGGTGTACGCGATCTCGTGGAGGCTGGCGCCGACATCATCAAGGTGGGTGTGGGCCCCGGAGCCATGTGCACCACGCGCATGATGACGGCCGTGGGCAGGCCCCAGTTCTCAGCCGTTCTGGAATGTTCGACGGCGGCTGCCGAGTTGGGTGCCCACGTCTGGGCCGACGGGGGAGTGCGCTATCCGCGCGATGTGGCCCTAGCGCTGGCGGCAGGAGCTTCGCAAGTGATGATTGGTTCCTGGTTCGCCGGCACCTATGAAAGCCCCGGGGACCTGCAGGTGGACGCTAACGGCCGGCAGTTCAAGGAGAGCTTTGGTATGGCTTCGGCCCGGGCCGTACAGAACCGGTCCTCGGGCGATCAGGCCTTCGAACGCGCCCGAAAGGGATTGTTCGAAGAGGGCATTTCAACGTCCAAGATGTACCTGGACCCAGTGCGTCCAGGAGTTGAAGATTTGCTGGATATGATCACAGCAGGTCTGCGCAGCTCCTTCACCTACGCGGGTGCCTCCTCGCTGGCGGAGTTCCGTGAGCGGGCCATTGTGGGGGTGCAGTCCGCCGCCGGATATGAGGAAGGCCGGCCGCTGCCGCAGGGGTGGTGACGGGGCATTGTCCCTCCAAGGTGCGCTGCATTGCTCGGCCCGCGCATAGCATATGCGCTGCGGCAGGGGGCCAATGTGGCGCAGAAGCAAACCAATTTTGCCCTTGCACCAACGTGGGAGCCCGCCAGCCGCATCCGTAATGGTTCCGCTGGTCGCAAGCTTCCGGCAGGGTCGGAACCCCAGCGCAAAGTGTGATGACAATCGATTGACAATTGGGTGTCGGGTTGTTGCCATCGAAAGCAGCGCAACCCCGTGGCAGTGCGTCAGGGCATCGCTCGTGCGGCGGCGCTCCGGGACAGCCGCCCAACGGGCACAAAGAGCTCACGCAATGGCGCCGTGACGCAGTGGCGCAATCGCGGGGCCTCCCTATGTATGGAGGATTGCATGGCTGAACCGCCCAACTCTGTATGGACCCAGTCCGGCTTCGGCGACGAGGTGGACCCCGCCCCAAGGATCCAGGCGCCGTCCTGCTGACTCTTGGTGCCCGGCACATTGAGGTGCGCAGCCCCTGGGGCACAAACAACGTGGTGGACCTGGACACGGCACGGCTGCCGGAGCGGATCATTGAGGCTGCCGGGATACTGGGCACCGGCTACATTCGGATCTTCTCCCACTTCCACGCCCCGGAACTCTCCGCCGCCGACATTCGTGACGACGTGATGGAACGCATGGCTGCGCTGGCCGCAACCGCGCAAGAGGCAGGCGTGGTGCTCCTGCACGAAAACGAAAAGGGTATCTACGACGACACCCCGAGCGGGTCTTGGACATCATGGAGACGGTGGATTCCCCGGCAATGCGGGCTGCCTGGGACAACACGAACTTTGTCCAGGTGGGGGTCAGGCCCTACACGGACGGCTACACCATGCTCCGGCCTTACCTGGAATACCTGCAGGTCAAGGATGCGCTGGCGGGCTCCGGAACCGTGGTGCCCACGGGGCAGGGCGATGGCGAGCTGCGCCTGACCATGGACGCGCTGCGCCGGGACAGATACGAGGGACGGATACGCAGGCTTTGCCTCCCTTGAGCCGCACCTTGCGAGCGCCCACGAACTGGGCGGCTACTCCGGGCCCGTTGCGTTTGGTGTAGCGGCACGGGCCTTCAGAACGGCTGCCGGGTCGTTGGGCATCGGCCTGACATGGCGTGGCGGGAGTGCCTCCCGCCACCCTGTGCCTAGACAGGCGGGGCAGGTACCGGATAAACAGGCATATACCGCTTAAGCTGGCCATTACGACTTACGGCGGAGGGCTGCTTTGAAAGACACCAGCGATGTTTCAGGAAACACTGCAACACCTGCAAAGCACAACGACCCTGCGGACCCGAGTGCTGCGCCGGCCGCTTCCCGCACCCCGGCTGGCCCGGTGGCACCTTCCGCGGGGGCCCCGCGTGCCCGCAACGGAAAGTCCGCGCCAACCATCTATGACATTGCTGCCCGTGCCGGAGTCAACCCGTCCACCGTTTCACGGGCACTGAGCAAGCCGGGCCGGGTCAGCGCCAAGACCCAAAAGAAGATTGAGGATGCTGCTGAAGCCCTCAACTACAGGGTTAATGTCTTTGCGCGGGCCCTGCCCACCGGCAGAACACATTCCATCGGGTTGATAGTTTCCGACATCACCGACCCCGCCTTCTTTGACGTGCTCCGGGGCGCCGAGGCCGCGGCGTCGGCCCGCAGCTACACGCTCATGCTGGCTGAATCAACCGAGTCTGCGGAACTGGAACTGACCGCGGCGCAGCGCATGCTGGCCACGGTTGACGGCATCATCCTCGCCAGCCCCCGGTTGTCCGACGCCGAAATCGTCGAGCTTGCCCAGCAAAAGCCCGTGGTGGTGGTCAACCGGCTGGTTGACGGCGTGGACTCCCTCGTGGCCGACACCGAGGCCGGCGTCACGGAGGCCGTCTGTCACCTGTCCGCCCAGGGCCACAAATCGCTGGCCTATGTGGCCGGTCCCGACAAGTCCTGGATGTCCAAGCGCAGGTGGGAAAGCATCCGGGCACGCTGCGAATGGTCGGGCATGAACGTCACCGTGGTTGCCTCGGGTGTTCCCACTGTCGACGGCGGACGCCGCGCCGCCGCTGCCGTCCGCTCCAGTGGGGCAACGGCAGTGTTTTGCTACAACGACCTCATGGCCATCGGGCTGATGCGCGAGCTGCAGCTCGCCGGCATCAAGGTCCCTGAAGACATGAGCATCTTGGGCTTCGACAACATCTTTGGCTCGGACTTCACCACTCCGCCGCTGTCCACCATCAAGTCGCCGCTGCGCGAAGCAGGGGATGCGGCAGTGCGGAATATCCTGGACAAGCTGTATTCGCCCGAGCCGGGGGCAAGCCCCGGACCTCTGCTGACCGAGTTGGTGCTGCGCGGCTCCAGCGGACCGGCAGCGGGGACTGCGCATTAGCGGGAGTTTCCCGGCTAATCGGGGTCAGGCTAGTGTTTGTGCAGGTCAGAGCCTCTTTTTTTGTCTGGAAGTGTATGACCCAACCAAAGGAAAGTCCCGATACGCCGCAACTTCCGCCGTTTTAGTTTGCGGGGCCTGCAACAACAAAATGGCCAGACAGCTCCCGCATGGAACAATGACGCTCGCTTGGGCGGCGCCCGGCAGCGTGAGCCGCCCAAGCGGGCGTCCTGGGGCGCAAGGGTGCACCTGGGCATCGGGCGACGCCGGGGCTGAACGGGCCCGGCGTCGTGCGTGCCTGCGCGAGAGGCAGGGTCTACGGGGTGACGGCGATGTTGTTCAGGCCCTTGACGGCATTCGTCACGGTGCTGGATGACTGGTCGACGTTCGGGAGGGTGCAGTTTTTTGACGCGTCAAAGATGGCCCAGCTGCCGCTGTTCGCCAGGTCGGAGATGGTGGACTTGAACACGTTGCCGCGGATGATGCCGTTGTAGGTTCCTGCCTTGATGTCGACTGGTTCGGCGGCGATGAACGGGCCGAGGTGGTTGTTGAGCACCTGCACGCGGTGGGACCCGTCAACGCCGTTGGTGCTGGTGAAGCCGGAGAGCTCCCTGTGCGGGGCGTTGGAAAGCCAGCGACCGTAGCCTGAATTCCAGCCGTCCGTGCGGGATAACGGGGCAGGCTGGGGCAGTTCCGGATGTGCCGGAGTTCATGAGGATGCTATCGGCCGTGCCGACGAGATGGATGGGCCGTTCCGGTCCCGGCGCGGGCGGTGGAAAAATTGCCCACATAGGTGGCCTTGGCAAGCTTGATGGTCTCGCCCGGATTCACTGTGGCGAGGGCCAATTCTGGTTGCGCCGCATTCTGGCCTTGAAGGTTTCGCTGGGGCTGCACGTTAAGGACCGGGCTGCGTTGGTTCCTGCTGCTTCGGCGCTGGCTGTCATTGGTTCCGAGGCACACCGCGCCACTGCCGCTGACGTGGCCGAGAAAACGGTCACCCCGGCCACGCACAAGAAGATCCGTCTGTACGGTATTTCCGGTGGCTCCGACTTCACCATGGCAGATCCGTTGGGCTATCTGGATGTTGTGGCCGAGGAGCTTGAAAGTGTGGGCTTTGAGGTGCACATCTTCAAGACCGCCGATCAGCGCAGGGCCGCGGGGGAGGAGGGCGTGAACTTCATGTCCGTCATCTCCGATGAAACAACGGCCGACTACGCCGATAAGTACGACGCCGCGCTGGTGGTCGCGAATGTGAAGGGCTTCGCTCAAGAAGCAGCCATACGCCTCAAGTGGTCCTCACCGATGGCCGCGGAAATCCCGTGGTACGTCACCGAGGTGCCCACCGTGTTCGTTTCGCTGAACCAGCCCAACCATCTCATCGACGTGCCGATGGTCAAAACCGCCATCCACGCCCATGCGGACTCCCGCGAAGCCATCCGGGCCACCGTGGCCAAGATTCAGGGACTCTCCGAATTCCAGGGCTCGTTCAATGAGAACGTCTTCTGCAATTCCTTCGACACCCGGCTCTAGGCTGGTTCTGCTTTTCTTCCCGCCGGCCCATCCGGTGGGGAGAAAAGTATTCGCGTTTGATATACAAGTGAGTATGGATATCCCCTTGAACTCGAGCTTTGAATCTACCGTCCCGTCGTCGGACGTCATCCGTGTTGTGGTCATGGGTGTCTCAGGCGCTGGCAAAAGCACTATCGGCACCCTGGTGGCTGACGCCTTGGATTTTCCGTTCGTCGACGCAGATTCCCTGCACCCGCTGAGCAACATTCGCAAGATGGCTTCCGGCACGCCCTTGAACGATGAGGACCGCTGGCCCTGGCTGGATCTGGTGGGCCATGAACTGGCCACCACTTCGGGCAGGGGAGTGGTTGTTGCCTGTTCGGCACTGAAGCGGCGCTACCGTGACGCCATCCGAGCCAAGGCCCCCGACACCATTTTCCTACATCTAGCTGGCTCCTTGGAGGTGCTCAGTGCCAGGCTCGAGGGCCGTTCCGGGCACTTCATGCCAGCGAATCTGCTGGCCTCGCAGCTGGAAGCCTTGGAACCCATGGAAGCCGACGAGGCCGCCGTCGTGGTTGATGTCGATCATAGTATGAGCGAGATTCTGGATCAGGCTGTGGCTGGGATTCGCACCATCGCGGCTGGCTAGCATGCACGACGCCGGAGCCGGGCATCGCGCGAACGAACAGTTGAGCGTGGGTCAACTCGCCCAACGCGGCGGGGTCAGCGTCTCGGCACTGCACTTTTACGAGCGGCAGGGGCTGATTTTTAGCACCCGGACTTCCGGGAACCAACGCCGCTTCTCACGTTCGGTACTGCGGCGTGTGGCAGTCATTAGGGCAGCCCAGCGCGCAGGCATCCCGCTTTCGCTGGTGGCAGCCGTCTTTGCGGAGTTGCCCGATCACGGGGTTCCCACCCAGGCTGATTGGCAGCGGCTCTCCGAGCACTGGCAGCGAGAGCTCGATACCCGCATTGCCGCCCTGCAAAAACTGCGCGGAAGTTTAGGCGGGTGCATTGGCTGCGGCTGTCTCTCACTGGCTGAATGCGGCTTTGTGAATCCGGACGATCAAGTGGCCGGACAGGGCCCCGGTGCCCGCGCATTCGATGGGATCGGGGACGGGGACGGGGCCGCTGATAGGCTCGGCTCCGCGTAACAATCGTTGAATCCACTCGAGCTTGCACATGCCACGTACCCGCCACGATTGCGATTTGGAATTAAGTGCTGGAGTGAGAGGACTCATGGCGGCCTGGTTTGACCTCAACTAAGGTTGAGGTTTTAGAGTCACTTGAGGAACCTGGCCTGATGAGGCTGGGCGAGGTGAGAGGAATTTTGATCATGACCGTGCAAACCGAGACTGTGCAAAGTCAGACTGTGCACGTAGCGGCAGTGCAAGCTGAAGGAGCCGCAACGGGAAGTCCGGTTTCGGCAGTGGGACAAGCAGCGCAGATTGACCCAGCATTGACCGACAGCTTCAAGGCTGCCTTCGGTGGCCACCCGGCAGGGGTTTCGGTCATTACGGCAGACTCAGCGACGGGACCGGTGGGTATTACGGCGTCGTCCGTGGCTTCGGTATCTGCCGAGCCACCTCTGCTGGCATTCTCTCTAGCCGCGTCCAGCGGATCGGCAGCCGCACTCGCCGTGGCCAATTCAGTGGTGGTGCATCTGCTAACAACAGACGATCTGGAATTGGCCAAGACCTTCGCCAATTCAAACTCTGAACGCTTTACCGCTGCCATGCCCTGGACTCGGCTCGAGACAGGGGAACCATTACTGACCCATGGTGGCTACGCTCTGCGGTGCAAGATTCTGAGCCGCACCCCGGCCGGTGGCTCGCTGTTGTTGGCGGCGCAAGTGCTGGAGATCATGACACCGGGTAGAAGTGGCCCTGCTGCACAAGTCAATCCTGGACAGGCGAATTTCTCACCCGTGAGCGTTAGCGCACCCATGGTCTATCACAGTCGCAACTTCCACGCTCTCGGCGAACACAGCGTGATGCCGTACTAGCCGCATACTCGATACACACCAGGTGTTCGCTCAATATCTGTGGCAAACTCACAGCGTTTGTTCATCTTCCTACTCCTGGCATCATCGAAGAGTCTGCGGCGTGCTGGGGTAGACTGGCCATCCAATGGAAAGTAAATCTAGGGGCCGGCGCAACGGCCTGCAGAGCACTTCGAGTGCCGCCTGCAACCACGTTGCCCATGCCGGCAAAACCCGCACACATGACCAAAGCTCTCCCACCCCTGCAGTGGCCGGTCCCGCCGCCGACCACCCTCCGCCGGCGGCCCACCCCCACATGCATGCAACATCACAGCATGTACTGATATGGGGGGCGCTGTAAATGGAATGGATATTACTTGCAGCAGGTCTGCTGCTCATCCTTGGCACAGGATTCTTTGTTGCCGTTGAATTTTCTCTCGTTGCACTGGACCAGTCCACCGTGCAGCGGGCCGTGACTGCTGGCGACAAAGCCGCTGAACCTCTGCTGCGCTGCTTGAAGTCACTGTCCACTCAACTCTCCAGCTGCCAGCTAGGTATCACCTTGACCACCTTGCTGACGGGCTTCTTGATGGAGCCGTCCCTGGGTGTGTTGCTCACGGAGCCGCTGAGCGCCGTGGGTGTCCCGGAACCAGCCATCGCCGCGGTCGCACTGACTCTGGCCATGTTGATCGCAACCTTGCTGTCGATGCTGATTGGTGAACTGGTCCCGAAGAACATGGCCATCGCCAAGTCCTTTGAAATTGGCAAACTGGTAGCTCGCCCGCAGCTGATCTTCACAGCCGTGTTCAAGCCCGCCATCATCGTTTTGAACGGCTTCTCCAACAAGGTTCTGAACTTGTTCGGCATGGAAGCCAAGGAAGAAATTTCCGGTGCTCGTTCGCCGTCGGAGCTTGCTTCTCTGGTGCGCCGATCGGCCGCCATGGGCACTTTGGATGTGGGAACCGCGACGTTTGTGGCCCGCACGCTGAGCTTCTCTGGGCGCACGGCCGCCGATGTCATGACCCCGCGCATGCAGGTTGAGACCATCGAGAGCACGCAGTCCGTGGCCGAGATCATCGATGCCGCCCGCCGGACAGGCTTCTCCAGGTTTCCGGTTATCGATGAGTCACCGGACAATATTGTGGGCGTGGTCCACCTGAAAAAGGCTGTTGCAGTTCCCTTCCATAAACGCCAGGACCTTGAAGTGGGTGCCATCATGACAGAGGTCCTGCGGGTGCCCGAAACGGTTCATCTCGATGCCCTGATCCTGGAGCTTCGTGAAGGAAATCTGCAGATGGCCGTGGTGCAGGACGAATACGGTGGCACCGCTGGCGTGACCACGCTGGAAGATTTGGTAGAGGAAATTGTTGGCGAGGTCTCTGACGAACATGACCGCATCAAGCCCGGCATCCTGCTCGGCGCGGACGGTACGTGGTTCTTCCCGGGTCTCATGCGTCCGGACGAGGTTTCCGAGCGCATTGGCCCGCTCAATGTCCCCGACGAGGCCGGCTACGAAACTGTGGGTGGCTTCATGATGGCCGAACTGGGCCGCATCGCCGCACCTGGTGACAGTGTTTCGGTTGAAGGCGGTCAGTTGGTGGTTGACCGGATAGAACGACGCCGGATTGACCGGATCCGCTTTATCCCGGCACCATCCACAGAGGGTACTGATGGTGAGACCCTCGGAACGGAAAAAGACAGTAAGAGTGCGGCAGAATCCAAAGAGCGCGGTGAGTCCCGATGAGCCCCTGGGCTGGACTTGCCTGGCTAGTGGTGCTGCTGCTGGGTAACGCGTTCTTTGTAGCCGCTGAGTTTGCTGTCATGACCGCACGGCGCAGCCAGATTGAACCCCTCGCTGACGCCGGTTCCAAGCGCGCCAAGATCACCTTGGGCGCCATGGAAAATGTCTCGCTCATGCTCGCCTGTTCGCAGCTGGGTATCACGGTGTGTTCACTGTTGATCTTGAACGTCGCCGAACCTGCCATTCACCACTTGATTGCCGAACCGCTCCATGCGGTAGGTATCCAAGACAACGTGGCATCACCGGTGGCCTTTGTTATCACCTTGGCGCTGGTGACGTTCTTGCACGTGACCTTCGGCGAGATGGTCCCCAAGAACATGAGTGTTTCCGCCGCGGACAAGGCAGCCCTGCTGCTGGCCCCGCCGCTGGTGCTCGTGGCCAAGGTGGTCCGCCCCCTGATCGTGGCGTTGAACTGGACGGCCAACCATATTGTGCGGTTGTTCGGGATTACACCACAGGATGAGGTCTCCTCCAGCTACACGCTTGAAGAGGTGCAATCCATCGTGGAGGAATCCACCCGCAGCGGGCTGGTGGATGACCAGACAGGGCTCATTACCGGTGCCTTGGAATTCTCCTCCCAAACGGCTCAAGGCATCATGGTGCCGCTGGCCGGGCTGGTCACCTTGCCGGTGAATGCCACGCCTGTGGACTTCGAGCGGAAGGTCGGCAAGACCGGGTTTTCCCGGTTTGTCTTTGCCGATGAGGCAGGCTCCTTGATCGGGTATCTGCACTTGAAGGATGTGCTGCGGATTCCACTGGAGCGTTACCAGACGCCCATTGGTGAAGCGCGGGTGCGTTCCATGGTGAATCTGCAAGCTACACAGGAAATTGAAGACGTTCTGGCAGCCATGCAGCGCAGCGGATCGCACATGGCCCGCGTCATCGATACCAATGAACAAACCGTGGGAGTGCTGTTCTTGGAAGACGTCATTGAGCAATTGGTGGGCGAAATTCGCGACGCTACCCAGACGCACATCCAGGAGCGCAGAAAGACTTGATGCGAACGATTCCTAATATGGGTTATGCTGGTCTTATTGGTAACAATTCTCATTAGCATCTCTCGAAGGAATCGCATGTCTGCAAACCGCCGCTCACTTCTGCTTATGGGGGCCGTTTTGGTGGCTTCACTCACCCTGGCAGGGTGCGGCGGCGGGAGCCCTTCCGGGGCCGAAGCCAGCAGTGCGGCAACCATTGCGGTCGTGGCCTCCACCAATGTTTACGGCGATATTGCCAAGAGCATTGGGGGAGACCACGTCAGTGTTCACACCATCATTTCTGATCCCGCCGCCGACCCGCATGGCTACGAAGCCAACGCCCAAGACAAGTTGGCCGTGTCAAAAGCTCAGGTAGGTATTGAGAATGGTGGCGGTTACGACGACTTCTTCACTCAGCTAGCCAAGGGGCAGCTGGACACGAAGAACATTGTCAATGTCAGCGAGTTGTCCGGTCTGGATACAGGCGCTGATTTCAATGAGCACGTATGGTATTCACTACCCACCATTCTCAAGCTGGCCGATGATCTTGCCACCCGTTTCAGTGCCGAGCTGCCAACGCAAGCGGCGACATTCACCGATCAGGCCGCTGCGTTCAAAACTCAGATCGCGACTGTGGAGTCCCGCCTTGCGGTGTTGAAGAAGGACCACGATGGCGCTGGTGCGGCCGTGACGGAGCCGGTTCCGCTCTACCTGCTCGCCGAGGCGGGTTTGGTCAATGAAACACCGGAAAAGTTCACCTCTGCTATCGAGAATGGCGCCGATGTTCCGGCTTCGACACTGACCGAAGTGCTGGCCATGATGGCCTCTGGCAAGGTTGCCGTGTTGGCCTACAACACCCAGACCGAAAGCCCGCAGACCGAGCAGGTCAAGGCTGCTGCTGAGAAGGCCGGAGTCCCTGTGGTGGACTTTGCAGAGACCTTGCCAGCTGACACGAGCTACCTCGACTGGATGATTGCTAATGTAAGTAACTTGGAACAAGGACTAACTACAACGGCTGGAAAATGAGCGAATCAGCACCATCAGTCATCACGCTCAAGCGAGCAACCCTCAAGTACGGCCAACGCACCCTCTGGCAAGACCTCAACTTAGAGGTGTCGCCCGGTGAATTCCTGGCCGTCCTGGGTGCCAATGGCAGCGGCAAAACAAGCTTCCTGAAAATTCTGTTGGGCCTGGCTCCGCTGAGCTCGGGACTGATCATGCTCGACGGCGCACCCGCCAAACGCGGTAGCCGCACCATTGGCTATGTTCCCCAACAAAAAAACTTTTCCCCTGACACTGCCCTGCGGGCCCGCGACCTCGTGGGACTTGGGGTTGATGGCCACAAATGGGGCTTTAGGATGCGTGGCCGCGGCTACCATCAGCGTGTGGATGAACTGTTAGAAATGGTCGGGGCCAGTAGCTACGCCAAGATTCCCGTAGGCATGCTCTCCGGCGGTGAGCAGCAACGGTTGCGGATTGCCCAAGCGCTAGCTTCCAACCCAAAGGTCCTGCTCTGTGACGAACCACTGCTCTCGCTGGATATGCATCACCAAAAGGCTGTGAGCGAGCTCGTGGCCCAACAGGCAAAGGCGAACGGAACCGCCGTCGTCTTTGTCACGCATGAAATCAACCCCATTCTGGAACACGTAGATAGGGTGCTCTACCTCGCTGGGGGGCGCTTCACTCTAGGTGCCCCTGCCGATGTGATGCGGACCGAGGTGCTGTCCAAGCTGTACCAAACCAGGGTCGAGGTGCTCAACGTTGACGGCAGGCTCGTGGTGGTGGGGCGGCCAGATTCCGTGGTTGACGGCCATGCGGAAGACCATCTGCACACTCACGCCGTTCCGGCCACGAAAAGCACATTTGACGGGGGACGGCCATGAGCTGGGCGGACTTTTCAGAAGCGGTCTTTAACTTCAGCAACTACGCGGAACTGCTTCCGCTCTTTCGCGACACCATACTGGCCGGTGCCATTCTTGGTCTGGTAGGCGGCTTGGTGGGCACCTTCGTCATGATGCGCGATCTTGCCTTCGCCGTCCATGGCATCGCCGAGCTGTCCTTTGCCGGGGCGGCCTTTGCCCTGCTAATTGGGGTCGATGTCATTCTGGGTTCGCTGGCGGGCTCCATCGCTGCGGCACTGCTACTCGGTGTCATGGGTGTGCGTGCCAGAGAGAAAAACTCTGTCATTGGCGTCATCATGCCCTTTGGGCTGGGCCTGGGCATTCTCTTTTTGTCCCTGTACGACGGCCGTTCGGCCAACAAATTTGGTCTGCTCACCGGTCAGATTGTCTCTGTTGATGCCACGCAGCTTTCGGTTCTAGCCGGCACCGCGCTGGTGGTGGTGGCTGGGCTCGCCCTGATTTGGCGTCCGCTGACCTTCGCCAGCGTTGATCCCGATATTGCCACGGCGCGCGGTGTTCCCGTGCGAACGTTGTCGCTGGCGTTCATGTTCCTCTTGGGTATTGCCGTGGCGCTCTCGATTCAGGTGGTCGGTGCGCTGCTGGTTCTGGCACTCTTGATCACCCCGGCTGCTGCGGCCCTTCAGGTAACGGTGGCCCCGCGGATGGTGGTGTTACTGAGCGTGGCGTTCGCCATGATCTCCACCGTGGGTGGGATTATGATCGCCCTGGGTGGAAGTATCCCGATTAGCCCTTACGTCACCACGTTGTCGTTTGTGATCTATCTGCTCTGCCGCGTGGCCGGGTCCTGGCGGCGACGCCGGGGCTGGTCTGCTCGGCCCGCCGTGGCCGCCTAGTAAAGTAGGCCCGGTAAATTAGGCCTACTAAATTAGGCCTGCGCCGAGCATTCCGGGCACAGGCCGTAAATTTCCACGGTGTGCTGGACCTGGGTGAAACCATGATCGGCGGCGATGCGAGCCGCCCAGCTCTCCACTGCGGGAGCCTCAACTTCCACGGTCTTCCCGCAGTTGCGGCACAGCAGGTGGTGGTGGTGACTCGTCGCATTGCAGCGGCGGTACACGGCCTCGCCCTCCCCGTTTCGGAGAGTGTCCAGCAGGCCCTCTTCAGCCATGGAGGCAAGAATACGGTACGTGGTGGCCAGCGAGACCGGGGTCCCTGCCTCGTGCAGCAGACGGTGGAGTTCCTGGGTGCTGACAAAGTCATCCAGGGTGTCCATGGCGGCGCTGATGGCAACACGCTGCTTGGTGACGCGCTGCTCCTTCATCGGTGCATCCGACATGCCCACAACCCTCTTTCTTCACGCTTCGATTCAATCAACCAGCCTAGCGCACCTGCCCATTAACGTCCCCTTGTTGCTGCCCTTGGCGGGGCTGAACTCCAGGCATAGGCTGTGACCATGTTGCTCACAAAATTCTCCCACGCCTGTATTCGACTCGAGCAGGAGGGCCGTGTACTGGTGCTGGACCCCGGAGTCTTCTCCGAATCCGCCACCGCTTTGGATGGTGCCCACGCCGTGCTGATCACGCATGAACATGCCGACCACTACGACGGCGACGCCCTCACCAAGGCTTTGACCGCCATCCCCGAGCTGAGCATTCACGCTCCCACTGGGGTGGCCCGGGACTTGCGGGTACGGGCGCCGGAAGCTGCCGCACGGATTCTGGACGCCGCGCCTGGGGACTCATTCACTGCGGCAGGCTTTGCGATCCAGTGCTTCGGCGGCCAGCACGCCCTGATCCACCCTTCCATCCCGGTGGTTGCCAATGTGGGCTACCTGATTGACGACGACGTCTATCACCCGGGCGACTCCCTGATAGTCCCCGACGGGGTCAGTGTGGGCACCCTGTTGGTCCCGGTCCATGCGCCCTGGTCCAAGGTGTCCGAGGTGGTGGACTTTGTGGTCTCGGTACGGGCACCCCACGCCTTCCAAATCCACGACGGTCTCCTCAATGAACAAGGCTTAGCGTTCACCGAATCTCACATTGCCAGGATCGGCGGGCTGCACGGGGTGCAGTTCCGTCACCTCAACGCCGGGCAGTCGGTGGAAATCTAGAACGGGCGAGCGGCTGGCGGCTGGGCGAAAATGATCAGCCGGTCCACACGCCGCTGGCGAAGAAGTCCTCGATCGTGCGCAGATGCGGAGCCGGGTCAAGGTCTTTTTCGGCCAGCCAGGCAGGGTTGTTGTAGCTGCCCGCATAGCGTTCCCCGCCGTCGCACATCAACGTCACAATGCTGCCCTTTTCGCCGGCGGCCACCATCTGCGCCACCAATTGCCACACACCCCACAGATTGGTGCCGGTGGAAGGCCCAGCATGCATTCCGGTCAGCTGCGCGAAGTGCACCATGGCCGCCACGGAAGCGGCATCGGGGATCTGGAACATCGCATCGATCACTCCGGGAACAAAGCTGGGCTCCACGCGGGGGCGGCCGATTCCTTCGATCCGGGAGGAATGGCCGGTGACCGTGCCGAGATCACCACTCTTCCAGGCCGGATAAAAAGCGGAGCGTTCCGGATCAACCACGGCCATCTGCGTGGAGTGGCCGTGATAGCGGATGTAGCGGCCAATTGTGGCCGAGGTGCCGCCGGTCCCAGCGCCCACCACTACCCAAGCTGGCTCGGGATGGCGTTCGTGCGAGAGCTGGCTGAAGATGGATTCGGCAATGTTGTTGTTGCCGCGCCAATCGGTGGCCCGCTCGGCATAGGTGAACTGGTCCATGTAATGCCCATTGCTCTCCGCGGCAATCTCCGCCGCCGCCGAATACACCTCATCGGCGTACTCCACCAGATGGCAACGCCCGCCAAACTGTTCAATGAGGGCGATCTTTTCCGGGCTCGTGGATCGCGTCATCACGGCCACAAAGTCCAGTCCGAGCAATTGTGCAAAGTACGCCTCGGACACTGCCGTGCTCCCGGAGCTGGCTTCCACCACCGTGGTGCCCCGGTTGAGCTGGCCGTTCACGAGGGCAAAGAGGAACAGGGAACGGGCCAGCCGGTGCTTCAGGCTCCCTGTTCGGTGGCACGATTCGTCCTTCACATACAGGTCCACGCCCCATGCCTCGGGCAGCTCGATCTTGTACAGGTGAGTGTCTGCCGAACGGTTATTCTCGGCCTGGACCTTGCCAATGGCGTTGTGCGTCCAAGACCAGTCAGCGTGCGAAGTGTTCATGCCAGTCAGCGTATCGCAGTAGATTTAGCTGCAGTTGCCCGTGAACCTCGCCCAAGGAGCATCCCATGAGTATTCTGATCAATGTCGCCGAGCTACAGACGTGCCTAGCCTCCGCGACGCCGCCGGTGCTGCTGGACGTCCGCTGGGCGTTGGGCGATCCGCACGGCCGCGAACATTACCTTACTGGCCATATTCCAAGTGCTGTGTTCGTGGATCTGGACACCGAGTTAGCCGGTCACGGGCAGCCTGAGGACGGCCGCCACCCGCTGCCGTCCGCGGAAGACTTTGCTGCCACGGTGCGGCGCTGGGGTATCAACTCCGGTGACACCGTGGTGGTCTACGACGACGCCGGAGCTGCCGCCGCCGCCCGTGCTTGGTGGCTGCTGGGTTATGCCGGGTTCAAAGATGTGTACCTGCTCGACGGCGGTCTGGCCGCCTGGCGCGCTGCTGGCCTTCCCCTCGCAGCAGGTGAGGAGCGCGCGGAGCCAGGTGACGCCGTCGTACATTTTGGGGCAAAGGCCACCATTGACGCGGACCAAGCCGCCGCCTGGTCCGGGATTCTGCTCGATGCGCGGGCGGGGGAGCGGTTCCGGGGTGAGGTTGAGCCAATTGATCCGCGGGCCGGGCATATTCCGGGGGCCGTGAGTGCGCCCACCAGCGAGAATTTGGCGGCCGATGCCACCTTCTTGCCGGCGGTTGAATTGCGGGCACGGTTTGTGGGGCTAGGCGTTGAGCCGGGCAGCGAGGTGGCGGTGTATTGCGGCTCGGGGGTGACCGCCGCGCATCAGATTGCGGCGTTGGAAATTGCTGGGTTTCGGGCGGCGCTGTATCCGGGTTCCTTCTCCGCGTGGTCAAATCAGCCGGAGCGGCCAGTTGCGACGGGGCCTTCTGAGCGAGGGGCTTCTGGCGGGAGTGGCGGCAACGGCGATAGGGTTGAACAATGACCCAAGTAAAGGCTTACGCAGCTGTTTCAGCAACATCCGGACTGACCCCTTCAACCATCGAACGCCGCGAACCCGGCGCGCACGACGTTGAAATCGCCATTGAATTCTGCGGCTTGTGCCACTCGGATGTGCACACCATCCGCTCCGAATGGGGGCCGGCCAAGTACCCGCTGGTGCCCGGGCACGAGATTGTGGGCACCGTCAGCCGAGTAGGGGACTCCGTCGAGGGTTTCACCGTGGGTGAGCGAGTCGGCGTGGGCTGCATGGTGGATTCGTGCCGCGAGTGCGATTCCTGTCTCGAAGGCTTCGAGCAGTACTGCGAAGTAGGAAATGTTGGCACCTACGGCGCTGTTGATCGGCGGAACGGGGACGCCATTACGCAGGGCGGCTACGCGCAGGGCATCGTGGTGGATGAAAACTACGTGCTGCACATCCCCGAAGGCATGGACCCTGCAGCCACCGCCCCGCTGCTGTGCGCTGGCATCACCACCTACTCGCCGCTGCGGTACCTGGATGTTCAGGACGGTGACACGGTGGGTGTGATTGGCCTTGGCGGGCTGGGCCACATGGCTGTCAAGATCGCCAAGGCACTTGGCGCCACGGTCACGGTGTTCACTACCTCGCCGGCCAAAACCATCGATGCTCTGGATCTCGGAGCCGACCATGTTGTCATCTCCTCCGATCCCTCAGCCATGGCTGGTGCCAAGGCGTCGCTCAATGCCATTATCGATACGGTTGCCGCGGTCCACGATCTGAACCCGTATCTGCGTACCTTGGCCCGCGACGGGGCCCTGATCCAGTTGGGCCTTCCCTCGGAGAAGATGCCGCCGGTGGAGCCCGGCCTGCTGATCCGCAAGCGCCTGGCCTATGGGGGATCCTTGATCGGTGGGATTGCCGAGACCCAGGAAATGCTTGATTTCTGCGCCGAGCACGGGATTGTTTCCGATATTGAACTGGTCACCGCTGCAGATCTTGATGGCGCCTACGACCGCATGGTTGCGGGCGACGTCAAGTACCGCTTCGTGCTGGACACCGCCACTATCTAATTTTCCCCACCCTTATATGAGGAGCATTTCTTGAGCACCCTGTTTACCAAGATCATCGAAGGCCAGATTCCCGGACGCTTTGTCTGGAAGGACGATGACTGCGTGTCCTTCCTGACCATCGGGCCCCTGACCGACGGGCATGTCCTAGTGGTCCCGCGCCTGGAAGTGGACAAGTGGACAGACGCGGCCCCGGAGCTGGTCACGAAGTTGATGGCCGTGGCCCAGACCATCGGTCAGGCCCAGGTTGCCGCTTTTGGTGCACCGCGCGCCGGGCTGACCATTGCCGGATTCGAAGTGGAGCACCTGCACGTGCACGTGTTCCCGGCCTATGGGCTGGAAAACTTCGACTTTGGCACGGTCAACAACAACCCGGATCCGGCCGCTATGGACGCCAACGCCGAAAAGCTCCGGGTGGCCTTGCGCGAAGCCGGGCACGGGGAGTTCGTCCCGGAGGCTTAATTTCGCGATTGCTGCAGGCCTGCACTTTGCACCTGCGTACGGTTAACATCGAACGGTGCGCCACTCATTGAGTGGCGCACCGTTAGCAGTTAACCAGCCGCAGACGACGGCGCACAGGCGCAGGCGACGGCGCCCCGGTGAGTGCCGCCGTCGTGCGTGGTTTTGTGGGGTCTGCTGGTGGCGCTACGGCGCGCGCGGAACGAATGCCGCCCTGAATATGGCCCGGGCCCGAGTCGCGGACTCCATCCGCTCAGCCACCGGGGTCCGGGATAGTAACGACGCCAGCATGCCAATGGCCAGCATCACATCGGCCGGCTCCACGGTAGCGGCGATGCGTCCCTGGTCCTGGTCCCGGGCGAGCAGCGCCGCGGCCACTGCTGTCATGCGCGTGGCCAGATGTTCGGCGCGCTGATCGCGCTCGGAAATAATCATGTCGATCAAAGCGGTGGAGGCGATGACCTGTTGAGCCACGCTATCGAAGAGGTCCACGAGCGTTGAATCGGAGAGTTCTGCCAACGTCTCCAAGGCCGTGATGTTGTCATCAAAAACCGCCACCGCCAAGGCAATTCGGTCGGGGAAATGTCGGTAGAGGCTGCCTTGGCCCACCTGCGCCCGCCGAGCCACCGCGCTCAAGGGAGCCATGAAGCCGGATTCGGCAAAGACCTCCCGGGCAGCTGCTATCAGCGCAGCCCGATTCGCGGGTCCGGCGCTGGGTCCTAGATTGACTTTTCGCTTCGTTGGCACAGTGCTAGTCTATAACCGGACAGAGTTGTCCGGTAGTTGTGGAATCGGTGCACGCAGACGAGCTTTCAGCCGAGAATCTGCAACAGTAAATCAATCCTTCGGAACGGAGATCGTTTTCCATGAGCAATAACATCAATAACCCCAATGACCTCAGCGGCGAATCAACCATTAACACCTGGTTGGCTGATCCGGCAGGTGGTCCTGTGCTGCGTGCCACGTTGGCAGCTGGCGGCCAGGGTGCCGATTCCCTGCGCCCTGTGGGCAAGATGGCGCTCAACCGATTGGTCGAGGTGAGTCAGGGAGCGTTCACGCAGGACATGATTGACGGCTTGGTGCAGCGTGTTGAGTCCGGAGACATTCCGGCCGAAGAGCCAGCACCTGCTTCTGCACCTGTCTCCGCCGCAGCGGCGGGACCGGAGGTGCCCGTATGGGTGGAGAAGGTCACCCAGGGCCGCTTCTCCGGCAAGACCATCATCGTCACAGGTGCCGGTTCGGGAATTGGCCGGGCCACAGCATCCCGCGTGGCCCGTGAGGGTGGCCGGGTCATCGCCGTCGACATTTCTGCCGAACGCTTGAGGGAATTCGCCGCTGCCCTGCCCGAGGGCAACATCGTTACTGTCTCCGGGGATATCACCGACGACGACGCCGTGGCAGCCATTGTCGAAGCTGCCGGTGAGCGCATTGACGGGCTGGCAAACGTTGCGGGGGTCATGGACAACATGACCCCCGTGCACGAGGTGGCCGACGATGTGTGGAACCGCGTGTTCAACATTAACGTCAACGGAACCATGAAGCTCATGCGCGCCGTGGTTCCCACCATGCTCGCACAAGCCCAGGGTTCCATTGTCAACGTGGCTTCCGAGGCTGCATTGCGCGGTTCCGCCGCCGGAGCTGCGTATACAGCGTCCAAGCACGCCGTCGCTGGTCTGACCAAGAGCAGCGCGTTCATGTACGGGCCCAGTGGCATTCGCGTCAATGCTGTCGCGCCGGGACCGGTCATCACCAACATTGAGGCTCGCTTCGATTCCGAGCTGGGTGCTGCACGTGTTCGTCGCGCCATGGCTGTTCTGCCTGACGCAGCCGAAGCCGACGCGCTCGCAGCCTCCATCACGTTCTTGCTCAGCGACGACGGCGTGAACGTCAACGGCGTCATCCTGCCTTCCGACGGCGGCTGGTCCGTAGCCTGACCTGGCGGCGGCACCTGCCACGATTCTTCGAAAGGTGAGCGCCGGCGGGCCGAGGTCCGCCGGTGGCAGCGGAAACGCACCGTTGAGTACTAAGCTGAGTAGCGGCGTCTCAGGGAAAAATTCGCATATGCTGGAAAAATGTCAGAAACAAAAGCCACGTCACGGGTCCATCGCTGGGTATTCTGGCCAGCAGCCTTAATTGTCATCATTTTCGCGTCATTTGCCATGATTGCGCCCGAGTTCGCCGAGAACCTGTTTTCGGAAATCCAGGGCACCATCGTCGGCTACTTCAACTGGTACTACGTTCTGTTGGCCACAGCGCTGGTGATCTTCTGCTTGTGGGTCGGCTTCGGCAAATTTGGCGATATCAAGTTGGGCAAGGACGACGACGAACCCGAATTTTCGCTCGGCTCCTGGTTTTCCCTGTTGTTCGCCGCGGGCATGGGCATTGGCTTGGTGTTCTACGGCGTCAGTGAGCCCTTGACCCACTTCGCTTCACCGAAGCCCGGTACCACCGGAGCCCCCGCTGAGCTCGCCCAGCAGGCGCTCTCACAAACCTTCCTGCACTGGGGCGTCCATGCCTGGTCGATCTACGTGGTCATCGGGTTGGCACTGGCTTACGCCATCCACCGTCGCGGCCGGCCGGTATCGATCCGCTGGACCCTTGAGCCCCTGTTCGGAAAAAGGGTTCGTGGCGGTCTGGGCAACCTCATCGACGTCGTCGCACTGGTGGGAACGATCTTCGGCGTGGCCACCTCGCTCGGGTTGGGTGTGTTGCAGATCAGCGCCGGACTGGAAAGTGCCGGGCTGATCACCTCGTCGTTGTTCATTGACATTGTCATCATTGCGGTGATCACCTGCTTCGTGCTTTTTTCGGTGCTTTCAGGCGTGGGCAAGGGCATGAAATGGCTCTCGAACACCAACCTCATCCTGGCCGGCATCTTCGTGGTCTTCCTGCTCGTGGTCGGCCCCACCCAGTTCCTGCTGCGCAACTTTGTGCAGTCCACCGGCAATTATCTGCAGAACTTCCTGGGCATGGCCTTCAATGTCAGCGCCTTCTCCGGCGCGGAGGGCGAGGCCTGGCAGTCCACCTGGACCACGTTCTACTGGGGCTGGTGGATCTCTTGGGCCCCGTTTGTGGGGATCTTCATTGCCCGGATTTCCAAGGGACGCACAGTACGCCAATTCGTGGCCGGAGTCATCCTTGTGCCCACCTTGGTAACACTGCTGTGGTTCAGCGTGCTGGGCGGTACTGCACTGTATTCCGAGCTCTCCGGCAAAGGCGGGCTGGTGGGTCCGGACGGGACGGTTGACGCCGCTGGCGCCCTGTTTGCGACGTTGGCGCAGATTCCGGCCGGCGGGGTGCTCACCTTTGGGGCGATCATCATGATCGTGATCTTCTTCGTGACCTCCGCCGATTCGGGCGCACTGGTGATGGGCATGATCGCCAGCGGCGGAGACGTGGAACCCAAGAACTGGATCCGCATCTTCTTCACCCTGACCACATCGCTACTGGCTAGCGCCCTGCTACTGTCCGGTGGCTTGGAGGCCCTGAAGACGGCGGCAATCATCATTGCACTGCCCTTCAGCGTTGTGCTGATCTTGATTTGCTGGTCCACCTACCGGGCCTTCTCCCGCGAATCGCGCGCCTACGAAAAGGCCAGGCGCATGGCCTTCGTGGAACACATTGGCGACTTTTACGGGCTGGAAGTCGAGGGCCCGAACCAGGATTCCCCCTTGATGAATCTGCGTGCGCTCACTGCCCGATTGCGGGGACGGCTTCCGGTAGATAAACGCCCACGCATTGACCCGTTCGGACACCACCCGCAGGACGCGGAGTCACCCGGCGGGCCGGAGGCGGCAGATTCAGCGTCCGAGGCTGCCCCGGTCGAACCCGAAGTGTAACGGCGGAATCGGTACTGGCTTTGGCGAACGCAGTGACAACTCCTGCTGGGTCAGGCCATGGCCTTCGCCAGCGCCACCCGGATTCGCTTTTCTGAGACCGAATACGCCGTCCCCAACTCCACGGCAAACAGGCTCACGCGCAGTTCCTCGATCATCCAGCGCACATGATCCAGCCCAGCCGTGGACCGCTGGCCGGGCAGCAGGGCCGCCACGGCGTCGTCGTACTCGTCTTCAAGACGCTGCACGGCGGCCAGCGACTGGCCATCGCGCGCCACATTGCTGGGTAGTTTCTCCAGACGCTTCTCAATGGCACCCAAGTACCGCGGCAACTGACTCAGCTGGGCAAAGCCCGTCTTGGCCACGAAGCCCGGGTACACGAGCAGGTCCAGCTGCTGCTTGATATCGTTCAGGGCGCTGATCAGCGGCAGGCTCGTGGTGGCTCGCAGCTGCTTTTGGATGCGCATAGTGGACGCCAAGACCCGTTCGACGACGGCGGTCACCGAGAACACCGTGTCAATCAGTTCCGCGCGGACTACTTCATACAGCGCGTCGAAATCTGCTCTGTTCCAGGGCAGCGCGGCCGGGGTCAGCTTGTCGATGGTGGCCAGCGTGCAGTCCGCAATCAATTCAGTGACGCTGCCGTGGGGGTTCTGGCTGAACGTGAGCTTTTCAGTGTTGCTCAGGTGGTCCAAAACGTAGCGATCCGGCGAAGGTACACGCAACGCCAGCAGCCGAATGACGCCGCCACGCATGGCCGATTCCTGCATATCCTGGCGCTGGAACACGCGAATCCCGGCGGTGACGCCCTCATCCACCAGCGCCGGATAACCGGTCACCGTGTGCCCGCCTACCAGACGCTTGACTTCGCGGGGGAGCGTGCCCACATCCCACGTGGTGATCCCGGAACGCTCCGCAATACCGTCCGTCACAGCGATTGTGCCGCCGCTAATGTTCGACGCCGGAGCGGCACCTTGCGCCGTTGCGCTACCTGCCGCTGTGGTGCCGTTGGCGGACGGGTTCTTGGGGTTCTTCGCGGAAGGGTTAGTCAGCGGGTTGGCCAGCGGGTTGGCCAGCGGAGCCCGGCCTGGCTGCGTTGTCTTCGGCGTTGCGCCGAGCGATTCAGCAATGGCGCGCCGGGTGGCTCCGGCCAGCTTGGACGCCAGCTCGGAGAGATTCTGGCCCTCTTCCAAAATCCGGCCATTCTTATCCACCACGGAGAACGTCATGCGCAAATGACTCGGCACGGCGTCCCAATTCCAGGAACCGGGCGGAATGACATGGCCCTTGAGTCGGCGCAGGGCCAGCTCAAGGGAAGGCTCCAACGCATCCACCGAAGGATCGAAGTCCTCGGCCAGCGATGCCGCAGCCTGCCGCGCAACATCCGGTGCCGGAATAAAGTTCTTCCGAATCGCCTTGGGCAGCGACTTAATCAGGGCAGTGACCATCTCGGCACGCAGGCCCGGAATCTGCCACCTAAACGGAGCTTCCGACAGCTGGTTCAGGAACAACAGCGGCACCTGAACGGTCACGCCGTCGGACGGGTTGGGGGCAGAACCCGGCGCGGTGGGATGGAACTCATAAGAAAGCGGCAGCTCAAACTCGCCCTGCGTCCACAGCTTGGGGAAGGCGGCCTCATCCAGCTCCGGCTCCTCGGCCATGACCACCTGCGTGTCAAAGTCCAGCAGTGCCGCGTTCTCGTGCCGGGCGTCCTTCCACCACTTGTCGAAGTGGCGCTCTGAGACAACATCGGCGCCCACACGCTCATCGTAGAACTCGAACAGCGTCTCGTCATCCACGCGCAAATCACGCCGACGCATGCGGGTTTCCAGCTCTTCCACCTCGGCCAACAGGGCCTGGTTGCGGTGGAAGAACTTGTGGTTGGTGTGCCAATCACCCTCCACGAGGGCATGGCGGATGAACATCTCCCGGCTCAGTTCCGGATCGATCTTCCCGTAGTGGATGCGGCGGTTCGGCACGATCGGGACACCGTAGAGCGTGACCTTCTCGTGCGCCATGACCGAGCCCATTTTCTTGGACCAGTGCGGCTCACTGTACGTGCGCTTCACCAGATCTGGCGCCACCTGCTCCGCCCACAGGGGATCGAACTTCGCGGCCACGCGCGCCCAGAGCCGTGAGGTTTCCACGAGCTCGGCGGCCATGACCCAATCGGGCGACTTCTTAAACAAGGCCGAGCCCGGGAACACCATGAACTTGGTGCCGCGCGCGCCGGCATATTCACGCTTGCGCTGGTCATATAGACCAATATGGCTGAGCAGGCCGGTCAGCAGCGACATGTGAATGGCGTCGTGATTGGCCACCGGATCGATCTCGGAGCCTGCGACCTTGATATCCACCGACTTCGCCATTTGCTTGAGCTGGGTGAACAAATCCTGCCACTCACGCACCCGCAGATAATTGATGAACTCGGCCTTGCACAGGCGCCGGAACGCACTGGAAGACAGCTCGTTCTGCTTCTCCTTGATATAGCGCCACAGATTCAGGAATCCGGTGAAGTCGGAGTTCTCGTCCTGGAAACGCTTGTGCTTTTCCGTGGCCAGCTGTTGCTTGTCGGTGGGGCGTTCGCGCGGGTCCTGAATGGTGAGCGCCGCGGCCAGCACCATGACCTCGGCGGCCACGCCGCGCTTGGCGGCTTCCACGATCATGCGGCCCAGACGCGGGTCTACTGGCAGCTGTGAAAGCTGACGCCCGACGCCGGTGATCCCACCTTGGGCGCTCACGGCACCGAGCTCGCGGAGCAAGGTCACGCCGTCGGTGATGGCCCTGGAATCCGGCGGCTGCACAAACGGGAACTTTTCTACATCCTTGGGTCCCTTGGCCACGCCCATGGCCGTCATTTGAAGAATGACGGCGGCCAGGTTGGTGCGCAGAATTTCCGGGTCGGTGAACTCGCTGCGCGCGTTGTAATCTTCCTCGGAGTACAAACGGATGCAGATACCGTCAGACACACGCCCGCAACGGCCTGAACGTTGATTGGCCGAGGCCTGGGAAACGCGCTCAATGGGCAGGCGCTGGACCTTGGTGCGGTGCGAATACCGCGAGATACGGGCTGTTCCAGTGTCAATGACGTACTTAATGCCTGGCACTGTCAGCGAGGTTTCAGCCACGTTGGTGGCCAGTACGATCCGCTTCCGCGAGCCCGGCGTAAAGACGGCGTGCTGTTCGGCCAGCGACAACCGGGCAAAGAGTGGCAGAATTTGCACGTCACGGAGCCGCGGATTTGTTTTTACCCGGCCGGCCAGGGCGTCAGCGGCGTCGCGGATCTCGCGCTCACCGGAGAAGAAGATCAGGATGTCTCCGGGCGCCTCTTTGGACAGTTCATCCACGGCGTCACACACGGCATCGAGCGGGTCGCGGTCTTCCTCACTATTGCCGCCGTCTTCCTGGTTCCCACCGTGTCGGTTCCGGTCCGAGCGCAACTCAAGTTCGTCGTCGTCCTCCCCGGCGCCCTCCCCATTGGCCGGGCCGCTCAAGGGGCGGTAACGGATGTCCACGGGGAAGGTGCGCCCGGAGACTTCGATGATGGGCGCCGGGCCCTCCGCGGAGGCGAAGTGGGTGGCGAAACGCTCGGGGTCGATCGTTGCCGAGGTGATGACGATTTTCAAATCCGGGCGTTTGGGCAGGATTTGGCGCAGGTAACCGAGGATGAAGTCGATGTTTAGCGAGCGTTCGTGGGCCTCGTCAATGATGATGACGGAGTATTTGCGCAGCAGCCGGTCGCGCTGAATTTCCGCGAGCAGGATGCCGTCGGTCATGAGTTTGATCTTAGTTTGCGGGCCCACATGGCCGGTGAAACGGACCTGGAAGCCCACCTCTTCGCCGATTTCCACGCCCAGTTCGCTGGCGATGCGCTCGGCCACGGTGCGTGCGGCGAGGCGGCGCGGCTGCGTGTGACCGATCAGGCCCTTCTCGGCCAGACCCAACTCCACGCACATCTTCGGGATTTGGGTGGTTTTTCCCGACCCCGTCTCGCCGGCAATGATGGTGACCTGGTTGGCGGCGATGGCAGCCATGATGTCCTCGCGGCGCTCCGAGACGGGCAGCGCGGCAGGGTAGGTGATAGTCAAAGTCATGGTGCCACCCAGTTTATGCGGTTTTCACGTGGGCGCTTATTCGGGTGCTGGCGCGAGGGTTTCTTTGCGTGCTGCGGTGCGCAGAGCGAGCGCCCCTCTGGCCGCCAAGACCAGAAGTACGACGCCGGCCAGCGCTAGTACCGCGCCACCGGCACCGCAGGCGATTACCCAGGGGGTGGAGACGGAAGCGCTGGCCGTCTTGCTCAGTGCCGCGGAGTTGAGTGCCATGGCAGTCACTAGCGCGGCCATGCCGAAGAAACTCAGGAGCGCGCCGCTCATGAAGGTGAGTAGATTTCTGGCGGAGATTTCGCGCCACCGGCGGTCAAGGCCAGCCATGCGGGGATCCGGGAGAGTGGCCGTGGTGTTCAACCTGTGCAGGGCAAGAAGTGAGGCACCGCAGATCAGGACGGCGACGAGGAGGAGGGGCACGCCGTCGTACTTCTCAAGGGTCAGATTCGGGACCAGATCGGTTGCCACCACAAAGGCGATGAACGCGATAAAAGCGGCGAGGACAGCTGCCGGCAAGATGAAGGATTGCCTAGGCAGGAGACGTTCGCGCGTTGCGAGCTTGGCGGCGGGCAGGGCCGAGAACAGCAGGAGCCCGCCGCTGGCAGAGAGGCCCGCAGTGACCGCGATCGGCAAGCCCTCCTGGCCGGAGAGGCCAATCGAAATCCTGAACAGGGCGGCAAACATGACGGCTGCGAAGACCAAAGCGGCCACAGTGCGCCACTGGGCCCGGCGCATGGACTGGTCCTGATCGGCGGCAGTTGCGTGCAGCGGGGCCTTGCCGGCCGCGAGAGCTAGCGGGGCCTTCTTCTTGGTAATCCACGCAGCGGCCGCGGTTACGCCCCAGGCAAGCATCGCAAGAATGGCCAGCGCAGCAATCAATTTGGTCATTGGGAAAGTCTGTCATGGATCGATTCGTGTGCCGCTCCGTTTTCTGGCCGCTGTGCTGTTCCACCCGCGGTGCCCTTCAATTTTTTGGGCAAACAAGTAAGAGGGAGGCTTTCAGAGATCCGAAGCGGCTGCGGTGATGCGTTCCAGCAGGTTTGCCAGCTGTGCCTGTTCTGCTTTGCTCAGCGCGCCTGTGATGGCATGTTCGGCAGTCAGATGATCCGGCAACGTGGTCTCGATTAGTTTTCTGCCGGCGGTGGTCAGCGAGACCAAGGTGCCGCGTCCGTCGTCGGGGTTGGCGCCGCGGCTGACCAGACCACGACTTTCCAGCTTGTTGAGACGCTGGGCAACCGCGCTGCTTGAGATCATGGCGTCGCGCGCAAGTGCGGCGGGGGTGAGGCTGTACGGGGCCCCGCTGCGCAGGAGTGTGGCCAGGGCGTCGAAGGTAGAGGCATCCATCCCGTGCTGGGCGAACGTTGCGGCGAGTCGGGTGTCTACGGCTGAGGCGGCCCGGCTCAAGCGCCCGATCACTGCCATGGGAGAGACATCCAGCTCAGGTTTTTCGGTGTGCCATTGGGCAAGGATGCGTTCAAGGTGGTCTGCCATGGCACCACTCTAGCAATTTGCTAAGCACTTAGTTATATTAGCTAAGTGCTTAGTAAAAATTTGAGTTTGATACTCGTGACTTCCTTGGCCCCGATCCTGTGGGGGACTACCTACCTCACAACCACCATGTTCCTACCGGAGGGGAGGCCGCTGCTTGCCGGGGTGCTGCGAGCACTCCCCGCCGGATTGCTCTTGCTGGCCCTTTCGCGTCAGCTGCCGCAGGGTTCATGGTGGTGGAAGTCGTGGGTCTTGGGAGTGCTCAACATCGGAGCGTTCTTCGCTCTGCTGTTCATTGCGGCGTATCGGTTGCCCGGTGGAGTTGCCGCCATTGTTGGTGGGATTCAACCGCTGATGGTGGCGGTGCTGGCTAGTGCGGTACTGCTCGAAAAGTTGACTGTGCCACGTCTCATGGCCGGCGGGGCGGGGGTGCTGGGTGTCGCATTGATCGTGCTGCAATCGCAGGCTCGACTGGACGCATTGGGACTTGTGGCCGCAGCAGGAGGCACCGTGTCCATGGCCGCCGGCACGGTATTGGCCAAGAAATGGGGACAGCCGGTTTCACGTGGTGGCCGGCCAGTCACGGCCTTGGCCACCACCGCCTGGCAACTGATGGCAGGTGGAGCTTCCCTAGCCTTTTTGCTGCTGGTGTTTGAAGGTCTGCCGGCGGAACCGTTGAAGGTCACCAATGTGCTCGGGTACCTGTATCTGTCCGTTTTTGGCACGGCATTCGCCTACTTCTGCTGGTTCAGAGGTTTATCGCGGCTGCCAGCAGGCGCCGCAGCATTCTTGGGACTGCTCAGCCCTGTAGTGGCGATTGTGCTCGGGTGGGCAGTGGCGGGTCAATCGATGGGGGCCCTGCAGATAGCGGGTATCGCGGTGGTTCTAAGTTCAGTTGCTGCAGGGGTAAGCCTTGGGCGTTCGAGGAATTCTGGGGAGGGTGGGGAGGCTGGGAAGGCTGGGAAACTGCGACCGGAAACCCTGTCTGGAAAGCTGTCCTCAAAAGCCGTCGGCGTAGGTGGGCTCGGAGCAATTGGGCTCGGAGTAGGTGAGCTAGGCGTAGGTGGGCCAGGCGCACATGAGCTAGAAACTCGGTGACTGGCAGGCTCGCTGTTGATTTGCTGGCTGCGCTCGCAGATGGGGCGTCTTGCCTCGATGGCTAGGGGTATCCGGCGTCTGATACATCGGATACATCGGTGAGCTCATGAGTTGAGCGCGCGACTCATAGCCATTCCTTGTGTCCACCCTTGTGTCCCCGAATTGGGGCCCGGCCTGAAGTCGCAGCTTCAAGCCCCGAAAGGCATCCGCTGAGGCTTTGTCCTAGCGCTTTGCCTCATTCATTCCTCCACCGGCAAGGCCGGCGCCGCGGCTATCCAGGTGTCGTGGTTCTGGCATCCAGAATGTCAGAGGGTGTGCGTAGTGTCGTAAGTAGCAGTAGATCAAGGACGATCTGAATCGACATTTGTTGCAGAATTTGTCTTTGATTCAAGGACGCAATCTGGTTCCGTAGCTTTTGCCGACGGACCTAGGCGAAATGGCAAGGCGGTGAATCGCATGGCGGCTCCTGAATGGGTGAGTTCCCCAGTGGTTGTTGCCGGACTGGGGTCGCCGGTCGGCAATAGACCAGAAGTAGGGGTGCCGACTGGCAGTGCCCCAGCGGTGAGGCCGCATGTCGAGAGAGCTGCTGAACCCCCTGTGGACCCCGCGGCTGCACCAAACAACGTCGGTATTGAACCAACAGGTGTGCCTGCGTGGGAGACCTTGGCTGAAGCCAGCCCAGCCAAACCTGCGAACTCCGGTGCGGTTGCCATGGGTAAGTGCCAAGGACTGCTTGAGTTCAGCAGCGCTCTGTTGGCTGAGTGCGATTCCTTCTTTGACCCTGTGATGCTGGCGCAGCTGGATGCGGCCCTCGCTCATGAATTTGCGCACCGGGCGCAGGGGCAGGTTGTCGCTGCCACTGAAGGAATGTCAGTGGCCCTCCGAGAAAGCAAAAATACTGACGCTCTGGCCCATTTGGCACAACGTGTGGCAACGGCAAAATCAGATGCCACCAAGGCCGCGTCTCAGGCAACACTGGCCACAGACGTACTGCGGGCCTTGGGCGGCGAAATCTCCGATGTAGGTTTTGACCCTGAAGCCGTCGAAGCGGTTTCCGGTGTCGTGCTGCTTGACGTTATTGGCTCCCTTGAACGAGCTAAAAATGCTCTTGCCGCGGCTCAGGCCCATGCGCAAACTTTATTTGTTGCCCAGCAACGGCTTAGTCAGGCTTGCGCGGGAACCCCGAAGGAAAAAGTGGGTCGCGGCATTCCCCATCAATTGGCTCTTGCCAGACACGAATCGCCGTTTAGAGGGCGCCAACTCTGTGAATTATCCGAGGTCTTGGTGCGGGAAATGCCGTGTAGCATGCAGGCATTCTCCCAAGGAAGGATCAGCGAGTACAAGGCTGGCATTGTCGCTAGGGAAACAGTTTTTCTGTCGCTGGAGCACCGGCAAATGGTGGATCGAAAAATCTGTGGTGACATGGACGCCGTCGAGCTTCTAGGAAATCGAGAACTCGGCGCGGCGGCCAGAAGAGCCGCCTACAACCTCGATCCGGAAGCTTTTGTGAAGCGGCAGGAGAAAGCTGTGGGAGAGCGCTATGTCTCGCTTCGGCCAGCGGCAGATGGCATGACCTTCTTGACGGCATTGATCCCGTTGAAACAAGGAGTGCGTGTGCTGGCCACACTGACCAAGATTGCCGATAGTCTCAGGAATTCTGGTGATGAACGGGGCAAAGGGCAAATCATGGCGGACGCGCTGATGCACCGCTTGATCCAGCACGCCCCATGCAATGATGGCGCTGGAACCGTCAGCGATCACCGGGGTGTTCCGGTGGATGGCTTCCCGGCGGCAACTTTTCCGCCGTTTGGCGCCACGGGCGACCAGTTGTGCACCACCGTGGATGAGGCCAGTATCTCCTTGGAGCTGGTCATGACGGACAGATCGCTCTTTGGTACTGACAATGAGCCAGCCATTCTTGTCGGTTACGATCCGATTCCAGCCCCTATTGCCCGCGACATGGTCCTGAACGGAGGATTCTCAGCTCGAGTGTGGCTGAAGAGGCTCTTCACCCACCCGCAAACCAATCAGCTTCTGGCTATGGATTCTCAGGGCAGACTGTTCCCGGAAGGCATGAAGGAATTCCTTCGGCTCCAAGGTCAACGCTGCCAAACACCCTATTGCGACGCGCCAATCCGGGAGTATGACCACATCAAAGCCTATGTGGCCGGGGGAGCCACTTCTCTGGACAACGGTCAAGGTCTGTGTTCGGACTGCAACCGGGCCAAGGAATCGCCCGGCTGGGTTTCCAAACGTGTCAAGGGCAGCGAGTCCCATGGAGTGGCAGAGGGTGGTCCGGCGGGAACCTGCATCAGCACTCCCACCGGCCACCGATACGTTTCCACGGCGCCTCCGTTACCGGGATACCAAAGCCGGCACAGTGTGGACCGGCAGTAAATTCTGAAGTAGTTCCTTCGCGGAATCCTGCAGTAACTAGGCCAGGCGAATGGCTCGCAGAACCTCGTCATGAATTGTGATCGGCTGCCCTTCAGAATTTTGCGCACTACGGGGCCGGGACTCCGAGACCAGAACCTGCCACTGCTGCGGATCCAGCGAGCTGGCGAGCTCCTCCGTACTGAAATACAAATCTGGAGCATCTGGTCTCCTGGCACCTGCGTGAATGTCTGATGCTGAGTGGCCCACAATGAGCAGTGTCCCTCCGGGGGTAACCGCAGTAGCGAGTCGAGCGTACAGGGGTTCCCGTTCGTCGCTGGGTAAGTGCATGAACTGGGCGGAAACAAGGCCAAAACTGGATACCGGGAGAGTCCAGGTCAACAGATTCTGGTGTTCCCAGCTGATGGAACCCGCCAAGTCCAGCGCAGCTGCATGCTCCTTGGCGCGTTGAAGGGCTACACGTGAAATGTCCACAGCAGTCACGTCCCAGCCTTGGCGAGCCAGCCATACTGCATCAGCACCTTCGCCGCAGCCCACATCGAGAGCAGTGCGAGGGATATTTGAGGCCCCACGCCGATCGCCAGGCCGTTCATTGTTTGGACCAGAAGTAGGCGCTGTAATGGCGCCAGCATCAGGATCAGATAACTCAGCAACTAGTTGGGGATTTGCCTGCCCGCTCCACACTGTTGTGCTGCCGCCGTAGCGCTCGTCCCAGAAGTTCTCATCGAAGAGGTTCGTCATGGCAACAGGCTATACGCCTGAAGTCCGGCAAATCCTGCGCGCAACATGCCGCACTCGCATTCAGGGACTTTGGGCGCTCCCGAATGAAGAAGCCGTGCAGCAGTTTTTGGTCCTGCGCCCTAGGAGAAGTAAATCCGCCGATGGCAAAGAAGCCGCTTTGATGATTGACCTCGAGTCTGTACAGAAAATCGGATCTGCCACGGCTAAATGGGAGCTCAACGCTCCGGCGGGTTATGCCGTTGAGACGTCCAAAGACGGCTTGTTCTGGGATCGGATGAGTCCTTATAAGGTTGCTGGGCCAGGCAAGGACCAGGTCACTTTTCCAACGACTGAAGCACGGTATGGGCGGCTTGCCGGATTGACCCCCACCCAAGGCTTCGCCACCATGGGGGTGTGGAGCCTCGGTGTACACGGTATCCCCAACGCCGCAGCAGGGACAGTGGCTACCTCTTCCGGAATTGAAACGCCAAGTTTCCCTGCCCATCAAGCCTTCGACGGGAATGCGGCCACTCGCTGGTCCGCGAACTACTCGGACCGTCGGTGGATCGCCGCAATCTTTAGCTCACTTTAACTCAGATTTGACCTGATCAATTCTTGGTACCAGTAGTACGAATCCTTAGGAGTGCGCTTCTGGGTTTGGTAGTCAACATGGACGAGACCGAAACGCTGAGAGTAGCCCGCAGCCCATTCAAAGTTGTCCAAGAGCGACCAATGGAAGTAGCCGCGGACATCCACACCTGCGTCCATGGCAGCTTTGAGAGCCCTCAGGTGAGCATCGGTGTAGGTGATTCGGCGCTGGTCCTGGACCCGTCCGGCGTCGTCCGGGCCATCGCTATAGGAGGCTCCATTCTCGGTGATGAATAGGGGAGGGAGTGACTCGCCATAGCGCTCCTTGAAGCTCACAAGCAATTGAGTGAACGCTTCCGGGACCACGGGCCAGTCGAAATCAGTGCGTGGATAGCCTTGAATCTCGCGCAAGGAAAACGGAAGAGCTGCATCCAAGGCGTGCCCATCCATGAGCGCGGCGTCCCCGGTGGTGGGCGCACCAACCAAGGTGGGGTTGTAGGAATTGATGCCGTACCAGTCGATCGGCGTGGAGATAATGGCCAAGTCACTGTCAGGGACGGGAGGGAGGAAAGGGGCCAATGCCTCGGGGTAGGTGCCGGTGAGGATGGGGTCGGCAAAGAGCCAATTGGTGATGTTCTCATAGAGTCCGGCGGCTGCACGATCCTCTTCGCTATCACTGGCGGACCATGTGAGTGCGTGATTGTTCGCGATGCCAATATTCGAAGCTCCCGCAGAACGAAGCGCCTGAACGCCGAGGCCGTGCGCGAGCAACAGGTGGTGTGCGGCAGGGAGTGCGTCAAAACCGAGCGCCAGCCCCGGTGCGTGAATGCCTGCACCGTAGCCGAGCATCGTGACCACAACGGGTTCGTTGATGGTGATCCAGCGCGGGATTCTGTCGGCAAAGTGCTCGCCAAGAATCTGGGCGTAGTCGGCAAATCGTTCGGCGGTTTCCCGATTGAGCCACCCTCCCGTCTCCTCGAGCGCCAAAGGCGTGTCCCAGTGGAACAGGGTGGGGCTTGGGGTAATCCCGGCCTCCAGTAGTCCGTCAACGAGCTTGTCGTAAAACCCAAGTCCGACGGCGTTCACCGCACCTTTGCCGGTGGGCTGGATGCGAGACCACGAGAAGCTGAAACGGTACGCGTCCACACCGAGCTCTTGCATGAGCGCGATGTCTTCGGGATAGCGGTGGTAGTGGTCGCAGGCAATGGCTCCGGTGTCTCCGTTGTGAATGCGCCCAGGCTCGGCCACGAAGGCATCCCAAGTGGAGGGGCCCCGGCCGTCTTCGTTGACGGCCCCTTCAATTTGGTAGGAGGCGGTGGAAACGCCCCACACAAAATCACTCGGAAAACTGGGGAAACGTGACGTGTCCATGGAGACCTCTCATCGATGGCTTGGGGACGAGCTTCACGGAATAGAGGAGGGAAGTCAAGGGTTGGGTGCCGCGATGGGTGGTACCTAAGTGCTGGGTACCTAAAGCACTGGCATCCTAGTGCGATGGGTTGGGAAGTTCTGCCCAACGCCCACGCTGGTCTTCGGAAGCTTGGGTCTCCTTGAGAGTGCCTAAAGCCAGTCCCAGCATTCAGTGCCAACATTCAGTGCCAACTGGAGGTCGCCATCATGCATGCGCCCGTAACGAAGCCCATGAGCCTTTCACATTCTCCCGAGCAGGTTTTCGCAGCGGTCATCAAGACCCTAGAGGCTGGCAAGTATGAGTTGGCTTCTGCCGATGCGGGTACTTGCAGGACCGCATTTTCCAGCGGAAAGTCAGCTGATAAAACGCCGGCTGCCATGGCCGGGAATCTAAACTGACACAAAGCTTGGCATATACCCACAGTGGGCATATGGTGGAGTCATGTCTACCTCGCTAAGCTCATCGGCCTTCTGGATTCTTACCACTCTCGCCAGTGGGCGCAGGCATGGGTACGAGATCATGCTCGAGAGTGCCAAGGTCTCCGATGGCCGCGTGGAGTTGAAAGCCACCACGCTCTATGCCGCTTTGGAACGCCTCGAACGGGATGGACTTGTTGCCGCTGACGGTGAAGAGATTGTTTCTGGACGGGCCCGGCGGTATTACCGGTTGACGGATCAAGGAGCAACGCGCCTCGATGAAGAAGCCCGAGTTCTTCAATCGCAGGCACGAATGGCGCTCAAGCGTCTCTCCGGCCACAGTTATGCCTTCACGAGCCCCGGAGTCACCAGCCGCGTATTCGCGCAGGGTTTCGCGCGGGGATTCGCTCAGTGAAGCGTCCAGTGAGTGACGCAGGGAAGGGCTCAGAGACCCGCTCATCGAACGGCCCTGTGCAGTCACCGGCCAGTACTGCGGAAGCCCACACCCCGAAAGCCCACACCACACAAGTGCGTTATGCACGCATGTTGCGCTGGTACCCGAAAGCGTGGCGCGAGGAAAATGGCGCAGCGTTGCTCGCCACCATGCTCGACTCCGCTGATGCCCAGGGCAGGCTCAAGCCCAGCACAGGGGAGCGTATCTCATCGGTGGCCCACGGCGTGGGAACACGACTCGACGCCAAGCTAGCGATGCGCAGTGGCATAGCTGCAATCGTTGTTGCGCTCGCAGTCGGCGTCGTTTTCACGTGGGGCTTGCAAGTGCTCGACGAAGCCGGATGCAGCTGGTTGCTGCCCGCGTTGAATGCCGGACTCGGCCCGGCTTTGACCATGGTTTCGGTGTGTTCACTTCTCCGCGAACGGGGCGCTGTCACGGGGCCCCGTGCCCTAGGGATTCTCGCACTCGCTATCATCGCCGTAGGGCTCACTGCGGCCACATGGCAGGGCCTCTCACTCGCCTTCGACGCCGCCGATTCCGGAATGGCCGCCCCCTTCCTCAGCCGAATCGTGGGCCCACTATTCCTAGTGGCCTGGGCCACGGGCACAGCGGCAGCCATGCTCCTGCTCGACTCGGTCTACGCCGGACGGGCCATCTGGCGTCGAATGCTCGCCCTTGTTCTCGCCGGGGGATTCGGCGCCTTGTTCGCAGGCGTGCTGCTACTCATGCCGTACATACCCGCCGCGGCGGCGCTGACTGTCACGGTCTTGGCCGTAGCCCAGTCTCAACGCGACACCAAGGTGGCTCCGGCGTCGACCCTTGAGCATCAAGGCGCCCAGAGCGGCCAGGATACCCAAGAAAGTACGACGGCGGCTCCCGGACTCTCCGTGAAGGCGGCGGTCCCGGGCCTGTTGGCATCGCGGATTTTGACTGGCGTTAGCGGAGTAGGTGGGACCGTGGGAGTTGTGTACGCGCTGACGGGGTCCTCGTGGGGTGGGGCCAACGATGGGACACAAGCCATGGGGCAGGGCATCACGATTGGTTTGGTATCGGCGGTGCCACTGCTGGCGGTGCTTGGGTTGCGGTTTGGGCCCTCACTTAAACGCAGTCCGCGGCATATTTGGGGTCCGTTATTACTAGCTGCCTTGGCATGTGGATCGATGGCCGCGGCGTATACCAACGCTCCGTCCTGGGACGGTATGGAGCTGGGAATGCTGACGGCATCCGCGTTTGGTGGTGCGGCTCTGGCCTGGTTCCTGTTCCCGATGCTGCCAGGAACGCCAGCACTGCGAGTGCTGCTGGGGGCCCTGATCGGTGCCATTGTGACGGCGTTCCTGGGCATTATGGTCCTGCCGATGCTGGTGTTTGCGCTTCCGTTGGCTGCTACGGCGCTGGTGATTTGGCCTAGGCGAAAACGTCCAGCAGGCTACCAAGCCATGCCCGCGCAAGCCACGTAGAGTCAGGCAACCAAGGCCCGCCCGCCAGCCCGCCCGCCAGCCCGCCAACCCGCCAGCAGATTCGAGTCGACACATATGGCCCCAAATTTGGGTAAATTCGGGGCCATATGTGTCGACTCGACTAGGGCGATCGAGTCATCTGACGTTTCGAATAGGCTCATCGCAGTATCTGGAGTTTGGAGACCCGAATTGGGGACCGCGGGGATTGTGGCCACTAACCCGAAAGAAGCCACGGACCCGCCCGGGCTGTGCGCACATTTTGGCTGCTAGTCCCGCTAACCGCTAACCGCTAACCGCCAACCCGAACCACCCAACAAAAAACACCCTGATCCGTGGATCAGGGTGTTTCATTTTGTGCCCCTGGCTGGATGACGTTCGAAACTCGTCACGGGCCCTGAAATCGTTGATTTCACGGGCGAGTTCGGAGATACCGATGGTACGCAAGGTAGGTGCACGGACGCCTATTTCGGACCCTCGAGGCCGAGTCATTGAGTCGGTTGGGAAGGTTCAAACCTCTGTCACCCCCGAAGTTGTTGTTCGAATGGTTGGGTTATACGGGGCCGGACTGAGCGCGCGCCAAGTTGGACTTGAGGTGGGCTTGCATCGAGAAGCGGTGATGCGCCATCTTCGAAACTCGGGTGCGCGGATCCGGCGGCAAGGATTGGACGCGGACGCTGTCGATCAAGCTCGGGAACTTTACCTGTCAGGGAAAACTCTTGCTCAGGTAGGGATAGTTCTTGGAGTCGCCCCGGGCACTATCGGCCGGTACCTCCGCAGTCATGGCGTACCATTGCGCCCTCCGTTGATCCCAACTGAAGTTTCCGTTGTCCAGGGGCAACAATGACCTCGAATAAAGCAAGCACTACGCAGGCCGACTTGCGTGAGGGGCGAGCATCGTGGTCACGATCAACCAAGAAGACGAGCATGCCGAGAGGTCCTCACGCACGCAGGTCACGAACCTGCGTGTATTTGTGGGTCGGCGCGAGTACTTATAGCTCCGCAACTTGGCTGCGTGCAAACAACTCACGAACGATGTAATCTCCGGCATGTTATCCCTCGCTGAGGTACGCGAGAAGGGACCAGAAGGAACTTGGCAACCTGGTACTAACCTAGTTGGTCTTCATATCCCTAGGAGTCACACGATTGCCATGGATTACTAGAGTTACTACGTGACGGGGCTGTCCTCCGGAAATGGGAACCTCTTGAACCCAAACCGATTCCTCAAGGGAGGGCGTTCCGTGTACTTGGTCGGTCAAGTCGAGGACCATCTCTAGAGAAACGGCAGGGCCGGTCACGGAATAGGCAGCGGCCTGCCCTCCGTATGCCTTGAGAAGAGCAGCAGGTGAGACATTGGTAAGTTCGCGCTTCACCTCAATCGTGAACTTGTGATTCTGGGCGACTGTGATGTCAGCTCGACCAGCCGCGACATCGTGTTGTTCCATCTCGACGAACCTCCGAAGAGGAGTTGCCTTGAGCCAGGTCGCGACATCGATTTGGAGAAAGCTTTCAGTGAATGGTTTCCCATTTTCGGGCTCGAAAAGATAGTGAACGATTGGGCCGCCATTCATTCGGCCGATGTTGGCGCGGTCAGCAGCGAACTTCAAGATACAGGTCAGCATCTCGGTGAATTCGTCTAGGGCAGTGCCGCCAAGGCCGGGGCACTCCTTTAGCGAGACCATGACACGCTCAAGTAGCTGATCAACTATCGGATCGGACTCTCGAGCCTTGAGGCGTGCTCGCGTCTTGGCCCCTTCGTTCAGCGTGCGAAGAAGATTTGGAGCGCTCTCGCTAGCTGCGACGAGTTCATCGGCGATCGCTGGGTCAAGGTTATCGTTTAGTTCTGCGGCTAAATCGGGCGCAGCCGCCCAGGCTTTTCCCACCACATCACCACTGGGAGCTTCCTTAGACGCCGTGATCGCGGCGAGGAGACGGCGTGCGACTTCGAGTTCGTCGACGGGTAGATCCTCGTCCTCGACCAGCCCATGCAAATGGTTCAGGAGACCATCGCGTCGAAGGAACGCTGCCTCTACTACAGGCTCCAATACAATCCGAAGCCCATCGCCGCCCATTACAGTGATGGATCGGGATGCCCGGTAGGCCGCGAGGACTCTCGTCAAGGTGACGATAGGCGTGTTCCATGAAGGCTCGCGCAACGGATCCATGGCAGCACGTAGGGTTCTAGCGAGTGCGAACCACTCAACTTCTGCTTGGCGACGGGGTGCGGCCCAGCTGCCGAGGTCGCTGCGCGTCGTCATCGCTACTCGGTGGGTGATCGCAGCTGTCAACGTATCTATAGTTTCTGCCTGTTCGCCGTTTGAACTCTCGCCAGTCACAAAGGTGACGGTGAGTTCTAAGACGCACCTGTAGAGAGTGGCGTCTTCTCGGGCTTCTTCCATACTTTCGACGGTTGTGAACTGGTTCCGAGCAGACCTAAGTCCAGCAAGTACGTCTTCAACTGTGCGAGCCTCGAGTGCTGTACGGAGGGTTAACTGAGCGAGTTCGTAGGCTGCATCCGCACGGGTGATGTCATGTTCAAGCAGCACTCGGAGTCTGTCTCCCAGACCCTCATCGTTCCAATAATCGAGAGCAAACCCCATAAGCTTTGGCAGACGTTCCAGAAGATCTTCGGAGTCGCTGGGTTCGACCGTGTTGAGGAATTCCAGAGCTCGGAAGCGAGCAGTAGTGTCGGTGAGCCCGAGCCTGGCCAGGGCTTCGAGATATGCATACGCCTGAAGTCCATTTGTGGCCTTTGCTTCTGTTACGCGACTGTAGAGGGCCAACGCGAGAGGGCGACTCTTCGCTTGGAGAAACAAGGGGCTGTTGAGCGCAACATCTGCGGAGTCAAGGAAAACTAGGTTTGTGAGTGAAGGCAGGACCACGGTGGCTGCTTCGAGGAGTAGGTCCGCGTGGGTATGATCTGCACGCGCGGCAGCTTCTGCGAGGGCAATGAACTCCGGGCCGCACTCAGCCGCGGCTCGGGCGACCGTCTCGGCGTCTTTGAGGTCTGCGGGGTCGACAGAAGCGAGCAGGTCGTCTCCGAATGCCTCGAGCTCTCCGGGGATACTGGCGTCAGGGACTCCGGTCTTGCTTAAGGCTTCGAGCAGGCCAGGCACTGGCAACCTCCTCGCTGGGTTGGTCAAGGCAGTGCTGGAGGCATCTGACAATAAGTCGAGTGGTCGCAGTGGTCAGTTTGAAGGCGGTCACCAGAGCGGCCCTCCATCAAGGCTGGCGTAGATTTGGTCGGCGGCGAGGTGGCCCTGAACTGCGGACGGATCGTCGGAAGCGACGAGGACCTGGAGGGTTGGGAGCTCGCTCTTGAGGGAATCGAGCTCGGTGAGGAGAGTTGTTTCGGCATCGGCCGTGAGCTCGTCGCCGGGAGAGTCGAGGAGAATAAGTCCTGGGTGGCTTCCTACTCCGGAGCGGTGACCGATGCGCAAGAGCGCGGCAATGACGGCCACGCGTAGTCGGACACGTTCGCCGCCGCTGAGATTCTTGAAGGAGTCTTCGACGCCGGCGGTGACAACGCTCATTCCCCCGTTGCGATTGAGCTTCACTGAGTCGAGATTGTCGATTCCGAGCTTGCGTCCGATAGCGAGAATTTCGGAGTCGAGTTCGATGAAGAGTTCGCTAGCTTCCTCGGTCGTGACGTCCTTGAGGATGTCAAGGGTGGCCTCGAGGACACGGATAGTTTCGGAAGACTCGGTAGTGCTTTTCCCCTCAGGGAAGCTTTCCAGGCGACCAGCCAATCGGGATTGTTCGAGTTGAATTCGAAATCGGTCGTTGAACTCGTCGGCCTGACTGGCGGTAGTGAGTTCGGCAGCGAGGGCGGTGACACGATCATGTACCTTCTTTGCGGCTGCGGAGGCAAAGACGGAGCTTTCCTGGGCCGCCTCCTCTGCGGCTGCGAGCGCTTCGAGTGAGTTGGCCGCGTCTTCGTTGTCGTCAGTGCTGTCGTCTTCATGGTGAGCACCGGTGGGGATTTCCTTGGTGCAGACGGCGCACTCGTGGTCGCTGAGTTCGCGTTGAGTGCGTTTGGCCTCGAACTTCTGCTCGCATCGAGGACAGTGAGCTGGGTTGAGTCCCTGGAATAGGAGTTCTGCAAGTTCGGTCTCACGGCTGCGGCTAGCGCGGAGTACCTCTTCTTGTCGCGCCGCTTTAGCTTCGTCGAAGGTGCGGCCAGCGTCTCGGCTTTCTGCGTTAGCGGTGTCAAGATCGCGCTCTGCTTCTCTGAGCTCATTGGCAACGACAGCAAAGGGGCGGCCTGATGCTGACGGGAGGGCATTGAATTTGGTGTCGAGCGCATCGAGTTCAGCTTGGATGGAGGCGCGGTTGCTGGTACGCGCGGCGGCATCTTCGGTAGCTCTTCGGACGATATTCGCTTCGTCCTGGCGTTGTACCCGAACAAGTGTGTTGAGGCGGATGTAGGTGCCCATGAGAGGCACGTTGCAGTACATCTGAAGGATACGGGCAGGGAGGCCTGCGAAGACGGTGTCGCCAAATAGGAGATCGGAGTTCCGCGGAAGGTGTATTCCGCCGTAGTATGCGGGCCAAGTGTTGGTTCGTGGTGCTCCTTGATCACTGCCATTGTGTTTCTGGAAGTGTGTGATGGGGTCGAAACCGAGGAGCGACATCATGGTTTCATCCTGGAAGTTGGCAAACTGCGACTCTGACATGCCTGAGCCAACGATGTTGACGGCAGCGGGGTTTCCTTCTCCTGCAAGATAGGCGCGCAAAGTTGCCGCATCCGTGGCGCGGATAACGTCAGCGACGAAGCCGGATTCGCTTTTGGTCAAGACGACTGCCATTGAGATGCCATTGATGGCGTACTCAAGAGAGATCCGGTCGAACCAGGGTTTAACGTCGCTACGAAGGTCTCTGGGTTTGCCACGCAAGGCCCAGGTGACCAATTCCAGCACGGAAGACTTGCCGCGGAGGTTCTCGCTCGTGATGAGCGCGGTGACGCCGTATGGGAATTCAAATGTCTCATCGAACGGGCCATCCCACTGGGTATTCGTTCGGGTTCCGCTGAATTGGAGTCGGCTGATGTCAATTGAGCGGCTGACGGGCGGCACCGGGACGAGCGAGACGCCTTGCCCGGTGAGAACTTCATCGACTTTTGTGATGGGGAGGTCGGACTTCTCCGCAATCAAGGCCCTCAGTTCGTCTTGGGTAGGGACGCTCATGGCTGCTGTCCTTCTAGGTTGGCTCTGATATCTGCTATCCGGCGGCGAGCTCGGCCGGTGATGCTGGGGATGCGAACGCCGTGTGGGGTCTTGATGTACTCATCAATGAGGTATTGACGATCTTTGAGGGTGGTGGCACCTTGTCCGTCGGCCAGGAGTACTACGAGTGTTGCTCGGGTGGAGTACCAGGCGAGTTCGGGGTATTCCTGGCGGATTTGGGCAGCCAGAGCCTCTCCGGCTTGGGTGAGGTAGTAGTCAGTGCGCGTTATGTTGCCCGGGCGGCCTTTTTTCCGGCGGATAACAAGGTCGGCCTGGCGGAGGATCGAGAGGGCGTCTTCCAGGTCCTCGTACGCGCCGAACAAATAACGGAGCATCGGGTAGCGGCGGAGTTCAGGCTCTTCGCTGTCAAGGATTTCGCCCGCTATTTGGAGGAGTGTGGGGTCCTTATCGCCGTCTTCGTAGTCGTTGAGGAGTTCGTTGGCGAGGTAGTCGGGGTTTCGGACCCAGAAATCGAGTTTCTGGAGTCGGACCTGGGTTCGCACGACTCCGACTGCGGTTGCGAGCGGCGGGTCCGAGGCAGCGAGAGCAGCTCCGTCGATGGGTTCCGCTGCCTTGTCGATGAGCATCAGGATGCGAACTGCGTCCTGCATTCGCGTCGTAGATCTCGTCATCTATTACTCTCTGTTACACACGACGCCGTCGTCGTCAATAGCCTCTACCCAATCAAACCAGACGCCTGCTGCGTAGCGGCCACCGACACGCTAGCAGCGGCATTCGGGCGTGCTGCGGGTTTGGTTGACTCAGGTTTTTGGGCCCGAGTATGACTCTGCCTAGCGTGGCGACCGCAAACTCGATTGGGTTATTGTTCTCCGGCCTCGTAGACACCGCTTTCGGTGATACTTCCGCCCCGATCCAGGCCACGAGTACCTCATCGACGCTGGGCATCTCGACTTGGTCGTCCCTGACTCTGTGGAGCCTGCTGGCGAGGAGCCCTCTAAAAATCCGTTTGCACATCACAAACGCGTAGCGCCGGTCCGGCGGACTGGCGGACCGGCAGGCCAGTTAGTTGCTGACGGGTGCCACTTCCCATGCTGCCGCAGCTCGCTTACTGTGACTGCGGGCGCGTGCTTCTTGGAAGCGGACACGAGCCAGGAGGACGAGGCTGACTGGTCCCATGAGGAGCAACTTGAGGCCGTTCCACAGCAGCAGGAAGAACACCAAGTAGAGCCATTCGCTCCAGCCGTGATCGATGAGGGTGGTGCAGTAGGCGGCGGCGAAGAGGTAGATACCGCCGAGGAGCATCGCGGGGATACCCCATTTCAGGCCGCGTCGGGTGCGGATTTTGTCGAGGAGGATGTTTGTCGGCATCCACCGGCGCAGGAATCTACGGGTGCGGATGCTGGCGTTCCACAGTCGGGTCAGGAGCATGATCTGGGTCTCACTTTCGCACACGGAATATCAGGTGGCCGGCTGGTCCTGTGTGGGTGAGTGCCCGATCCTCTGGGCGGTCTGCGTTGCTGAACCTTTCAGTTCGTCTCGGCGTGTGGTTTGTCCTGCCTACCTCGATTCTACGCGAATAGCGGGGTTCCCGGTAGGGCTGGTCGACCGGGCAACCGGTGTCGAGCTTTGCGGTGTCGTACCTGTCTGCTGGTGGCACCCCCGGTCTGGGGTTGCTGCCGTCTCACAAGGAGGCAACCACCTGGTGTGGTGCAGAAAGAGGTATGGAATGCGATCTCAATCACCCCCGACGCTCCGAGGCCCGGGCGATCTGCCCGAGCGGCCACGAGCACGGTTTAGGCAGCGGCTACGACAGTTCGGGTCATTGCTCGCAGCGACCGCGGTGCTCGTCACCGGAGGCATCATCGCCGCCGGTCCCGCGTCGGCGGCATCACTCGGTCCTGGGTATGGCGATCTGAATACCACCGGCACGGTCGGTGCGTTTATCGCTGAGTCCGATGGCCGGCAGGTCTACTGCATGGATGCGGGAGCACCCGCGCCGTGGAATATGACGACGGGGCCGACTACAGTCACCGAACTGGTCAGTCACACCGGGCAGCAGCTTTCCTCGACGACGTTGGCGAAGCTGAACTATGTGCTCTCCAAATGGGGCGATTCCACGAACCCCGACATCACTGCGGCTGTGCAGATGTATGTGTGGGCAGAAGCTGACCCCGTCACGTACAACTCGCATGGGATGAGCGGTGATTCTTGGTATATCGGCCGCGTTCCTGTGGCAAACCGTGCCACGGTGCTTGGGAACCTCGCGACCATGCGCGCGGAAGCGAACGCGAATCATGCGGTGAACCCATCGGTTGATGTGGCGGTCACGATGGCCGATCAGTACAACGGCACCCTCACCGTCACTGTGTCACCGACCGTCTTGAATGGGAACGTGGTGCTCACGGATGCGACCTTCACCGACGGCACGACCTCGAAAGCGCTAACCACCGGCACGTACCCGATCGTCGGGAAGCCTACCCCTGGCGTTCCGGAGTATCGGGTGTCCGCGTCTGCGTCGTACAGTGCGGCTGGACTCGGGGCGCGGGTGAACTTGTATGAGACGCCCGGGCAACAGCGGCTGCTCGCGAACGGGACTCCGGCCGCGGTGACCGCTACCGCGCAGTCGCCGTGGATCGCACTGGATTTCCAGCCGGTCATCGGCACTCAGGTCGCCTCCAAATATGTCGCCGAGGGTGACAGCTTCGTCGATCTCCTCACCGTCTCCACGGTCGGTACCGGCCACTGGATCGTCATCGACGGGCACCCGGTGGAACTGACCGCAAACGGCACCCTCTATGGGCCGTTCGATGAGCAGCCGGTCGAAGCCGAGACCGCACCAGACGGCGCACCCGTGGTGGGCACCGAGACGCTGCTACTGAATCAGGGGCCGGGCGAATATGCATCGTCAGGGTCCTTGACTGCAGGTGAGTCAGGTTTCTACACCTGGGTGTGGGGCATCGACCAGGCTGCGCAGGGCGAGAACGGGAAGTACATTCGCGGGTCGTTCACCGACTGGTTTGGGCGGGTCGCCGAAACCCATGTGTCCCCGTTCCAACCTGAAGCCGTCTCACAGACCGATGCCAGGCTCGCGCTGCCTGGGGATGCGGTGACGGACACGATCACCGTGTCGTCGACCAACGGAGTCTGGCTGCGCATCGACGGGGAACCCATCCCCGTGATTTTCGACGGCATCGCGTATCAGGTGCCGGGAACCCTGCCGCCGCTTGAGCAGGCCGGAGTGCCCAGCGACGCAACACCGATCGGACACGTGCAGGTCACCGCGACCGGCCCAGGGACATACACGTCGCCTCCGGTGGCGCACCCGAATGCGGGATTTGTGACCTGGGTGTGGGAGATGCGCCTGGCCAGCCAGCCCGATGAGTACCGGGATTACATCGCGGAGGATTGGGCGGATAACTACGGTATTCCGCTGGAATCGACCAGTGTGCGGTGGCCGGTCAGTGTGACGTCGGAGGTGCGGGAGTACAACGTGCACCCGAACGGGCGCGCATTCGACACGATCCAAGTGGCCGGGTTTCCCGACAACCATGGCGACTTCACCGGTGACGGTTACTGGGGCGGCGACCTCGATCTCATCACCCACACCGTCTATGGCCCCTTCGCCACCGACACAGTGCTCACCGATGATCTGATCCTCGACGAGGCTCCGACGTTGACGGCACTGACGACTCCGGCACGAAACGGCATCTACAAGCTCGGCTACACGGACGCGGACCAGATCCGCCCCACGCAGCCTGGCTACTACGTGATCGTCTCGGACTTCGCAGGAGATGACCGGGTGCAGCCGTTCCGGTCCTCACCGGCGGACATCCTCGAACGCTTCTACGTACCCCAGCCTCCCGCACCAAGTGTGGAGGTATCGGTGACGACAAAGGCGACACCGGAAGCGTTCGTTAGCGAACCGATCAGCGACACTGCCATCGTTGCTGGGGATCTACCCGAAGGCGCGTACCTCGTGTTCCGCGCTTACGGCCCCTACCCGGAGCAACCCGCCATAGATGAGGAGCTGGAGCCGTTCTTCATCTCCGAGGAGATCCCCGTCGAGGGGCCTGGCGAGTACGAGTCCGGCACCACGACAGTGGATGCGGCAGGGCTGGTGTTCTGGGTCGAAACCCTGCACGGCCCGGACGGTGAGGTACTCGCGGAAGGGTTCATCGGTGCTCCTGGGGAAACCACCCTCGTTCACGAGCGTCCGACCGATCTCCGAGTGACCACGCGCGCGGTGCCCGAGGCGACACTCGGTGATCCGGCGCATGATGTCGCCATCGTGGAAGGGACCGTCCCGGAAGGCACGGTCCTCGCGTTCCAGGCCTACCTGCAAACCGGCAGTAAGGCAGAGTGTGAGGCGGACACTCTGGTGTTCGACACGCACGATCAGCTGATCACCGTCACTGGTCCCGGCGAATATACCTCTGCGGAGTTGGTGTTCGACCGGGCAGGGACGTACTTCTGGGTCGAGACGCTCTACAGCCCAGACGGTGAGCAGCTGCATCGCGGCGAGTGCGGTGCGGAGGGTGAGACCACGAAGGTGGTCGAGAAGCCCGTCACACCGCCCGGACCACCGTCGCTGGCCGTCACCGGGGCCGGATGGACCTGGGCCGGGATCATCACCGCATTGGTGCTTCTCGCGACCGGTGCAACGCTCTGGTTCGGCCGCCGTCTCGCCCTGTATCGGGAACGCACCGGATATGTCCGCGATGAAGATCTCGTAGCGGATCTCGACGACCTGACGAAGGGATAACTCGCACCCGAAAGGAGATACGGTGGGGCTGCGTCATTGGGTGACGTAGCCCCACCGTCGTCTGTTCACCTGCCGTTGCGGTGTGCGTGCCAGGCGACCGTGTAAACCACGGGACGCAGCTGGCGAAGGCGAGGTGACGAGGCGCGGCTTACGAGTCAGCCGAGGGTGCGTCCGTCCTGCTCGCGGATGATGGACGTACCAGCTGCCTGGTCGGAATTTCCTAGTCCGTAGATGCGTGCGCGGGTGCGTTCATAGTCGATGCGTTGCGCATCATCGACTGGGACTGCCCCGAGAGGACTGGCGGCGATGATGCCCCACCGGTCTCGATATGCGACCACCGCTTCGACCCCGCGCCCCCGCGCCACTGGGTCGGCGACGTCGAGAACGTCGACCCACGGCGCGGAGTGTTCGAGAACCTCTTGGGTGAGTGCATCGAGCCGGTTCTGCATGAGATGTTCCCGTTCTTCAAGGGCCTGCCGCATCACGGGGTCGGTGATGCCAGTGGCCCGTGGGACAAGGCCGACGATCAGCCCGGGAGCCTGCCGCGGTGCGGGCGGGTAGCTCGCGGTGACTTTCTGGATCCGATATCGGAGCAGGGAACCGAGATCATCCACGTCAGTGAGGTTGCCTGCGCGGACCACTCGTGGGAGGAGGGCTTCGATGTTGTGCCCGTCGGCCTCGAGGCGGCGCAGTTCGGTGGTAAGAATCCCGAACGAGTCTGTCTCGACCAGGTCATCAATGACCTCGGATTCCAGACCAGAGGTTTCAAGGAGGGTGACCCAGCGGGATTGTTGGGCTTCCCCAGCGATGGTTTCGTATTCGGCGGCGAGCTGCGCGAGTGAACCCCATGCCTCTTGCTCAGTCGTGATGGTGTCGTGCGCGGACTGTTCGGCACCGACATGTTGGAGGATGCCGTAGAGGATGCTCCGTGCGCTCATCTCCAGATCGTCTCGGTGCTGATGCTCCTCAAGGTGATGCTGATCGGTGGCGACGTAGACGCGGTTGGACTCCCGGCCACGGGTCATCGCGACGTAGAGCGATTCACGGGTTACCTCTGGTGAATGCACGATCGCGTGCGCGGTGTCGACGGTGGAGCCTTGAGCACGGTGGGCAGTGATCGCATACCCGAGCTCAACGTGCTCGGCGACATACGTGGCCGGGAGTGTGATCGTGGTCCGCCATTTCGAGTGCGCCCGCCTCACGGCGAGGGAGCCGTCGTTGCCCGCACGGACAACCTCCCACCGGTCGCCGTTCTTCACCCACCCCCTGCCGAGCGGCAAACGCCTGTCGTTTCGGCGAGTGATGATTAGATCACCACGAGAAGCTTCGTTCCCGTCATGCAACTTCACCCCTTCCAGCGCGACTTCGCCTGCGAGAATACGGTCGGTGCGGGCACGCGTATTCAACTCGGATACCGTGTCGAGGGTCTCCGCGATCAGCACCGACGTTTTCCCCGCAACTTGGTCAGCGAGCCAGGCTTGGTACGCGGCGTCGAGGATGTCCTCATAGGTTCCCGGGGTGACGCGGTCACGCTCGAGGTAGGTGTCGATGACATCAGTGTTTCCGAGACGCAGCTGGAGGGAGGCGTGCTTCTCCCAGTCGTTGCGGAAGCGGCGCACATCCAACAGCTCCGGCGCATCGCCACGATCCCGGACGAGCATCCCGAATGCCCCACCCGCGTCGACCGCGGCCAGCTGAGCCCAATCACCCACCAGCAGTACCTTCGCGCCCACGTCGGCGGCGTGGGCGGTGAGCGTGTCCAACGCGAGGGTCCCCGCGAGGGAGGCTTCATCGATGATCACCAGCTGACCAGTGGTGAGGTTCCAGGTGCCGCGGCGGTGCTCGTGCAACCATTTTGCGGTGTTCTCGGTACTGATGCCGAGGTCCTGGGCGAGTACATCCGCTGCGGCCGCGGACGGAGCCAAGCCGACCACCGACCCGGCACCGTGGTCCTTCTCCCACGCCCTGCGGAGAGCACTCATAGTGGTCGTTTTCCCGGTTCCTGCTGGGCCTACGAGGACGTCGAGCACCCGGCCAGAGACCCCGATCTTCGCAATCGCGCGTTCCTGATCCGCAGACAACACAGGGCCACTACCGCTCTTTGAACGTGCTGCCTGCTCTATCAGGGATAGTGAAACGGTAGGCGCGGAGCGCGTATTCGAGGCGGCGAGGAGCCGGTACTCAGCGGCCAGGACCTGCTCGGAGGAGTACACCGTCGAGGCTTTCGGATGGAACACGCTCGTGCCGTCGCCTCGCTGAAAAACGGGCGGGCTCGACGCAAGCTCTGGCGGCGTCAACCGCAATGATGCTTGCTCGGCCGCATCCACAATGAGCCCGGTGATAGCGTCCCGGTCCGCAGTTGAGGCGTACCGCAGCCCCATCGTCTGCCGCACGGCCTCGGCATGCAGATTCCAGCGCTTCCACGTCGCCCGACGATCACCCACCCGCTCCACCACAGCTTCAGCGACCAGACGGAGGTCATCCAGCGGAATATCGTCGGCCCGTAGCAACGGTTCTCGTACGCTGCCTGCAACCAATGCGGATGCCCACGTCGGCGCGTCCTCGCCCAAAACTCGGGTGGCCCGGTCACGCCAATCCTGGGTCAGCGCACGCAGCGAGTGCGTTTCCTTCGGCGGCCTCGTAGCGAGAGTGGCTTGCTGTCGGAACTGCCACAACAACTTTGCCGACGGCTGACGGCCATGCTTGGCGAGGTATTCCGCGACCAGCCGGTCCTTGACGAGTTCGATGTCTCGGGTGCGGGATGAGAACTCATCCATCAGGTTCTGTGGGACCCCAGCGATCTCCCACGCCGTCGACCTGCCCGCGCCACGCTCACGCGCCTCCCATTCAACGCCAAGTAGTACAGCGAGGTGATCGGTAAGGACGGCGTTGTAGTGCTCCGATAATCCAGTTATCGCCCCGTGAAGAGCTCGAGAGTCCAGTGTGCGCCACTTCCCGTCCCGCACCGTCTGGACACGGTTCGCGACCACTACATGCGTGTGCAGTTGTGGATCGGAGGCGCGGGAATCGTAGTGATCGTAGGCGGTAGCGATCACTCCACGAATCTCGGCCTGTGCGACCGCACCCCGCGGCCCGGCCGCACCAACGCGAGTCGCTGCGACCTCTCGTTCGAGCAGCCCGAGCACGTCTTGGATTGCTGCGTGGTGAGCGCGGGCGATGAGGGTCTGTGTTCCTCCGTCGGCGACTGCCCACAATGTTGAAACTGATTTGGGAACGGAGAAGGTGAGATCGAACCCGGCAACCGGAGCACCTGTCGGCTTCGCCGCTTCCTCAGCCTCGATCAGCACCATTTGAGCTGCGACTTCGTCTGGAGAGAGATTCACCGTAAGGCGATTGAGACGACGCTCGACACGCTCCGTTGCAGTGGCGAACTTCCGGTAGGGACGTCCAAGCTGTTCACCGGTGTTCGGGTCCTGACCGAACCCCATCAACCGACGCAACTGAGTCTCATGCACTTCGCTGCCTGGTTGGACTCCGCCAGGTAGGCCTCCGATGCCGGATCCGATCCATTTGCCCGGTGGTGTTCCGGATTCGAGGTAATACCTCGTTAGGGACGAAGCAGCATCGCGATCACCGTCACCGGTTACGACGGAGTTCAGTAGGTACCGGTACCCAGCACCGGCCGCCATAACTCTGATTGACACCGTCACACACGGAAGGTATGCCGACACATCGACGAGTTCCAGCTGATATTGGTTCGTTCACCTGCGGCCAAAGTGTTTTTTGAATCGCCCACGTATGCAGGAATTGGGTTGTGTCACGTTGATCAAGCCTTGTGGCGACGAAGCACGACGGACGCCCCAACTGGAAGCACGCGATATCGTACGGTACGCTTGACCTTATGCATTTATATTTCCTGTGACGGCTAAGTAGGCCCACCGCGCTCGTTGAGTAGCTCCGAGTAGGCGGCGGCCACTTTTTCTGACCCTTCGGGGTCGCCGTCATTTGCGTGCCCGTTTGCTTTCAAGCTCGTGGTGCGTCGTTTCGAAGGATTCGAATGCTTACCCATACCTATGTACATCCGGCGCGCCATCGCGCGCAACTCACCCTCGCTGATGTGTCTCTCATGCGTGGAGCCACACCTGTCCTCAATCACGTCGATCTCACCGTTACGGCCCAATCACGTATCGCAATTGTTGGCGAAAACGGACGTGGAAAGTCGACTCTCCTTTATGTGCTCGCTGGTGTGCTTTCACCCGATAGCGGAAGTGTCCAGCGCACAGGCACTCTTGGCCTCGCAGAACAGGAAATGACCGCCACTGACAGTCGGACGGTGGGGCAAGCCGTTGCGGAGGCGATGGCAGTGCCTCGCGCTGCCGTCTTGGCGCTTGATGCCGCCGCTAGTGCTCTTGCCGATGACAGAGAAGGAGCTGCAGAGGAATATGCGGCTGCGTTGGAGTTTGCCGGAGCGATCCAGGCTTGGGACGCCGAACGCCGCGTGCAGATCGCCCTCGAAGCGCTCGACGCAGAAACAGACATGACCAGACTGCTTGCTGACCTCTCTGTGGGGCAACGGTATCGGGTGAGGTTGGCGTGTCTCCTTGGCAGTGAGGACGACTTCCTGTTGCTCGACGAGCCCACCAACCATCTCGACCGAAGTGGACTGGAATTCTTGACCGCGCAGCTCCGAGCACGCAGTGGTGGCGTGATTATCGTCAGCCACGATCGAGCCTTGCTGTCTGACATCGCTGAGACCATCATCGATCTCGACCCAGCACCCGATAATCGTCCACGCATCTACGGCAGCGGGTATGCCGGCTATCAGGAGGGGCGTCTGAGCGAAAGAGAACGTTGGGAACAGGATTACGAGCGTCAGCAGGCGGAGCATACACGGCTGCAAGAAAGTCTCAGCGCCGCGCAAAACAGACTCATCTCTGGGTGGCGACCTGAGAAGGGAACCAACAAGCACGGCCGAGCCACGCGAGCAGGTGGACACGTTCAGAACGTGCATCGTCGACGGGAAGCGCTCGAAGCACACCCGGTGACAGTGCCTGAGCCACCGCAGCTGTTCCGATTCCCCGACCTTCCAACTCGAACCGGAGCTGCTCTCCTTAGCGTCGATAACGTTAGTGTGGCCGGTCGGTTGGCAACGTCGGTGTCGTTTACGCTGTCGCACCGTGGCCGACTCGTTGTCACTGGCCCGAACGGGGCAGGAAAATCGACGCTGCTTCGTGTGGTCAGCGGCGAGCTTGTGCAGGACACGGGAACCATTCAGAGGCCGGGCAGCACCCGCATAGGGTTTCTGCATCAAGAATCCGCACTACCTTTGGACCGGCGGGCGAGCGAAGTCTATGCCGCGCATATCGGTGCACTCGTCTCTGCAGGAGTGCTGTTGCAATCGGAAGTGGTCAGCCTCTCGCAGCTTGGCCTCTTGCGGCCCCGCGAAACCGGCAAGCGTGTGGGCGAACTGTCGATGGGTCAACAGCGCCGTCTCGACCTCGCGCTCGTGCTCTCGAAACGCCCTCATCTGCTGCTCCTGGACGAACCCACCAACCACCTCTCCTTCACTCTTGTCGACGAACTCACCATTGCGCTCGGGGCAACTCAAGCCGCTGTTGTGTTGTCAAGTCATGACCGGCAACTCCTACGCGATGTCGCCAGCTGGCCACAACTTCAGCTGACCGCCAGGGCCGAAGGCGACGTGCTGGCATGATCGCAAAGAATCCTATTCGTATACGCGCCCTTCGCCCGTTGGCTTCCCGGGACTATCGTCTGTTGTTCGGCGCAGTTGGAATTCAGGTCTTCGGCACCGGTATGTGGACGATCGTTATGGTTTTTCAAGTGCTTGCACTTGACGACAGTCCGCTTGCGCTCTCGGCAGTGGCAACAGGGATGAGTCTTGGTCTGTTTGCCTTCGCGATCTTGGGGGGCGTGGTCGCCGACAGGTTCTCCAAGCGGCACATCATTATCATCGTGCAGGGGTGCACCGCCGCTGTGATGACGGCGGCGGCAGTTTTGTCGTTCAGCGGGGCTATCGAGTTGTGGCATGTCGGCGCTGCATCTTTTGCGATGGGTGCTGGGAGCGCATTCTTCTATCCGGCCTACAGTGCATATTTGCCCCAGGTGCTTCCGCCAGAAGAACTACTTGCCGCGAATGGGCTCGAAGGTGCTCTTCGTCCGTCGATGGGGCAGGGTCTCGGGCCTGCACTGGGAGGAATGGTCGTCGGTCTGTTCTTCCCTGCCGTCGGGGCAGCCGTTGTCGCGGCATCGTATGTGGTCGCTTTCGTCATCACTTTGTTCCTGAGTCGACGTCAGGAAGTGACCAAGCCCGTGCTACCGGTGGAACGTCCCAGCGTCTGGGGAGACCTCCGGGCGGGAGTGAAGTATGTGATGGACACGCGCTGGCTCCTCTGGACGCTGATCTTCGGGTGCTCGCTCGCACTCATCATTCAAGGCCCCATCGAAGTACTCCTACCTTTCCTCACCCGTGCGCGGTTCGAGGACGCCGAAGCCACTTTCGGTTTCCTTCTAGCCGCATACGGCATCGGCGGGGCGATCGGCTCGTTGGTGGTCTCGTCTCTGAGACTCCCTCGTCGCTATCTAACATTCATGATCGTATGTTGGGGCGGTGGCACACTTCCGCTCGTGGTGATCGGCATTGCCGATAATTTGATTCTGATGCTGACAGCGTTGTTCATTGTGGGAGCGCTTACTGGAGCGGGCGTAGTCATCTGGGGAACGCTATTACAACGATTGGTGCCGCTCGACATGATCGGCCGAGTCGCCAGTCTCGACTTCTTCGTGTCAATCGCGTTCATGCCCATCTCGATCGCCATCGCAGGGCCACTTTCACTGCTAGTACCTATCCCGGTGATCTTCGTGATCGCGGGGACCATCCCACCATCCTTGGCTCTAATCGCGATGCTGGCTGGACGCATGCGTGAAAGCGAGAAGAAGTACCTCCTGGACGTTCCTTAGACGACATGATTTCAAAGTCGGCGCAGGCCGTCTTTTTCGAACCACCATCGACTCGAAACAAGACGGCCTGCACTGCCATCACATTGAACGCACGAATTTTATGAGGTTGTTCTTCGTGCACGCAGAATCGAATGTGCTGATGAGTGGGGCCGGTGGTGTGCAACACGTGGACGTTGTAGATTCCGCTACTTTCAGCTCCAACGCTTGCGCGGCTACGCAGCACCGAGATTTGCTGTGACAGAAGGTCAGACAGCCGGTATGGTGGCTGGTATGTCAAGTCCTTCAGGTGCGACTGCTGTCGCAGTAACGAAGACGCTCCGCTAGCGGCGGAGCGTTCCTTCTTTTAACGTTTCCGACGCTTCGTGATCTACCCGGAGCGGCGTTTTGTGCTGCCCGGGGTTCATTCTCGAACAACGGAGCCTTTAGTGTCTTTTCATACTTTTTCTTCGCGCCGAAGTGACTCATCGGTGCGCGCTTGGCTGACCTTGGTCTGCCTTGCGATGCTGCAGTTTTTTATCGCTATCGATGTGACTGTTGTTAATGTCGCATTGCCCTCGATCGGAGCGGAGTTCGGCGCTAGCGAGCGTCAGCTCACCTGGGTCGTGGTCGCGTACACAATCGCTGGTGGTGGCCTTCTGATGCTCGGCGGTCGTCTTGGTGACATGTTTGGGCGGCGGCGCATCCTCCTTGCTGGGACTGCAATTTTCGGTGCAGCCTCACTGCTCGCGGGAACAGCATGGTCATTTCCTATCCTTGTTGCGGCGAGACTTCTTCAAGGCGTTGGCGAAGCGCTCGCTCTGCCCGCGGCAATGGCCATTATTGTCATGCTGTTCCCCGAGGGGACTCCGCGTTCACGCGCGCTGGGCGTATGGGCTGCTGTCGCCAGCTGTGGCTTGGTGCTCGGGTTCGTACTTTCCGGAATCATCACAGAGTTCTTGGGATGGCGATCGATCTTCTTGGTAGCTATTCCATTTGTCGCCATTGTTCTCGTCGCTACAAGTTTCCTCGTTCCGCCCGGACGCTCACTTGAACGCGTTCCGCTCGACCTGCGCGGTGCGGTCTTGCTCACGGTTACACCCCTCCTTTTTGTTTTCGGCATCGTCGAAGCGGGGTCAAGCCGCTATCCGATGATCTGGATCCTCGCGATTCTGGCGTCGTTCATATGCGGCACACTTTTCGTCGTGTTCGAACGAAAAGCCGCGAACCCTATGGTTCCGATTAGCTTCTTCCGACACCGTGCGAGAACACTGGCAAACGCGTCAACTGCGCTGTTGAGCGCTGCATTGTCGACATCATTCTTGCTCTTCACGTTCTACCTTCAGGATCGTCTGGGCCTGAGCCCGCTCGCCACAGGGCTCATGCTCGTCCCATTGGCTGTGTCACTGGTAGTTGCGGTGACATACGTGCCGCGCTTGCTTGGCCGTTGGGGTGCTCGCGTGTGCATCCTTGCTGGCCTTGTATTCACAGCACTGGCCATGGCATCAATTGCCCTAGTCGTCCATTTGCACGCACCGGCACCCGCAATGATCCCTGCCATGATCCTGATCGCAGCAGGCATGGGCTTCGGTCTCGTCGGGCTTCAATATGTCTCTGTTACTGGTGTCACTGAACAGGATGCAGGCATCGCTTCCGGAGTGCAAAGAGCTGCTGACCAGCTAGGCGGTTCAACCGGGATAGCAATCTATCTCGGGATCGGGTTTGCGCCAGCATTTTCTGGGAATACTCCGTACTTTGTCGCCAGCATCTTGGCGATCATCGGACTCGTTGCCGCGGGCCTCCTAGCCTCCCGAATCCGGATAGCTGTATCAAGCGACGCAGAAGTGACCGCGTCATGACACAGATCATCCACGCAAAATGGAGAATCGTGCGGATACTTCCGAACTTCGACTGACCACCTAGCTATGTCGAACATGACGACTGAGAAGTTCTGCTTTGAACCACTCGTGGCTCAAAGCAGAACGCTTCATTGTGCCGTGCCGCGTCCGAGTATCGGGCACGCTGCTTCTCCATGCTCAGGCGCGATGTGCGGTGCTGCCTACTGGAAGGTCCATCAGCCGACCAATCAGCTGAAGGTCGTCTTCACCGAAGCGAGGGTCAATGACAATCGTTTCTGAGGGGATCATGCCCGATCCGGGCATGATCCCACTGGCGGTGCGTGAACAGACTGCGTATGTCGATTCGGGGCCAGTGGTGGTGGACTCCGTGAAGGTTGTGTTCACGATCTCGGGATGGGCGCGAGTGTCCTCACCCTTGGGAGAGGTGCTATTAGAATCGGGGAGCATTCTTACGATTCCGGCAGGTATCGAATGTCGAGGATTCCCTGACGGACATGCACGAACGGTGACGTTCTATTTCCATCCTGAGTATCTGGTCGATCAAATGCGATGGCTATCGGCTACGCATCCCCTTGTGCACAATCTGCACCGCGCGCTTAAATGCGAACCACAACTCCAGCAGTTGCAACTGGCCGCCTCAGCGATGCGTGACCTTGCCCCAACGCTTGGACGCTTGGCGCGCCTGGGTAATAGTGACGGCGGGGATTTCGCACTGCTGTCGATGGCAACGAGTGTGTTCCATGCGGTGGGGCATCTGAACGGTATCCCATCGGATTTCAGCGAGGTGTCGATGGCTACGGGGGTAACCCCGCGTCGGGAGGTGACGCTGGCTATCGCACTGATGCGTGCCGATCTGGGGCGTCCATGGCGGATTGACGTGTTGGCCCGCGAGGTCGCGTTGTCAGGCTCGCAACTGGCCCGACTATTTCGTGCCCAGGTTGGGATATCACCGGCGGCATATCTTCGTCAGCTGAGAACAGACCAAATGGCCGAGCTTCTTGCCACCACGAGACTCGGTGTGGGAGAGATCGCTTCAGCCGTCGGGTGGAGCGACCCTGCTGTTGCATCGCGAGCCTTCAAGCAAAGATACGGGGTGGCCCCTCGCGCCTATGCGCGCTTCAAGCACAACGAAAGTCACGAACTATATTCGATACCCGCGCGGCTCCCTTGAACTACGCGCAACCTTGAGCCTCAGTCAAGAAACGTCTGCGTCACCGTGGCAGACCCGCAACTCCCGACGCCCTCCGTGGTCGGCCAACAGTCAAGTGCGGTCGTGGGATACGCGCCGGAGATCGTACAGCCGAAATGCTTCGCTCAGCGTCATGGCTGCCGCTGCCAAGGCCGGGCCAACGTCGCTATCAAGATCGCCGCGGAGCCGCACGACCGAACCGCCCCCAGCATCGCGTACCGTCTCGTTACGGTCGACTCGCATAATGCCGAAGTGGTACTGCGCGTGAGCCGCCGCGCTGCCTGATCGCCAGACGGATTGCGTGGCACCGATGAGGAGATCATCGTCGACGCCGTGCATATGCTCAGCCACCCAGTCGATCGCCTTGGTCTGATTGAACCTGATCTTTGTGACATCTTCCGTCATGCTGAGTGACTTCGCCACCGACTGCAGGCTGGCCTGCCGCTCACGCAGCTGGTCCAAGAGGTCGGCGCGAGCTTCCTGGGGTTTACCGTCCGGGATCTTCATATCGCGAAAAGATGTCACCTGAACGCGAAGATCATCGGCACGGAGCTTGAGCGCACGCTCGCGACGCTCTTGCCGCGCTGACGGTGCGAGCATCCACACCGCGTTCACGGCCGCGACAAACGCAGTTCGCGCGACGGTCATATAGGCGGTCGGATACATCGTGCTCGTTGCCCGCATGGCGTCGATTGCGAAATCTAGGTGCTCGGAAGAGATGCACATCGAGTACCAGATGGGGTTCTCGACACTTAGCCCCTCCATGGAGTCGGCCGCGAGCGAGCTTCCATGCTCAGGCGACGTCGGGTTCTCGGCGCGTTTCCGCCAGGCGTCGACGGCCAACGAGATTCGATCTAGCCGGCGTAGCCACTCGTTGTCCTCGGCAAGTTGAGGGTTTGTCCTGGACCGCCGCTTCGTCATGGTCGTAACCTATCCGTCTCGCGTTCCCAGGGCTTCGCGAACCGACATTTTAGCGCGCGGGTCATTGACGAATGGAGTGAATGTGCCATTGTAAGAGTCGTTTCTATCTGATGGATGCGGACTGTTCGATCCGCTCGGCTGCGTCACTGCACACTCGGTTAACTGTCTGAGCGAACTGGAGCATCGTTGCATGGAGCAAAGGTGTCGGTGTGCCAGGGATCGGTGTGGTCGCGAGGTGTCGCAACATCATGAAAGAGAAGTGGCTCAGGTCGCTCAGAAACTTCCAAGTAGCAAACTCCACGCTGTTATCGCCGTAGTGGACCTTTACCGGCGCGCTGGTAGTCAGCTTCCTCGTCGACTCGGAAACGTCGAGCCCCAACTCGCCCGCGAGGCGTTCGAAGTGTGTCCGTGTTGCTGTCCTCTCAGCAGTGATGTGCGCCGAAAGTGCCTCACCCATCTCCACAGGCACAGCGCCGACGGTAGGTGCAGCAGTAGCCAGAAGCAGGTGGTTCTCTGTGAAATAGAGCGAGTCGGTGAATAGCGCACGGAACGCTCGGGTGAGGCGTTCCTTGCGATCCTCGGGAGCCTGAAGCCAAGCGATCGTCGTCGCATCCTCGATGGCAGCGCGCATCAGCGGGTACAGCACCGTCGCGTCCAGGTGGAAACGCCCTGGTTCAGTCTTGAAGATATCCCGATGTAGTGCACGCAGCATCCGTGCAGCGTTCCTCGCTCGCTCCTGGACATACCTCGATACGGCGAGCGAGTCCTCGCCGACGGTTGCGCTGGCATTATCTCGGTGTAGTCGTGAACCGTCAGGGAACCCTGCATCCGCAAGCTTCTCGAAGCACTCGGCACGTTCCGTCCAACGGTCGCACGCCTGCCAGAGCTTTGCGACAGTCTCCTCTGGGTCCATTTCAACCTGCATTGTCCACTCCCGGGCTACGTCGCGTCTGATCCGTGGTGAGCCGAGGTCCCGGACCTGCGCCCCGTTTTCCGGGAATCGCGGGAGTGAGGAACCCTTCGCGGCGTGCAGAGGCGATCCAGTCTCTGACGGTCGCCTCTGGACGATCGAAGCGTGCTGCGAGACGTTTGAGGAGACCGACTCCAGCAGGTGCTTCTTCGAGATATGCGTGTGCAATCTCGGTGAGGGTGCTGTCCGGAAGTGGCGGGCGTCCTCGTTTGGTCTGCTTGGCGGCACGCGCGCCTGACTCGAGGGCGTTGACTTCTTCGGAAGTAAGTTCGTCGGGTCCACGATCCCGTCCCATGAGAACCTGGAGGCCATCGGTGCGCCATGCCTCGTGGGCCAGGGATTGCTGCGCCATTGCGACGATTCTTCCAAGTGGGATCCGTCGCAAGACATCGCTGGTGATGAGCTGCTCAGGTTCGCTGCGTTCTTTCTGCTGGTCGTTGCCATCCTCGCCGACGAAGTCGCCCCAGTCATCAAAGTATCCCCAAGAGGTTCGGAAGAGTTCTAGCTCAGCAATCTCCAGCCCCCGGCCGCGATTGATCAGAATGCCATAAACAGTGACGGGTAAGTCTCGACTGTTGTAGATGAAGTCAGAGACGTATCCTTTGCCGCGCGCACGTTCCTTGATGTAAAGCTCGAGGCGCTCGGTTTGCCAAGTCGATTCGTCATCGGGATCGAGTGCATCATTTCGATCCCAACCGGGGTCGAACATTGCGCCTTTGTAGAGGTCATTTAGCTGGCGCATGCGACTGCGGTCGTAAGACAGGTCTCGGACCTGCGGATGGTCGGAGCGGATGCGCAATTCGTCTTCGGGAACGTTGGGATCCACGTAGTCGTCGGATGTGAACTCAGGTTTCGGTGCCATGTCAATCAGCATATGACAGCAGGTTCGCATACAAGATGGTAAAATCTACCGACTTGTGCCGCAGGGATACTCGGCAGGTTTCCGGCCCAACATTTTAAGCTGTCAGCATTGGGAGGATGTGGCCGGACCACCTCCGCCAATTTCGCCAGGTAGCGAATGGTGGTGGCCGGGTCGGCGATTTCACGTTGATTGCCGATCGTGTGTGGGAGATCTGAGGCACTGGGAATCAGCGAAACTCGATCGGCTCGTCGGATGGCACGAAGCGGTGAAATCGGCGCTCTCGGCTCGAGGCGACACGTGGCTTGTGTCGCCTCGTCGTTCTGCGGTTGGCCCCGTACCTGCTGGGTGAGCCTGTCATGCCGACACAGCGGCGGACATGCCCCGAACAGCAGGGAGCTCCACCATGCCCGACCCCACGCCGCCACCGGCTATGCCCGCCGGGCACTTACCCGCACCCAGCTACGCCGACGACCAGGTCACGCTCTACGAGGGCGATACCGTCCAGCTCCTCCCGCTCCTCACGGCGGCGAGTATCGATGCCCTGGTCACCGACCCGCCCTACGGGCTCAGCTTCAACGGGCACTCCTGGGACGACGCCAGTGGGTTCCGCGACTCCCTCTCTCACCTCGATACCAGCGCAATGACTGGGCCAGAGATATTCGAGGCCTGGTGCACCGCTTGGGCGCACGGCGCATTGCACGCGCTGAAGCCGGGCGCACACATTGCAGTGTTCGGTGGTGCACGCACATGGCACAGGATGGTGCGCGGCATCGAGGACGCCGGGTTTGAGATCCGGGATCAGATTGCCTGGCTGCACACCACTGGGATGCCGAAGTCGATGGACCTTTCGCACGCACTCGACAAACACCACGGTGCGCACCGTCCCGACCGTACGGTGCAGACCACCGAGCATGATGGTGTGCTCGGTGCGACGCGCACGGTGCTCTCGAAGGGCACACCCGTGACGGAAGACGCACAGCTCTGGGAGGGGTGGGGCACGGCGTTGCGTCCGGCGTTCGAGCCGATCATCATCGCCCGCAAGCCACCCGAGCAGAACACAGTCCGGAACGTGCTCGCGCATGGTGTCGGCGGGATCAACATTGACGGAGCCCGGTTTGCCGATGACCGGTGGCCGACGAATGTCGCTTTCGATGCGTCCCAGGCGGACTCTTTAGATGTGTTGACGGGGACGTGGCAGGGCGAGTCGCTGTCACGGAAATTCCCCATCTTCCGTTTTGAACACAAGCCTTCACAGGCCGAACGTCCCCGCGCGTTCGGGGTGTCGCATTCGACAGTGAAACCGCTCGGACTCATGCGCTGGCTGATCACCCTGCTCACCCCGCCGGGCGGCACCGTGTTGGAACCGTTCGCCGGATCCGGGACCACCATCGAGGCCGCAGTCAGCGCTGGGTTTCGAGTGGTGGCGGTGGAGAAGGATCCGGCATACTTGCCGTTGATTCAATCTCGGTTGGGCCGCTGAACATCAATTCGGCCACATCGGTCCTCGCCAGATCACTGGAGGGCGGCAAACCCGATTCTTGCAGCTAGCTACGCGGAGACGGACGGATTGCTCACGAGACGACCGCGGTCATGGCGGACTCTCCGGCATTCTCGTCAGTCCGGTGATGTCCAGGGACGTTGTTCTGCCCCCGCGCGCAATGACCCCGTGCCTATTCAAGAAGTATCTGTCCAGACCGCTCGCCATTGAAGGCGTGTAGAGTTTGGGGTATGTCGAGTCCCGAATCAGACAGGTCAGGGGTTGTCGGTCACGCCGCCAGCCCCTTGAACCACTAGTTACAACGCCCACGATCTCTGTGGGCGTATGTCTGGCGTACCCGGGGCGCTGGCCGTGGTGACAAGAAGAACCATCTCTTGATCTCACACCTCGGAGTACTCGATGCCTTTTGCTTTATACATGCTTGCCCTGGCGGTCTTCGTCATGGGCACTTCAGAATTTATGCTCGCGGGGTTACTCCCTGCGATCGCGACCGAACTTGACGTCTCGGTCGGCACTGCAGGCCTGCTGACCTCTGCATTCGCGGTCGGTATGGTCATCGGCGCACCAGTGATGGCGGCGTTCGCTCGCCGTTGGCCACCGCGGCTCACATTGATCGTCTGCCTTATCGTTTTCGCGGGAAGCCACGTCATCGGAGCGATGACACCCGTGTTCTCTCTCCTGCTCATCACCAGGGTGCTCAGCGCTCTCGCAAACGCAGGATTCCTCGCCGTAGCACTGAGCACGGCCACAACCCTCGTACCAGCGAATCAGAAGGGGCGTGCACTGTCGATCCTGCTCTCCGGCACGACGATCGCAACCGTAGTGGGCGTCCCCGCCGGGGCACTGCTCGGCACAGCGCTGGGTTGGCGAACGACGTTCTGGGCGATCGCCATCCTCTGTATTCCCGCGGCCGTTGGAGTCATTCGTGGAGTCGCGAACAACGTTGGTCGGAGCGCGACTAGCGCGACCTCACCAAGGCTCCGTGTCGAGCTCAGCCAGTTGGCGACGCCGCGGCTCATCTTGGCCATGGCACTCGGGGCGCTGATCAACGGAGGGACCTTTGCAGCATTCACCTTCCTGGCACCCGTCGTGACCAAGACCGCGGGCTTGACTGATGGGTGGGTGTCCATCGTGCTGGTGATGTTCGGCATCGGATCGTTCCTTGGCGTCACGATCGCAGGACGCCTATCAGATCAACGACCTGGCCTCGTGCTCGCAGTCGGCGGACCGCTATTGCTGACAGGCTGGATCGTGTTGGCAGTGGTCGCGTCCCATCCCGTTGCGCTTATCGTCCTCGTCCTGATTCAGGGCTTTCTGTCGTTCGGTGTTGGCAGCACTCTGATCACGCGCGTGCTGTATGCAGCATCGGGTGCGCCAACGATGGGCGGTTCATACGCCACCGCGGCGCTGAACATCGGAGCTGCCGCGGGGCCGGTGCTTGGTGCGTTCGGGCTCGCGACCGGGCTGGGGTTGATCGCGCCGATTTGGGTCGCCTCGGTGCTGACAGCGATCGCTCTCGTCATCATGCTTCTCACAGGGCGCGCGCTCACGAAGACCGCGGTGGAGGCCAATTGATGAATCATCCAAATGCGCTTCTCACTCCTCGTACCCGTCTCCGGTTAGCCCGTCTGATTATCGAAGACGGCTATCCGGCCACGATCGCCGCAAAGATGTTCATGGTCTCCCGATCACGGCCCGGAAATGGGCCGGTCGCTACCAGGAAGAGGGTGAGTTTGGGATGCAGGATCGCTCCAGCAAGCCGCACCGGATCCCAGGCAGGACGCCCGAGCATGTCAAGAAGAAGATCATCAACCTGTGCTGGCGGCTTCGACTGGGGCCAGCCCAGATCGCTGCGCGACTTGGCCTCTCGACGTCCACTGTTCACGCGGTCCTCGTCCGTTGCCGCGTCGTAAACTGCCTCTCGCATATCGATAGTGTCACTGGCGAGCCCTTGAGGCGATATGAGCATCCTTATCCGGGATTGTAGATTCATGTCGATGTCACGAAGTTCGGCAACATCCCCGACGGCGGTGGACATCGTTACGTAGGTCGGCAGCAAGGCGCACGGGACAAGCTCGCGACTCCGGGATTGCCACGAGGAAAAGACCACAAGCCGCGCACCGGAACGGCGTTCGTTCACACAGTCATCGACGACCACTCCCGCGTCGCATATGCAAAAATCTGCTCGGACGAGCAGGCGAGCACAGCGGTGGGAGTTCTCGAACGCGCCGTGGACTGGTTCGCCGAACGAGGCGTGACCGTCGAGCGAGTCCTATCCGACAACGGGTCGGCCTACAGATCCCACGCATGGAGAGACTTCTGCGCTCGGCTCGGCATCCGACACAAGCGGACAAGCCCCTACCGGCCGCAGACGAACGGGAAGATCGAGAGATTCCACCGCACGCTCGGGGACGGATGGGCCTATGCCAGGTTTTACGGTTCAGAAGCCGAACGACGCCTGGCACTGCCCGGCTGGCTCCACTTCTACAACCACCACCGACACCACTCTGCGATTGCCGGCACACCCTTCGACCGACTCAAAAACGTCCCTGGACATCACAACTAGATCGCCAAGGAACGGATCATCAACAACTCGCCAGCGACAACGGCATGCACTGATTGGTTGCCTACCTGACAGGTATACCGCCCCGTAACAACGGGCGGCGCACCAGCATATGGAAAGGAACAATCATGGCCACCGGCCTCCCTGATGAAGAACCAAACACCCCAGCCTCCCTGGAAGCAAACGTGACGCCACGAAGTGTGCCCGCATATCTGTTCCTCGGGGTGATCCTCTGGTCTGATGACACCGAGGAAGATCCAACGGTGATCGCCGACCGAAACCCGGTGACGTTGGCACGGACCATGGCGGTGATGATCCACGAGATGATCGACGACTCACCCGCCTACGAGGGTGCGACGGAGTTCCTGGAATCGAATCCGCCACCGCAAGATTGGGTCCTACCCGAAGACGTCGACGACTGGTTGGAGGCGTTGCGGGAGGCAACCCCGTATCCGTCGTATTCGTTCCACCAGATCCCGACGACCGGTGGGGCCGATGGCACGAACCGTACCGTTGTGAACCGGTACCTGGACAGTGCGCTCCAGGCGCGTGAGCAGTCACTGAGTGTGGACGCTCCAGATGACCCCCGACGCCAGCATCCCGGCCCTGCGCACAGCCTATGACCCACCGGCACTACGTCGAGATACTCGGTCTCAGTGAGGCCCGCGAACATGACGATTTGACGCATGTTTCATACTCAGAGCCGCATCTTCACCCGATCCGCTGGACAACACCGGTGGGGCCGCCTATCCCGGAAGTACTGCCTGCGGTTGACCCGCGCCTGACGTGCGCATCGCGTGCAGATAGTCGGGCCACTAAATAAAGGAGAAACTTGCCATGTCTGATATCAACGTCACGCCACCGCTGGGATATGTTCCTGATCCGTTGACCCCGCACCGGGTGGTGATCGAGTTCGATGTCCTCGCGCGCAGTCAGGCCGAAGCTGACTACATCGTGAATGAGGTACTTGTTGAAGAACTTGCCGGTGAACCTGAGACGATTCGCACCGATGGGGATCGGGTGTTCGGGGAGGACTTCGGCGGTGACGTGTCGAGCATCACTTCGTGGATCCCCGTCACCGGCACTCCGGCAGCGACACCTCGCCAGGTTGTGATTCCGTCGCCGGGGTGGGAATCATTCGAGGAGAGCGGGATACCGGAGATCGTGGCCGAGATGTTCCCGCCCGAACCCCACACCAGCAATTTCAGCCTCCCCGACGGTGCACCCGACACCGAAGGCTTCGATGAAGCACACGAACAGTGGCGCGACGAATGCCTCTCACTCGCAATCCAAGCCTCACGACTCCCAGACACGCTCACGAAGCTGGAGCGAGCGGAGCGTGTTCGTGATGGGCTCATCGACCTCATCGAACGAGAACAGCTGCCCGTGGAGCCGGTGAAAGAGGATTACCTCGTCACCGTTGCGCCCGCGTACGAGGGCGAATTTGAGGATATGCGGTTTGCGTGGGATCACGGGCAGTGGCGCACCGCGTTCACCGACCTCGCTAGGCATCGAGAACATGCCCTCCAGGGGTTACTTGCTGAGGGCGGACCGCGGACGATGTTCCTGCCGGAAAAGTTCCATCGGGAGTGGCTTCCCGCGGACCTGATCGCGATCCAAACTCTCCGAACGGTCGTGGAACGGGAGACGGCCGGGCAAGGGGTACCGCTGCTGGACCGAACGCAACGGGAACAGTTGGAGGCGATGCTGTTCGCTGCGGACCCAGATGTGCGCATCTCCGACCCCGCAGACCCAGACCGAGGCGAGCTGTATGCCGGGCCTGCATCAGAAGCTCATGACTGGATTCCACCGGGCGTATATGACGCGGAGGGACTCGATGGCGCTGGTGAGTTTCGGGTCGTTGTCGGCAGGATGCCGATCGGTGAGGGGACTACAGCATCAGCGGCATTCCCTCCAGTCGAGCACGACAGCGCCACACTGAACGAGGTCGCACGCATCATCGAACAGCACACCGAACAGCACGATGCAGCGGCGGTACTGCGGCAGGTGAACGCGGCGGTTCTCCGCACCGGTCGCACCGGGGTGACCCCTGCAAATTTCAGTGACGCAACTTCCGAAGTACCGTTGACAAGACTCGAGCGTGGAGTCCTCTTAGGTGACCTCCTCGCTGACCGAGAACAGCACCTCGGCTCCGGCCCGGAGGACCCCGAATCGCCATCCACAGACCGTCATCCGGGGCGGCATTTGTAGCAAATTCATACTCGACCATCGCGGCAGCGTGGTGCGGTGGACTTGACGATTTGACGCATGTTCTATACAAATCCGCGCATCTTTACCCGAAATGCTGGCCAAACGATCGAAGGCTCGGGTAGGCGTTGAGATCTGAACGAATGCTTTGACGCGGAGTAGCTGACCGCTGGGTGACACCTTGCCGTGGGGGGCAGCAGTGGCGCTGCCGCACCTGGATTGGTGACACCACATTCATAAGAGTCTGGAACCGGTGTCACGAGGGAGGCGCACATGAATATCAACGACCCCATCGCCTGGCCGCTGCCCATGCGCCTCCCTGCCAACCTATCCGACGCTGCGGCTGCATACGCGACCGCCGGGGTGGCAGTGTTTCCCTGCGTGCCCGGCGGAAAACGACCCCTCACGAAGCGCGGGTTCCACGATGCCAGCACCGACCCGAGGCAAGTCGCACGCTGGTGGGATCGGGTTCCGACCGCGAATATTGGCATCCCCACCGGCAGCCTGGTTGATGTCCTAGACGTCGATGTGCACGCGGCGGGCACCGGGTTTCCAATCCTGCACAGCCTGCAAAAACGTGGGCTGGTCCATGGATGGGGGCAAGCGGTCCGCTCACCCTCGGGTGGCCTCCACCTCTACTACCCGGCAGACCCGGCGCAAGCATCTCCATCGTGGTCGCGAGGACACACACATGTCGATTTCCGGAGCACGGGCGGATACATCATCGCACCGCCCTCCACGGTCACCACCGACCGTGGCGACCGCGGTTACGAAGTGATCGCTCTCGGCAAGAAACCAAGCCCCGTGGACGCCGAGGCGATCCGAGACTTCCTCACTCCGCAGCCTATTCCGACGTCCCGATCCTCATCTGGCTCTTCGTTGGTGCAGGACAAATCGGTGGAACGGATTGCCGACTGGGTAGCGCTCCTGCCGGAGGGCAACCGAAACGCGGGCTTGTTCTGGGCGGCCTGCCGCCTCGCCGAGGCCGGCATGACCGAACTACGCACCACTACTGTGCTGGGGCCGGCGGCAACACGGGCGGGCCTTGCCTCACGGGAGATTGCGGCGACGATCCGGTCCGCGCACCACAGTGCCCAAGTCCCTTACGACCCTGGCGAAAGCACTGTATCCACGTTGATCGTGAAGGCTCCGGTCGGACGATGACCACACACGCCCTAACGCCTAGCACCCCCACTTGGAGTGACGGTGTGCCGGGCTCGGATACGGCAGGGCCGCCTGCGGGTTCTGGGGTGTCACGGTTTGTGATTGTCCTCGCCGTAACCGGGACAATTCTTCTCGCGCTCGGCGCGTTCTGGCTGTCATTCACCACACTTCAAGACCTTGCTGTGCTCTCCGGGATCCCCTCAGAGCAGGCATGGATCTGGCCGCTCATAGTCGACGGCGTGATCCTGGAAGCCACCGTCAGCGTCGTCGCCTTGCGAAACTCCACACCATCAGCGCGGCGATTCGCCTGGCTGCTCCTCGCTGCCGGGGCAGGAGTGTCGGTCGCAGCCAACATCACCCACGCTGTCGTCTCTGCTGATACCCGTGTCCCGGCACTCATAGCCGCGTTGGTCGCGTCGGTGCCACCGTTGGTGCTGCTGGCGATGACACATCTCACGGTCGAACTAACCCGCAACACCACCCCGGTCGTCGCTTCGATGGACACGAAGCAGCATGCCGTGATCGACGAAGCTAGACCCACAGGCCGCCAATCGGTGACGCCCACTGCGAAGCCTGTTCCTTCGGAGGCGGATCGTACTTCTACGCCTCATGTCCCACACTCCACACCAAACGGCACGGCTCCTGCTTCGCGAGAGGACGCACGGTTGCGGGCTTTGACGCTGAACGCCGACGGGGTGTCGAAGCGACAGATCGCCACCGAGCTCGGTGTGCATCCCACGACCGTGGGCCGCTGGCTGAACACACCTGACCGTCGACAGAACGGAGACACCCATGACTGACCCAATGAACCTCATTACCCCGGCCCCAGATCGACGCCACCCCGATGCCGATCCGACCCCGCAGACCACTGCGGCGACGGCGGCGGAGCGGCGGGCGAGCGAGTTCGCGACCCACGGGGACCCGACGCTCTCCCTCCACGACGTTGATCCGGCGTCGCAACGTCCGGGAGTGCAATGGGTGCGACCCACCGATCTTGCCGCCCGTACGGCGGGGGCCATCGTTGACCGCGGCGCGGACCTGAATACCCGCCTCCATGAGGCTGTCTTAGAAGGCGTCCGTGACGGACGTGCCCAGTTGCAGGAACGACTCGCCAAACGGCAAGACCAGTTGGACCCAGATATCACCCAGACGGCAACGCTCCGGCGTTCGCTCGGGAGAACGGGGGTGAGCCGATGAATGATCCTCGTCCCGGCACCACCCAGGTGCCGCACGACACCCCGACCCGCTAACCAAAACCTCTGCCGTCCAGGCCGTTCACACACCCCGGCCGGCACCATCACAGACCCCCGACACCGGGCACGTCTGCTGCTTTCCCCATGCCACCGCGCCAAAAACTGGCCCGGCAGGCATACCCGCAGCGGATGCGATTTGTGGGCTGTGGTCCCTTTCGAGGTTTCGCGGGATGGGAATCGTACCTACACATCACCGACAGAAATTTTCTCTTGAGGGAGTCGCTATGAACCATCACCACTCATCCCAGAACCACCCATCGATCCCGGATTTCACCACCGGGGAAGGGCTCCGTGAGCTGCTCACGGAGTTGAACGAACACAACGCGTGGGCGACGAGCCCGGTCGCTGCAGAACTGATGCTCTACGCCACTCAGAAGTACACGCCGATTGCGAAAGCGTGGCGTCGAGAACCGGCCGATGCCGCATATGAGGCGTTCGTCGCAATGAGGCAGCGAACCACGCTGCGCGCTGATGACCCGTGGGCGGTGGTCACTCGGGCAGTCGCGCTCGGCATCGCCGCCGAAGTACACGCCGACCGCAACATGACCTCCCAGGACAAGGCGCGCAGACCCTCGAAACGCCCCCGCGAAGAGCCAATGCGCGCCGGCCACTACGAGGAGTTCTTCTACGATGTCCACCCGCACGCCCACTCCCTCTACGCCAGAGAACTCGGCGACGAGGATCATTCGGCAGATCGGGTCATCCGCGCCACCTGCGTGTTCCTCGTCCTCACCGACTGGCCCGCACGCCCGGTCGAGCAGGCGGTGGACTACATCGCCCACCGTGTTACGGGGCTGTCCTCGCGAGGATCTGCGGTTGAGATCGTGTCGAAAGAACGGCACATCGCGATCCGCCTCGGGTACACCCCTGAAGAATGGGCGGCGCTCGTCCGTCTGGTCATCGGCACCAAGACCGGGAAGCGGAAGACCGGTCAGTACGGGCTCTTCGCCCGTGTGCTCCTCGGGGATGACGTCGCCGATCTCCTCCGCGACGAAGACCTCGTCGAAACCTCCCGGCGCAGTGCTTGCCTGCCTGACGGGCGGGACGGAGGGCAGTCGTTGTGACTCGGGGACATCTGATTCTGGAACATTCGATCGACCAACTCAAAAGGGGCTCACAGTACCGGCGTGACCTCGATGATGATCTGGACGAGCTGTGTGCGTCGATCCAACGCACCGGGGTGTTGAACCCTCCCGCGGTCACCGAGGAGTACGTGATTATCACCGGGAACCGCAGGGTCGCGGCGATGGAGAAACTCGGGATGCGTGTCACCCCCGTCTGGGTAGTTCCCGGTGTTTCCGACAAGCTCTCCTACGTTCTCGCGATCCGTGACGAGCAGACGCTTCAGAAGACACTCAGGCCGCTTGAGCAGGCGGAGCTCTATGAAGAACTCAAAGCGCTCTATGCCGAAGACGCCGAACGACGAGAGGCCGCCACCCGGTTCGGGGCGGCAAGCCGCGAGCAGCGACTCACCGAGAACCCGGGCTCCAGAGAGGGTGTGGCCGGGGGTGCCGAGTCGGCACCCCCGTGGCGCTCACCCAATGAAGGGAAAGCCCGGGTGCAGGCTGCGCGAGCGGTGACCGGCAGGGACTCACGGACAATGCTGGAACAGATCAACCAGCTCAAACAGATCGCTGCCGACGACGCCGAAGACCCCTATGTGCGCCAACACGCGGCCGAAGCACTGTTGGAGATCAACGAGGACCGGAAGGTCAATGGCCGATACCAGGCAGTGAAGACCAGGCAGAACGTAGCCCGTCTCACCCGTATGGCTGAACATCCGGACACTCCCGAGCAGGCTCGCACCGCTGCCGCGGCGGAGCTCCGCACCCTGCAAGACGTCGCATCTCCTGCAGAAGCGGCGAAAGAATCGGGCCTCGCCCTGGCCCGGGTGACCGAGATCCACAAGGCCGCGACCGATCCTGCACTGGTCGGATGGAAGGACGTGGATCCGCTGCTACGGGAAAAGCACGCGATCCGTAAGCTCGTCGATCTGCTGCGCCGCGAGCACGGCTGGTGGGACCGCTACGACCCGGAGGACTTCGGTAAGCACGCCGATGACGCCCAGTGGGAACTCGTCGAGAGCTACATCATCGAAAGTCACCGTTTTCTCGACTTCGCGCGCGGTGCCCGTGAACTACGGGAGGAGGCTCGTGATGCCGACGTTTGAGGATCCGAAGGTCGACGCCGACGAGCTCGGAGAAGCCGCTCGAGGTCTTGCCTACGCAACCCGGAGCTTCGAGACTCCCGTCGACACTTACGAGGTGCTCGGTTCCTTGCACCATGCTTTGTCAGGGGTGCAGCAGTCGCTGCAGCAATTGGCGGCCTGGCACGAGGGACACGGCCAGTTCGCTGCCACGGACAACGGGGACCGGACGGCTGGGCAGGAACACGCAGTCAATGCATCGGGCTGGTTGACGATCGCGGCAGCCTCCACCGAACAGGTGATTCATCTCGTGATGAAAGCTCAAGCCGAGAACGGGTACATCGCGTGGCAGCCTGACCGCCACATCGTTGCCGCGCCGAACCAACTCGCTGCCCTCGCCGAAGCACTCACGGCGCGGGAAGCAACCCTCACTCCTGAGGAGAACAACCCCAGCGGTGTGACCGGAAACGAGCGCGGCCTCTCGCGCTGAACCGCTCTTCCGGGTGGGGCGCGCACCTACCGGGTGACCCCATTTCGCCTGGCAGGAAGGCCCGCGCCCATGTCATCGCCACACTCTGAGCAGCATCGCAGGAAGCGACTACTCATCATCCTGACCATCACCGGCTTCGTCGTCACGTGTCTCGCCGCCGTCGGGATCTACGGCCTCGTCACCGGCCCTCAACAGGCAAGCACCCCACCTGCGACAAGCCCCGCCGCGCCGTCGGAACCTACTGTCGCTGCAGACGACCAGTTGGGTGCCCGGCTTCCCTCGCTCCCGAAAACGAATGACCCGGAGGCGTACGCGCGGGCAGTTACGGTCGCCCTGTTCGAGTGGGACACGTTCACCTTGCTCACCCCGGCCGATCACCGGGGTGTGCTGATTGCGGACGCCGATCCCACGGGCACCGAAGCCCCAGGGCTCATCTCGGATCTCGATGACTATTTCCCCTCAGCGTCGACGTGGCGAGACCTCGCGGAGTATCGCACCTCCCAGCAGATTCAGATTGAGCAGGTGTTCGTTCCGGACCTGTGGACGGAAGCAGTCGTAGCGTCTGGTGGGCAAATCGTCGAGGGCACCCACGCCTTAACCGTCGAGGGCATCCGGCATCGCGAAGGTGTCTGGTACGACGAGCCCGTGACTTCCGCGCATCCGGTCGCGTTCACTATTTTCATCTCATGTGAACCGGTGTTCGATCGCTGCCATCTCTTGCGACTGTCCGAACTCGACAACCCCCTCCGGTAAGCGAGCGCTCTGATGAAAAAGTTGCTCGTCTTCGCCCTCATTGGGATGCTCCTCACCCCAATGATTGGACTCCTTGGGGTCGGTGTGTTGGTCAACCCTGCAGTGCTCAATCAGGCGCACTGCATCGCCTCCGGCATCACCCTCGGTCCGATCCCAGACTCCCTGGAAGTGACGATGAAGGACGGGCACACGTTCACGCTGAACAAGCAGCAACTCACCCACGCGGGCACGATCATCACCACCGGATCGAACATTCCCGGGGTAGGGCGGGAAGGAGTTCTGATCGCGCTCATGGCTGCACTGACCGAGTCCACGTTGCGCCAGCTCGCCAACACCGGCACCTACCCCGAATCCGGGGACTTTCCGAATGACGGGAACGGATCCGATCATGACTCGCTCGGACTGTTCCAGATGCGCCCACAATCCGGGTGGGGAACCGTGGCCGAGCTCATGGATCCGAAGTACCAGGCTCGCGCCTTCTACGGCGGACCAGATGGCCCCAACTATCCGAGCCCTCGAGGGCTTCTGGATATTCCAGGGTGGCAGCAGATGGATAAAGGCGAGGCTGCCCAAGCGGTAGAAGTCTCCGCTTACCCGGACCGGTACCAAAACTATGAACCTGTTGCCCGGACCATCCTCGACGCCCTCACCCTCCGCGGAGGCAAAGGCAATGGTGTCCCTGGAGACATCGCGATTCCAGAAACGTCCCGGCTGGTGTTCCCACTACCGACCGGCAGCTACGTGCAGACCTCAACGTTTGGCCCGCGAATCGACCCGATCACAGGCGAAGCCCGCCTGCACTCCGGCACCGACTGGGCTGCCCCCGATGGGACTGCGATCTTCGCCCTCGCAGACGGGATCGTCACTTACGCAGGCATGGTCGAAGGGTTCTCCGGAGAGATCACCATCGAACACACGATCGGCGGTGAAAAAGTCGCGACGAGATACATCCACATGTGGGAGCACGGCATCCACGTCACTGCTGGGCAACGCATCATCGCGGGTCAACACATTGGCGACGTTGGCTCCTCCGGCCACTCCACCGGCCCTCATCTGCACTTCCAAGTCCACCCCGGCGGCGCGAACCATCCTGCGATAGACGCGGAACCATGGCTCGCCGCACGCGGCATCGAAGGCCTGGACGCTCCCGTCGGCGGCGGCCCGGGCTGCACCGCCTGACAGAGGCTCGATTAGCGTGCGCACCTGACCAGTACCCGACTCACTCGTGCCCCGTCAGGAGAACCCCATGCGCATCTCGCCCGTCTTACCTTTGATCCGTTTGGCGGAGAACGTCTACCCGAACATCGACAGTGTGGGCGGACGCGGCACCCTCATCGGCATAGTCGGTGCACTCCTGACCATCACGTTGATCATCGCCGTACTGATGATGGTGATCTCAGGAATCGTCTGGGCGGTGTCTTCTTCCAGTGGCAATTTCCAGGCTGCTGCGAAAGGCAAGGTCGGGGTGTTCGTCGCTCTTGGCGGAGCCGTCCTAGCTGGGGCGGGAGTTGCCTGGATGAACTTCCTGCTGAACCTCGGCGACACACTCTAAGCGCGTTTGCGTCCCGCACCTGTTCTGGTGACCACCGCCTGGTGGCTCACCAGTTCTCGTGAAGGAGCCCCTCCCATGTCTGCTGCCCTCGACACCCTCATCGCTATCACCGCGGTGTTACCTGCGGATATCAACATCACCCCGAACGACTCCGGGCTGCCCGGCATCGCTGCCCTCCGGACCGTGGTCGGGGCGGTAATGACAATCGGACTGATCCTCTCCGTCCTGGCACTGATCATCAGCGCCGTGGTTTGGGGCTTCGGCTCCAACAGCTCCAACCCGCACCTGGCCTCCCGCGGGAAGATCGGCGTACTCATCTCGTGCGCGGCGGCGATCATCACCGGCGCATCTGTGACGCTGATCAACTTCTTTTGGAACGTCGGACAGACCGTCTCCTAACCCACACCCCGAACATACGAAGGGAGGGGTGTTGTGGCTGGTATCTGTGACGTCCCCATCATCAGCAACGTCTGCGACACCGTCGGCGAAAGTGCCGCGACCCTGGTTGCGGCCCCGTTTGATTGGCTGGCCCAAGCCATCGGCCAGGCCGCGTCCTGGCTCTTCCAAGGTGTGTGGTCGTTGTTTGACTCCACCACTCTGGTCGACATCACCGGGGCCGGATACATCGGCGTCTACAACGTAATGTTCGGCATCGCGATCTTCTTGATGTTGATCTTCTTCTGCCTGCAACTGATCACCGGCCTGATCCGTCGAGACGCAGGCTCCCTTGGCCGAGCAGCCCTGGGGCTCGCGAAGTCAGTGCTCGGATCATTCCTGGTGATCACGCTCACCGCAACGCTGCTGGAGGTCGTCGACCAACTCTCCATCGGGATCATCCAAGCCACGGGAACGACCATCGAAGAAATGGGCGGGAAGATCGGAATCCTCGTCGCCGGCCTCACCGCGATCAACCTCACCGCACCCGGAGCGGGGGCGATCATCACGATCTTCCTTTCGTTCCTGGCAATCTGCGCGGCAGCGATCGTCTGGTTCTCCCTACTCATCCGCAAAGCCCTCATCCTGGTTGCGGTCGTGATGGCACCGATCGCATTATCCGGGGCGAGTTGGGATGCGACGAAGGGCTGGTTCGGAAAATGGGCATCCTTCGTGCTCGCCCTGATCTTCTCGAAACTCGTGATCGTCGTGGTCTTCCTAGTGGCAACCAACCAGGTCAACGCCCCGATCGACATGGACTTGTCATCCATCGCGGATCCCATCGCGGGGATCGTGCTGATGTTCATCGCCGCGTTCGCGCCATACATGGTGTACAAATTCATTTCCTTCGTCGGCTTCGACATGTACCACGTGATGTCCGCGGAGCAGGAGTCGAAGCAGGCGATGAACCGGCCGGTTCCGATGCCCGGGAAACCAGACGGTGCTGGACCGCAGAAAGTCCTCGACGGAGGAGGCGACAGCAAAGGCTCGGGCGGTGGTGCCCCGCCGCCGAGCTCAGCCCCTAAGCACTCTGCTGCTGGCTCAGCTGGAGGCGGTACTGCAGGCGCTGGTGCAGGAGGTGGCGCTGCGGCTGGAGGCGGTGGTGTAGCGGCCGGAGGTACAGCTGGTGCCGCCGCCGCTGGTCCGATCGGGATCGCCGCGGTCGCAGGCGCAACAATCGCCAAGGGTGCGGCAGAGGCCGGCCCGAAACTCGGCGGCGCAATCGGACGTACAGCCGACGGACACGCTGACGCAGCGGGAGAAGGGCAAACGCCTCCGCCGCCCCCTGACCGGTCCGTACCACCGGCGGCACCTCCCGTTACACCCTCATCCGCTCCGCCTTCCCAGGCGGCTGCTCGCACCTCATCTGCACCCCCGCCACCGCGGGCGGAGCCGAAGAGTTAGACCCCCAGACGTTCCCGAGAGGAGGTGACACCGCAACCCCTTGGCGGTGCGTGAGCGCAGGCATCCGAGTCAGCCAGCGACCTGACTTAGATCCCGCTCACGCACCGCCGTTCTTTCTTGCTGTTCGTACCTGACCGGCGATACCCATTCCCGCCTCGAGGAGTAATCATGGCCACCGCATCCAGCACCGAGTTCGATCTGTCCCCGGTGAAGTTCTCCCGACTCACCCGCCGGGGCATCATCCTCGGACTCTCACTACCGCAAGTCATCGCCGTCAGCATCGCCGTCCTCGTGTTCGTCGCCTCCCTCTACATCGGAGGCCCCGCCGCACTTTATACGGCACCGATCTGGGGCATCGCCCTCGGGCTAGCCGTGGTTCCATTCGGCGGCCGAAAGATGGTCGAGTGGGTGCCGATCACTCTGCACTGGATATGGCGGACCCGAGCCCACCAGACCAGTTACCGGCGCAAGATCGTGAAGCCCCGCCCCGCAGGAACCCTCGCGCTCCCGGGCGACGCGGCAGCACTGCGGCAGTATCAGGACAAGGAATCTGGTGCAATCATGGTGCACGATCCGCAGGCTCAAACATTGACGGCGCTGCTGGAGGTGACCCACCCCTCGTTCATCCTGCTAGACCCGGGAGAGCAAGAGCGCCGTGTCCACGCGTGGGGCCGGGTCCTCTCGACCACCTGCCGTTCTACCCGCATCGCTCGTCTGCAAGTGCTGGAGCGCACGGTCCCCGATTCCGGGTCCGGACTATCGCAGTGGTGGGCGGAGCACGGCAACGATGACGGGTCCTGGGTCGCCCAAACCTACCGGGAGCTGATCGAGAGGGCAGGCCCTGCCGGGGAACGCCACATCTCCACGATCTCGCTCAGCCTGGACATGCGGGCCGCCTCCCGCGCAATTCGCACCGCGGGCGGCAGCCTCAAAGGCGCAGCCGAAGTCCTCAAACAAGAGATGCACACGCTCACGACGGCGCTACGCACCGCGGATCTGAAACCCTCCGAGTGGTACACACCCGGCCAACTCGCCGTGATGCTCCGCAGTGCCTACGACCCGGGAGTCGCCGCCACCCTGGAACGTTCTGGAACGATCGGACACGACCTTGCTACTGCTGGTCCTGTTGCGGTGGAGGAAACGTGGGAGGGGCTGCGCTCGGATAGCGCCCATCATGCGGTGCTGTGGATATCGGAATGGCCGAGGTCTCTTGTCTATCCAGGGTTTCTTGCCCCAGTGCTGCTGTCCTCGGGAATCCGACGTTCGTTCACGCTGCTGTGTGACCCGATCCGCTCTGATCAGGCAGCACGGGATATTCGCAAGAAGAAGACCGAGTACATCTCGGATGCGACGCAACGCCAGCGGGTCGGGCAGATCGAAGACGCCCAACAATCCGCCGAGTACCAGGACGTGCTACAGCAGGAGGCCGACCTCACCTCCGGGCACGGGGTCATCCGCTACACCGGCCTCATCGCCGTCTCCGCCACCAGCAACGACGAACTCGAAGCTGCCGTGTCTGCGATCGAACAGGCCGCCATCCAAGCGTCTTGCGAGACCCGACGCTTGGTCGGCCAACAGGCACAAGCGTTCGTTGCTGCCGCATTGCCTTTATGCCGAGGCATTTGACGGTTGAACGTCATCATCTCGGCCTATAAAGCTCTGGAGCCAGTTGTTGGCGGATCAAGTGGCTGTATTTTCTCTACGTCTAGTTTCAGGTAAGCGGCGAGTTTGGACGAAAATGAGCCGGATGATCTAACGAGTGGTCACTACTGCGGTTCTGCTCGTCACTAGATGCCCGACTGGCGTCCAAGATTCGAAGCCTGAGTCTGTTTGAAAGTGATGCCTAGCACCTGGAAGTAGATCCGGATTCAAGGGGTGTGTGGCAGCCGGGTTGTGGTAAACCTCCATCCCGTCGATCCATGCTTCCTCATACCCCTCATTGACTTCGTTCGAAAAAGTTTCTTCTAATCTGCCGTCACTCGACACGCGAATTCCGCTATGGATAAGAGTCACTCCCGGTCGGCCGAAAGCAACCTTGACTCCCATTCTGTTGAATTTTGCGAGAGTACCGCTGGCGTTAAAAAGCACGGCGCTGATGTTGGGCGCGTCTGGAAGGCTAAAGAACCCTGACGCAATCTTCTTGCCCTTCCAGAGGTGATGCGTGACCGGACGGCTAACGATCTCTACTCCTTGATCATTCTGAACTTCAAGAAACTCGACACCGTATAGATACCGCAGCAGCGACTGCCCGCTGTATGTCATCGAGAACTCGTCATGAAAGTCTTGAATTGCAATCACTAGCGGCGCGTCAGCGACTTCCAGGCTTTCCCAGTAACGCTTTTCCAATTTCGCACTGAGCGGACCAGCGAACCGAATTGGGAGATAGTTCTGGACGTAATCAGCAATTTCCTCGACAGACTCGGGTTTCTGGGAAGTGGCAGGTTTCCCGTTGATGATTGAGGGGTTGATTGTCGTGGCCTCGATGAAGAAGGTACCTCCGAGGCCACGAGCGAGAAAATCTGGTGCAGGGCTCGGCTGTGATACCGCGTATCGTGATTCAACGAGCATTGCGAACAAATATAATTCCCAGATGCGCGCGTCGAATCCGGTCGTTTGGAATTGCTCTATGTAGTTGCCGTCCTGATTCTCATACCAACACATCATCACATTGATCAGTTCACGAGCTGCAGCAAACCCCTCACCAAATGCGAGATGCTGGAATCGCTCATGGAATCGTTGTTCCTTGACAACGGGCGCAAAGAAGTCGACTGGATCAGCTTCATCGCCTTGAACACGCTCTTCTTCTATGTCTGCTTCGACTTGCCTCATCAGACGGCGAAGCTCCGCGAGTGCATCTGCCGATGATGTGTAATAGGCGGTTTGTTTCACCCAGCGAAAGCGGCTAGCGAGGTCCCTGGCGAACAGGATGCCGGAGAACTCTTCATCTGTATCTAGCATCAGGAGAGCAAAAACTGACCTCGACTTGCTCTCAAACCAAGCAACCTCTTGGCCGAAGAGTACGGAAGTAGGTTGGCGGCAGAATCCTGCAAAGGCGTCAAATTTCTCTTGGGATATCTCTCTCATTGGCCTAAAACTGCCCCACTCGTTCCAAAAGCAGAAGTTCCGCGGTGAAATGACCAGCCTCTTCTTGCTGCTGTAGGTACTCATTCTCTCAAAACCCGACCAGCCGTACTAGGACGTTCGTGGCGACGATATTTCAGCCACAGTGCGGGGCTGAGCTTGAGGCAGTCCGCACCTGACGGATGTCACTGCTCGTCTTGAGGAAAGGCATCCACATGGGACCGCGACCGAATCCAAAGAAGCTCTACTCCACCGTCCTCGTCGAGGACGGGAAAGGTAAACGTCGCTCGCGCAAGGCCCGAGAGCGTGCTGCCGTGCAGGTGATCGCCCGCGACCGGTTCGCCCAGCTGGAGGCGGAGAGAGCGAAAGTTGCCGCCGAACGAGCAGCTGCTCGCAGCACCGACTATCTCCCCAGAGGCGGGGAACCGGGACCTGCCGCGTTGCGCTCGTATCGACAGTTTCGGGTGCCACCGCACCAGGACACCTCCGCAACCCTGCAGGGAGCCTATCCGTTCTTGGCTGAGGGCGGACTTGGCTCGCAGGGTGTGTTCGTGGGGCAGGATATGTACTCCGGCGGCAGCTTCGTCTACGACCCCTGGGTGCTCTACCAGCGCGGCATCATCACCGCCCCAAATCTCGTCCTGGCGGGTATCGTCGGCTCCGGGAAATCGTCGCTCGCGAAATCGCTCTACACCCGGTCGATCCCGTTCGGTCGCCGCGTCTATGTCCCTGGTGATCCGAAGGGTGAGCACACCGCGGTCGCCGAAGCTGTCGGTGGGAAAGCGATCATTCTCGGCCACGGACTCCGTAACCGCCTGAACCCGCTTGATGAGGGATACCGGCCTGGTGGGCTCTCCGACCCCGAATGGGCTTCCACCGTTGCTTCACGCCGCCGCGACCTGATCGGGGCCCTCGCCGAGACGGTGCTGGAGCGTGCCTTGTCACCGCTGGAGCACACCGTCATTGACGTTGCCTTGCAAGCCGTCGTCGCGTCAGCGTCGGTGCCGATCCTCCCGATGATCGTCGACCGGATTCTCACCCCTGATCCGGGCGATGACGAGCGCCTGGCTGAGGACGGACGTCTCGTCGGCCATGCGCTGCGCCGCCTCGTGTCTGGTGACCTCGCGGGGCTGTTCGATGGACCTTCGACTGTCACGTTTGACCCGACGCTGCCGATGATCACCCTCGACTTGTCTCGTGTCGTGGAGAACTCGACTCTGATCAGCGTGCTGATGACGTGCTCGAGTGCATGGATGGAGTCTGCGCTCCTGGACCCTAACGGGGGTCAACGGTGGGTGGTCTACGACGAAGCGTGGAGGCTGATGTCCCACCCGGCGCTGCTGAAGCGAATGGATGCGCATTGGCGGCTTGCCCGCCACTACGGCATCGCGAACCTCCTGATTTTCCATAAGCTCACCGACCTTGACAACGTTGGTGACCAGGGATCCGCCATGCGCGCCCTCGCCAACAGCCTCCTTGCCAACGCAGAGTCCCGGATCATCTATCGACAAGAATCTGATCAGATCGGAACCACCGGCAAGACGCTCGGTCTCACCGGTACAGAACAGAAACTGCTCCCCAGCCTCGGCACCGGGCAGGGGCTGTGGCGGATTAAAGAGTCCAGCTATGTGGTTCAGCATCAACTCCATCCGGAAGAGCTCCGGGTCTTCGACACGACGCAACGGATGAGCCAGGAAACCCGCAAGTTCACGATTCCTGAAGGCTAAATCGCCGGAAGATGCGGGTTCAGGCCATGGTTTCTGAGGTGTGGGGTTGCATGTTCCGCGAACATGCAACCCCACCGGTGAACACTTGGGCCGGGCGTGCATCTGCCGCAGGCTTATACGTCGCGGAGGCGCGCGATGAGTTCGTCGGCGGCGTCCAGTTGTTTCGCGAGTTTCTCGCGACGCTCCTCTGCGTCGGTCACGAACGTATCCAGCGCTGCGCGCGCGGCGCTGTCTGACGGATCATCCGCCAGTGCGTCAGCAGCGGCGAGGACTTCGCCCATCTGGTCGAGGGAGAACCCGAGCGGCTTCATCCGGCGGATCAGGAGGAGCCGCTCGACGTCGGCGTCGGTGTAGAGGCGGAACCCGCCACTGGTGCGGTCGCTCGGGGAGACGAGCCCGATCTCGTCGTAGTGGCGGAGGGTGCGCAGCGACAGGCTGGTGCGCTCAGCGACCTCGCCGATATGGATCGTTCCTGCCATCGGGTACTCCTCTGCCTCGATTTGGCACCCAACCCTCACGTAACGGTAGAGTTGGGTTTGGCGGGCTCCGACCTCGACCGCCGTCACCCTATTTTCCCGCACCTCTCTGGGAGGCAGAATGAGCGCGCCCGCACGCGACAAGGAACGCTACTGGTCTCGGCCGACCGTGATGGATGTGTTCCGTTCGCCGAAGCTGTTGACGAAGGAAGTCCTCGCGGGTATGGTGGTCGGCCTCGCGCTCATCCCGGAGGCCATCGCGTTCGCGATCGCCGCAGGCGTGCCGGCCGAGGTGGGCTTGTTCTCCTCGATCGTGATGGCAATCTCGATCGCGTTCCTCGGTGGGCGGCCCGCGATGATTACCGCGGCGACCGCAGCGATCGCGCTCGTCATCCGGCCGGTCGCCGACGAGTACGGCCTCGACTACCTCATCGCGACCGTGATCCTCGGCGGCATCTTCCAGATCGTTCTCGGCCTGCTCGGTGTCGGCAAGCTCATGCGGTTCATCCCGCGCAGCGTGATGGTCGGGTTCGTCAACGCCCTCGCGATCCTCATCGCTGTCGCCCAATTGGAGCATTTCACCGGCGCGTCCTGGCTGATGTACCCGATGATCATCGTCAGCATCCTGATCCTATGGCTCTTCCCGAAGCTCACGAAGGCTGTGCCCGCGCCTCTGGTGGTCGTGATCGTGATGACCCTCGCGGTGTGGCTGCTGAACCTCGATGTGAAGACCGTCGGCGGTCTCGGCGAACTGCCCGGCGGCCCGCCGATGCCGTTCTTCCCCGATGTACCGCTCACCTTCGAGACACTGCAAATCATTGCCCCGTATGCCCTCGGCATGGCCGCGGTGGGGCTCATGGAGTCACTGATGACCGCGAAGCTCGTGGACGACATCACCGACACGCACTCGAACAAGACCCGCGAGGCGATAGGGCAAGGCGGCGCGAACATCCTCTCTGGCCTCTTCGGTGGCATGGGTGGCTGCGCGATGATCGGGCAGACCATGATCAACGTGCGCGCCTCCGGCGCCCGCACCCGCGTCTCCACGTTCGCCGCCGGCGTGTTCCTCCTGATCCTGGTGTGGTTCCTCGGCCCGATAATGAACCTGATCCCCATCGGGGCGCTGGTGGCGATCATGTTCATGGTCGCGTTCCTCACCTTCGACTGGCACTCCATCGCACCCTCCACGCTGAAGCGGATGCCCAAGAGCGAGACGATCGTGATGCTCGTCACCGTCATCCCGGTGCTCATCACCCACAACCTCTCCGTCGGGGTCATCATCGGCGTGTTCGTCGCCGCGATCCTGTTCGTGCGCCGCGTCGCCCACTTCACCACCGTCACCCGCACCTTCAGCGCTAACGAAGACACGGCGCACTATGAGGTCGATGGCGAGCTGTTCTTCGCGTCTTCGAACGACCTGACCACCCAGTTCGAGTACGCCGACGACCCGAAGCGTGTCGTGATCGACATGTCGAAGTCGCACGTGTGGGACGCCTCGACCGTCGCAGCGCTCGATGGAATCGAGCAGAAGTACCGCGAACACGACATCGAGGTCGAGATCATCGGCTTGAACGAGGCGAGCGGAACCTTCCACGCACGATTGAGCGGGAACCTGCCCTCACACTGACCCGACTGCGTGCTCGGCTCATGCAAGGCTCATCGGCCGTCCGCCGCGCTGGACGGGAGGGCCAGCGACTACTCCTGCCCTCCCGTTCAGAGTTACGACATCGCGGCGCTGAGCTCGCTGGCGAGGCGCAGGACGCGTTCGGCGATCTGATCCCGGATCGCCCGCGTGCGGTCGCCGCCGCCGACGTCGGATGCAGCCTGGTCTTCGAAGGTCCAGGTCTCGATCGTTCCGGCCATGCCGTCGACCGGGGCGACCTTCGCCTCGTCGCCGAGCACGATGACCCGATCCACGCTGCGGAGGATCTCGGGATCGATGGGCTTGGGATACTCGCCCTCCATCGACGCACCGACCTCGACGATCGCTTCCTCGGCGAGGGCACTAAGCGTATCGCCCGGCGCAGTACCGGCCGAATAGACGGTGATGGCGTCGCCGGCGTGCTGCCGCATGAGCGCGGCGGCCATCTGCGATTTGCCGCCGTTCTTCTTGCAGACGAACAGCACCGACGCGCTCATGCGCTGGCCGCCTCGGTGCTCGCGGGCTCGAGGGAGGCGATGAGTTCCTGGATGCGGCGTTTGATGTCGTCGCGGATCGGACGGACAGCGTCGATGCCCTGGCCCGCGGGGTCATCGAGCTTCCAATCCTCGTAGCGCTTGCCGGGGAAGAACGGGCAGGCGTCGCCGCAGCCCATCGTGATGACGACATCGGAGTCCTGCACGGCGTCGGTGGTGAGGATCTTCGGGGCCTCGCCGCGGATGTCGATGCCCTCTTCGAGCATCGCCTCGACGGCGACGGGATTGATTTGGTCCGCGGGGATCGAGCCTGCCGAACGGACCTCGATGCGGTCGCCCGCGAGGTGGCGGAGGTAGCCTGCGGCCATCTGGGAACGGCCGGCGTTGTGGACGCAGACGAACAGGACGGTGGGAGTAGACATGAGGGTTCTCGTTTCCGATCGGGTCGGTCAGGTGAGGGTGGTGGCCAGGATGCCGCCTGCGGCTCCGATGATCACGACGATCCAGGGCGGGAGCTTCCACGCGACGAGCAGCACGAAGCAGACCAGCGCGAGTGCGAAGGCGGGCGGGGTGAGGATCGCGGTGGTGAACACGGGTGTGTAGAGGGCGGCGGCGAGGATGCCGACGACGGCCGCGTTCGCGCCCCGCATGATGGCCTGCACCCGCTCGTGGTGCTGCAGGCGGTTCCAGAACGGCAGCACGCCGATGAGGAGGAGGAAGCCGGGCAGGAAGATCCCGGCCAGCGCGATGCCCGCCCCCGCCGCCCCGCCCGGGCCGACGTCAGCGGCGCCGCCGAGGAAAGCGGCGAGGGTGAACAGCGGGCCGGGCACGGCCTGGGCTGCACCGTATCCGGCGAGGAAGTCCGCGTTCGTGACCCAGCCGGGATCGACGACGCCGGATTGCAGGAGCGGGAGCACGACGTGCCCGCCGCCGAATACGAGCGCTCCGGCCCGCGCGAACGCATCGAACAGGGCGACGCTGTCGTTGCCGGTGACGGCGGCGAGGATCGGCATCCCGGCCAGGATTGCGACGAACAGGGTGAGCGCGGCGATCCCCGCGGCCCGGGTCACCGGGAACCGCACCGCTGTCGCCGTGTTCGCGGCGGGTGCGCGGCAGACGAAGTATCCGGCGATCCCGCCGAGGACGATCGCCATGATTTGGCCGAGCGATCCGGCCAGCAGCAGCGCGGCGAGGGCTGCGACGGCTGCGATCGCGGCGCGCTGCCGGTCCGGGGTGAGTGTCTTCGCCATGCCGAGGACGGCCTGCGCGACGATCGCGACCGCCACGATCTTCAGCCCGGCGAGGATGCCTTCCCCGATGGTGCCGGTGAACAGGGCGGCGCCGGAGGCGAAGGCGAGCATGAGGGCCGCGGACGGGAGCGTGAAGGCGATGAATGCGGCCAGCGCGCCCCGGTATCCGGCGCGGTGCAGGCCGATGCCGAACCCGACCTGGCTCGAGGCCGGGCCGGGAAGGAACTGGCACAGCGCGACCAGGTCGGCGTAGGCGCGGTCGTCCATCCAGCGTCGGCGTTCCACGATCTCGGTGCGGAAGTAGCCCAGGTGCGCGATCGGCCCGCCGAACGAGGTCACCCGGGTCTGCTGTCGGTTTGCTTGAGTCCAAGTCTGCTTCGATCGAGGGGTCGGGGCTGGAAGGATGGCAGTCATGCCGGTCAAGTACAGCGAAGAGTTCAAGCGTGACGCTGTCGGGCTCGTGGAGTCCGGAATTTCGCAGAAACAAGTGTGCCGAGATCTTGGTGTCTCGAAGTCCGCGCTGAGCGCATGGATCCAAGACGCAAGGTTCAAAACGTATGGGATGACTCCGTCGAAAGATCCCGAGGAGCAGCGCGAGATGCGGCAAGCATTGAAACGTATTCGGGAGCTCGAGATGGAAAACGAAGTGCTCCGCCGTGCGGCAGCCTATTTGTCGCAGGCGCACATTACGCCCCCAAAATGATCTACCCGCTCGTCCAAGAGCTGGCTGCGACGGGTGCCTCTATCAGGGTGCCCGTCGCGGTGACGTGCCGGGTACTCGGGTTCAGCGAGCAGGCCTACTACCAATGGTTGAAGCAGCCCTGCTCGGCACGCGAGATCGAAGAGCAGCACCTGATCGGGGTGCTCCGTGAACTGCATGAGGATGATCCCGAGTTCGGGTATAGGTTCCTCGCTGACGAACTGCAAGCGCTCGGTTACCGGGTATCGGAGCGGCGCGTGTGGCGGCTCTGCCATATCGCCGGTATCCGGTCAGTGATCACAAAACGACGCGGTAGGTATCGGAAAGCGTTGCCGCCGGTGCACGACGATCTCGTACAACGTGATTTCACGGCAAGCACTCCGAATAAGCGCTGGCTCACCGACATCACTGAACATCAGACTGCGCATGAGGGCAAATTGTATCTCTGCGCGGTGAAAGACGTGTGGTCGAACCGGATCGTCGGCTACGCGATCGATGACCGAATGAAAGCATCCCTTGCAGTGAGAGCGTTGGAGAACGCGGTCATGCAGCGGGGGAATCCGACGAATGTGGTGGTCCATTCCGACCGGGGATCTCAATTTGGGTCGAAGAAATTTTGTCGCGCGCTACAGCGTCACCAGCTGTTGGGGTCAATGGGAAGGGTTGGTGCTGCCGGGGACAACGCGGCGATGGAATCGTTCTTCTCGCTGTTGCAGAAGAACGTGCTCGACCGAAAGGTGTGGGCGACTCGGAGAGAGCTCAGGTTAGCGATCGTGTCGTGGATTGAGGGGAAGTATCACCGCAAACGCAGGCAGCGTGGGCTCGGGAAGCTGACGCCGGTCGAGTTTGAGGCGATAATGGTGGATGCTGTCGAGTTGGCAGCATAAAAACACTCCGACTCAAGCAAAGCTTCAGCAGACCCCCCCGAGGCGCAGGAACACCCGGAACACTTCCCACGCCGACCCGCGCACCGGCGCACGTCGCGTCTCGCTTGTCATGCGCCGTCACCGTCGACGGGAACGCACAGCTCGGCGAGCAGGCCACGGACGCGGGCCTCGATGTCAGCGGCGATCGCCGCAACGCCGTCTTCGGAGGCGAGGGCGGGGTCACCGACAGCCCAATCTTCGTAGCGGACGCCGGGGATGATCGGGCACACGTCCCCGCAGCCCATCGTGACCACGACGTCCGCGGCGCGGACGGCGTCGTCGGTGAGCGGCTTCGGGAACGCGGCCGCGGCGTCCTGCTCGCCTTCGATGTCGGCGAGGATCGAGCGCACGTGCGGGTGCACCTCGGCCGCTGGCGTCGACCCGGCCGACCGGGCAACAACCGCACCGCCGGAGAGCTGATTGACGAGGGCGGCGGCGAGCTGAGAACGGCCCGCGTTTGCGACGCACACGAACAGCACCTGCGGCATCCCCGTTTCGCGATCCCGCGTGAGGTCGGCGAGACGCTGACGGGCGAAACGTTCGGTGAGCGGGATCATATGCTGGGTGAGCTTCGCCGAGCGGACGAGACCCGCGAACGACTCGCGCACGATCGTGACGACGAGGTTGCGGTTCAGGTGCGTCATCTCGTCGGCGAGCTCGGCGGCGAGGTGCTCGACCTTCGCGTCGAGGGCGGCCAGTGCCGTCGCGCGGTCTTCCTGCTCGGCCTGCGCGTCGGCGATCGCGGCGGGCGCGAACGCGTCCAGCAGCGCGGTCACGGCCTGCTTCCGCGCCGGCAGGATGCTGTAGTACACCCAGGTGCCGCGCCGCTCGGAGGCCAGCAGCCCGGTGTCCTTGAGCTTCTTCAAGTGATGCGAGACGGTGGGCTGGGAGACGTCGGCGAGCTCGGCGAGGTCGCACACGCAGGCCTCGCCGCGCGGGTCCGTCGCGATCGCCGACAGCATCCGCAGCCGGAACGGATCGGCCAGCGCCTTGAGCGTTGAAGCGACAGCATCGGCGGCGTCTTCGCCGATGACGTGCGTCGGGGTCGGTGTGCAGAGCTCGGTGGTGGTCATGATGCCCTCGATTTGGTGACGGCGGGAACCGCATACGGGTCGGTGTGGAACCACGTGCGGGCGGCCCAGAGCGAGACATAGACCAGACCCACGAGCACGGGCACCTCGATGAGCGGGCCGACGACGCCTGCGAGGGCCTGGCCGCTGGTCGCGCCGAAGGTGCCGATCGCGACGGCGATGGCGAGCTCGAAGTTGTTGCCTGCCGCCGTGAACGCGAGGGTCGTCGAGCGGGCGTAGTTGAGGCCGATGCCCTTCCCGAGCAGGAGGCCTGCGAACCACATGATCGCGAAGTACGCCAACAGCGGCAGCGCGATCCGGGCGACGTCCCACGGCTGCGACGTGATCGCCTCACCCTGCAGCGCGAATAGCAGCACGATCGTGAACAGGAGGCCGTAGAGCGCGAACGGGCCGATAAAGGGGATGAACTTCGCCTCGTACCAGTCGCGGCCCTTCGCCTTCTCACCGAAGAAGCGAGTGAGGAACCCAGCCGCGAGCGGGACGCCAAGGAATACGAGCACGTTGATCGCGATCTGCCCGATCGAGACATCCAGGCCTTGGGAGTCGAGGCCGAGCCAGCCCGGCAGCACGGTGAGGTAGAACCAGCCGAGCAGCGAGAACGCGACGACCTGGAACACGGAGTTGATGAACACCAGCACCGCGGTCGCTTCACGTTCGCCGCAAGCGAGGTCGTTCCAGATCACCACCATCGCGATGCAACGCGCGAGCCCCACGATGATGAGACCGGTGCGGTACTCGGGCAGATCGGGCAGGAAGAGCCACGCGAGGGCGAACATCACGGCAGGCCCTGCGATCCAGTTCAGGATCAGCGATGAGACGAGGAGCTTTTTGTCTCCCGTGACAGCGGCGACCTTGTCGTAGCGGACCTTCGCCAGCACCGGATACATCATCACCAGCAGTCCGAGACCGATCGGCACCGAGATACCACCGACCTCCATATGCGCGAGCAGGTCGGACAGTGCGGGGATGAAGCGGCCGAGGAGGAGGCCCGCGACCATGGCGAGCCCGATCCACAGCGGCAGCCACCGGTCAAGGGTGGACAGCTTCGCCGGCATCGCGCGGGTCTGGGTTGCGGTGCTCATACGATCAGCTCGTCAATCTTGCCCGCGATGATCGGCTTCGGGTGTGCGCCGATGAGCACGTCGACGCGCTCACCGCCCCGGTAGAACCCGAGAGTCGGGATCGACGTGACATCAGCAGCCATCGCGGTCTGCGGGTTGGCGTCCGCGTCGAGCTTCACGATCTTCACGCGGCCGTCGTACTCGCCGGCGAGATCGTCGAGGATCGGTGCGATCGCCTTGCACGGCCCGCACCAGGTCGCCCAGATGTCGACCACGACGGGGATGTCGGACTGCAGCACCTCGGCCTCGAACGTGGCGTCGGTGACGGTGATGGTCGCGCTCATGCGGACACCTCCAGAAGTTCGGTCTCGGTCTCGTCGGCAGGCAGGCAGGCCGGCGAGGAAATGCTGCGCGTCAAGGGCCGCGGCACAGCCCGTGCCCGATGCCGTGATCGCCTGCCGGTAACGGCGGTCGACGAGATCACCCGCGGCGAACACGCCAGGCAGGTTCGTCGCGGTCGACGGATGGTCGACGAGCACGTAGCCGTCGTCGTCGAGATCGACCTGCCCGGTCAGCAGCTCCGAGCGCGGGTCGTGCCCGATCGCAACGAACACGCCAGAGATCGGAAGGGCACGCTCGTCACCGGTGACGGTGTCGCGCAGGCGGAGCGCTTCGACGGCGTTCTCACCGACGAGCTCGGCGACTTCACTGTTCCAGGCGACCTCGATCTTCGGATCGGCGCGCACCCGCTCGGCCATGATCTTCGACGCCCGGAAGTCATCACGCCGGTGCACGATCGTGACCTTCGACGCGAAGCGCGTGAGGAACAGTGCCTCTTCCATCGCGGAGTCCCCGCCGCCGACGACGGCGATCTCCTTCTCGCGGAAGAAGAAGCCGTCGCAGGTCGCGCACCATGACAGGCCGTGACCGGAGAGCCGAGCTTCCTCGGCGAGGCCGAGCTTGCGGTAAGCGGAACCGGTGGTGAGGATCACGCTACGCGCCTCGAACGTTTCGCCCGAGCCGGTCTCGATCGTCTTGACCTCGCCTGCGAGGTCGAGCCGGGTCGCGTCGTCGTAGACGATACGCGCCCCGAAGCGCTCGGCCTGCGCACGCATCGCGTCCATCAGGTCCGGGCCCTGCACCCCGTCGGTGAAGCCCGGGAAGTTCTCGACCTCGGTGGTCGTCATGAGCGAACCGCCGGCGGTCACCGAGCCAGCGACCACGACGGGAGAAAGCCCCGCCCTGGCCGCGTAGACCGCGGCCGTATACCCCGCCGGACCAGACCCGACGATCACCACCTGTTGCATCGACATGTCTCTATATTGACATTCATCGAACCAAGCGGCAAGTCGGGTAGGTGCGTTCGGGAGGTTGTTCGCCGAGTGTTCACCCGGCGGAGTCGCCGCCGTCATCTACAGGACGGTCGACTCGGGCGGGATGCGCATAGCGGAGGGCGGTGTCGATGCCGATGCCGAACAGGTCGCAGATGCGTCGCACATCGCCGCCGGTCTGTTCGACCTCGTAGAGGATGCGGTCAGTGCGCAGCGCCTGCGCGGTGACTCCGGCCTTCTTCCAGGGGAAGTTCCGGCCCGGTGGCGACAGGCGCGGCGCGGTCTGGATCGTGACGAGCAGGTACGGGTTCTTCGTCTCGGGCCAACGCGTGGCGCGATGGTCGAGCCAGGCGGCCAGGCGCACCCGCACGGGTTCGGCGAGCGGGATCGTACGGCCGTCGGGCATGCGGAGTCTGCCGTCAATGATATCGGTGAGCTGGACGTGCTGCACCTGTTGCGTGGTGAGGGCGTGGAAAGCGACGAGGGCGACGGCCAGAGCGATTGCGGGGTCAGGGCTGGTGAGCGCGTCACGGATCGCGGACTTCTCCATCGGGAGCGGGATCGTGCGTTTGGGGCCGCGCAGCGGAATCGGTTTCGTCGGGTCGGCGAAGACGATCTTGCGGCCGCGCAGGATCGTGAACAGGGTGCGGAAGCCGAGCATCATCGTGTGCTGGCGGCTCGGATCATCCGGGAGCGCGTCGAGGATGTCTTCAGTGCTGATCCCGGTCAGGCTGGTGCGGCCTTCCTCGACCCAGCGGGTGATCGCGGGGAGGATGCCGTACATCTGCCCTTTCACGGTCATCGTGTCGCGGGGTTGACGGCGCGGCGTGGTCTTCGATCCGTCGGCCATGATGTCGCGCCAGAGTTCGAGCTGGGAGCGCATCGGCTCGGGCAGATGCCTGGTCTTACGGGCGAAGAGCTGCTCGAACGTCGGCACTCGGTCGTCGATGAGGAGGTCGGCGTCGCCCAGGACTTCGATCGTGGAGCGGATGTTGCCGTCATCGTCGTAGCGGCGCATCGCGAGAATGTCGGAAGCACGGAAGTGCAGATTCGCGCCGGGGAACACGAGCTGGAGAATCTTCAACGTGCGCCGCACCTGGTTCGTCTGCCGTTTGCTCCACGCATACTCGGCGGCGCGGGCGTACAGGAAGTGATCGGTGCGGGAGGTGATGTCGCGCAGCCGGATCTCGTTCGAGCGCTGCCGCACCCGTTCCGGGTCGGGATCCAGATCGAACAGCACCGGCTGGGTGCTCTCGGCGACCGGCGGCGGCGCGGCGACGAGCCGGATCGCTTGGCGCAGGCTCATCGCCATCGGCCGGTGCTTCTCGGCAGGCCTGCGGGGATCGTTCATCACGGCGAAGAACAGTTGCGCCCCGAACTTTCGCGGTGCGTCGAGGTCGAGCGGTTCGCCGAGTACTTGCAGCATCCGGGCGGTCTCCAGGCAGAGGCGGCAGTAGCCCTGCTCACCGATGGTGACGTCGCGATGGCACGAGACGCATTCGCCTTGCGGGTAGTGCTTGAACCACCAGCGGCACTTCGGGCACCGCCAGTTGCGATTCCGGTAGACGCCCCAGGCCAGGCAATCACGGCAGGACCCCATGAAGCCGGGACTTCCCGGATGGCAATGCGCGCACAATCCTTGGCTGTAGTACTCGCTCGATCCGCATCTGCGGCATAGCGGCGGAGCGAAGGGGCCGCCGGGGATGCAGTCGTAGCAGTAGTCGACGCGAGGCTGGAGCCACGCGGCCGGTTTCACGCCGCACCCCGTGCAGGGCAGCGGCGGGCTCAGCGGCCCGTTCGGACCGCGTGCCGGACTCATAGTGGCGGGGCGGGCCGGTCATCCTTCGCGCCCAACCGTGGCGTCACTCGCGGTGTCGAACCGTTGGCCTCGCTGTGCTGCTCGAGCCTTCGCGTGCGCGCGCTGACCTTTTCCGGTTCGGGCACGAGGAGGTCTGTCGGCTGGCAGTCCAGGACGTGGCAGATCACGTCGAGATCATCAAGGCGGATCGTCGTCGGAGTGCCCGTCCACAGCCCCGACATCTTGCCCTGGCTCATCTCCAACCCAGCGGCGGCGAGCATGCGCCGCAACTCCGCAGACTTCCAGATGCCGCGCTCAGCGGCCTGGACTCTCAGGTTCCACTTCATCAGTCACGCCATCCCTTCGAATCGTTCCTCAACGCTCTTGTTCGCGTGCGCCCACGCATCCTCGATGTGCTGGCTCGAGACGTGGATGTACTGCGTCGTCGTCGACAGCCACTGATGCCCGAGCAGTTCTTGGAGGGCTTTCAAGTCCATACCCGCCAGATACAGCGACGACGCGCAATAGTGCCGCAGCACGTGCGGAGTCAGATCACCCGACCACGCAGGCAGAAACCGCTCGGTCGCACGCACCAGCCCGCGCCGGAGCACATCGTCGCTGGCCCTCCCCGTGCGGCCGAGCTCATGATCGAACCGTTCCGACGGGATCAGCGGCGCATCCGGGTCATCCCAATCCGGGCCGAACCTGTGCCGCACGTCGCCGAGCCACCAATCCATGAGCTTGTCGGCACCGTTGATCGCGGGAACCAGGCGCTGCTTCGAGCCGCGCCCGCGCGAGCCTTTCCCAAATCGGACATGCAGTTTCCCGAGCGTGCCGAGATCGGGCCGCCAGTCGCGAAGATCGAGTTTCGTGCTCTCCGTGATCCGCAGCCCGACTCGCCGCCACAACGACGCCGCGAAGTAGTTCCGCGCCGCCGGGAGAAATCGCCGCTCATCCTGCAACGAAGCCGCCCAGCCGCCGAAGAGTCGGTCGACCTCCGCGTCCGAGGGCGGGACGCGGACTTTGCCGAGCGACGAACCCGATTGCCGGTTGTACTCATCGATGGGCTGCTCGATCACCCACCCGGTAAGCGCGTTGATGTCGGCCTGATACCGACTGATCGCAAAGTCGAAGAACTGGGCGATCACGCCCGCTTTGCCCGCACGCGTCGAAGCCGCAAGACCCGCTCGGCGAAGCCCGGCAAGAAACGCGTCCGCGTCGGCGGGCTTGACCTGCCACAGCGGGATATTCACGTGCGAACGGAGCTCGAAGATCGCTGTTCGTGAGTGCGAGATGTAAGCGTCGCTGAGCCCAGCTGCGGCCATCGCGAGCGCGTACTGGTCGATGATCTCCTGCTCGAAGTCCGCAGCATCTTCCTCGGACCGCCACCCGCGAGCGGTCCCGATACTCCGAACGACAGCGAGGTTCATCAGCCCGCTACTTCAGCAATCCTGACCATGCATCAAGAATACGCCCGAATCGTCAGGAATCGTGATGGTTTGTCAGGAATCTTGATCCGGCGTGGCTTCGTTGCTACAGCGGGCAGGACGCACCTGAACCACATGGAAGCAACTCACGAAGACGCGGGAATAGAGACAAATCCGCCTAACCCCACAGCTCCCGGTAGCACTGCGGGCCTGTCATGAGCATGCAGGGCGCACCCATCTCGTCACCGCGAACGGTGTCGCCTGTAGGGGCGGCGGCGCGATGAGCGGCTTGTCCGAGGAGGAACTCGCCCAACACTCGACCGCGTTGGTGGACGGGTTGGAAGAGATCGCGCAGAGATACCCAGAGCACGTCATTCTCGCGTGGGAGGACCCCGTCACCTTCGGGAGCGGCCATTTCGTCCTGTATCCAGAAGCAGGCTCGATGACCCGGTTCGCGGTCGAGGAGCAATACACGGGCACCGATTGGTCCGACGACGATCGGGTGGCAACCTCGTGGACATGGGATTCACAGGCACGAGTTCGGCAAGCTGATGGCAGCTATCCCTGGAGGTCTCTCGCGCATGGCGAAGTCAAGGCCGGCGACTATCAGCAGCTACTGGACCTCGCCAAGGAATGGGCGAAGACTTCTCACGATCATGCAGAACGGGAACAGGCCCTCACCGCTGATCCCATCACGACGACGGCCGTCGACCGGGCGGGCGGGCCGCGCACCTTGTTGTCATGAACCCAAGAAATCACCCTCCAATGTCTTCGCTCGTTTTCGTTCGTGCGGACGTGATCGTATGAGTCTGCGCCGTGCCCGCCGAACCCCACAGAACCCACCCGTCCCACCCGTCCCACCGTCAGACCAGCGCGCAGAGATGGTCGTGGTGCCACCGGTGCTTCCGCAGATCCTCCTCGAGGCCATCAATGCCGACACACTCATCGCCACCGTCAACGGAGATAAGCTCTCGGCCACCCCGATCCGGCGAAGCGATATCACGCAGACCCTCACCGAGCTCATCGCCCGGCTCGGATCACCGACACGGGTGGAGGTGCGGGAGCTGGATGGCAGCGTCCACGCCGATATCCTCACCGCGCCCGCACCGCAGCCTCGGTCACCGTTTGCCCCGCCCGCCGACGTACCCGCAGCGGTGGTGCTACCGAGCTTGTTGGAGTTCGCCGCCGATGGATTCGTACCCGGCGAGGATGTTGCCCTCGCCCTGATTCTCCGCCATTCCTCCGCAGGACCGACGGGCACCGCCCGGGCGCTTTTGGATCGTGGAGAGAAACCAGTCGTGACAGGTGAGGTGATTCTGTTCGGCCGGATCTCCGGCACCACATCGGTGCAGCGCATCGACTGACCCGGCACAGCGCCCCGCACCTGTTCTCCTGACCCCGCACGCCCTGTCTCGGGGTCAGGAAGGTGGCCCGTCATGTCTGGCCCTGTGCAGGCGAAACCCGCCAACGATCTCTTCATCAACCTCGCCCTCGGCACCCTCATTGCCGCTGCCGGCTTCACCGGACTCATAAGAATCGCAGGCAGCGTGGCAGCGTTCCTCAGTGGCCTGCCGGAACCCACCGAAGGGTTCACCTCCGGCGTCAGCGTTCTCGCCACCCCCACCGATCCAGGGAAAGCACTCGGTGCTGACGGCCTCAACCCGATCCTCTACTGGGTCATCGTCGCCCTGTTCCTCGGGATCCTCGGAACGGCGGGCTTCTTCGTCTGGCGGGCAATCCACCAGGCCCACTCAAAAACCGACCCGCACCGGTTGGCCGGCACCGCAACAGCAGCCGAGGTCGCCCGGGTTGCCTCGGCAAAGGCCCTGGTAAAGAAGGCTGCAACGCTGCGGCCGTCACTGACCGGAAAGCCGGTCCCTGCCGATGTTGGATATCTCCTCGGCACCGGCAAAGGCGGGCAGGTGTGGGCGACCGTTGAAGACAGCATCCTGTTGATCGGTCCGCCCCGTTCCGGGAAAGGTTTGCATGTGGTCATCAACGCAATTCTCGACGCGCCCGGTGCTGTCATCACAACCTCCACCCGCCCTGACAATCTCACCGCGACGTTGAAAGCGCGGGCACGGAAGGGAAAGGTTGCCGTCTTCGACCCGCAGCAGCTGGCCCCGGGACTGCCCGCGGGGATGCGCTGGTCACCGGTGAGGGGCTGCCAGGACCCGTTGACGGCGATGATCCGCGCGAAAGGCCTTGCCACGGCCACCGGGTTCGGTGGTGTCCAAGATGCCGGATTCTGGGAAGGAAAGACCACTGCCGCAATCCAAGGACTCCTGCACGCGGCAGCACTGGATGGGCGCGGCGCGAGAACGCTCTACAAGTGGGCACTAAACCCGACTCTCGCCGCCGATGCTGTCCGGATCCTCTCCTCACACCCGGGAGCAGCGGAAGGATGGGCAGACTCATTGGATGCGATGGTGCAAGCCGACCCACGCACCAGGGACTCCATCTGGCAAGGCGTCTCCCTCGCGTTCTCCGCCCTGGCCGATCCTCGCGTCCTTGACGCGGTGAGCCCAGCCCCGGGCGAAGAGTTCGACCCGGAATCATTCCTGTTGGGTAACGGAACTTTGTACCTACTGGCGACGGGGGCCGGTGCTGGGGCGGCATCTGCGCTGGTGGCGGCGTTCATCGAAGACCTCGTCGAGACCGCGAGGAAGATCGCCGCACACTCACCGGGAGCCCGCATGGACCCACCTCTCCTGCTCGCGCTCGACGAGATCGGGAACCTCGCACCGTTACCCAGTCTGCCGACGCTGATGGCGGAAGGCGGCGGCACCGGCATCACCCCGCTGCCGGTGCTGCAGTCGCTGGCCCAAGCGCGGGAAAAGTGGGGCGAGAACCAGGCCAACGCGATCTGGGACGCCTCCATCGTGAAGATCATCCTCGGAGGCGCATCCAACAGCAGAGACCTGCAAGACCTCGCCACCCTCATCGGGGACCGCGACGAAACCACCGACTCCATTACCACCGACGCGTACGGAGCGCACTCGAGCCAGCGATCGATCCGACGCGTGCCGATCCTGCCACCCGATGTGCTGCGCACGCTCCCGTTCGGAACCGGGGTGGTGATGCTCCGCACCGCACGCCCCATCATCACGAACTTGCGGCCTTGGCCGAACCGCGCCGACTCGAAGCAACTCCGCACCGACCGGGCCGAGATCGAGCAGACACTTCAGGGCCGTGCCAGATAGTCCGGATCGGGATCGTACCTGTCGGGTAGTCCCAGCGATTCCGCGGGGGCGATGATCGATAGGAGTGAAGCTGATGACTATTCGCACGAAGGAATCCCTCTCGGGTTTCATCGCATCCGACCCGGAACTGACGTTCACCAGCAAAGGGGATGCGCGTTTGTATATGCGTGTCGGGCAACCGCAGGCCCGCTTCGAAGAAGACGGTACTTTCACAAACCTGGATCCGGCATTCACTGACCTCGTGATGTTCCGTAAATCCGCTGAACTCGCGCATGCGCAGTTCCGTAAAGGCGACAACTTCATCGCCGAGGGTGAAACCCGCACATACACCGGCAACGAAGGGGCCGACCGAGAACAGTTTGTCGCGTCCCGAATCGGACATGACAACAACATCACCCGCTACACGGTTGACCGCACCGGCCCGGAACGCGACGCTGCAAAGCGGGAGGCCCCGGTACAGGAACAAGTGCAACAGGCACTCGCGGAGCGAGAAGCGCAGCTGGACCCTGAACCTGCCACAGCTGCCCGCGACAACACCCCTCCTCGCGAGGCCGTGGCCCGATGACCCGGGTGCGGCGACCAGTACCCCGTACACCTCCATCTGGTCGCCGCACTCGACTTCTTACTTGGCGCACTGTCCCGGTGCGTACGACTTCTTCGCCGATGGAGTTTCTCATGAACCCCGATAACACCTCGCCTCATTTACCCCAGCCAAAGCCTGACTTCGATGGGGTGGACCTGTCTGACTTGCCTCCGGAGATCGAAGCGAAGACCCGGCAGCTCGCGAAACAGGCCTACGTGAACGACCTCGCCGCGACGCTTGCCGCTGTGCCTCGTCCGATTAACTGGCTCACCCTGCCACCTGATGATGTCGAACACGAACTCCTCGCCCTGAATGCCTGGGTTGACTGGCTCCGTCACACCTACGGCCTGCCCGCCCAGGTCGTGCCGCCGATGTGGCACCGTCACCCCGAACTCTTGTGGGAACTCTCGGCACTCAGGCAACACTGGTTGTTCTGTTTCGACCCGCAAGCCAAAGGGAACCAGGCCCTTGCCTGGCATCACGACTTCGCTGTCGCCCGGGAACGCCTCCGCGACTGGGTCACGATATCCGGTACTCGGCTTGACCGCGACCGACCCACCAGGGTCACGCCATGGCCCGGCGGGGAAGCTGAAGATTGGGTCGAACCCGACACGGCTGAACGACCAGTGGCCGATCGTACGGACGATTTCGCTTCCTTCGTCGCCGAGCAGGTTGCGGGTCGGCTGGCAGAGCTGGACGCGGTCATTCGGAAAGTAGCAGAGGATGAGAGGCGCGGGCAATGAGCCGTACGAAGCGGTATGAGCGCCGAACTGGATACGTGCCGTACGCGGAGCGACGCTTTTTCGTCGACGCAGTTCACAGGCCTGAGCCCGACCTTGGGGTCCTCACGGAACTGTTTATCCGTCTTACGCTCGAACGTGTCGCTGAAGCCCGCGAGCAGCGTGAGGGCGCAAAGCCGCCGTCATCTTTCAAATCTCCTCAGCACCTGTAACTCACTGGCACCGCAAGGTACCATCGAACAACTACACGCCCTTCCAACCTGAACGGTCGGGGCGCGCACTAACCACACGCGAACCGCTCCTCACCGAACCGGAACGCAGACGCCAGGCTCATCGCCGGCAGCCACCACACTCGACGCACGCACCTGCTGGCAGGGCATTTCCATTTCTGTTTCTGTCGAGTGAAAGGTGGCCCGCCATGCGCGCTCGCACCCTCCAGGCTCCAGCCCAGAGTCAACAATCTCCTCTCGGAACAGCGACAAGACCGCTCGGAGTTGCCCTCTCCGGCGAAGCCTTCGCCGTCTCCTATCTGCGCGTCTCTACCAAAGAGCAGGCTGAGAAAGGAGGCCAGGACGAAGGTTTCTCAATCCCTGCGCAACGGGACGCGAATCTGCACAAAGCCTCCCAGCTTGGGGCGGTCGTCATTGAAGAGTTCGTTGATGCGGGTGAGTCCGCGAAGAAGGCTGACCGGCCTGCCTTGCAGCGCATGATCCAGTACGTGAAAACCCACCGGGTCGCGTACTGCATAGTGCACAAAGTCGACCGCCTCGCACGAAACCGTGCCGATGACGTCGCCATCCACTTCGCCCTCCAAGAAGCCGGAGTGATGCTGGTCTCAGCGACGGAGAACATCGACGAAACCCCTTCGGGGATGCTGCTCCACGGCATCATGTCCACGATCGCGGAGTTCTACTCGCGAAACCTCGCCACCGAAGTCGTCAAAGGGATGACCCAGAAAGCCATGACCGGTGGCACCCCGTCGAAGGCTCCACTCGGATACCTAAACACGCTCGAACGCGACGAACTCGGCCGTGAGGTCCGCTCCGTCGCACTCGACCCGGAACGTGCTCCGCTCGTGAAGTGGGCCTTCGAAGCATACGCAGCCGGAAACTACTCACTGGCGAAACTGACCGCTGAGCTCTTGGGCAGAGGGCTCATCTCCGTGCCAAGCCCGCGACGACCTTCGAGGTCGATCCCGCTATCTTCAGTGCATCGGATGCTGCAGAATCCCTACTACAAAGGGGACGTCGTCTACCGCGGGGTCCGTTACGACGGTGCCCACGAACGGATCGTCGAGCCTGAAGTCTGGTACCAAGTGCAGTCCGTGCTCGCCTCGCACAACGCGTCCGGTGATCGCACGCAGAAGCACGACCACTACCTCAAAGGCAGCGTGTTCTGCCAGCAGTGCGGGGCGCGACTGATGGTAAACAAGACCAAAGCTCGCAACGGTGATATCTACCCGTACTTCGTCTGCCTCGGTCGTCATCGAAAGCGCACCGACTGCACGCAAGCAGCGATCCTGACGACCGACGTCGAAGCGCTCATCGTTGATTACTACCAGCGTGTGCAGATCACGCCGGCTACTCGGGATGCGCTGCGCGGCATGCTCCACCACGAACTTGACCGCCTCACTAAGTCCTCGTCAACCGAGGTCGCCGACCTCACTCGCAGGCGTGCAAAGAACATCACAGAGCAAGACCGGCTCCTCGAAGCGCACCTGAAAGATGCCTTGAGCTTGGAGCAGTTCGCGAAGTTCCAAGATCGACTCCGTGCTGAGGTCGCCGCGATCGATGACCGTCTTGCAGAGCACCACAACGACTACGCCGAAGCACGGCACCACATCGATGACTGTCTTGACCTTGCGGCCGACATTGGGCGGATTTACGCCGGGTGTGACGACCAGAATCGACGCCTAGCGAACCAGGCGTTCTTTACTCGCATCCGCATTGGCGAGCACAAAGAGATAAAAGGTGAACTGGCGAAGCCATTCAACGTAATCCTCGACCCGGAAGTGCAGCGCGGAGCGGCTGCGTGGAGCGAGCAGGGCGACGGAGCGGAGACCGACGGCCGAACTGCGACACGCACTAACGTGTCGCAGTTTCGAACGTCGAACATTGGGTGCCCTCGGAGGGATTCGAACCCCCGACCTACGGTACCGGAAACCGACGCTCTATCCCCTGAGCTACGAAGGCGTGGCAACCGTGGCTGCCAATGGGAACGAGAAGAGCTTAGCAGGTGCAGGGGCTCGGAAGAAAAACGCGCAGGCTAAAGACCAACATATGGCGGGTATTGTTGGGCCAATGGGGAACTCATGAGCGTAAAAAAACAGCATAGGGCGTGGCTCTTCGCGGCCGCCATCATCCTGACAGCCCTGACGCTGCGGGCGGCCGTGACAGTCGTTCCACCCTTGATCTCAACCATCAACGAAGACCTCCCGCTCAGCGCCTCGACCATCGGGATCCTGGGCATGCTGCCGACCGCCGCCTTTGGACTATTCGGCTTCCTGACGCCGTATGTGATTCGCCGGGCACCGCTGGAAAAGCTCATCGTGCTGGCCATCTTTGTCGGAATCGTTGGCCAGATCGCGCGAGTTTTGGTCCCCAATACTCCACTTTTCCTGCTCTTTTCCGTGGTGGCATTCGGTGGTCTCGGCGCTGGCAATGTGCTGTTGCCGCCCTTGGTTAAGAAGTATTTCCCCACCAGGATTGGGCTCATGACGGCACTGTACGTCACTTCCATTTCAGTGGGTACGGCACTGCCGGCACAGCTTTCGGTCCCCGTGGCCGACGCCACAAGTTGGCAGTTCTCCCTCGCCTCTTGGGCAGGAATCAGCACCATCGCCTTGATCCCTTGGCTGGTAGCGCTCATTTCCCCAAGCACGACGCCGGCCTCCGCCAACCCTTCCAAGACACCTCACGCCGTCGTGGTTCAGACGCCGGTGATTCATTCGGCGGTGGCCACGGCACCAGTGCCCAAAATGAATTTGTGGCGTTCGCCCACCGCGTGGGGGCTGACGTTCATGTTTGGGTGCACATCGCTGAACACGTACGCCATGTTTGCGTGGCTTCCTGAAATCCTGACGGGGGCGGGGCTGGATAGGGGACAGGCTGGGTCCATGCTGGCTCTCTTTGCCGCCCTCGGCTTGCCCCTGAGCCTAGGTATTCCGATCATTGCTGCCAAGATGCGCAACCCGTTCCCTGCAGTCGTAGTCATGCTGGCCTGTTTCGTGGTGGGATACATGGGCCTGCTGCTATCACCGGCTGAGGGGACCTGGATCTGGGTGGCCCTGGCCGGACTCGGCCCCGGCACGTTCCCGCTGTCGCTGCTGCTGATCAATCACCGCACGCGCACTCAACTCGGTGCGGGGGTTCTGTCCGGGTTCAGCCAGGGTATGGGATACGCGTTGGCGTGCACGGGGCCGCTGTTCTTTGGGCTGCTGCACCAGTGGACGGGTTCTTGGACTGTTCCATTCATGTTCTTGTTTGGGTCCTTGGTGCTGCTGGGTGTCGGCGCCTGGATCATTTGCCGCCCCAAGATGCTCGAGGACGATTTCGCTCCGGTGCCCGTCGGTGCCTAGAGGAGCGTGGTCGTAATCCGCGGCCGCCATGCATTGATCCGTGAGCTCTGGTCGTTCTGGTGCTTCTAAACGACCTAAGCTCACGGACCGATGATCTATGGAGTCGAAATGGAGGGGCTCCGGCGCCCGGCCGCGGCTTGGCGGACAGCAACGCACCGGATCTGCCACATTCTGGGCGTGATGGCCACGGATTGGGGGAGGGCCCGGCCGGAACCGTACACTTAGAGGCGTGACTCCTGAAGAACTTTCTGCCGCCATTACCACTTGCCTAAAAGATGCGCTCGACGCCGGTGAACTCACTGTTCCCGTCGAAGCGCTGCCCTCGGAAGTCCGGGTGGAGCGGCCCAAGAGCCGCGACCACGGCGACTGGGCTACCAGCATCGCGCTCCAGCTGGCTAAGCCGGCCGGTGTTCCGCCGCGCAAAATCGCCGAGATTCTGCAGACCCGCCTGAGTGAAATCCCTGGTGTTTCCAAGGTCGATATCGCTGGCCCGGGTTTCTTGAACATCACCGTAGACGCCGCTGCTGCCGGAGAACTGGCCAAAGCGATCGTCGAAGCCGGCGAAAGCTTCGGCACCAATGTTGCCATGGCTGGCACCAAGATCAACTTGGAGTTTGTCTCCGCCAACCCCACTGGCCCTATCCACTTGGGCGGTACCCGCTGGGCTGCCGTGGGCGATTCTCTGGCCCGTATCTTCTTGTCTCAGGGTGCCGACGTAACCCGTGAGTACTACTTCAATGACCACGGCAACCAGATCGATAAGTTTGCCCGCTCATTGCTGGCTAGCGCCAAGGGTGAGCCCGCACCTGAAGATGGCTACGGTGGAGATTACATCGTTGACATCGCCACCGAGGTCATGGCGAACAACCCCGGCATCTTGGAGAGCACAGACCCGCAGGAAGAATTCCGCGCCCAGGGTGTGGAGCTCATGTTTGCTGCGATCCGCAAATCCCTGCACGAGTTCGGCGTCGACTTTGACGTCTACTTCCACGAGAATTCACTCTTTGAAGACGGTGCCGTTGAGAAGCTCCTGGAGCAGCTCAAGGGTTCTGGCAACATGTACCTCAAGGACGGCGCCTGGTGGCTGAACTCCACCGATTACGGTGACGACAAGGACCGTGTGGTCATCAAGTCCGATGGCAACGCAGCCTACATCGCCGGTGATATCGCCTACTTCAAGAACAAGCGTGACCGCGGCTTCGATCTGTGCATCTACATGCTCGGTGCCGACCACCACGGCTACGTTGCCCGCCTCAAGGCCGCCGCGGCAGCCATGGGCGATGACGCCAACCGCGTTGAGGTTCTCATCGGCCAGATGGTGAATCTGGTTCAGGACGGCAAGCCCGTGCGCATGTCCAAGCGTGCCGGCACCGTGGTCACCATGGAAGACCTCGTGGAGGCCGTGGGCACCGACGCCGCCCGCTATTCTCTGGCCCGCTTCTCCAGCGATTCCAACATTGACATTGACTTGGACGTGCTGACCAAGAAGTCCAACGAGAACCCGGTGTTCTACGTCCAGTACGCCCACGCCCGCACCTGCGCCGTGGCTCGCAACGCCGCCGCAGCCAACGTTGAGCGCACAGCTTTTGAGGCCGCTGCGCTCAGCCACGTCACCGAGTCGGAGCTGCTGGCCGTGCTGGGCCAGTACCCAGGCATGTTGTCCCAGGCCGCAGGCTTCCGCGAACCGCACCGCGTGGCTCGCCATCTGGAAGTTATCGCCGGTGCGTACCACCGCTGGTACGACGCCTGCCGCGTCACCCCCATGGGCGAGGAAGCTGTCACCGATGTGAACCGTACCCGTCTCTGGCTCAACGACGCCGTGGGGCAGGTTCTCGCCAACGGTCTGGCCATGCTGGGTGTCTCCGCTCCGGAACGGATGTAAGAAAATGACCCAAACGCAGATCGCTGGCGCCCAGCTGGCACCTGAGTGGTTGCCTGCCGCAGGGGACGTCAATGAGTTGGTGCCTGCCATGTGGGCGCACGACGTCGAACGCGGCCACAGTGGTGAAGTCACCATCAGCGGGATTCCCGTGAGCGAACTCAAAGAGCAGTTTGGCACCCCGCTGTTCGTCATGAGCGAGGACGACTTCCGCGCCCGTGCCCGGACGTTTAAAGACGCCTTCGATGCGGCGTTCAAAGACATTTGTGGCGGCGTGGACGTCTACTACGCAGGCAAGGCCTTCTTGTCCACCGAGGTAGCCCGCTGGGTTGATTCCGAAGGACTGCGTCTGGATACCTGCTCCGGCGGAGAGTTGGCTGTGGCTAAGCGTGCCGGGCTCAAAGGTGAAAACCTGGGCCTGCACGGCAACAATAAGTCGGCTGCGGAAATCAACCGGGCTCTGGACATGGGCTTGGGCCGGATTGTGGTGGACAGCCTCCACGAACTGGCGCGCGTGGCCGAGATTGCTGCGGCCCGCGGGGAAAAAGCCAACGTCATGTTGCGCCTGACCCCCGGCGTACACGCTCACACTCACGAGTCCATTGCCACGGCACATGAGGACCAGAAATTCGGCCTCAGTTTCATTGCTGAGGATCCCGAAGCTCCCGGTATGAGCGCTGCCGAGGCTGCCGCGAAGCTGGCCGTAGAAGCCGAAAGCATTAACTTCTTAGGGTTCCACGCGCACATTGGTTCGCAGATATTCGAAGCCGAAGGCTTTGAAATTGCCGCCCGCAAGCTGCTGGCGTTCACGCACAAAATCCAGCAAAGCTACGGCGTCACCTTGCCGGAACTGGACCTTGGTGGCGGCTACGGCATTGCCTACACCGCGGTGGATACCCCGCGCCCGGCTGCCGAAGTGGCTCAGGCGATGGCCGCCGTCGTACGTGATACGTGCGCGGAACTGGGCATGAGCGCCCCACGGATCTCCATTGAGCCAGGCCGTGCCATTGTTGGCAGCACCACGTTCACCCTCTATGAGACTGGCACGCTGAAAACCGTGCAAGTTGAGGTGGATGGGCAGGCGGATGTGACGGCTCCGCGCCGTTATGTGTCGGTGGATGGCGGAATGAGCGATAACGCCCGTCCGGTGCTTTATGAGGCTGATTATTCGGCAGTTTTGGCCAGCCGTAGCTCGGCGCAGGCTCCCGCGTTGTCCCGAGTAGTGGGCAAACATTGCGAGAGTGGTGACATTGTTGTTAGAGATGTATATCTGCCCAATGACGTGGCGGCCGGGGATTTGCTTGCAGTTCCCGGAACGGGCGCGTACTGCTGGGCACTAGCCAGCAACTACAACTATGTGCCCCGTCCGCCCGTTGTGGCTATTAAGAACGGCACCGCACGTTTGATTGTGCGGGGAGAAACCGAAGACGATTTGCTGGCACGCGATTTAGGGGCCTAGAGACCTTTGACAGAGCGCAATACCGTGGACACCAATGTGTCCGCCAATATCAAGACCCTGAAAGTGGCGCTCCTTGGCGCCGGAAATGTGGGCTCGCAAGTTGCCCGCATTTTGCTGGAAGACGCAGATGCGCTGGCAGCCCGAACAGGGGCCCGGCTCGAGCTGGTAGGCATTGCGGTGCGGAACGTTGACGCTCCGCGCGACGTTCAGGCGCCCCGCGAGCTCTACACCACCGACGCCTCCGCCCTGGTCCGCAATGCCGACATTGTCATTGAGCTGATGGGTGGCATTGAGCCGGCCCGCGCGCTGATTCTGGAAGCCATTGAGCACGGGGCAACCGTGGTCACCGGCAATAAGGCGCTGCTGGCCGTGGACGGTCCCACCCTGTACGAGAAGGCCGACGCCGCCGGTGTCCAGCTCTCCTACGAGGCCGCCGTGGCCGGTGCCATCCCCATCCTGCGTCCCATCACGGATTCGCTGGCCGGGGACAAGATCACCCGCGTCATGGGCATTGTCAACGGCACCACGAACTTCATCCTCGACGCCATGGATTCCACCGGTGCTGAATTTGCTGACGCACTGGCCGAGGCCACGCGCCTGGGCTACGCCGAAGCTGATCCCACCGCCGATATTGAGGGCCACGACGCCGCAGCCAAGGGTGCCATCTTGGCTTCCCTGGCCTTCCACACGCGCTTTGCGTTGGAAGATGTGCACTGCCAGGGCATCACCGGGGTCACGGCGGGAGACATTGCCGCCGCCAAGGATGCCGGCTATGTCATCAAGTTGCTGGCGATCGCTGAAAAGATTGATGCCAAGCACGACGCCGGCACTCACGACGGCGCCCACCCCACCTCGGGCGTGAGTGTGCGTGTGCACCCCACCTTGATTCCGCGCGAACACCCTCTGGGTGCGGTGCGTGGCGCGTTCAACGCCGTGTTTGTCGAAGCGGAAAATGCCGGTGAGCTCATGTTCTATGGGGCAGGAGCAGGCGGTTCCCCCACGGCATCAGCTGTCATGGGTGACGTTGTCTCAGCTGGACGTCGTTTGGTTCTGGGTGGCCCGGGCCGCACGGATTCCACCATTGAGGTGCTGCCGGTGCTGCCTATCGATGCAGTGAGAACCCGTTACTACATTGGCATGGACGCCGCGGACCAGCCCGGTGTCCTGTCCAAGATCTCTGCGTTGTTTGCCGAGAACGGGGTCTCCATTGAGACCATGCGGCAGACGGTGCACCGCGACCGCGACGAGTCTGAGAATGGCGGCCCGGCAACTGCTGAGCTGCGCATTGTTACTCACCGCGCAAGCGAGGCCGCTTTGGCGGCAACTGTTGAGGCCATCAAGGGTCTTGACATCATTAATTCAGTGACGAGTGTCTTGAGGGTGGAGGGAGTCTAATGGCTCATCAGTGGCGTGGAGTTGTCCGCGAATATGCAGAGCGTCTTCCGGTAACGGCAGACACCAAAATCATTACCCTGGGTGAAGGCGGCACACCGTTGGTGTACGCGCAGCATCTCTCAGCCTTGACGGGTTCCAATGTGTACCTGAAGGTGGAGGGCATGAACCCCACCGGTTCCTTCAAGGACCGCGGCATGACCATGGCCATGACGGCGGCTGTCGCAGCCGGGGCCAAGGCTGTTGTGTGCGCCTCAACTGGTAACACCTCGGCGTCGGCAGCAGCTTACGCCAAGGCTGCCGGATTGACCTGTGCAGTGTTGGTGCCTGAAGGCAAGATCTCCATGGGCAAGCTCAGCCAGGCGGTGGCGCACGGCGCCACCATCTTGCAGGTAGACGGTAACTTCGATAACTGCTTGGATGTGGCCCGCAAGCTGGCCGAGTCCTACCCGGTCTTCTTGGTCAACTCGGTCAACCCCGCCCGCATTGAAGGGCAGAAGACCGGTGCCTTCGAAGTGGTGGATGCCCTGGGCGATGCCCCGGATTACCATGTGCTTCCCGTAGGTAACGCTGGCAACATCAGCGCCTACTGGCGCGGCTACCGCGAATACGCGGCCCCGTACGAATCTGCCACGGCCGGTACCTTGCCTGCTGTCTCCACACACACGCCCATCATGTGGGGCTTCCAAGCAGCCGGCGCCGCACCGTTCGTTGCCGGTCACCCCATTCTGGAACCCGACACGATTGCCACGGCCATCCGTATCGGTAACCCGGCATCGTGGGACATGGCCATAGCTGCACGGGATGAGTCCGGCGGACTCATTGAAGCTGTCACGGATGATGAAATCCTCGCAGCACACCGCTGGCTCTCGGCCAAGGAAGGCGTCTTTGTGGAGCCCGGCTCCGCAGCCGGCGTTGCTGGTCTGATCAAGAAGCATGCGGCCGGCGAAGTGCCCTCCGGCAAGACCTTTGTCATCACCGTGACCGGCCATGGCCTGAAGGACCCCGATTGGGCCCTGAAGAACGCCGACGGCAGCGCCGCACAGCCCAAGTCTGTGGCTTTTGACGTGGTCACAGTTGCCGATGCACTTGGCCTGACGGACTAGCAGCACACCATCATGACAGGGTCCACCATGACAGGTTCAAGCATGACTTCCCCGCTGCCTCATCAACCGCTTCTGAAAACTCCGCTTTCAGGAACCGCCGCCACCGTGCGGGTTCCCGGTACCAGCGCCAATCTTGGCCCCGGCTTTGATTCGCTGGGCTTGGCGGTTTCGCTCTATGACACCTTGACCATCACCACCTTGGCTGGTCCGGAACTGGAATTTGAGCTGAGCGGGGAAGGTGTGGCGGAGCTCCCTCGGGACGCCAGCCACCTTGTGGTGAAGACGCTGGATATCGCTTGGGCACGTCTGGGCTACAGCCGTGTGGGAGTGCGGGTAACCGCGAACAATGTGCTTCCGCACGGCCGTGGCCTGGGGTCCTCGGCCTCGGCGATTGTGGCCGCGATCATGGCAGCGAACGCGCTGGTGGCGCCCGAGGATCAGCAGGATAAGGCTTGGGTTTTGCAGCTGGCCTCCGAACTCGAAGGCCACCCGGATAACGTCGCGCCCGCCATCTTTGGTGCCGTGGCCGTTTCGTGGCAGGAAGGTGCGGAATTCGCCAGCGCCAAGCTCACGCCGTCGAACGTGGTGGTTCCCGTAGTAGCCATCCCCGATGTGGAACTCAAAACCGAACGGGCCCGTGGCATGCTGCCGGCCACCGTGCCGCACGCTGACGCTGCCGCCAACTCTGGCCGAGCAGCCTTGCTCATGCACGCGCTCACCAATGATCCGTCACTGCTATTGGCCGGAACCCGCGATTATCTGCACCAGGATTACCGTGCCGAGGCCATGCCTGCCAGCGCCGCGTTGGTGGAGCTTTTGCGCGGAAACGGGCACGCAGCCTTCATTTCTGGTGCCGGCCCCACGGTCATGGTGCTTGCCAATGGTGGTGCCGAAGCGGAAATAATCGTGGGACGAATCACAAATTTGCGCAACGACAATGAAAATTCCGCTTCAAACGGCGTGTCTTGGCGGGTTTTCCGGCTCGAAGTTGACCTCGAAGGTGCTAAAGTGGAGATGCATCCGTAGTTCATAGACACTCTCCCTTTTGGTTGCTAGTTGACCAGCGCGGAAACGAACAGTGTTTATTTGACCCATGATGCCGCCTTTGCAGCCTGCGCCATTCGTGCGCAGTGACCGCTGGATCAACGCATGGCAGCCGCCGGTTTGGTTCTGGGATCGCTCCATTTGAGACTCGATTCAAAAGGTGAATCACACCATTTCCGGAACACAAACCGTTTTTTCGGCTACGGGAATGGAACCTCGGGTATGTCCCGTTGTTAGCCAGTGCGGCAGCAATAGGGGAGCTCGACACTAATCATCGCGGCCCCAAGAATTGGGCCCGCCATCGAGGGGGAAGGATCCTTCGTGACCGAAACCGCAACTTCAGCCGCTGCTCCCAAGGCTGCTGAATCAAACACCACTGGCGCACCTGCAAAGTCCGCAGGTCTAGCTGGGTTGAAGCTCGCCCAGCTGCAGGTCTTGGCTGGACAGCTGGGCATCACCGGTGGTTCTAGGATGCGCAAGGGCGACCTTGTTGAAGCCATCTCAGCTCATCAGCGCGGTTCTTCCGTTGCTGATCGGCCGGTTCGCTCCAGTTCCAACGCTGGCGCAGGCGCCGACACGGCAGCTGCTGGCAAGAATGCAGCCGAAAAGACCGGGGCGGCAAAGACCGGGACGGCAACACGTTCAACCCGGCGCGGCTCCGCAACCAAGGCTGCTGCCGAGAGCAACAATGAGGCTGCCGTAGGGTCTGCCGCTCCTGACGCTGCCGTCGAGGCAGGCACCAGCAACAACACCGGTGAAAACGCAGCTGCCACCGAGGCTCCCGAGCGTCCGGTCCGCGGCCGCGGCCGCACCCGCCGTGCTGCCAGCAGCGACGGCATCATCACCACGGATTCGGCCTCGCACTCCGGTGTGGTTTCTGCGCAAGCTACCGCCGTTGAGTCCACTTCCACCGAAACTTCCGGTGCACCTGCTCAGGAGAGCAACGAGAACGACGGCGAAAACCGCCGCCAGTCCCGTACCCGCAACCGCCGTTCACAGGGTGGTTCACGCCAGCAGGATGCACACAGCGACGGTGCTACCTCTGCTGACAACGTAGCTGCCGAGACGCCCGAGGCCACCGACAGTGAATCCGCTCAGGGCGATAATGCCGAGAACGGTGAGCGCAACGTCCGCAACCAGCGCAACAATAACCAGCGCAACCAGCGGAACAGCAACGACCGGAACAGCGCCAATAGCAATAACAGCGCGAATAACGCCAACAGCAATAACGGCAACAACAGTGCAGGCGACGACGAAGATGGATCGCGTAACAACCGCAACCGTCGTAACCGCCGGGACCGGAACTCTAACGATTCCAACGACCGCAACGATCGCAGCGGAAACAACAGCAATAGCAACAACAACCGCAATGACCGGAACGACCGTTTCCGCGACCGCAACGAACGCCGCCGCGGCCGTACCCAGGGCCCGGACTTCGATGACACCGAGCTGACCGAGGACGACGTTCTGCTGCCCGTAGCCGGCATCCTGGACATCTTGGAAAACTACGCATTTGTGCGTACCTCCGGCTACCTGCCCGGTTCCAACGATGTCTATGTCTCCTTGTCACAGGTCAAGAAGTACAACCTGCGTAAGGGCGACGCCGTCGTAGGTGCCATCCGTGCACCTCGTGAAGGCGAAGACCGCAGCAATGCTCAGAGTGCCCGCCAGAAGTTCAACGCCTTGGTGCGCGTCACCAGTGTCAACGGCAAGAACCCGGATGAACTCAAGAACCGCGTTGAGTTCGCCAAGCTGGTACCGCTGTACCCGTCGGAGCGTCTGCGTTTGGAGACCGACTCAAAGAAGATCGGTCCCCGCGTTATTGACCTGGTGGCACCGATCGGTAAGGGCCAGCGTGGCCTGATCGTGTCCCCGCCCAAGGCCGGTAAGACTCTGATCCTGCAGTCGATCGCCAATGCGATCACCATCAACAACCCTGAAGTTCACCTAATGATGGTGTTGGTTGATGAGCGTCCTGAAGAAGTCACCGACATGCAGCGCACGGTCAAGGGCGAAGTTATTGCTTCAACCTTTGACCGCCCCGCCGATGACCACACACAGGTAGCCGAACTTTCCATCGAGCGCGCCAAGCGCCTCGTGGAAATGGGTATGGACGTAGTGGTGCTGTTGGATTCCATGACCCGCTTGGGCCGTGCCTACAACAACTCGGCTCCGTCCTCGGGCCGTATCCTCTCCGGTGGTGTGGACTCTGCAGCCCTGTACCCGCCCAAGCGCTTCTTCGGAGCAGCCCGCAACATTGAAAACGGCGGCTCGCTGACCATTTTGGCCACGGCACTGGTGGAAACCGGTTCCAAGGCTGATGAGGTCATCTTTGAAGAGTTCAAGGGCACCGGCAACATGGAACTCCGCCTCTCACGCCAGCTGGCTGACAAGCGCATCTTCCCTGCTGTTGACGTCAATGGCTCCGGTACACGCCGTGAAGAGAACCTGCTGTCCCCTGAGGAAGTCAAGATCATGTGGCGCCTGCGCCGCGTGCTCTCCGGTTTGGAAATGCAGCAGTCGCTTGAACTGTTGACTTCCAAGCTGCGTGAAACCCAGTCCAACGTCGAGTTCCTCATGCAGATCCAGAAGACAACTCTGGGCTCCAAGGCCGAACAAGACAAGTAGCTAAGCGTAAGAGGCGGGACCGTACATCACTGTGCGGGCCCGCCTCTTGGCGTTATTGCTCCTTCCCGCTGGAACGAATTTAGTTATTAGACTTGACTTACGTCGAGAGAGGTTTTTGAAATGTTTGAATCCATCCACGGTTTGCTTGATGAGCATGCCGAGCTGCAGATGCGTCTGAGCGAGCCTGAAGTGCACGCCGATCAGGCCTTGGCGCGCAAACTGGGCCGCCGGTATGCCGAATTGAGCAACGTGGTGGAGGGTCATCACCAGGTGGAATCTATCGGTGACGATCTGGAAGCTGCCCGCGAGATGGCCGCCGAGGACGCAGAGTTTGCCGCCGAGGTTCCCGTGTTAGAAGAACAATTGGCTGCTGCGCAGGAGAAGTTGCGCCGTCTGTTGATCCCGCGCGATCCCGATGATGCCCGCGATGTCATCTTGGAAGTCAAGGCGGGTGAAGGTGGAGACGAGGCAGCCTTGTTCGCCGCCGATCTGGTGCGCATGTACACCCGTTACGCCGACCAGCGTGGGTGGAAGACGGAAATCATCTCCGCAACGGAATCTGATCTGGGTGGCTACAAGGATATTTCCATTGCCGTCAAGGGCCGCTCCAATGATCCCGCCGAGGGCGTATTTGCTCGCCTGAAGTTTGAAGGCGGCGTGCACCGTGTGCAGCGCGTTCCGGCTACGGAATCTCAGGGACGAATCCACACCTCGGCCGCCGGTGTTCTGGTGCTCCCCGAAGTGGATGAGCCCGAAGAAGTGGACATCAGCCAAAACGATCTCAAGATTGATGTCTACCGTTCCTCCGGCCCGGGTGGCCAGTCCGTGAACACCACGGACTCCGCAGTCCGCATTACTCACCTTCCCACCGGAATTGTGGTGGCGATGCAGAACGAGAAGTCGCAGCTGCAGAACCGTGAAGCAGGCATGCGCGTGCTCCGTGCCCGTATTCTGGCGCACCAGCAAGCCATCATCGACGCCGAAAACTCCGCGGTGCGTAAGTCGCAGATCCGTACCATGGACCGCTCGGAACGAATCCGCACCTATAACTACCCGGAAAACCGGATCGCCGATCACCGCACCGGCTACAAGGCCTACAACCTTGATGCCGTCATGAATGGTGATTTGGAACCTGTGGTGCAGTCGGCCATTGAAATGGACGAGCAGGCACGATTGGACGCCATTGGCGACTGATGCCACCAGCTCCTGCGCCTCAGTAACAGCCGTAACTTTGGCTGACGCTGTTCGCAGTGCGACGGCGGTTCTTGCGGCCGCTGGGGTGCCCACCCCGGCGGTGGATGCCCAGCTTTTGGCCGCCCATCTCCTCGGTGTGAGCCGGGGCGAGGTGGCAGCCATGTTATTTGGCACAGCTGTAGCACCATCTGGTTATGATGAGCTGGTAGCTAGGCGAGCCACACGGGAACCGTTGCAGCACATCACGGGCGTGGCCTATTTTCGGCACCTGGAATTAGCGGTGGGCCCGGGCGTTTTTGTTCCGCGACCCGAAACGGAATCGGTGGTCCAGCTGGGGATCGATGTATTAACTCAGTTGCACCAGGAACGTGGGGATACCGCGGAGCTAGTTGCCGTGGACCTGGGCACAGGCTCGGGCGCCATTGCCGGTGCCATGGCCACCGAGGTTTCAGGCAGTACTGTCTATGCCGTGGAACTCAGTGATGACGCCTTCCCTTGGGCGGAAAAGAATCTAGCCGGTACAGGCGTTAACTTGGTGCACGGAGATATGCGCGATTCCTTTGCCGAGCTTAACGGAAAAGTAGATGTAGTGGTCTCGAATCCGCCGTACATTCCTGCCGACGCCATCCCGCGAGATCTGGAAGTACGGCTGCACGATCCCCACATGGCACTGTACGGCGGGGGAGCGGACGGCATGGAAATGCCCACCGCCGCAGAGGCCACGGCTGCCCGGCTATTGCGGCCAGGAGGGTTCTTCGTCATGGAGCACGCTGAAGTTCAGGCTCCGCAAATGGCAGAACTTTTCAATAACAGCGGCCACTGGGCTAACGTTCGCACACACCCGGACCTGACCGGACGGGACAGGGCCACCAGCGGCTTGCGACGCTAGTATGTTGCGCCGAAACCTCGTGATTGAAGGGACGCGTTCCACGTAAGTGGGCGCCGTGATGAAAGAATGGTCTTGTGAGTACCACTTCCTATAACTGCACCAATGAGCAACAGCGCGCCGAGGGCTTAGCCCATGCGCAAAAGGCCATTGCTGCCAAGCAGATTATCGTTATGCCTACGGACACTGTCTACGGGGTAGCCGCGGACGCGTTTTCTCCTCAGGCGGTGGCCACACTGCTGGCTGCCAAGGGCCGTGGCCGCAATATGCCGCCGCCCGTGCTGATTCCGCGCATTGGCACCATGGAGGGTCTGGCAACCGACATCCCCGATGATGCCCGCAAACTTGCCGAGAAATACTGGCCTGGCCCGCTCACCTTGATCTTCCATGCGCAGCCCACCTTGACCTGGGACCTGGGCGAAACCAAGGGAACCGTTGCCCTTCGCGTTCCGGATGAGCAACTGGCACTTGACCTGCTCACCATTACGGGTCCCTTGGCCGTCTCAAGTGCAAACCGAACCGGACAGGCGGCTGCGCAGACAGGTTCCGAGGCCAGGAGCCAACTCGCGGATTCCGTCGAAGTGTATTTGGAGGGTGGCTACCGCCCACTCGACGGCAAGGATGCCACCCCATCCACCATCGTTGATGCAACAGGTCTGCGGCTGCGTGTGGTCCGCGAAGGTGCTATCAGCCTGGCCGAGATTCAGCAGATGATCCCTAGCGCCTTGGGTCCTGACGTGGAACCTAAAATGTGGGAGCCATCGAATCTGGGCAAGGATCAGGACGAGGTCCTGGACGAGGATTCCATGGAATCCGCGGAAACCGCCGGCGAGTCGATGAGTGATGCGGCAGCTGAAGAACTAGCTATTGACCCAGAGAAAATTGACCTTCAGAAAATTGACTCAGAGTCGATCAATCTCGAGAAGCCAGAAGAGGCTGCTTCCTAGGACCTCATTTACGCAGGATCAGGGTAGCGCTAGCGGAAGTGCGGGTGCTATTTCCCCAAGCGGGCGTTCTCCAGCACCGTGGCTACTGAGGGAGCAGGAGTGAGGCCTACGGACTCGGCCCAGCCGGGAGTTTGTTCTTGACCAAACCACATCAACTCCACCCGGCGAAGAGAGCCGTGCAGCCTTTCGCCCAGCAAGCCCGAGACGAAATATCCGGCGGACAGGACCGCCTTGCACAGGAATCGGGGTAAACGGCGAGGAGGGCGGCCACCTGCAGCAGCTAGGACCTCGCTGACCGACAATCCTTCCCACGGTTGCAAGACCACGGACGGAACATCGCCCGCGAACTGGCCTGTCTCAACAACGAACCATGCGAGGGCATCGATGGAGCTGACTGGTGTGGGGAAGTCGCCGGGTGTGGCAACGGAGGCGATGGGGGAGCGGGCTACCTTGACCAACGACTGGGTGGTGGGGCGGCTGGCACCCTGAACCGAGGTGGCCCGGATGGTGACTAAGGATAGCGGTGTGCTCTGAGCCGCCACCAACTCCAGTGCTTCTTCACCTAAGGCCTTTGACCGTGAGTAGGCCGAAAATGGTGCTCTGTTGCCACTTTCGTCGATCACGCGGCGGTGTCCCTGCACGGAAGCACTGCTGAGATGCACAAATCTACTCACTCCGGCCTCCTTGGCCGCCAAGGCAACCACAGCTGGCAACAAGGCATTGGCGCCGGTGAGCTCGGGTGATTCGGCGTCGCCTGGTGTAGCCAAGCCCGCGGCATTGATGACAACGTCAATTCCAGAAAACGCGGCGCTGAGTTCTTCCCGGGAGGAAGAGATCGGGGAGCCCGGTGTGGGGGATCCCGCCTCTGCCACAATCTCATGGGAAGAGACAGCAGTACTTCGCAGCCGGGGAGCGGCCATGGCGACAACCGTGGCCCCGCGTTGCCGGAGGTCGTCGACAATGGCGCTGCCAACAAAACCCGAGGCACCGATCACCAACCAGCGCAGTTCATGTGAATCAACGGCCATGGTTAGCGTGGACCTTCCATAGGAGGCATCGGGGTAAAGTCGGAGGCTGCAAGAATTCGCCGTGATTCACGCCAACCAGCCAGTAGCCGGCCACTGCCACGCAGGGTCTTCTCAACACCCACCAGCCGCAATAGTTCCTTGGACGCCGTCAGCGCCGTGCCGAGGGCAAAGCCCACCGGGTTGAAGCGACCATGAACACGTAGGTATTGGCCCACCAAGCCACGGTTGCGCATGACATAGAAGCGGCTGAGATCGGAAGAATCGTTCAAGTGCCTGATGCGCAGATCAATGCTGCGCTGGGAACGGGCCTTGTGCAGCACGAATTCATTGACGTACCTGACCGGGCGCTGCAGCGAAATCAGCCACCCGTAGACGGTGTCATCCCAGTTGAGAAAAAACCGCGGGTCTGGCAGGCCCACACCGCGCGCCGCGTCAGCGTGGAGCAACATGCCTTCGAAACAGCCAACATTGGTGGCAAATTCGTTGGTCGAGGAAAAGACGTTGCCGCGGACAGGCATCGGGAAGCCCAGAAAAGTGTTGAAGTTGTTTTGCCAGAAGAAGGGCTCGCCTTCGGCGTCGTAGCGGCGGCCAATCATGGCGTCGTATTTCCCCATCCACGGCGCAAAGGCACCGATCGCATCGGGAACGCACGTGACGTCGTCGTCCATCAGCCACATCCACTGCGCACCCTCGGCCAAAGCCCGCTCAACACCGGCCGAAAAACCACCAGCCCCGCCGGAGTTTTCTGCCAACTCGTGGTGAATGACGGGAATCGGCGCAGGGAGCGCGGCGAAGCGAGCCGTGGCAGCCTCGATGACCGCGGCCGTGGTGTCGGTACTGGCATTATTGACCACGATCACCCCATCGGGGGCCGGGGCAAGCGCCGCAACCGAGTCCAAAAGCCCCTCAAGATAGTCAGCACGGTTGAAAGTGGTGATGACGATGAAGAACTGTTCGTGACGGCCCAGACTCAAAACTTTTGGTCCTTCATGGGGCCGAACTTGGCGCCGCGCAGGCCTGCCGAATAGGTGCTGGCCCACATGGCGAGGCCCTTGAAATCACCCTTTTTGAGGAAGAACAGCGGGTAACCCACGGCGTCGGCCACCAATGACCGGACTCGGCGGTGCTTGCGGGTCAGGAAGCCGCGGTTGCGGTAGTAGTAAAAACGCTTGAACGGAGTCTCGGGAACCAGTACGTGCAGGCGGTCGCCGAGAACTTCCTGAACCTCACCCCAACCGGCGGGGTGGGTCAGTGCCACGGAGGTGACGGTGCCAAACTTCACCTTGGCTTCGCGCAGACGGAGCATGAAATCGGTCTCGTCACCGCGGATGAACAAGCGCAGATCCGGCAGGCCAACCTTGAAAAAGACGTCGGTGCGGATCAGCGCGCCGTTGAAGAACTGGCCCACGTTGTCGATGAAGCCAAGGGGTTCAACCACGGAACGGTCATGGGTCAGGTGGCCATCGATACGGAACGGGAAGGAGAGCTTGCTGGGTTCGCCGGGGGCCACTATCAAGGGCACCACAACATCGAGATTGCGAGCCTTGGCCGCCGCCAGCAGTGTGGCCAGGCAGGCAGGATCTTCCGGGTGGGCGTCGTCGTCCATAATCCACACCCACTCCGCACCCGAGGCTATGGCATTCAGGATAGCCAGTGAAAAGCCGCCGGCCCCGCCTAGATTTGCCAGGGAGCGCACGTACGTGACCTCGGCAGGGGCAGCGGCCGCGATCTCACGCACATCGGAGGTCCCGGAATCCACCAAGGCAATGGCATGGGGAGCGTGGGTTTGCTGTGCAAGGGCACCCAGCAGGATTCGCACGTCGTCTGGCCGGTCAAAGGTGACGGCAGCAACGGCTATGGTATCGCTCAAGGGGGGGTCCTCTCGGGTGGTGCCCGCGGCGGTGCGCGGCATCCGGCATGGCTAAAGAGCATGTAATCATCGGCAAGGGATTACTATTCTTGTGTACCTTCCACTTTAGTACAGTCGCCATCATCGACCTCATTACGCCGTGGACAACAGTGCCCGGCCGAAAAAGACCTTTGGCAGAAATCGGAATTACGAATCACGTTGAATACCACCAGCAGACAGTCAGGCCAAGAAGTGGCGCCCATCTCCGTGGACAGTGATCGCAAACCACGCCTGTGGTTATGGTCGCAAGCAATCTTGGATTCCCTCGCGTGGACTGGTGCCATCTTCCTGGCTGTGTTGCTGCGCTACGAGCTCGATATTCGCCTCATCAATTTCACCGGTCTTAGCATCCTGATCGCCGTTGCCGTTGCAACGCAGCTGATCGCCGGCTGGTACATGGCGCTCTACCGCGGCCGGTACAGCTTTGGGAGCATCCACGAGGCCCGCGTGCTGGTGGCCGTGACATTGATTGTGTGTGTCGTGACCAGCATTGTGCTCTCGATCTTTATCAGCGAACTTCACGTGGCCCGTTCCGTGGCCGTCATTGCCTTCCCCTTCGCAGCGCTGGCCATGGCCGCGATCCGCTACGCCAAGCGGCTCTACGTTGAGGGCAAGCCGATTTTCGGTGAGGAAGCACAAAAGACCCTCATTTACGGTGCTGGATTCCTCGGCAACTCGCTGGTGACCCGCATGGTGCAGGACCCGGAATCGCCCTACGTTCCCGTGGGTTTGGTGGATGACGATTCCACTAAAAAGCACCTGAGGTTGAGCTCGGTAAGCGTGATTGGTGGCGGGCATGAACTGCCCGAGTTGATCAAGCGCACCAAGTCCACCGTGGTGGTTTTGGCCATGGCACATTTGAGTTCCAAGCGGATACGGGAGATCTCCGAAAGCGTGTCCGGCCTGGGCGTGAAGGTTCTGATTCTGCCTCCGCTGCAGGAGATGCTCAGCCCCGACACCAACAAGGACCACCAGGGCGGGCTCACGGACTTCCGCGAAATTGATGTTGCCGACCTCATTGGCCGCAGCCCCGTTGAAACCGAGGTCTCGCAGATTGCCGGCTACATCAAGGGCAAGCGCGTCCTCGTCACCGGTGCTGGCGGATCCATTGGGTCTGAGCTGTGCCGCCAGCTCTACAGCTTTGATCCCGCTGCGCTGATCATGTTGGACCGTGACGAATCCGGACTCCAACACACGCAACTCTCCATTGAGGGCCACGGGCTGCTCGATAATAAAAATATTGTGTTGGCAGACATCCGCGACGCCGACTCCTTGAACCAGATCTTTGCCGCACGCCGTCCCGAGGTGGTGTTCCACGCCGCCGCGCTCAAGCACGCGCCCCTGCTGCAGATGTACCCGGAAGAAGGCTGGAAGACCAACGTTCTGGGGTCCCTGAACGTGCTCCAGGCCGCCCGCAGCGTTGGGGTGGAAACCTACGTCAATGTCTCAACAGACAAAGCCGCTAGCCCCACCACGGCTCTAGGACACTCCAAACGAGCGGCGGAAAAGCTCACCTCGTGGATGGCGCGGGAGACGGGTCAGCGCTACGTTTCCGTCCGCTTCGGCAACGTCTTGGGCAGCCGGGGATCCATGCTGCCGTTGTTCACTGATCAAATCAACAAGGGCGGCCCCGTCACCGTCACGCACCCCGATATCACCCGCTTCTTCATGACCATCCCGGAGGCCTGCCAGCTGGTCATCCAAGCCGGTGCCATTGGCCACGGCGGCGACGTGCTGATCCTGGATATGGGCGAGCCGGTCCGCATTATGGAAGTGGCCGAACGCATGATCGCCATGTCCGGACGAAAAATTGAAATCAAGATCACCGGCCTGCGCCCCTCCGAAAAACTGCACGAGCAGCTCACCGGAGATGACGAGATCAAGGATCCTGACGGCCACCCCAAGATCTCCCACACGCACGCCAAACCGCTGTCCCCGGACGAGCTTGATCTGTCCTTGTGGCTCCAGCGCTGCATCGACGAGGCAGGCCCCAACGGTGCCAGCATTGATGAGTCCGACGGCGACGTCGCGGCAGGAGCATGATGGAAACCTGGGCAGCAATCACCGTAGGCGCCGTAGCGCTGGCGCTGGCACTGCTCTTGCCGATCTTTGTCCGGCCGCTGCTGGCAAAGGCCGGCGTGCTGGATGTGCCGAACGCACGTTCCTCCCACACTGCACCCACCATCCGCGGCATGGGAATTACGACGGCGGTGGCCTTGCCTGCCGCTGTCCTGGTGGCCGTGTTTTTGCCCCAGTCGGGGAACACGCGTCAGGGTGCGCTGACGCTGGTAGTGATTCTCGGCGTCGTACTGGCCGCCAGCGCCATTGGCTGGATCGAAGATATTCGCGGCCTGTCAGTAAAAATTCGGGCCGGGATGCAACTGGCCGTGGGTGGATTGGCGACCGCAGCCGTGGCCATTCTGGACCCGGGGGAGCAGCAACTGTGGCTGATTCCGATCGGAGCCATCGCGGTGGCGGCGTATGTCAACGTGGCCAATTTTATGGACGGCATCAATGGCATCTCCGGGACGCATGGCCTGCTTGTGGGCGGCTTTTACGCCTACGCCGGGTACGTGGCGGGGCACGGCTGGATGGTCTATGTGGGAATCGCGATTGCCATGGCATTTGGCGGATTCCTGCCCTGGAACCTGAGCCGCAACAAGGTGTTTCTCGGTGATGTGGGCAGCTATTTGCTCGGTGCTTCGATCGCCGTCACAGCCATGTGTGCATTTCTTGCCGGAGTGCCGCCGGAATATATTTTCTCGCCGGTGCTGATCTATTTAGTGGACACGTTTGTGACATTTTTGCGGAGGCTGCTGGCCGGTGAACGGTGGTATGCGGCGCACCGGCAGCACGTGTACCAGCGCTTGACCATTGTGGGCTTGAGCCACGTCCAAGCCACGGCTGTGGTGTGTGGCGCCACGATCGTGGTCAGTGTTTTGGGGATTGTGGCCGCCGAGGGCGGCAGTGTCACCCAGGTGGTGGCCACCGCTGTTGGCTTTGCCGTGGTGCTGGCGTATCTGCGGACCCCAACACTTTTTCAGAGCTACTTCCGACGCAGGGCCGAAAAGGCTTAGAGGCTTGGGGGAGGGCCCAAGCCCGCGGCGGCCCGTCCACACCCAGTTCTATCTCGTGTAGAATAATTCGTGGTGAAACTCACCGCCCTCTTTCCATGCCCCCACGCGTTCACGCTGCTTGCAGCTGTGCCGTGGCAGGGCTGAGCAACGAGGGGATTTTCCCCAGATGGAGTTCACATGAAGGACGCAAGCGCGAACAATAGCGCTGCACCAAGGCCATTAACGGCCTCGGGTCCCACTGCGAGCCCCAGCTGGAACATCCTGAAGAAATGTCTTCAGACTGGCGGGATCGCTACGGTCGTCATGGCACTAGCCGCGTTCATTTTCACGGATATGCCAGGCGTCATCAGTGTGTTGTGCGGCGCTGTGGTGGTCATGCTCTTCTTCGCTTTGAGCCTTTTCGCTGCCCATGTATTCGGCCGAAACCGGCCGAAGGCCGTCATGAGTATTTTCTTCATGAGCTACATCGTCAAAGTCTTCGGCTTCTCCGCCATACTTTTCGCTTTGGCGGCACCATCGTGGCTGAATAAACCCTGGTTTGCAGGGGCAGCCGTGGCTTCGGTGCTGGTGTGGCAGGCAACGGAAGTCGTCATATTCAGTAAACAGCGCTTTTTACTGTTTGATGATTCGGCTCCAGCCCTGAAGGCGCAGGAGAACGCTGATGCTGACCGCGATGGCGAAGGAGCCCAGTCATGACTAAGAAGACACCCGATCCCGGCCAAGGCGACCACGTGGTAATCCCACCGAAGTCGAATGCCGGAAAGCTGGACTACACCTACATTATTGGCGGAATCCTGCTCTGGGGTTTGATAGGGTGGGGACTGGACTTTTTATTGCACCAAGCTTGGATTGTGTTTGCTGCGGTTCCTATTGGAGCCGCCTGTGGGTACTACCTAGCTCGGCATTATCAACGGCATGGCCGCCCTGACAATGACCACAAGCAATGAATCCCACCATCAGACTTTCCTTTGGTGCTGACCATCTTTTGATGGGCCACCGCACTTGCCCTATGACCGAAACTGCAGAGAGGACAGCGCGTTGACCGCGTTTGCGCTTCCGATGGCCTCGAATGACGGTGGCTTCGTTCCACCGACAATTAGTGACACCCACCTCCCCGACGTTTTGCCCTGGATGGCCGAGTACGGCACCGGACTGGGCAAGCAGATGATCATGGTCATCTTGTCGGTTGTGCTGATCACTGTCTTCTTCAAACTAGCGATCCGAAACCCGAAATTGGTTCCGGGCCGAACCCAGTTCTTCGCCGAAGGCTTCTACAGCTTCGCGCGTAACACTATTAGCCGCGACATCATGGGTGAGAAGAACTTCCGCCCGTGGGTCCCGCTGATTTTCTCAGTGTTCCTCTTTGTGCTGCTGAACAACATCTTCGGTGCCATTCCGCTGCTGCAGTTGCCTTCGTTCTCACACGCAGGCAGCGCCTATGCAATTGCCTTGATCATCTACTTCACGTGGATTGCTGTTGGCGTGCAGAAGCACGGCATCCGTTACTTCAAGCTGGCAGTTGTTCCCTCCGGTGTTCCCGGTTGGATCCTGCCGCTGCTGGTGCCGTTGGAAATTCTCTCCAACTTCGTTGTTCGCCCGCTGACGCACTCCTTGCGTTTGATGGCAACCATGCTCGCCGGTCACTTGATCGTGGCTCTGGCAGGTAGCGGTGCACAGTACCTGATCATTGTTCAGGACAGCATCCTGCTCAACGCGACGGGTGTGGCAGTTATTGCCGGATCCGTGGCCATGTACTTCCTGGAACTGCTGATCATGGTGCTGCAGGCATTTGTTTTCGCCTTGCTGACCGCCATCTACATCCAGGGCAGCCTCGAAGCGGACGCTCACTAGCTTCCCCCGCAACACCAAAAAGTTTTCCTCAAAAATAAGTATCACCTCACAACCTGCCGGCACAACGCCGGTATCTTGAAAGGAACCAAATGGAACTCCACGGCTCGCTCAACATGATTGGCTACGGCCTGGCCACTATCGGCTCGGCAATTGGTGTGGGCTTGATCTTCGCCGCTTACATCAACGGTGTAGCTCGTCAGCCGGAAGCTCAGCGCATCCTGCAGCCTATCGCTCTGCTGGGCTTCGCCCTTGCAGAAGCACTGGCTATTCTTGGCCTGGTCTTCGCCTTCGTCGTTGGCGTCTAGTCCAAAGACTTCTCGTCCCGGTCTTCCGGGGCACGAAATTTCCTGGACAAATATCAGATTAAGGATTAGTGAGAAATGATTACCGCAGAAGTAATCCTCGCTGCTAGTGAGGGTGCAAACCCTCTGGTTCCCAACGTATGGGAAATACTAGTAACTGCTGTATCCTTCGCTGTCCTGCTCTTCGTGGTGAAGAAGTTCATCGCACCGACCTTCGAGAAGTCCTACACCGACCGTGTAGAGGCCATCGAGGGTGGGATCGAGAAGGCAGAAGAGGCTCAGGCCGAAGCCAACGCCCTTTTGGAGCAGTACAAGGCCCAGCTCATGGAGGCCCGCACGGAAGCCAATGGCATCCGTGAAACCGCTCGTGAAGAAGGCGCCCAGATCTTGGCAGACCTGAAGGCGAAGGCTGCAGAGGAATCTGCACGCATCACCGCCCAGGCACAGGTCCAGATCGAAGCTGAGCGTGTTGCTGCAGTGAACTCCCTCCGCAGTGAGGTTGGCACTTTGGCTACACAGCTGGCAGGCAAAATCGTTGGCGAAGCCCTCGATGATGATGCGCGTTCCAACCGGGTTGTTGAGCGCTTCCTGGCAGATCTGGAAAACCAGTCGAACGCGGGTGTAACGAAGTAATGGCAGGTGTATCGAGCAAGTCATTGGCAGCGGCTCTTGAGTCGCTGGAACCCAAGCTTGCCACTGCGTCTATCGCATTGGCTCAGGATCTCTTCGCAATTGTGGGGCTTCTGGACAGCAACGCCGGCCTGCGCCGCGCCTTGACCGATCCCACCCGTCAGGGTGCGGAGAAGTCGGCACTGGCCACCAAGCTCATTGCCGGGAAGGTCAGCGCAGAAGCACAGAACGTGTTTTTGGAGTTGGTTTCCGCTCGCTGGGGCTCGGCTCGTGACCTGGGCGATGCACTGGAAGTCTTGGCAGCAACATCGGCGATCGCGGTTGCTGAAGGTCAAGGTGACGGCTCTGCCAACCTGGATGCGCTGGAAGAGGAACTCTTCACGTTTATCCGAGTTGTTGGGTCCAGTCATGATCTGCAGCGCGCATTTGACGATGCACAGGCTTCGGCATCAGCCAAGAGCGCCTTGGCGCACAAGGTTGTTCCGCAGTCCGGTGACGTCGCCGCGCTGTTGATCCGCCAGGCCGTAACCGCCCCCCGCGGGCTCAAGCCCACGGCTCTGGTGCAACGGTTCGTGGAATTGGTTGCCAAACGCCAGCAACGTTGGATTGCCTACGTCAGCGTCACCCGTGACCTGAGCGCAGAGCAGATCGCACGTCTGCAGGCCGGCTTGAACAATCTCTATGGTCGTAACTTGAAGATCAACGTCAATATCGACCCGACATTAGTCGGCGGGATCAAGGTTGTTGTGGGGGCTGAAGTTGTTGACGCAACTGCAGCAACGCGACTTTCCGATCTTCGCCGCCGGTTGGCAGTTTAGGAAACCACTTCAGGTTTCCCGCAACAGCCAGTCCACAACTGACTGAATCAAACATTTAGGTCGCCACCCACACCTTTTCTTCGGGTGGCCACCACAACTTAGGAGAGCAGGGACTGCAGATGGCCGACTTGACCATCAATGCCGACGACGTCCGCAATGCCTTGAATGAGTTCGCAGCGTCCTATGAACCGGGCAACGCAGAGCGCGTCGAGGTTGGCCGCGTCACCACCGCAAGTGACGGCATTGCCAAGGTAGAGGGTCTTCCCTCTGTCATGGCCAACGAGCTTCTTCGATTCGAAGACGGCACACTGGGCTTGGCCCAGAACTTGGACACTCGCGAGATCGGTGTGGTTGTCCTTGGCGACTTCGCTGGTATCGCTGAGGGCCAGCAAGTTCACCGCACCGGAGAGATCCTCTCCGTACCGGTGGGCGATAACTTCTTGGGCCGCGTAGTTGACCCCTTGGGTCAGCCTATGGATGACCTGGGCGAGATTGAACCCGAAGGCCGCCGCGCCCTGGAGCTTCAGGCTCCTGGCGTTACCGAGCGCAAGTCGGTTCACGAACCGCTGCAGACCGGTATGAAGGCCATCGACGCCATGATCCCGATCGGCCGTGGCCAGCGTCAGCTGATCATTGGTGACCGTCAGACGGGTAAGACGGCTCTTGCCGTTGACACCATCATCAACCAGAAGGCCAACTGGGCTTCGAAGGATGTCAAGAAGCAGGTTCGCTGCATTTACGTAGCAATCGGCCAGAAGGCATCGACCATTGCAGCAGTCCGCCAGACTCTGGCAGATAACGATGCTTTGGAATACACCACCATCATTGCCTCACCGGCATCTGACCCGGCTGGTTTCAAGTACCTGGCTCCTTACACCGGTTCGGCCATTGGTCAGCACTGGATGTACGGTGGCAAGCACGTTCTGGTCGTCTTTGATGATCTCTCCAAGCAGGCCGAGGCTTACCGCGCCGTTTCACTTTTGCTGCGTCGCCCGCCGGGCCGCGAGGCATACCCCGGTGACGTGTTCTACCTACACTCCCGTTTGCTGGAGCGTTGTGCAAAGCTCTCTGACGAGCTCGGCGCAGGTTCCATGACCGGCTTGCCGATCATCGAAACCAAGGCAAATGACGTCTCGGCGTACATCCCGACCAACGTTATTTCCATCACCGATGGTCAGATCTTCCTTCAGTCGGACCTCTTCAACGCCAACCAGCGTCCCGCTGTTGACGTGGGTGTCTCTGTTTCCCGTGTTGGTGGTTCAGCACAGGTCAAGGCCATGAAGAAGGTTTCCGGTACTTTGAAGCTGGAACTGGCTCAGTACCGCGACATGCAGGCATTCGCCATGTTCGCCTCCGATTTGGATGCCGCTTCCAAGCAGCAGCTGACTCGCGGAGCGCGCCTGATGGAACTGCTCAAGCAGGGTCAGTACGCACCGTTCCCGGTCGAAAACCAGGTTGTCTCAATCTGGGCAGGCACCAACGGTTACCTGGACGATGTCCCGGTAGAAGACGTTCGCCGCTTTGAGACCGAGTTCCTTGACCACCTGCGCATGCGCACATCGGTCCTGACCACGTTGGCTGAAACCAACTTGCTCGAGGACTCGACGGTTGAGGCACTCAAGTCCAACATTGTTGACTTCAAGAAGGGCTTCTTCGGGGAGGGCGACAGCAAGCTTGTTGGCGCCGGCCATGAAGAGTTCGATGCGCTTGCCGCTGAAGACGTCGACCAGGAAAAGATCGTTAAGCAGAAACGCTGACACCATCCTTTGAATAGCTTGCCGGTCCCACGGGGCCGGCAAGCTAAACAAGGATAAGGAAAGGACAAACATGGGAGCCCAGATCCGGGTCTACCGCCAGAAGATCGCCTCGACCACGTCGATGCAAAAGATCTTCAAGGCGATGGAACTGATCGCTACGTCCCGCATTGGAAAGGCACGCATGCGTGTTTCGGCGTCATTGCCGTATTCCAATGCGATCACCCGTGCCGTTTCTGCCGTTGCGTCCCAGTCCGAGGTCGACCACCCGCTGACAACCGAACCGGATTCTATCCGTCGGGCTGCAGTGTTGGTCATGACTTCCGATCGTGGTCTTGCCGGTTCCTACTCCGCCAGCGTTTTGAAGCAGGCAGAGCACCTTATCGAATTGCTGCACGGAGAAGGCAAAGACGTCACGACCTATTTGGTCGGCCGCAAGGCTCAGGCGTACTTTGACTTCCGCGGACGCGATTACGCCAAGGTGTGGACCGGTGGCACCGATGCACCGGAATTTGAAACTGCACGTCAACTCCGCGAGGCCCTGCTGTTGGACTTCGCAACCGACTTCGAAGAGGGTGGCGTGGATGAAATCCATGTCGTTTACACCCAGTTCAAGTCAATGGTTGTTCAGGAGCCGACAGTAATTCGTCTGCTGCCGTTGGAAGTTGTTGAGGAAGAAGTCGAATCCTCAAACGACCTGCTGCCGCTGTACGAGTTCGAGCCGCAGCCCGAGGACGTCCTTGACGCCCTGCTGCCGCGGTACATTGAGTCACGCATCTTCTCTGCACTCTTGCAGGCGGCAGCTTCCGAGCTCGCAGCTCGCCAGCGGGCTATGAAGTCCGCAGGTGACAACGCCAATGATCTGATCAAGAAGTACACGCGTCTTCGTAACAACGCCCGGCAGGCTGAAGTTACGCAGGAGCTCTCCGAGATTGTTGCGGGCGCTGACGCGCTCAACGCCTCTTAGCAGCCCAATTCATACTTATTCAATGCCATCTACACAAGTGAAGTGAGAGAGATGACTGCCCAACTCAACGAGCAGGGAACCGCCGTGAAGGCTGGTGCCACTGGCCGCATTGCGCGCGTTATCGGCCCGGTTGTCGACGTCGAATTCCCGGCTGACGGCCTTCCCGCCATTTACAACGCACTCACCACCGAGATCACTCTCAACGGTGAGACCAAAACCATCACCTTCGAAACTAGCCAGCACCTGGGCGACGGCGTTATTCGCGCCATCTCCTTGCAGGCTACCGACGGACTTGTCCGCGGAACCGCTGTCAAGGACTTGGGCGCGCCCATTTCCGTACCAGTCGGCGACGTCGTCAAGGGCCACATCTTCAACGTCCTGGGCGAGCCCCTCGACGTGAAGGAATCGGAACTGAACATCACCGAGCGTTGGCCCATCCACCGCAAGCCCCCGGCTTTCGCAAGCCTCGAAGGCTCCACGGAGATGCTCGAGACCGGTATCAAGTCCATTGACTTGCTGACCCCCTACATCAAGGGTGGAAAGATTGGTCTGTTCGGTGGTGCCGGTGTCGGTAAGACCGTTCTGATCCAGGAAATGATCACCCGTGTGGCCCGTAACTTTGGTGGTACTTCGGTATTCGCCGGTGTTGGCGAGCGAACACGAGAAGGTAACGACCTCTGGGTTGAAATGGAAGAAGCCGGCGTTCTCAAGGACACCGCGCTAGTCTTCGGCCAGATGGATGAGCCGCCGGGAACGCGTCTTCGCGTTGCTCTGTCAGGTTTGACCATGGCTGAGTACTTCCGCGATGTACAGAACCAGGACGTGTTGCTCTTCATTGACAACATCTTCCGTTTCACACAGGCCGGTTCCGAAGTTTCCACACTGTTGGGCCGTATGCCTTCAGCTGTGGGTTACCAGCCCAACCTGGCCGATGAGATGGGTATCCTCCAGGAGCGCATCACCTCGACCAAGGGTCACTCGATCACGTCCATGCAGGCCGTTTACGTGCCTGCTGATGACTACACCGACCCGGCCCCGGCCGCGACCTTCGCCCACTTGGATGCGACCACGGAACTTTCCCGTGAAATCGCTTCACGTGGTCTGTACCCGGCCATCGATCCGTTGACTTCAACCTCACGTATCCTTGACCCGCAGTACGTTGGCCAGGCCCACTACGACACCGCTGTTCGTGTCAAGCAGATCCTTCAGAAGAACAAGGAACTGCAGGACATCATCGCGATCCTCGGTATCGACGAGCTCGGTGAAGAGGACAAGATCGTCGTGGCACGCGCCCGTCGTATCCAGCAGTTCCTTTCACAGAACACCTACACGGCGAAGCAGTTCACCGGCGTCGAAGGCTCCACGGTCTCCATTGCGGACACCATTGAAGGCTTCACCGCTATCTGCGACGGCGACGTGGACCACATTGCCGAGCAGGCGTTCTTCAACATCGGTGGTATGGATGATGTAGAGCGTCAGTGGGCTGCGATCCAGGAATCGACCAAGTAAGCATGGCTAACCTCGAAGTTGAAATCGTAGCGGCGGACCACTTCGTGTGGTCCGGTGCAGCGACCCTTGTCAAGGGGTTCACCAGCGAGGGCGAGATCGGCATTTTGCCCGGTCACACCCCGATGCTCGCGGTTTTGGCGCCGGGCTTGTTGGAGATCGCTCCTGTAGACGGATCCCGCTTCCTTGTTGAAGTGGACGGCGGTTTCTTCTCGGTTGACAGCAACCGGGTTGTCATCGTTGCCGACAATGCGCAGTTGAAAGACAGCGCAACGTCTGGCGCAGGGATTCGCTAGCAATCAATTGATGAACGAACTCGGTATTCCGTTCATCGTACTGGCAGGATTACTCCTGCTAGTTGTTCTAACACTGTGCCTGTACGGGGTGCGCCGCATGCATTTGCGGCGCGCCCTTGGCACGGTCGACTCCTCCATGTGCCTAAGCGGAAATCGCTGGGCCATGGGGGTTTGTCGTTATCAGGAGTCAAATCTGCAATGGCTCCGGGCCCTGTCCCTCAGCCCGATTCCGGCGAAGACCATGCAACGCAACAAGATTGTGTTGGTAGGCCGTCGCGAACCTAACGAGACTGAGCTGACCCGAGTTCCACCCGCCACCGTGATTGTGATTCTTGATTACGAGGGCACACAAATCCTGCTCGCCATGAAGTTCGGCGCCTATGCCGGCCTCTCCTCATGGCTGGAAGCCGGTCCGCAGCCTGGTGTCTCTACCCGGCGCTAACACGGCCGCGAACACTGCGGCTAACTCACTCACAAACACAGTGCTTACGGCCAGTGTGTTGTCAGTGTCCTCCCAGCCAGCGCCGAGTAAACGTTCGGTCGCAGCCACTGCTATCGCTGTGCAGCTGCCTTTCAGGGCAGATAATTCTCATAGAGTGCGGTAACACTGTGGCAATGATTCAAGAGCTTGAAAATCTCAGTCTTATCGACGGTCCGCTTCCTCTCATGGTCCTGTGCTTAGGTGTAGCCTCGCTGCTCTTCCTGTTGTTTCGCCGTTCCCTGCGCTGGTGGATCTTTGTGATTGTCAGTGCCCTGCTGGCGTTCGCCGTCAGTAGCGCCGCCTGCTGGGCAGTCATCCACGTGTTATATGTTTGGCCCGAAGATCTCCCAACCCCTGTTGTCATTAGCGTGGCCCTGGTGCTGTGGCTCCTGACGCTGGGAAGCACGACGGCGTTGGCCGGTTTACGCCGTCAACGTCGAGGTATTGTTGCGGGGGTTAGCGATGTGGAGGTTAGGGACGCTGAAGTTTGCGACGCTGCCAGGACTTCACAGCCGAGCTCACCGCACCCCAATACCCGGCCCCGCCGCCGCACCTCACCTCTCCGGCGTACCGACCAGCGTGGGCCTCTCGCTCAATTCTGACTTTGGTGAATTTCCCATTGTGGGCAGCCTGTTTAGCTCGCCAACAACAAATCTCTCCACGGCAGCCGTCCCAGTTGTGACACATCAGCTTGGCTCGCGATTCATGACAGCTGGCGTCTCGGCCGGTTGGAAGGCACCTGCTGGTTTACCCGCAACAGGAACTGTGCGCTCCGTCGATATTGCAGGCACGGTCTCGGGTTTCAAAGCCCGCAACGCTGTGGTGTACCTGCCCCCGGCCTATTCAGCCGCAAATCGGCCGGTCTTGCCGGTGCTGCTCTTAGTTAGCGGACAACCGGGTTCGCCAGAGTCGTGGCTGCGCTCTACCAGCCTCGTCACTCAGCTAGACTCCTTTGCTGCCGCGCACGGCGGTCTGGCGCCCGTGGTGGTCATGCCGGATCCCAATGGTAGCGATCAAGCCAACACGATGTGCATGGACTCCGCTCTGGCCCCGGCCGATACCTATATGTCCGTCGACGTGCCTCACTGGATCAAGACACATCTTGAGGCTGACACCAACCCCGCACATTGGGCTGTGGGTGGCTTCTCCTATGGCGGTACGTGCGCTTTGCAGATGGTGACCCGCCACCCAGAAATCTACAAGACGTTCATGGCGATTTCCCCGGAACGCGAGCCCGCACTGGCCGTGAACAGGTCCGTTACCGTCCACAGGGCTTTCCACGGAGACACCGCGGCTTTCAATGCACAGCTGCCGCTGACTCTGCTGGCGAAGAATAAGTATCCAGAAACTTCTGGCTGGTTTGCCGTGGGGAGCCAAGATGCGGCGTATTCTGCCAATGTGAGAGTCCTTCAAGAAGCAGTCGACAAAGCCGGCATGAGCACCGAACGTGCAGCCTTTCCCGGAGGGCATTCTTGGGCTGTGGCCAATGCTGCTCTGCCTCAGGGATTGACTTTTGTTTTTGCCAGATTGGGCTTGCGATGAGGGTATGGAGTTGGCTACGGCGCACCCCCTTTAGTTCGGCTCTGATGATTGCCCTAGTTGTGGTTCATGGAGTATCCGGAGCTTTCCTTGGCAAGCTGCCCAGCGCCGTGGCGGGGACGTGGGGCTATCAGTCCACTGATTTGCTCAGCGCGCAGTGGTGGAACCTGATCACGACACTCTTTCTCAGCTCCAACACAGCCTCCATGCTGTTAGCTGTGGGCGTCGTGGGAGTTGCCGTAGGGATAGCCGAAGTCACAGTTGGTAGCTGGCGCACAGCCGCACTTTTTTGCGGAACGCAAGTGACCGCCGTCGTCCTCTTTGGTGTTCTTCTGAGCGTAGGGAATCTGAGCGAAATTGACTGGCCCGCGGGGATGGATCAGGCAACGTTGTTGGGGCCCTTTGCCGCCTCAGCCGGAACCTTGATGGCGGCCAGCCAAGGTATTAGTCTGCTGTGGCGGCGCCGTGTACGGGTCCTGATTCTGGCGTTGGCATTGATGCTCAGCGTGTACGTGGGCCACGCGCAGCACGTGTTCATTGTGCTCGCGGCGCTGGCCGGACTGGCTCTGGGGCTGGTGTTTGTGAGGGCATTGGGGCGCCGGATCCCGGGGCGCTCGACCAGCCGTGAAGTGCGCACCATTTTGGCAATGGCGGTTGCGGTCTTTGCCGTGGGGCCGTTAGCTGCTGCCGTGGCACATATTGCAGTGGGACCCCTTGCCGTGATGCGCACGTGGATCACCAATCAGGAGCCCACGCTGTCGCAGTGGCATGGCAGCTGTCATGCGGCCGACGCCGCATGTCAGGGGATGGTTCATAATCTGGGCTTGCTGGGCTCCGGAGGTCATCTGCTGGCGCTCATGCCCATGGTGTTACTGCTGGTGTGTGCGGAAGGGCTGCGGCGTGGGAGCCGTCTGGCGTTGTGGGTGGCGCTGTATCTGCATGTGGTGATTGGGCTGGTATCGGCCGCCTATTTCCAAGTTTTTTCCGGGCTGGGGCTCTCTCTGCGGCGCGGCCATCGTAGCCTAACCATCAACGAATCAGTGTGGGAACTGCTGCCGGTGGTGCTGGTTCCTGTGCTCATAGCGATAGCTTTGTTCGTTTTTCGACGACACTTTCGGGTTGACCCGGTCCCGGTGCTGCGCCGGCGTGCCCTGTCATTTTTGCCGCTGCTGCTGCTCGTGCTGGTGGGGCTGTACACGCTCGCCTGGCTGGTTGAAGGAAATCTGAACAACCATCTGGGGCTGGTGGCCCTGATTGCCGGTCTTCCGCGGATCGTGCTGCCCTACCCGTTCCCGTTCACTTATGCTGCGAACGTTTATCCGCATGGGTTTTTCTCCGAATTCATCTTCAGTTTTGGCGGTCCAGTGCTGTGGCTGGTGAGTGCGGGGACGGTGCTGGCGTTGTTCTTGAGCCGGCACCTTCACAGTGGCACGGACCAGGCTGCGAAGGCACGGGAACTGGTCCGCGAGGGCGGGGATTCCCTGTCATGGATGACGCAGTGGCCCAACAACCAATATTGGTTCAATGCAGCCGGGACCGTTGCTGTGGCTTACCAACCCCACAATGGTGTTGCCGTCACGGTGGGCGGTCCCATTGGTGATCCCTTGCAGTACGATGGCGCCGTCGATAAGTTCCTGAATTTTTGCGCCGATGTTTCACTCACCCCGTGCTTCTATTCTGTGACGGATACGCCGGCAACCTTGTTGGAACAGCGCGGTTTCCGAAGGATTCAGGTGGCCTCCGAAACGCTCCTTGACGTGCACAACATGGAGTTCAAGGGCAAGGACTGGCAGAACGTTCGCACGGCCCTGAACAAGGCAAACAAACTCGGTGTCACGGCTCTTTGGTCAAGCTACGGGGAACTGAGCCCGGGACAGCGCACCCAAGTACATGAGATTTCCGAGGACTGGGTTTCCTCTCAGGCGCTTCCCGAGCTCGGCTTCACGCTGGGTGGCCTAGAAGAACTGAAGGATGACAATGTCCAGCTATGCCTAGCCATCGACGACACGGGACGGATCCATGCCGTGACCAGCTGGCTTCCGGTGTATGCCGAAGGTCAGGTTGTCAGCTGGACGTTGGACTTCATGCGCCGCAATGCAGGGGCCTTCAGCGGGGTCATGGAGTATCTCATTGCTCAAGCTGTGCAGTATTTCGCGGCCACCGTTGAGTACATTTCACTTTCTGGATCGCCCTTGGCAGTAACCAGTGAAACCGAAACTGCGAAAACAACAGCAACAGCAGCAACAACAGCGGGAACAGCAACAGCGCGGCAGGAGCCGAAGGGCCGTGGCCAGGAGGGGGCCTTGCCGGAGATCACGGTGAAGCAGAAGTCGTTGGAGGAGAATACGCTGGGGCGGATTCTGGCGCTGCTGGCACGCACCTTGGAACCGGTGTATGGGTTTTCGTCGTTGGCCAATTTCAAACAACGTTTCAAACCACGCCATAGATCCCTGTATTTGATGTATCAAGATCCACTCTCCCTGCCTGCCATTGGCCGGGCTGTGGGGGAAGCGTATATGCCCAACGTGTCCGTGCAGTCACTGGCCCGGATCCTGCGCAAACAAGAGAAGAAATAGCTGGACACCCGCTGCGCTGGGCAAACAAATAGCCCCCGGCCATAAGACCGGGGGTTATTGATTTTTCTTTTGGTGCCACCGTGGTTGGGGCAGCCAGCTTAGAGCGTTGTTACGCCGGTTGCTTGAGGGCCCTTGCTGCCCTGACCAATCTCAAATTCAACCCGGGCGTTTTCATCCAAGGTTTTGAAGCCGCCGCTTTGGATTTCTGAGTAGTGGACAAACACATCGCCGTCGGCGTTGTCCGGGGTGATGAAGCCGAAGCCCTTTTCAGCGTTGAACCACTTGACGGTTCCCTGTGCCATACTTTTCTCCTTGTGATGAACGTCCATGCTGTACTGCTATCTGTACTGCCTGAGCCGGGCAACAATTGCGTGCCAAGCCTCATTCAGCATGACATGAGTCACATTCAAGGTCAACGAGTGACGCCAAAGAGTCGCCTATATTAACTACTCCAACCAGGTGCCGGCACGCATGACACGCTGCAGCTCCAGCTGCGCGTCGACAATCAGCACATCTGCCCGGAGCCCGCGACGCAACGCGCCAACCTCGTCCGTGAGCCCCAGAACTGCAGCGGGCACCGAAGTGGCCGACTGCAAGGCGTCCCTGAAAGGGACCCCTGCGGCTGTGGTTCGGCGCAGCACCTCCAACAAGGTTGCGGTGCCCCCGGCAATGGAACCGGTGGCGTCCAAGGTGGCAACTCCATTGGCGACAGTCACCGGTGAGGGGCCCAGCATGTAGCTGCCATCAGCAAGCCCTGCCGCTGCCATGGAGTCGGTGACCAGCACAATATTGGCCGCACCCACAATATCGAACACGGTCTTGACCGTTTCTGGATCTAGGTGGGTGCCATCGGCAACAAGCTCGACGGCGGCGTTCCCGGCACTGGCTACCCGCAGGCAGGCGGCAACAGGGCCGGGGGAGCGGTGATGCATCGGTGGCATGCCGTTGAAAAGGTGAGTCACAGTGGGCCGTCCGGAGACGCCGTCGTACCCAGCAGATTCCAGGCCCTCACGGGCCTGCTCAAGCGACTCCGCCGCTGTCACGGTGTCAGAGTTTGTGTGGCCCACCGAAGGGGTGATGCCGTGGGTGGTGAGCAGGTCCACGAGGTCTGCCGCGCCGGGAAGCTCGGGCGCATAGGTCATGGTTGCGATGGCGCCTTGACCAGCTTCAATGAGCGAGGACATGAGCTCCAGATCCGGGTCCAGCAAGAAAGCCGGATTCTGGGCACCGCAGCGCGCATGGGAGAGGAAGGGGCCCTCAAGGTGGATGCCAGCCAGCAGCCCTTCAGCGGTCATGCCAGCGTAAATGCCGATGCCCTTGATGAGGTCCTCGGGGGAGGCGGTGACCATGCTGGCCAGAAGCGTGGTGGTGCCGGCGCGATGGAGGAAATCCACGGCAATACGGGCTGAGGCCTCGTCGCCGCTGGGAAAGTCGCCACCATTTCCGCCGTGGTTATGCACGTCAATCAGGCCGGGGATCAGACGCTGATCGGCAGGCAGTGAAATGACGTTCACGGCGTCCATATCGGCCTGATCAAAACCTGGCTCGTCAAAGTGATCTGCCCGCCCGGCGTACACGATTCTGTCGCCCTCAATGGCGAGCAGCCCGCCCTCAATAATGCCGTGATCGGTGACAACGGCACCCTGGATCAGGTATTTGGTGGACACGGGCGCAGGCGAAGGAACAGTCATGGCCCAAGTCTAGTCAGGAAGGGGCCCCTGTGCTCTAAAAGACGGGTGGCTTCAAAGATCTAAAAGAGGCGTGAGGCGCTGTCGTCCACTCCGCGCATGGCGTCGTAGTCCAGAGTCTTGCACTCAATACCGCGGTCCAGAGCGAGGGTCTTGGCCTGCGGCTTGATTTGCTGTGCTGCGAAGATGCCGCGAACCGGAGCCAGTAGCGGGTCACGGTTGAGGAGTTCAAGGTAGCGGGTGAGTTGCTCCACCCCGTCAATGTCGCCGCGGCGTTTGAGTTCAATGGCCACGGTGGCACCTGCTGCATCCCTGGCCAAGATATCGACCGGGCCGATCGCCGTGAAGTATTCACGGCGAATCAAGGTGAAGCCGGTGCCGAGCAGATGAATCTGTTCGGCCAGGAGACGCTGCAGATCGGCTTCAACGCCGTCCTTAATCAGTCCAGGATCGGTCCCCAAGTCATGGCTGGACTCGTGTAGTTCTTCATAGATGTTGATGATGAGTTGGTCATCGGCTTTGGTTGATTTCACAATCCACTGTGAGATCACGCCTTCTTCCAGCTCTGTATCCTCCGGGCCCACCGTGCGCAGGGTCGCCGGAGGGCTCATCCAGTTCAGTGGCTTGTAGGAGCCGCCGTCGGAATGGACCAGAACGGAGCCGTCAGCCTTGACTACTAGGAGCCGAACGGCGAGGGGAAGATGGGCTTTGAGGCGTCCGACGTAATCGACGGAGCACTTGGCAATCACTAAACGCACGCCTTCCACTGTAGCGGTTTGGAGCAGCAAGTGCGTCGAGACGATCCTGCGGTGGTCCTGCAAGGTGCGACTGCACGGGATTGAACTGTGCGGCACAATGGAGGAATGCCCCGTTCGAACCATCCACGCCGCCGCACCTCCAATGCCAGGGGTTCTAGCAACTCCCGTGGTCGAGGGCAGCCCGGTGCAGGGACTTCCGATCCGGACGACGATGGATTTGATCTGAACCGTGTCCGGCTGGGGGTCCCGGCCACCGAATCAGCGCCCGACGGAGTCTGGGCGGTGCGGAGCATCAGCGCTGGAAACGCCCAAAAGTCATACACCTGCCCCGGCTGCCACCGTTTGGTTCCCCCAGGTTTGGCTCATTTAGTGGTCTGGCAGGAAGACGCCTTGTTTGGTGCTGAGGCCGGTCTGCGCGACCGCAGGCATTGGCACAGCAACTGCTGGCGAGGACGAAGCTACCGGTACAGGTAGGCTGGGCGCATGGTTTTTGATCCGAGTTCCCTTGCTTTTGTTGATGCTGGCACCCCTGTGCCTGTCCGAGCCTCCACGATCTTGCCCGCGGTGCGCGAGAATATTGAGCTGAGGACCGCAGATGGCCTCACCCTGGTCGGTGAATTGGCACTACCGGCCGACGGCGTAGTCCGGGCCACGCTGATTACCCTGCATCCGCTGCCCACACATGGCGGCTTCATGGATTCGCACGTCTACAAGAAGGCCTCGTATCGACTTCCGGCTCTGTCTGGAATTGCCGTGCTGCGCTTTAATACCCGCGGCACGTCCTCACCCCGAGGCACCAGCGAGGGCGGTTTTGAAGAAGGCATTGGGGAACGGCACGATATTGCCGCCGCGGTTCAGTTTGCTGTGGACCGCGGACTGCCCAACCGCTGGCTCCTTGGCTGGTCATTTGGCACCGAACTAGTGTTGAAATATGGCGCGGCTGACCCCGTTGCCCAGCACGTCCAAGGAGCGGTGTTGCTATCACCTCCACTGCACCGAGCCGTTGACGCTGATTTGGAGACTTGGGCTTCCTACGGGAAGCCGCTGACGGTGCTGGTCCCGGAGTTTGATGACTATCTGCAGCCGGAAGCCGCTACGGCTCGGTTCTCGCTGGTACCGCAGGCCAAGCTAGTGGCCGTAGACGGGGCCAAGCACTTGTGGGTGGGTGAGAAGTACGCGTCCCGGGCCCTGAACGAGATCGCTTCCACCGTTCTCGGTGCAGCCGTAGAGCTGCCCGCAGAATGGAGCGGACCCGTGGCCGCTCAGCCCGCCTGACGGGTTCCTAGTTTCTACACCTTGCCGCTGGCTTGATGCTTTAGTTTTTATCCTGCCGAGCAATGAAGACTTCCTTGACCAGCAGCATCACAGCTGCTGCGGTCGGGATGGCGATCAGGGCCCCGAGGACACCGAGCAGACTGCCACCGGCAATGACTGAGATGACAGCAACTGCTCCCGGTACGGCAACTGCCTTTTGCATGATGCGCGGTGAGATGAAGTAGGCCTCGAATTGCAGGTAGGCGAAGTAGGCAATGGCGTAGATCAGGGCGGTCTGCCAGCCAGCTGTCAGGCTGACCGCAATGACCACAATTGCGGCGATCATTCCGCCCACGAGTGGGATAAAGGCAAGGAGCGCCACAACAAAGGCCAGCAAGACGCTGAATGGTACGCCAAGAATGGTCATGACAATAAAAGCGAAGGTAGCGTTCAGGACTGCCACGCAGACCTGACCAATCACGTAGTTGCCCACACCTCGGGTGATTTCTTCGCTCAACTCTTCGACCCGGGGACGGCGTGATCGTGGGGCAAGGCGGTATCCCCATTTCTTGATGGCCGGCAAAGACGCCAGGAAGTACAGGCTCAGTACCAGCACGATCAAAGTACCGAAGAGCCCGTTAGCAATGTTGGTGCCCACGCCCACGACGCCACCAAAGATACCGCCCACAGCCTGGGCATCCTGGAAGAACTTGGCTACCTGCTCATTGATGGTGTCAAGGACGTGGTATTGGACATCGAGCTGCTTGAAAAACTCTGAATTCAGAAAGTCCCTGATCCAGATGGGGGCCTTGTTAATCAGCTGGGACGTCTGTTCCACGATGGTGGGGATGAGCGTGGCGAAGAACAATGCCACCACGCTGAGCAGGCCCACCAAGACTATGACGATCCCCAAGGGGCGGGGCACCTTGCGCCGTTCCAGCCATCGAACCACCGGATCCAGACCCAACGAAATGAATAGCGCGGTCACAATCCACAGAAGCAGCGATTCGGTGTTCGCCAGCATGTAGCTCAGGAATAAGGCAATGCCAACACCCACTGTTCCCATGAATCCAAAATAGATGGGATGACGGAACAAGCTGCTCCCAGAGGAGGCCTCGATAATTGCGGCGGTCTCACCAGGGCCGCTGGGCGCCACCGGAAGATCAAAACGCACGCGCGGCTGGGCGCCGGGAACCGGCTGGCGGATTTTTTCCACCAACCAGCCACGCCAACCCTTGCCGCGGTCCGGCGTGGCCGTGGCGTTAGAAGTGGCGGATGCGGCAACGGGAGCGGCCAGTGTGGACTCGGTGGTGACCGTTTCTTCTACTGTTTCCGGATCAGAGCGAACCGGAGCAGCAGGAACAGCTGAGGAAGGGGTCACATCCGAGGGGGGATTGGGTGAGCTTGGATCGGGGGAAGAGTTCACTTGTAGCTGCCTTCATAAATGGTGGTGTGGTGGCAAATTGTTCCACTCCCAATAGTGAATAGAGGTTACCAGCGCATCGCACTTCGATCCGCAAGCCACGGGGATATAACGTGAGAAAAGTCAAAGAGGCATGCTCATCAGATAACGGTTCGGTTACCCTTGAATTAACGTTCACAGCAGTGTTCCGCCGATGTTAGGTAAGTTCTTGCGTTCAAAAATTGCAATTATTCTGGCCGTCTTGGGTCTTTTGGTGTTAGGAACTGGCATTGGCCAGCGCACCATCTGGCTCCCGCCAGCCACTGTCACGGCCGCCGCACCCGCGGAGCTGGCCGCTGCACCGCTGACGGTTATTGGTCCTGATCTTCTCAAGACCCGTGATGGAAAGTTCACCATGACGATTAAGAGCGATGGTCCTATGCAGCTGGCAGTGGCCCGCGAGGACGACATCATCGGTTGGATCGGCGACGCCGCCTACACCCGGATTGGTGCAGCAGCTGAGGACTTCTCCCAGCTGACTGCCACCAGCACCGCAGGTGAGGCCACCGTGCCCAACCCCGCCGGCTCAGATATGTGGGTCAGCGAAGAAAAGGCTACCGGCGAACTCAGCTACACCTGGCAGGCGCCGGGACACGGAGACTGGGCGCTGCTGCTCTCGGTTGACGGCAAGGCAGCTGCTCCCACCGATATTTCCGTCACCGTGGACAACGAGGCCGGAACGCCTTGGGCAGTGCCCTTAATGATTATCGGTTCCGCACTTCTGGCCTTGGCCGCACTGTTGTTCCTGCTGTCCCCGAACAAGCCCAAGGGTGCTCAAACTGCTGCTGTCGGCCGACGCGCAGCGGGTCGTGTTCCTACAGATCCAGCCACCGGTGCATTGGAAGTAGACAAGATTGTGGCTGCCCGTGAAGCTGCTAAGAAGTCGGCAGCCGACTCAGCTCCCGCCACAATTGCCGAGGCCCGGAAGGCCGCGTCATCAGATGCGAAGGCAAGCGAGGGTGCTGGGCAAGATGCCGCGGACGATTCAGGCAGCGACGCTAAGTCTGGCAGTGAGTCTACGAGTGGTGGTGCCGGATCTGCACGTCCGGCTATGCCTAGCGATGCCACATCGGCGCTTCCGGCTGTCCTGCTTAACAAGCCCAGCACGACCTCCGAGCCTGGCGTGGACTCTGCTGCCGCGAATGTGGCTCGTGATCAGGAGCAAGACGATCAGGGCGAGAAGAACAATAAGCAGGACCCGCAAGAGAAGCAGGAAAATAACGACGTCAGCACCGCAGCAGCTGCTCTACCTGCTGATGAGGATTCAGCCGCTGATTCAGATTCGAACTCAGAGTCGGGTTCTGATTCAGGCTCTGATGCGGGCGGAACCGCCGGTAAGGATCATGACGAAGATTTAAACAGCGGCGGCTCAGATAAGAAGCAGGGTCCAAGGAAGCCTCGGACCCGGAACAAGAGAGGCGTGAAGGGTGGCCTCTTCGGAGAGAAAGCCGGCGGAGGCAAATCTAGCGGCGACACAACTGGCCAGGACAAGTCCGAGTTCAGTGCCAGTGAAAGTCTGAGAGGGCCGGTGAAGAAGACTATGAAGGCTACTCGATGGGGTGCTGCCTTGGCTGCTGTGCTGGTGGCTGGCAGTCTCAGTCCCGCAGTTGCAGCCGACCCGACAGCGCCGGAACCGAGCACGAGTGTCACTCCAGAGGCCACCGCTACGCCGTCCACCCCAGGATTCCCGGGGCTGCTTGACGCTCAGGTGCAGCGCATTGCCACGGCTGTTGCAGCGGTTGTCACTGCTGGTGACAACGCCAAGGATTCCAAGGAACTCGAATCTCGCGTGGGTGGTATGGCTCTGGAAGCAAGGGCGGCCAACTACAAGATCCGTGCCAAAGTTTCTGCGCAGGCTGCCATGGAGCCGGTGAACGCCGCACCTCTGCTGGCCAAGGTGGTCACCACCACGAATACATGGCCCCGTTCAGCCATGATGGTCACCAAGGGTGAGAACAATGCCCTACCGCAATTGCTAACGCTGGTTCAGGCCAGCCCGCGTGAGAACTACAAAATGATCCAGGCCACCCCCTTACTGCCCGGCCAGACTTTCCCCAAAGTAGATAAGGAAGGCACCGAGGAAGTTGCACTGGATTTTGCCGAGGGATTGAAGATGAGCCCTGCTGACGCCATTGCCGCACTCAGCGACCGTCTCACCAAGAGCGACAGTAAGTTCAAGGATTCCTTCAACGACAGCGTCTACATCCAAAGCGTCCTGGACACCCAGTCCACGATCGTCGAGAATGCCAAAGATGCCACCCATGTATTCAGTCACAAGGCCAGCAGTGATGCGGCCGTCAGCTTGCGTACCGCTGATGGTGGCGTCATGGTAGTGGTGGGCTATACCTTTGCCATCAACGGCACGAGTAAAGAAAACGCAACGCTGACCGTTGGCGATGATGCTGCAGTGTTCACAGGCGGCAAGGAAACCACCAAGGGCTACACGCTCAACTACGCCGAGCCCGTAGTCATGTACATTCCCCCTGCCGACGGGGACGGTAAGATTACCATCTTGTCCGCAACCCGCAACCTCGTGGGCGGCAGCTTCACTCAGTAGTTACGCCGCCGAGGCGGGCCAGGCACGGAGTGCTTGAGCCCGCCTCTGTCAGTTTCCACTGTCAGTTCATCAATGCGTTTCACTTGTCAATTTCACCCGCGGCGAGATTCACCCAAGACCGCCACCCAGCCCAGTTAGAGTGAGTTCATGAGTCAAAAAAGCCCTATGCCACAGAGAAGCCCGTCTGGAATTAACCTGCGCGGCGCCGTCGATCTTTCAGCCCTGAAGAACCGCGCAACGGCCGCTGCCTCCGGCGCGCCATCCGGTGGTTCACCGTATGCTGTGGACGTCAACGAGCAGAGCTTCCAAGAATTTGTCCAGCTCTCGCAGCAGGTCCCCGTGGTGGTTGCCATGGGCTCAGGCCGCTCACAGCAGTCAGCCACGGTGACGGCTCTGCTAGAAAAGGTCATCAATGAGTACGGCGGGCAGCTGGCACTGGGCCGTGTTGATATTGATTCCAGCCCCCAGATCGCCCAAGCCTTCGGCATCACTGCCGTACCCACCGTGGTGGCGCTCATCAAGGGTCAGCCCGTGCCTATGTTTGAGGGCGAACTGCCGGAAGAACAAGTCAAGGAATTCTTCACTGAACTTCTCAAGGTGGCAGCCAGCAACGGTGTCACAGGAAACTTGGGCGGCGCCCAGGCCCCTGCAGCGGCACCGGAACCGCCGCTTCCACCGCTGCACCAAGCAGCCCGCGACGCCATTGACGCCGGGGATCTGGCAGCGGCGCAGACAAGCTATGAGAAGGCTTTGGCAGAAAAGCCCAATGACACTGACGCCAAGATCGGCTTGGCCCAGGTTAAGCTGATGCGCCGCACTGCCGAAATCAATGTGGTCCAAGTTGAGGAGTTCCGAACCCGAGCTGCCGGTGACCCGGATGACCTCGACGCAGCCCTCACCGTGGCCGATCTGGATGTCTCCGGCGGTCATGTCGAGGACGCCCTGGCACGTCTGGTGAAATATATCGCCCTGCATTTCGGGCCAGAACGAGAATCTGCACGAGTTCGCCTGCTGGAGCTGTACGACGTGGTTGGTGTCAGTGATCCGCGCGTCTCGGCGTCACGCCAGGCTCTGGCCCGCGCACTCTTCTAGCCAGCTCTAGCCAGCACCGTTTGGCCAGCAATGTCATCCTTTGGGATAAGTCACAGTTCCCTGGTGGATTGCTAGGGTTTTAGGCATGAACAATTCTCTGGGGAGTATTTCAACCGGCGGGCGCCCACCAGCCTTATCGATTCGCGGATTATCCAAGCATTTCGGCGAGAAGATCGCCGTTAACAACATTGACTTGGATGTTCCCGCAGGCTCGTTCTACGGCTTGGTGGGACCCAACGGTGCAGGTAAAACCACCTCGCTGTCTATGGCCACCGGACTCTTGCGCCCGGATGCCGGGCAAGTGTGGGTCCACGGTGTAGACGTCTGGCAGAGTCCGCTGGAGTCCAAGCGCCTCATGGGTTTGCTACCCGACGGCGTCCGGCTGTTCGATCGGCTCACAGGTGAGCAGCTGGTCACGTATGCGGGTTTGTTGCGCGGCATGGACAAAGACACTGTGGCCGCGCGCGTCAAGGACCTACTGGCGGCCCTGGACCTGGCCAAGGATGCCGGGACTTTGGTAGTGGACTACTCCGCGGGTATGACGAAGAAGATTGCATTGGCCTCGGCACTGATCCACGCTCCGAGCCTGCTGGTCTTGGATGAGCCCTTCGAGTCAGTGGATCCAGTATCTGCGGCCAACATCCGAGACATTCTGCACGACTACGTGAATTCCGGCGGTACTGTGATTGTCTCCAGTCATGTCATGGATTTGGTCCAGCGGATGTGCGATCACGTCGCCGTCATTTCTGCTGGACGAGTTCTTGCGGCAGGCACCGTGGATGAGGTGCGTGGCGAGAAGAGCTTGGAAGATAGGTTCGTAGAGCTTGTTGGCGGCCGGAACCAGACTGCGGGGTTGCAATGGTTGCGCACCTCCTAAGGCTGAAAGTTGCGCTGCTGCGCAACTCCCTCAAACGCAGTCCCTGGCAACTGGTGGGACTGATCTTCGCCGCCCTGTACGGTCTGGGTGTGCTGGGCATGCTCCTGGTGGGGCTGGGCTTTGCCGGCAGCACGGGCGATGCAGAGTTGGTGGGCATGGTGATCATACTGGCCGGTTCTGCACTGTTGGTGGGCTGGCTGGTCATACCTGTGTTGGCCTCCGGCCTAGATATGACACTTGACCCGGCTCGCTTTGTCACCTATTCGATTCCTATGAAACAACTGCTGGCAGGTCTGGCACTCTCGAGCTTCATCGGTGTCCCTGGCGCAGTCACGCTTGTTGCCGCTATGGGCACCGCAGTTGGATGGTGGCGTTATCCGGCGGCGGCCGTGGCCGCATTGATCTGTGGCGCCCTCGGTGCACTGACGTGCATCATTGCCTCACGCGCCATCACCGCAGCCAGCACCAGCCTGGCCTCGTCGCGCCGCTTCAAGGATGTTAGCGGCATTGTGGTGCTGGTTCCGCTCATGCTCATGGGACCCATCATTGCCGGTGTTTCCACAGGCATCAGTGATTTTTCGGTGTATTTGCCTCAGCTGGCCAACACCTTGTCCTGGACGCCGCTGGGTGCCGTGTGGGCAGTTCCCGCAGACATCGCCATCGGCGCATGGGGGCCGGCGGGGCTGAAATTGCTGATCGCGCTGGGCACCGTTGCTGTTCTGACCTGGATCTGGCAGGCCTGCCTGGCTAAAGCTCTGGTGACTCCTGCCTTCTCCGGTGGCGGCCGCAGGGCTGCTGGCAAGCTGGGCTTCTTTGCCCTTTTCCCGCAGACCCCCACAGGGGCCGTTGCCGCGCGTTGCCTCACGTATTGGTTCCGGGATCCGCGCTACAGCGCCGGGCTTCTCATTGCGCCGTTGATTCCGCTGGTCATGGTGTTTGGTGGCACACAGACTGCTGGACTTGAAGCTGTAGGGCCGATCCTTAGTTACGGTGGAGCGTTTGCGGCGTTCATGGTGGCTTGGAGTATCTCGGCTGATATCTCCTACGACAACACCGCCTTTGCGCTGCACCTGGCCACAGGGGTTTCCGGCAAGGCAGATAGAACTGGACGCGTCATGGCGGCGGCCGTATTGGCACTGCCGCTGGGACTGCTCTTTGCCGTGGCCGGGTCGGTGGTTGCTGGAGACTGGCAGATCTTGCCGGCGGCGCTTGGCATGTTAATGGGTGCCGCAGGTGCAGGTCTGGGGCTGGCCAGTGTGTTCTCCTCGAGGTTCACCATGGTGGTGCCATTGCCGGGGGAGAGCCCCATGAAATCCAAACCGGGCAATAACTTCTCCACGCTAATCATCCAGCTTGCAGGATTTGGCGGAGCGGGTCTTCTTGCGGTCCCTGTTATCGTGCTGATCATCATTGGTGCGGTGACTCAGCTGGCACTCTTTGCCTGGTTGGCATTGGCTGCCGGTGTTGGCCTGGGCGCACTGTACGTGTTCCTTGGCATCCGTTTCGGGGCGAAGCAATATAACAATCGCGGGCCAGAGTTATTGCAGACCGTTTCTGTCCACCGCTGACTCTGGATAAGGTTAGAGCTACACAGCAGATGCATGGCAATAGCGCCCTGTCCACCGCCGCGTGCGGCCGGTATCGACGGGGCGCTGCTGTACGTGTTTGCCCCTGCATTAAGCCATGGGCCGCCTACCGGGCGGCAGCGAAAGGAAGCGTGTTTCATGGAGGTCATCATCCTCCCGAGCAGCAAGGAAATTGGGGCGCTTGCCGCCGACTCGATCGAGGCTTTGGTGCGCAACAAGCCCAACGCCGTTATTGGTCTGGCCACAGGGTCCTCCCCGCTGCCCATCTATGACGAGTTGGCCCGCCGCCACGAGGCAGGCTTGAGCTTTGAAGGCGTCAGCGGTTTTGCGCTGGATGAGTATGTGGGTCTGCCTGTTGGTCACTACGAGTCCTACCGCGAAGTCATCCGCCGCGAATTCACCAACCGTGTAGACGTTTCCGGCGAAAACGTCCACGGCCCGGACGGAGCCAGCGACGATGTTGCAGCTGCCTGCCAGTCCTACGAGGATGCGATTGCCGCAGCCGGCGGCATTGACCTGCAGATCCTGGGTGTTGGCACCAACGGCCACATCGGTTTCAACGAACCGGGTTCCTCGCTGGCTTCGCGCACGCGCATCAAGACCCTGGCCGAGCAGACGCGCCAGGACAACGCACGCTTCTTCGACAACATCGACCAAGTGCCCCACCACGTGGTGACCCAGGGTCTGGGCACCATCATGGACGCCCGCCACCTGGTTTTGGTTGCCTTCGGCGCTGGCAAGGCAGACGCGGTGCGCGATTTTGTCGAGGGTCCGCTCTCGGCATCGTGCCCCGCCTCGATCCTGCAGTTCCACCCGCGTGCCACCGTCATCATCGACGAGGCAGCGGCGTCCAAGCTTGCCGGTGCAGCCAGCTACCGCCACGCTTACGAGAACAAGCCTGCTTGGCAAGGCGTCTAAAAAGACTTTCGACGGCGGGAGCCCACCTGAGAATCAAAGGTGGGCTCCCGCCGTCGTCCGTTTTCAAGGACGCTAGCGCACCTTATGCAGCGCTTTTGGCAACGCTATCTCACCTGCCGGGGAGTGAAATCACCTTCAGGAAAGTTGGTGCCTCGGTGAGTCGCGGACGCGAACACGGTAGACTGGGCTCATGAGTTTGCCTCCAGATCCTTTCGAAAATGATCCCCTGCACAGCCCCGGTCAGACTGGTGGCTCAACGGCCGTTATTGAGCGCGAGGAATTGCGCCAAGAAGTAGAACCGGGCGACAGCGAACGGTTCGCACACTATGTGCGCAAGGAAAAGATCATGGAATCGGCCATGACGGGCGAGCCAGTGATCGCACTCTGCGGCAAGGTGTGGACGCCTGGACGGGATCCGCAGAAGTTCCCTGTCTGCCCCGAATGCAAAGAAGTCTATGACGGACTGCGGCCTGAGGGCGGCAAGGGCAAGGGCCCGAAGAAACCCAAGAAGTAACTGGGGTTCGTAATTTTTGATGTTACCGGCGAAAAGCCGTTGATTGGCCGTGCCCGGAATTGGGTGCGGAAGCGTGAAAGTGTGACTGTGACAAGGATGGCGGAGATTTCGTGACGGAGACATTGTTTGGTGGCCCGTCGCTGCCTCCGGCTTATCCTGAGCGCGCGGCGTGGGGCACGGCCCAAAAGCTGCGTGCCTGGCAGTCCGAAGCCATGGAGAAGTACTTCAGTGATAACCCGAAGGACTTCTTGGCAGTGGCAACACCGGGTGCAGGTAAAACGACTTTTGCCCTGCATATCGCGACCCAGCTGATTGCCCGCGGGATGATCAACCGGGTCACCATTGTCACCCCCACTGACCACCTTAAGCGTCAGTGGGCTGATGCCGCGGCGAAGGTGGGGATCGCCATTGACCCCAACTTCAAGAATGCCGACGGCCGCCACGGCAAGGGTTTCATTGGGGTGGCCGTGACGTACGCACAGGTGGCCAGTAAGCCGCTGTTGCACCGGGCCAAGACCGAGGCCGCCAAAACTCTTGTCATCATGGACGAAATTCACCACGGTGGTGACGCGTTGTCTTGGGGTGATGGTATCCGTGAGGCCTTCGATCCTGCGGCTCGCCGGCTTGCCCTGACAGGTACCCCGTTCCGATCCGACACGGCCGCTATTCCGTTCGTTGAATACGCTGAGGACAAAGACGGCATCCGCCGCTCAAAAGCCGATTACACCTACGGTTACGGCGAGGCGCTCAAGGACCATGTGGTCCGGCCCGTCATGTTTATGGCGTATTCGGGTCAGATGCGGTGGCGCACCAGTGCTGGCGAGGAAATGGCCGCCACGTTGGGCGAAGCCGTGACCAAGGACGTTACCGCTCATGCCTGGCGGACCGCGCTGAACCCTGAGGGACAGTGGATCCCGGCCGTTCTGGCCGCTGCCGACAAGCGGCTCACCGAAGTACGCCGGGCTGTTCCAGATGCTGGCGCGATGGTGATCGCCACGGATCACGAGGATGCGCGTGCCTACGCCGCCGAGATCAAGAAGATCACGGGCGAGTCTCCCACGGTAATCCTCTCTGACGATGCCAAAGCCTCAGACAAGATCGATGCCTACTCGGCTGGCGATAACCGCTGGATGGTGGCGGTGCGCATGGTCTCTGAAGGTGTTGACGTGCCGCGTCTGGCTGTTGGCGTGTATGCGACATCGACGGCGACACCGTTGTTCTTTGCTCAGGCCGTGGGCCGTTTTGTGCGTGCCCGCAAAAGGGGAGAGACGGCGTCGATCTTCCTGCCGTCGGTACCGAACCTGATGGAGCTCGCTAACCAGCTAGAGCTTGAGCGCGACCATGCACTTGACCGTCCCGACAAGGATCCCGACGGATTCATGGAGGAAGACGATGAGATGGAGGAGGCCAACCGCGAGGAAAAGGCCTCTGACACACTGGAGAAATTCAAGTTCGAAGCCCTGGAGTCTCAGGCGTCCTTTGACCGCGTGTTGTTCGACGGCGGTGAATTTGGCACGGGCGGTGCCATTGGCAGTGAAGACGAGCTGGATTTCCTGGGTATTCCCGGGCTGCTCGACGCCGATCAGATGGGACTGTTGCTGCGCCAGCGCCAGGCCGATCAGCAAACGCGCAAGCGCAAGAAGGCCCCGGCAGCAGAGCCCGAAGCCCCGCCGCTGATTGACCACCGCATGTTGATGGACCTGCGTGGAGAACTGGCCAAGAACGTGTCCGCGTGGAGCGCCCGTTCCGGCATGCCCCACGGCATGGTGCACAGCGAACTGCGCCGCATGTGCGGCGGTCCCGCCGTGGCCCAGGCCAATGAAGAACAGCTGCAGACGCGGTTGAAGAAACTCCAAGACTGGTTCATCGGGCGCAAATAGTCCCCTGTCCTCTCAGTTGGGGGCCTGGATTCTCACTTGGGCTGGGGTTAGCCCCGAGATCGGTAGTTAGAACGCCTTTTTGGTGGCTAACTACCGATCAGTCGTTGCATGAGCCTATTTAACCTCTACGCCCGCGTCTTCGAGTTCTTCGAGGGCTTCTTCGCTGGCGTCTTCGTCAACGCCTGCGACGTAGTCACGCAGCACGGTGGTGTTGTAACCGGCATTGATGGCGTCCAAGGCGGTTGCGCGCACGCAGTGGTCGGTGGCGATGCCGACGATGACGACATCGTCGACGTCGTTCTCGCGCAACCAGTCATCCAAACTGATTGGGGCGTCGCCGTCCTCATCCACCGATTCGTGGGCCTCGCGTTCGCCCACGGCGACCTCGTCTTCGGGTGCGAGAAGTCCGTCGAAGCCCGAGTAGGCGGCGTCGTACTTGCCCTTGCGGAAGTAAGCGTCAATGTCCTCGGTGTCCAGATTACGGTGCAAAGCTGCGCCCTTTGAACCTGCCACACAGTGCACCGGCCAGCTCTTGACATAGTCCGGGGTCTCGGAGAAATGCGTGCCCGGATCGATATGCCAGTCCTGAGTCGCCACGATGAAATCGAAGTCCGTTGCCTCGGAGAGCAGTTCGCTGATCTCGGTGGCGAGATCGGCCCCGCCGGTGACGGCCAGTGAACCGCCTTCGCAGAAATCGTTCTGCACGTCAACAATGATGAGAGCCTTGGCCATGGAGTTTCCTTTACTTCGCTACTGCAATTGCTTGTTCGTATTCGGTGGGGATGACAGGCTCCCCGCGCTGCAGCCGTCGCGCTGCTCCGGGCATTTCTGCCATGGATGCGGCATGGCGCGCAGTGGCTCGCTCCACACCTTCGGCCCCGGTCCAACCTGGCGCCAGCACGCCGTCGCTCATGAATCGGACCAGCAGGGGGCGGTCATTGGCGTCCGCCTCTGGGTGGTGGCCAATGCCCACCACTTCAGCAGTCGCGGTGCCGGACTTGTTCAGGCGGCGGGTGGCGTACTTGCGTCCACCCACGCTGGCCTTGCCCTTGGCGGCCTTGGCAACCGAGACGAATTCGCCGTCATCACCCTCGCGGGAGACCAGCTTGTAGACCATCGACGCTGTCGGGGCGCCAGATCCGGTGACCAGGGAGGTACCCACGCCGTATGAATCCACAGGTGCGGCGGCCAGTGCTGCGATGGCAAACTCATCCAAATCCGAGGTGACGGTGATGCGCGTGTTCGTGTTGCCGAGCGAATCCAGCAAGGCGCGAACGTCCCGCGCCTGGGCGAGCAAATCGCCGGAGTCCAACCGCACGCCGCCCAAGGCGGGGCCCGCAATCTCGACGGCCTTGCGGACGGCGGTTCCGACGTCGTACGTGTCAACCAGCAGCGTGGTGCCGGCGCCCATGGAACCGATCTGGGCGCGGAAGGCCGCTTCCTCGGAGTCGTGCAGGAGGGTGAAGGAGTGCGCGGCGGTGCCCTGGGTGAGGACGCCGTACCGCAACCCGGCTTCAAGGTTGGAGGTGCTGTGGAAGCCAGCAATCACGGCGGCGCGCGAGGCAGCCACAGCGGATTCTTCATGCGTGCGCCGCGAACCCATTTCAATGCACGGACGGGCTCCGGCGGCACCAATCATCCGCGACGCTGCTGAGGCAATGGCGGAATCGTGATTCAAGATGGAAAGCACATACGTTTCCAGGATGCAGGCTTCGGCAAACGTGGATTCAATGCTCAAAATGGGTGAATTCGGGAAATAAAGTTCGCCCTCTGCATAACCGTAGATGCTGCCGGAGAACTTGAAATCGGCCAGCCAAGACAGAGTTTCGTCATTGACAACGTTGTTTTGGGCTAGGAAATTCAGCTCGTCGGGGCCGAAGCGGAACTGCTCCAAGCCCTCCAGGATGCGCCCTGTTCCGCCCACCACGCCATAGCGGCGGCCGTCGGGCAGGCGCCGGGCGAACGCCTCGAACACGCTACGGCGATGCGCGGCACCGGAGTGCAGAGCAGCTTGAAGCATGGTCAGCTCGTAGTGATCTGTAAACAGTGATGTGCGGGGCTGGCCCCAGCTTGATGGAGTAGTCACGGAATTCACTTTAGTGGGGCAACACTAGAATGGACATATGAGTGTCAGCACAGCCCCGGAAACAGACCGGGAAGTATCAACGCGCGAACTCATCTCCCCGGACATCCCCTGGGAATTAATCGTGTGGAACGACCCGGTTAATTTGATGAGCTACGTCAGTTACGTCTTCCAAAGTTATTTTGGCTATTCAGAGGCAAAGGCGGCGAAATTAATGCTTGAGGTCCACACCGAGGGCAAGTCCGCCGTGGCCCATGGTGCCAAGGAAAAGATGGAAGCTCACGCCGTTGCCATGCACGGTTTTGGGCTCTGGGCGACAGTTCAGAAGGGCGGCCCCCGTGGCTAAGGCCTTCTCCGCCGGCCGCCGCGGCATCACCGGTTTCTTAGAACCTGCCGAACGCGACCTCCTTCGCAAACTTTTCACCGACATCATCACCATGCTCGAACCGGAAACCCCGGCGCATGAGGACCCCTTGGCTGCCCTGATTGGCTTGGACATGGACGTTTCCGTGCCGGTGGATCCCGCCCTCCTTCGGCTGCTTCCAGACGCTGTCAAGGACGACGCCGACTCCGCCCTTGAGTTCCGTCAGCTCACCGAACGCTCGCTGCGGGAAACCAAGATTGGCGCCCTCCGTGCGGCCTCCTTGGGCCTGGAAAGCGAGAAGTTGGTCCTGAACGAGGAAGCAGCCAAGCTCTGGGCCATGGCCTTAAACGACGTCCGCTTGGTACTGGCCGAAAGGTTGGAAATCCGAGACGAAGAGGATGCCGACCGGATCCACGAGGTGCAAGACTGGGGCGACGCGGACGACGTCGAAAGTTACCTTTCACTGGTCTACAACTTTGTCTCGTGGCTCCAGGAAAGCCTGGTGCAAGCCATGCTGGCGGCGATGGCGCGGAGCAAGTAGCCTCCTGTGGCTGCAATAGAAAATTGTGTTGTTGGGCGCAATTGATACGCCCTAGCCGGCAAACGAACTATTGTTGAATCGATTATGAGCACACATTCACTCAATCCCCAGAACACACCTGTGGCGAGGCCCCGGGCCAGCGACGTGACGGATCGGCCCATTGGAATTTTTGATTCCGGGGTTGGCGGATTGACTGTGGCGCGTGCGGTCATTGATCAGCTGCCCAACGAGTCCATCCTGTATGTGGGGGACACGGCCAAGGGCCCTTATGGTCCGCTACCGATCGCCGAGGTTCGGGCCAATGCGCTCGGGGTCATGGATGAGCTGGTCGATTCTGGCGTCAAGCTCCTCGTGATCGCGTGCAACTCGGCCTCCGCGGCCGTGCTGCGCGATGCCCGGGAGCGCTACACCGCCCGTTATGGCATTCCTGTCATCGAGGTCATTCAGCCTGCCGTCCGCCGCGCTGTTGCGGCCACCAGGACCGGGAACGTCGGAGTCATTGGCACCGTCGCCACGGTGGGCTCGCGCGCTTACAACGACACTTTTGCTGCAGCACCGGATCTCACCATTACCTCCGTGGCGTGTCCCGACTTTGTTCGGTTCGTGGAATCTGGCATCACTACGGGTCCAGAGTTGTTGACCACGGCGCAGGAGTATTTGGCTCCTCTCAAGGACGCCGGCGTGGATACCTTGGTGCTGGGTTGCACCCACTATCCGCTGCTGACAGGTGTCATTTCCTTTGTCATGGGTGATTCGGTGACACTGGTTTCCAGCGCCGAAGAAACGGCCAAGGACGTCTATAAGGCCCTGGTGAACCACGATCTGGAACGTGTTTCAGAGACTGCGCCGACCCACCAATTTCTCTCCACCGGGGACGCGAACAGTTTTGGTGTCCTCGCCCGGCGCTTCCTCGGCCCGGAGGTGCGCGGCGTGGAACAGGTCAGCCATGTTTCAGCGCATTACCCCACAGCTTCACTGGCACGAATCACCCCCGACATGATTGCCGCCGCCCGGCAAAATGTGTCCGGTGCGGGGGTCACACAGCACTCAAATTTTGTTTTGGAAGATTCCATGGGCAGACTGGCTGTTCCGGGAAACGTTACGGGGGAGCGAACATGAAGTTGACGATTGTTGGATGCAGCGGGTCCTTTCCCGGTCCGGCGTCGCCCGCGTCTTGTTACCTGCTCACAGCGCACGACGGCGTTCGGCCGTGGCGGGTGCTCATTGATTTGGGTAGCGGCGCCTTGGGGGCCGCTCAAAAGTACATGGATCTTGAGGACATCGACGCGATCTTCCTCAGCCATCTACACCCCGACCACTGCATGGACCTGTGTGGCCTGCACGTGGCTGTCCGGTGGAGCCCGAACGGCTGGCACCGCGGACGGATTCCAGTGTGGGGCCCGGCAGCGACAGCCGATAGGTTGGCCACAGCCTACGGTCTGGAACTAGATCCGGGCATGCGCGAAGAATTTGACTTCATCAACTGGCAGGAACGCGAAGCCGTCACTGTGGGCCCCTTCAAAGTCACGCCCTACTCGGTGAACCACCCCGTTCCCGAGGCCTATGCGCTGCGCGTGGAAGTCACCGAGTACGACGGCACCGGCATGGACCGCACCGCCGTCCTGACGTATTCGGGGGACACCGACAGCTGCCAGGGGTTGGAAGATGCCGCCCTTAACGCTGACTTCTTCTTGTGCGAGGCGGCTTTCGAAGAGGGTCGTGACGACCACATCAAGGACGTCCACCTCACCGGAAAGCGTGCCGGAGAAGCTGCAGCACGGGCGAACGTGAAGCGCCTGCTCCTCACCCACATCCCGGTCTGGACCGACAGCAATACGGTGGTGGCCGAAGCTCGGGAAGTGTACACAGGAGATGTGGCGGCGGCCGTAGCGGGCGTACACTACTCGATCTAGTGGTGTTCGGTTCATCAATGAATATCCTCTTCACCTTCGATCAAGAATGCAGCCATGAGTGAGAAGCAACGTTGGAACCGGCCGCCTAACAACGGCAGAGCCGGTCAAGATGCGCGAGCCCCGCAGGCTCCCATCGCGCCCGTTGCGCCGCCCGTCATGAACACCATCTTCCTGATGCTGATAGGTGCTGCCGTTGCTCAAATCATCGCGGCCATCCTCGGGGTTCGCCATGCCGGCTCCGATGCCTATCGTGCGGAAACGATCACGAAGCTAGAGGCGACAGGCGTCAAGGACGTTACCACCGACATGCTGGAGATGATGTCTGTAGCGACCGTGGGAACCACCATTGTCGTAGCCGTGGCAGCAGTCATCTTGTACGTGCTGATTGCTCTGTTCCTGAAGAAAGGAATGGGTTGGGCGCGCCTTGCCGGAACCGGACTAGCGCTAATTTCATTCTCGCGCTACATGGGCGTCAGCACTCCCGGAGACCTGGCGACGCTGCTGCAGATCATCCTCGGCGTCGCTGCCATGGTCCTGTGCTTCATGGGCCCAGCAGCCGATTTCTTCAATGAGAAGAAGAAATACAAGCTGGCTCGCAGAAAGAACGCCCGCCTCGGCCGGTAGCGCCTCCCGGCCTCCCCAACCTCGCTGCGCTCGGCTGTGGCCCCTCGCCCGGTAGGCTTGTCCCCATGACTGCATCTGAAACACTCCGCGCCGACGGGCGCACCAACGACCAGCTTCGCGACATCACCATCACCCGCGGCTGGTCCAAACAGGCCGAAGGTTCGGCCCTGATCGAATTCGGCAACACCCGCGTACTCTGCACCGCCTCTCTGACCCCCGGCGTCCCGCGCTGGCTCAAGGGCGAAGGCACCGGCTGGGTCACGGCCGAATACGCCATGCTCCCGCGCGCCACGAATACCCGCAACTCTCGTGAATCCGTCAAGGGCAAGATCGGCGGCCGCACCCATGAGATCTCTCGCCTGATCGGTCGCTCACTGCGCTCCATCATCGATACCAAGGCCCTCGGCGAAAACACCATTGTGCTGGACTGTGACGTGCTTCAGGCCGACGGTGGCACCCGCACCGCGGCCATCACCGGCGCCTACGTGGCACTGGCCGACGCCATTGCGTTCGCCAAGGAAAACAAGCTGATCGCCAAGAACGCCCAGCCGCTGATCGACACCGTCTCGGCCATCTCCGTCGGCATCATCGACGGCGTCCCCATGCTGGATCTGCCCTACGTTGAAGACGTGCGCGCCGAGACCGACATGAACGTCGTTGTCACCGGATCCGGCAAGTTCGTTGAAGTCCAAGGTACGGCTGAAGGCGCACCATTCGATCGCGACGAGCTCAACCAGCTGCTGGACCTGGCCCTGATCGGCACCACGCAGCTGGCGCAGATCCAGCGCGAGACCCTCGGCAGCTAATGAGCGCGCCCAAACTGGTCCTCGCCACCCACAACCAGGGCAAGCTAAGGGAGCTGCGCGAGCTGCTCCGTGGCCAGATTCCTGGTCTGGATGTGGATACTGACGTGCTCGACGCCGGAGCTATCGATGCCCCGGATGTTGCCGAAACAGGTGTCACCTTCGCGGCGAATGCCCGGCTGAAGGCTCACGCTGTGGCCCAGTTCAGCGGCGCTTTGGCTATTGCCGACGATTCAGGCTTGGCCGTGGACGTGCTGGGAGGAGCACCTGGCATCTTCTCGGCGCGCTGGGCTGGCGCACACGGGGACGATCAAGCCAATCTGAATCTGTTGCTGGCGCAGCTGGCTGACATTGCACCCGAGCACCGTGGCGCGCGTTTTGTGTGCGCAGCAGCTCTGGCTAGCCCGGATGGGTCCTTGGACATAGTGGAGGAGGGGACCCTTGAGGGAACCTTGTTTGCTGAGCCTCGGGGCGAAGGCGGCTTCGGCTATGACCCGATCCTGCAGCCGATGGGTATGGAGGTTTCCTGTGCCGAGCTGAGCAGCTCGGAGAAGAACGCCATCAGCCATCGCGGTAACGCTTTCCGGGCGCTGCTGCCACACATCGTGAAGGCACTTTCCTAAGCGACCGAAGCAGTTCTTGCACTGTTCCTTGGGAAATCGAACTTCTTGGAAATCGAACGCCCGCGGAAGCCGAAAGGGGGAGTAGTGAGCAATGTTCATGAAGAACGTTGCTGACTACTCCCCTTTCGAGGTGATGAGGGGTGAAGCGAGGTGAGAAGACGTGGCGGACAGCGGATTCGCGGCAGTTCCGATGCCGCCGAAGCTGCTAGCGGTGCTTAGGCTTGCGCTGCGTTCTTCTTGCGTCGCTTGCTTATGGCCTTCAGGAACTCGATGCCAATGGGGATGACGGAGACAGCCACGATTGCCAAGAAGATGATGTCGAGGTTGTTCTGAACCCAGGGGAAGTTGTTACCCAGAACGTAGCCGAGGTAGGTTACCCCTCCTGCCCAGGCAATAGCTCCGATGGCGTTGAAGAGAAGGAACTTGCGCATGTCCATCTTGGCGACCCCGACAATGACCGGGACAAAGGTGCGCACAATGGGCACGAAGCGGGCCAAGATCAGAGCCTTGCCTCCGTGCCTTTCAAAGAATGCGTGAGCGCTGTCCACGTGCTGCTTCTTAAAGAGCCGTGAGTCAGGCTTGTTGAAGATGGCCGGGCCAGCCTTGTACCCGATGTAGTAACCGAGTTGATTACCAACAAACCCCGAGACCACCAGCATGGCTATCAGTACCCAAATGTTCACGGGCATGGCGCCGGTGCTCACCAACAGGCCAGCGGTGAAGAGCAAGGAATCGCCCGGCAGGAAGAAACCCACCAGCAAGCCGGTCTCGGCGAAGATGATGCCGCAGGCAATGATGACTACCCAAAAGCCCATGGCTGGGTGGTTCAAGAGGTTCATGGGATCGAGCCAGTCGGGCAGCAGTCCCAAAGAAGGAACGGCCCCGTGGCCCACGAGAGCGGGCAGGGCAGAGTCATTCAAAGCAGTTAGTATCACACTCCAAGATTACGGCACTTCTCTGTGAGTTCTCTCCACCCACAGGAGGATATTGAGGGTTGACATGGACTACTAAGGTTATATGGTTAGTTACATGAGTAATGAACCGACGAGGCTAGCACGACTGCCGGCAACAGGGGAGGTGGTTGCAGGTGATCGATGACAGTAGGCCGATCTTTATGCAGATCGCCCAGATGATCGAAAACGACATTGTGGACGGCATCTTGCTAGAAGAGGCGCAGGTTCCCTCCACGAATGAATTTGCCGCCTTCCATAGGATCAATCCGGCCACGGCAGCCAAGGGCGTGAACCGGCTGGTAGATGACGGAATCCTTTATAAGAAACGGGGAATTGGCATGTTTGTTGCCACTGGTTCCCGGGCCGTCCTGGTGGGGCGACGCCGGGAGGATTTTTATGAACAATTCGTCCGCCCGCTGGCCCGGGAAGCTCGAAAACTGGGCATCGACTCCGAGCAGCTGCTGACCATGATGGCCCGTGAATCGACCGCGGACGTGGAAAACGCAATAGTTACCGAGAAAGAAGGCGCGCTATGAGCAGTCCCATCGTTCAAGTGCAGAACCTCTCCCGGAGGTACCGGGACGTCACGGCGCTCGACGGCGTCAACCTCACCTTGGAACGGGACAAGATCTACGGATTGCTGGGCCGCAATGGTGCTGGCAAAACCACGCTCATGTCCATCCTGACCGCACAGGGCTTTGCCAGCTCGGGCGAGGTTCAGGTCTTCGGTGAACACCCTTACGAAAATGAAAAGGTGCTCAGCCGCATCTGCTTCATCCGAGAGTCTCAAAAGTACCCGGATGACTTCAAACCGGTGCACGCGTTCAAGGCGGCTGCCCTGTTCTACAAGAACTGGGACCACGCCATGGCGTTGAGTCTTGCGGAGGAATTCCAGCTGCCCATGAAACGGCGGATCAAGAAGCTCTCCCGCGGTCAGCTTTCGGCGGTGGGGGTCATCATCGGTTTGGCTTCCCGTGCCGAGCTGACGTTCTTTGACGAGCCGTATCTGGGGCTTGACGCGGTGGCCCGCCAGCTATTCTACGACCGGTTACTCGCCGATTATGCGCAGTTCCCGCGCACCATTGTGCTGTCCTCGCACCTGATCGACGAGGTAGCGAACCTGCTCGAGCACGTCATCATCATCGACAAGGGCCGCATCCTGATCGACGACGACGCGGAGAACATCCGAGGTTCGGCGGTCAATGTGGCAGGGGCCAGTGCGCGTGTGGAGTCCTTTGCCGCCGGGCGGACCATCCTGCACCGCGAAAACGTCGGCGCACTGCTTTCGCTGACCATCGAGGGAACGCTAAGTACCGCCGAACGCCGCGAGGCGCAGGAGCTAGGGCTGGAAGTGGGCCCGGTCTCGCTGCAGCAATATGTCATTAGAAAGACGCTCGACGCCGGAGCTCCCCTTGAGCGCGCGGCCACAGGAGCACAACCGGTCAAGTCCGCCGGCACCCCAACCCGGACGGGAGCAAGACGATGAGTGCCACCATGAACGCCACAAACACCACGGTGAACCGCAATGCCGGACACCGTGCCCTGGCGGTTGCCAGGATGCAACTCATCAGCAAATGGACATTTCTGGGCATACCGGCTGTCATCATAGCCAGCGCATTCCTGCTTAGTACCGTCATTTGGGCGCTGATTCCGAATACCGTGGATGTGAAGTACTCCGGCGCCGGCCAGGCGGTCATGTGGTATTTCTTTGGTCTGGGCATCCAGTCGCTGACGTTGAGTTTCCCGTTCTCCCAGGGGCTAAGTGTGAGCCGGCGCAGCTTCTTCCTCGGCACGGTGGGACTGTTCACGGTGCTCGCGGCCGCCATCTCCGCCCTCTACGTGGTCCTTGGGATCATCGAGAAGGCCACCAAGGGATGGGGTTTGCAGGGCCAGATGTTCGCCATTGAATGGGTCGCCGAAAGGTCCTGGTTCGTTCAATGGTTCTTCTACTTTGTGCTCATGATGTTCTTGTTCCTGCTGGGCTTCTGGGCGGCCACGGTCTACAAGCGCTGGCAGGCCACCGGAGTGCTTGTCATGACGCTCTCGGCGGCCGTGCTGCTGGTGGGTGCCGTTGCCCTTATTACCCTGCAGGGCTGGTGGCCGGCGGTTGGCGCCTGGATTGTTGCGCTGACCCCGCTCACAATCGGCGCCTTGGCCTTTGTCCTGGTGATTGTGCTGGGCGTGGCCGCGTACCTGACCTTGCGCCGGGCTACACCCTAGCGATCTCCCGCACCCCAACCCCATCGATAGGGTGAGGCACGACGTCGGACCCAACCGTCCGGCGTCGTGCCTCAGCTTTTCCTTGGGGGAGCTCGGGCGGAAAACCATGTGAGAAACGGCTCGGAGTGCGGTGGCTGTGGGCGCCCGGGGTAGCCTTGAAGGGTGGCTTTGGACTTTACTGCGATTGATTTTGAAACTGCCAACGGATTTAGGGGATCGCCCTGCTCCGTTGGTCTTACAAGGGTCCGCGGTGGGGTGATTGTTGAGGAGGGGTATTGGCTCATGCGCCCACCGGAGGGGCATGACCACTTTGATTCGCGCAACATCACCATTCACGGCATCACCCCCGACGACGTCGCCGCGGCCCCGCGCTTTGCCGATGTCTTTGGCGAGGTCAACGCGTTCATTGGTGGCGACGCGCTCGTGGCACACAATGCGGCCTTCGATCTTGGCGTGATCCGATCGGCCGCCGAGGTCTCCGGCATGAGAGCACCTGCGTTCGATTACGCCTGCACCGTGGTGCTCTCGCGGAAGAACTATTCACTGCCCTCGTACTCGCTGCCGTTTGTGGCCGAGGCTGCCGGTGTTCCGCTGCGCAACCACCACGACGCCACGGAGGATGCCCGTGCCTGTGCCGGGATCATGGTGGACATTGCTGGCAAACACAGCGTTGACTCGGTCCGCGGTGTGTTTGAGTCAATGAGGTTGTCCATGCCGCACGCCGGTGCTTACAACCCAGCCACCGACGAGGTCTCCAAGGCCACTCGTTCAGCTTTGGAGCGCATCGCAGAGATGAAGGACGGGATGGCCAACGGCACAGCCCGCGGCGGCCGCTCCAGCTGGTCCACCGAAGGCCCTAACCCGGAGCCGAATGTCCACGCAGATGTGGCCCATCCGCTGTTTGGCCAAACCGTGGTGTTCACCGGTGACCTGAGCCTGGGCCGGCCCGAGGCCAAGCTAAAAGCCGCCGTCCATGGAGCTCAATGCGCCAGCAACGTGACCTTGAAGACGACAGTTCTGGTGGTGGGCAGTGGTTTTACCTCCGCCGATCTACGCAGCGGCCGGCTGACGTCCAAGGCCAAGCGGGTGCTGGATTTACAACGCCGCGGGCAGGGCATCGAGGTGCTCTCCGAGGGCGAGTTCATGCAGATGGTGGGCTAGTTTCGCCGGGCTGCGCAGGACTAGGCTTTCTGCCATGGCCCACCTGCGCATGTATGACGATGCCGACCCGCTCCTGATACGCCTGCGCTCTCTCTGTCTGGCTTTCCCGGAAGCCGTGGAAAAGGAAACCTTTGGCCGGCCCACGTTCCGCTGCGGGAAGATCTTTGCCTACTTTGGCCAAGGACAGAAGGGCCAGCCACGGGAAGCCTCAGTCCAAATTCTGCCCGAGGCTGATGAACGCGAGGCGCTCTTGGCGGATAAGCGGTTCTACATCCCCTCCTATATTGGGCCGTACGGCTGGGTGGGACTGGACCTGCGCATCGGGCGCCTTGACTGGCAAGAAATTGCCGAACTGCTCGATAGCTCCTACCGGCGGATTGCCCCTGCCCGGTGTTTGGCACTGCTGGACCGGGACGGTTCCCCGGCGGACCGGCACCTTTGACTGATGGCTGTGCCTGTCTGTGCCTGCCGATGCGCCCGTTCGTCATGCGGCGCAACAAACGTAGGAAACGCGCGGTGTGCAGTTCTACTCTGAGCTATGAGTCAACTCGCAGACGTTCCCGCAGCCACTGAATTCATCCAACTCGAATTCACGGGCCAGGAATCCGTTCCGCCGGCCCAGGCCGGTCTGCTCAAGCGCATCTTTGCTTTTCCCAACCCCGTCAACGAATACGCTGCGCGCTGCACGGCGGGCCTTGTAGTGGTCATGGCGCTGGTGGCAATCCTGACTCAGTGGGAATGGTTGGTGGCAGTCATTGCCGCAGGGTTCATCCTGCGCCTGGCCTTTGGCCCGCGAATCTCCCCGGCCGCACTGCTATCAGTGAAGGTCTTGGCGCCTCGCTTGGGTCAGCCCAAATTGGTGCCGGGCCCACCCAAGCGATTTGCTCAGGGCATCGGGGTGTTTATGTCCGTCGCTGCCTTTATTCTGCTGCTGGCCGACGTGCCGCTGGCCGGATGGGCTCTGATGGCCCTGCTGTTGGTGGCGGCCTCGCTGGAATCATTCATTGGTCTGTGCCTGGGCTGCATCCTTTTCGGCGCCTTGGTGCGCCGCGGACTCATCCCCGCCGGAATCTGCGACGAGTGCGCCAACGTCAGCTTCCGGAGCCGTTGAGGACGGCGCCAGCTCTATTCCCCGGTGGTCAGCTTGATAAAGTCCGCTCCGAGGCGGCGGATCAACGCAGGGGCCTCGCACAGCGTCAACCACGACGCCGGCAGCGCAGCTTCTCCGTAGTACGCACCGAGGATGTTCCCGGCAATAGAGGCAGTGGAGTCGCTGTCCCCACTGTGGTTGGTGGCGAGGCGGATGGCGGCCAAGAAATGATCCACCGGGGAGCCTGCCGTCGCCTCAGTGGCCAAGACGGAGTAGAGCGCAACAGCCAAAGCTTCTTCGGCTACCCAACCCAGCCCCAGTGCATCGGTGAGCGAATCGCCGGACAAGAGTCCGCCGTCGTGCGTGGAACGAGTCGTGGACATAGCGCCGGAAAGGCTCAAGGATGACTCGAGCCGGGCCAGCAGCTCCGGATCTGCGGAAGGCTCCGAGATGGCGCGGGCCTGGGTGGATTCGGCGGCCGCACGCAACGGGAGCCCAACAACGACGAGCTGGTGGATGAGCCAGCTGAAGGCTCCGGAGGACTGGCGGGCGGAGGGGTGGCCGTGAGTCAGGGATGCGGCGTCGGAGCTGATCTTGTAGATGGTTTCCGCATCAACATTGGGTAAGAGGCCATAGGGGGCCGAGCGCATGACGGTCCCACAGCCCTTGGAATCGGGGTTGACCGGGCGGAAAACGGTGCCCATCTCGCCGGTGGCCAGACCCGTAACGCAGGCGTTGCCGGGGTGGCGCTGATGGTGGAGGACACTCTGGGAATCGATCCAACGAGGTGCCTGCGCGGGGGCATGACCGGCGGCCTCAATGCCCTGGGTTTTGAGCCAGCGCAGGTAGGCGAGCCACTGGCAGGCGTTGATGTCGGCGCTGATGCCGTTGTTGGCCCATTCCAGTACGTCCAGGAGGCCGTCGAGCGTGTACAGGGTCATCTGGGTGTCGTCTGAGAAGTGCGCAATTCCCGGTGCCTGAGACAAATCCACCAGCAAGGCCGAGCCGAACTTTGCCCGGATCTCGGTGAGCGAATCAAACTCGACCAGGTAGCCGAACGCGTCGCCCAGCGCGCCGCCCATGAGGGTGCCCTGAACACGGCTGGCAAAGTCGGCGGGGACAGGGGAGTGAAAGCGAGTTGTCATGTCTCTAATTTAGCGTTGTTCCGGGGCAGCCGCGGGCCATGGGAATGGGGCGCCGTTGGGTGAGTTGGTGCCCAGTAGACTCTAGGGTGCGGCGAGTTCTAGCGCCCACCAGCATTTGGCCGCTCTGCAAAGGGTCGCCACCCAGCGAACACCACACGCAGCGCCACCCAGAACCACAGCCCCGCCCAAGAATAAGGAGACCCATGCGCGAGCCCGCCTGGCGACGGACCGGAAAAACACCCGACTACCGCTTTTCATTGGCCAATGAACGCACGTTTCTAGCCTGGGTGCGCACCGCGCTGGCACTGTTGGCAGGTGCCGTGGCGATCGACCAGCTGGCCCCTGAAATTGCGCCGCCTATGATTCGTATCATCTTGTGCATGGTGCTGGCGGTGATTGGTGCGGTGCTGGCTATTGTCAGCTACCGCCGTTGGGCCCACCAGGAACAGGCCATGCGCAACGACCAGGAATTGCCGCACTCGTGGCTGATGCTGGGCATGACAGTTGTTGTCTCGCTCGCCGCCATCATTTTCGCCGTGCTGATTCTGGTCAAGCCGTAGCATGACTCCCTCCGTTGCCCCTGTCCGGGACCCCGGCTTGCAGCCCGAACGCACTGCATTGTCGTGGCGCCGGACCATCATGAGCGCAGTGGTGGCCGACATCCTCATTTGGCGGGGCTGGCTTCAAGCACTGACCGGCAGCGGGGCCGGTGCGTTGGCCGATGGCCACGCCGCTCAGGTAGTGGGTTTAGGGATCTGCGCAGCCATCGCCTGCGTGACCACCATCATTTTGGTGTTCTGCGCCGTAATGCGGATCCGTCTGCTCCACGCCGGGGTCGGCGCCCTGGAGACGGAGTCTCACATAGCGGTTCCGGCTCTTATCTTACGCACAGCTTTGGCCGCTATAGTTGCTCTGGCTGCCGCCACCGTGTGTGCGCTGGCGCTTGGGATGTAAGCCCGCTGGCCTGACAGCCGGCCCCAGCGTCCCAGGGCCCCGCTTCCCAGCGTCCCGGACCCCCGCAGCACAGCGCAGCAGCCCCATTTTGTTTGCCAGTTTTGTTTCCCAGTCGAAGGATTTACACACCATGACTTCATCCGGAACGGCCACGGCCCCGGTACACGCCTACCCGCTCAGCACCCGAGTGGCCATTGAGGGGCTGGGCAGCTTTTTCATCGTGTTTGCCGGCCTCGGCACGGCACTTTTCAGCTCAGGCGGTTCCGGCTCCACGGTGGGGTTCGCGTACGGCTTGGCCATGGTGGCTGCCATCATTTCCTTTGGGCACGTCACCAACGGCTACTTCAACCCGGCGTTCACCCTTGGCATGGCTGTGGCCGGCCGGCTGAAATTCACCGCAGCCGGACTGTACATTGTGGCGCAGACCGTCGCCGCTGTCCTGGCCTCGGCCGTGTGGCTCGCCTTGATGAACGTCATGCCCGCCGGTGCCACCCCTGCCACGCCTGAACTCTTCGGTGCCCTGGCCAACGGCTTTGACTCTCACTCTCCCTCGCAGGTGCCCATGGTTGGCGTCCTCATCGTGGAGATCGTTGCCGTAGCCGTGCTGACCGGGCTCCTCCTGGGTGCCAGCTCCGCCCGCAACAAGACCACCCTGGGCCCGGTTGCGATTGGCTTGGCCTTTGCCGTCGCGGTCGCCATCACCATGCCCGTGAGCAATGGCTCGCTGAACCCGGCCCGCGCCACGTCCGTGGTGTTCCTGGCCGACTCCTGGGTTGCCGGCCAGCTCTGGCTGTTCTGGGCCGCCCCGCTGTTTGGTGCCGCCCTGGCCGCCGCCATCTACCGGTCCTTCGCCCCCGCTCAGGTGGCCGCCGCGCCCCTGATGGACGACGCCGGTGCCCCCTCCGCCAACTCCGCCGCCGTTGTTTCTTCCGCGGCTGCGGTGACGGACGCTTCCGCCAGTGATGTTGAGGCAGCAGTTGCCGCCCCGGCACCGGCTGTAACGTTGACGAAGCCCGTCGACGACGCCCAAGCCTTCTTCGACGCCCCCAAGAAATAGCTTGACCCAACGCTCTCGCAGCAATGGCTGGTTTTCTCTAAACGCTCTCGCAGCAATGGATGGTTTCTACTAGACGCTCTCTCAACCTTTGGTTGGGGGAGCGTTTTGTGTACGGCTAAGGTTGAAGCATGCTGATCTTCTCTCTGCTCTTTCTTGCCGCCTGCTCACTGGGCGTTCCCGCGCTCAACCATGCGTGTGCCGCCGGAAAAATCAGGAAGAATCCGCTGGTGGGAATCCGCACCGCCAAGACCATGGTCAGCGAGGAAACCTGGCAGGCGGGGCATGCCGCGGCTGTCCAGCCCATGTGGGTCAGCGGAATTGCCGCGGCCGCCATTTCGTTGGCCGGGCTGTTGTTCCTAGACGCGCCCGGCACCCAGATGATCATGGTGTTGCTGGCCTGCGCCCTGCTGTTCGTGGCAGTGGTCTACGGGGCCAAACTGGCCAACGTCGCCGCCGTCGAAGCCCTGACAGTGGAGAAAACCCGCCGCTGATCCGGGCTGCGACCCCCATCGGAACCAGCCGGAATGGCCGGAGGCCGCACTGTTGCACGCCGCCCACGGCGACGCCTGGTCTTTGAATGTCGGTGCCCTCCGATACCTTGGAAGCATGAAGCTTCTGCACACCTCAGACTGGCATTTGGGCAGGTCGTTCCACGGCGTTGGAACCCTGGCGGCACAACGGCGCTTTGCCGACCAGCTCCTTGACACTGTCACGGCGGAAAAGGTCGACGTCGTCTTGGTCGCCGGTGATGTTTACGACCGCGCACTGCCCAGTGTCGACGTCGTGAACCTCTTTGATGACATCCTGGCCCGGCTCAATTCAGCAGGTGTGCAGGTGATTGTCACCAGCGGCAACCACGACTCCGCCACCAGGCTCGGTTTCGGCGGCCGGCTGCTCGAGAGCGCCGGCGTCCACCTGCGCACCCGCATTGCTGATCTGGCCACGCCCATCCTGTTGCCACTGAACGGAAGTAGCGGTGGGCCGGTGGTGGCCATTTACGGCATCCCCTACCTGGAACCCAGGCTAGTTGCAGAGGAACTGGGTGTGGAAAACGGCACGCATTTCAGCGTCACCGAAGCCGCCCTGAAACTTATTGAGGCCGACCTCGCCACCCGGGCCGCCGGCACCCCCTCGGTGGTCCTTGCCCATACTTTCGCCAGTGGCGGCATCACCTCGGCCAGTGAGCGGGAGCTGTCCGTCGGGGGAGTGGGTGCGGTCCCGCTAGACCTGTTTGACCCCTTTAGTTACACGGCGCTGGGGCACCTGCACGGCCCGCAGCGGCTCAGCAACACGGTGCGTTATTCGGGCTCACCGCTACCGTATTCCTTTTCCGAGGCGGCCCACAATAAGGGGGCCTGGCTGCTGGAGATCACTGAAGCGGGCCTGGGCGCTGTCACCAAGGTCGACTGGGCCCCGGAACGGGCTTTGAGTATCTTGGCAGGAAAGCTTGAGGACTTGCTGGTCGAAGAAAAATGGGCCCACGCCGAGGACCACTTCTGCCAAATCACCCTCACGGACAATGACCGCCCGGAACTGGCCATGGAGCGGCTGCGCACCCGATTCCCGCACACCCTGGTGCTCATGTTTGCGCCCGAGGTTGCCCGTGAGGCTGACAAGCAGAGCTACGGATCTCGTATTGCCCAGGCCACGGATGAACTGGAGCTGTGCTGCGGATTCCTTGACCATGTGCGCCACCGCGCCGCGAACGACGACGAACAGAAACTCCTGCGCGCAGCCTTGGCTTCCGTGCGGGAAGGGGAGGCAGCGCAATGAGAATCCACCGTTTGGAAATCCAGGCCTTTGGTCCGTTTGCGGGCCGGGAGATCATTGACTTTGACCAGCTGGGTGCGCAGGGCCTTTTCCTGCTCAACGGCTCCACCGGTGCCGGGAAAACCAGTATTCTCGATGCCATTGCCTATGCCCTGTACGGGCAAGTGCCCGGTTCACGCTCCGGCAGCACCAGCGCGCTGCGCAGTCACCACGCAGCAGAAGGTGTGGCCCCGGAGGTGCTGTGCGAATTCACTGCGGGCGGCCGGCGCCTTGAAGTGGTGCGCAGCCCCGAGTGGATGCGGCCGGTCAAGCGCGGGACAGGGACAACGCGCGAGCAGGCCAGTACCCAACTGCGGGAGAAAACCGCTGACGGCTGGGAAGTGAAGTCGACCCGCAATGACGAGGCAGCCAGCGAGATCCACCAGTTGCTGGGTATGTCCATGGCCCAGTTCACCAAGGTGGTCCTGCTGGCACAGGGCGACTTTGCCGCGTTCCTGCGCGCCACTGCAACCGAACGGCAGGCGCTGCTGCAAAAGCTGTTTGGGACCGATATTTATCAGGGTGTGGAAGCCCGTCTGGCTGTGGACGCCAAGGAAGCCAACGCCGCTGTCAACGCGGGACTGGGCGCACTGGAAACCACAGAACAGGTGGCCCGCAGCAACAGTTCGCCCGTGTTGGCCCGCGAAGCCGAACATCTGGCCGGTGAAGCTGTGACACCTGACCAGGCGGACCCAGCTGACCAGACGGGAGAGGCGGAGCAGACGGACCCATCGGACCAAGCAGAGCAGGCGGGGGAGCCCGGCGACGCAGAGCTGTCCCTCAGCGAACTTCAGGGGCGCGAGCTCTTTGCTGCCCTGAAGCAGCGACTCGCACAAGCGGTGGGACGCACGGAATCCCATGCCGAAGCGACCCGGTTGCGCGCAGTGGCGCTGGGGGAAACCGTCAGTTCAGCAAAGGAACGGAGCCGCCGGCACCAGGCGCTGGCCGCAGCTGTCGCCGAACGAGCAAGGTTGCTGGGACTCGCACAGGAGGAGTCCCGGTGGCGGGAACGGCAGGACCGGCACCACCAGGCCCAAGTGCTGTCCGGCGTGGTGGGTGCGGCAGCCAAGACTGCCGCCGAGAACACCCATGCCCGTTCCACAGCCGACGCTGCTGCAGTTGGCGTCGATGCGAATCCAGTGGCCTCGGAACTGCTCGGACAAGACGCAGCAACGGCCACCACAGCGGACCTTGAAACTCTCGACCGCGAACTGACCAAGCAGCTGACCACGGTTGAAGCGGCAGTTCCTGACGAGGAACGCCACCGGGAAAAGACCGCGCAGCTGGCCCGGAATGAGAAGGCCCTGGCGCTGGCCCGCGAGCAGCAGGAGCAACAGACAACCGCCGTGGAAGCGGCCAAAGTCAGGCTGGGTGAGGTGCTGGCACACCAAGACGAGTTGCGGGACGGCGGACACAATGTTGACCAAAGCGCCCAGTCAGCCAAAGACGCCGCCGCGCTTGTCGCAACCATTGAGGAATACCTTTTGCACAGCGGCGTGGTGGAGCGGCTGTGCCTGGCCGAGACCAGCGCCCGCGAGTACGCAGTGACGGCCAAGGAAAAATGGTTGGCAGCCATGGATCAACGCCTCAGCCAGGCGGCCGGACAACTGGCGGAAACGCTGGAAGATGGGCAGCCCTGCATGGTCTGCGGCAGCACCATCCACCCTGATCCGTCGCCACTGGCCGGCACCGGTGCGGACTTGGTGAAGGCGGAAAAGTCCGCCAAGAAGGCTTCCGACTCAGCTGATGCGGCAGTGAACGAGGCCCGCACCAGCCTCTCGGAGGCGCGGAACACCCTCGCCGTGCTGGCCGAACGCGGAGGTGCCGGGGATCTCGAGAAGGCGCGGGACGCCGTCGAGCTCAAAAAACAAGAACTCAAGATTGCCACGGAGTCCGTGGCCGAGCTGGCTGCGCTGGACACGGAAGCAGCAACGCTGAACACGCGCATGGAACAGGCCCGGACGGATGGTGCCGCAGCAGCGGAACAAGCCGCATCACTGACGGCGGGCAGGACCGCCCTGGCACAGGAAATTGCCGTACTCACCGAACACCTGACCCAGGCCCGCAACGGCTACGGCTCACTGAAACAGCGGCGCGAGGCACTCCTTCAGGCGCAGGAGCCAGGCGCCGCGCTGCTTCTTGCCCTGCGGCGGAAGGCGACCGCAGCGGAGGCGGCCAAGGAAGCCGCAGACGCTATGGAGCAGGCGCTGGCGGAATCGGCCTTCGCCAATGCGGAGGAGGTGCGCGCGGCGTTGCTATCCCCGGCCGATGCTGCAGCCGTGGACCGGCAGCTCAAGGACCATGCCAAGGCAACTGCCGTCAATGCGGACCGGTTGGAAGCCCCCGAGGTGGTGCAGGCCGCGGCGGAAGCGGCGGAGGGCATCACCGCCCCCGATGGTGCCATGGTTGAACAGCTGGTTCACGACGCAGCTGCGGCACAGGCCGAGGCTGAAGCCGCATCGCTGGACTGGGGCATGGCACGCCGCGCCGCCACGCAGCTGCAGGGCACCGAGGTGCAGTTCATCACGTTGGAGGACGAGGTTGCGCCGTTGCGGGAGCGGGCCCAGTTGCTGACGGGACTCGCCGATGCCGTGCGCGGCGGTGGAGACAACCGGTACAAGATGACACTGAGCAGCTACGTCCTCGCCGCGCGGCTGGAGCAGGTGGCGTTGGCCGCCTCGCTGCGCCTGGCCACCATGAGCGACGCCCGGTACACCCTGCGCCACAGCGATGCGAAGAAGGGGAACCAGAAGGCAGGGCTGGGCCTTGAAGTGGTCGATGAATGGACCGGAATCAGCCGCGACACGGCCACGCTCTCGGGCGGGGAATCGTTTATGGCCTCACTGTCGCTGGCCTTGGGACTCTCGGATGTGGTGCAGCATGAATCCGGCGGACTGAACATTGAAACCCTGTTTGTCGACGAAGGCTTCGGCAGTCTCGATGAGCAGTCGCTGGAACAGGTCATGGATGCGCTGGAGGGATTGCGCGACGGCGGCCGGATGGTTGGCCTGGTCAGCCACGTTGCTGAGATGAAACAGCGCATACCCCTGCACCTGCACGTGCACAAGGGCCGCAACGGGTCAACCGTGGAGCTGAGAATGGCGGGGGCCGCCGCGCCGTGAGCAGGTAGACTTGCCGGGTCGTTGCTTGACGAAACCGGTGATTGGGACCGGCACAGGCAACGGCCCGCGACACATGTGAAAGCAGTAGTCATCACACCCTCCACAAATACCCCCACAGCCCCCGCCGTCAAGGGTGGGCGCTATTCGGTGCTGCCCCGGCTCGCCGGTGCCAGCTACATCCCCTTGGGCCTCTTTGCCCGGGTGCCGCTGGCGATGCAGACAATCGGTGTACTCACCATGGTCACCGCCGTCAGCACGTCCTACGCCGTCGGCGGCTTCGCCGCGGGCGCTGTGGGCGTGGGAGCCGCAATCGGGGCGCCGGTCATCGGCTTCCTCGCAGACCGTCTGGGCCAGAAGCGGGTGCTGCTGGTGCTGGCCGTGGTCAATGCGCTACTGCTTGCGGCCGTGGTGTTGCTCAGCTACACGGTCCTGTCCACCAATGGTGCCGGAATGGGCGACGGCGGTACCTTGGCCGTGATGGTCGCCGCCCTTTTGGTGGGGACCACCTCCCCGCAGGTGGGGCCTTTGTCTCGGGTGCGGTGGATGGCATTGAGCAAGCGCCTGCCCGCCAAGGAGCAGGGCCCGGCCGTGGACACGGCACTCTCCCTCGAAGGCACAGCCGACGAGGTGACGTTTGTCCTGGGCCCGGCGCTGGTGGGGCTGCTGGCCTCGCTCGTGGCACCGTGGCTGCCGCTGGCCATTGCCGCCGTCATGACGGCCGTCCTGGTGAGCCTATTTGCGGTGCACCGCACCGTTGAGGTGGTGGGCCCCAGGGTCGCGGCCAGCAGCATGGTGGGCAACGCCGGCTATGTTGCCAAGGAGAAGCCCAATTGGTTCCTAGTTGCCGTCCCCGTGGCCGGCATGCTGGCCATGGGCACCTTCTTTGGGTCTTCCCAAACGGCGCTGACTGCCTTCACCGGTGTTCACGGTTCAGTGGACCAGGCCGGGCTGATGTACGCAATCATGGGGTTGAGCTCCGCATTCACTGCATTGTCCGTGGCCTACTGGCCCAAGAAATTCAGCTACCCGTGGCGCTGGGTGGCGATTGCGGGGCTGATGGCCGCAGCGACGGTCATGTTCTTGGTTCCGACATCATTGGGACAGATGGCGTGGGTGTTGCTGTTGATGGGCCTGCCGGTGGGCCCCGTGATGGTTTCGATTTTCAGCGTGGGCAGCGTGGTGGCCCCCCAGCAGTGGATGGGCACCGTCATGACCGCGCTGTCCAGCGGCATTGTGGCAGGAACCGCGCTCGGCTCGGCAGTGTCCGGCTCGCTCGCACAGAGCATCGGCTACTCGGCAGCGTTCGTGGTCCCCATTGCCGCCGCGACAGCCCTGTTTGTGCTGGGCATGGTCTCAGTAGTGGTGCTGCGCCCCCGCAAGTCGTAACCGGCCTGCGGGCTGCCACATTGCTGGCGGTGGCTACGCCAGGAAGCTGAGTGCTGCATCCTTGAACTCACGTGAGGTCACCGTGTTGTTGTGGGTGCGGCCTTCGATGACCATTTGCTGTGCGTTGCCGCTGAGCTCTGCGAGCTGATTCATGGTGCGGGCTCGCTCATCCAAGCTGCCAGCAACGAGCAGCAGCGGCATCCGAGGAACAGCATCCGTTGGGTCGAAGGGCTCCATTTTCACGGCCTGAATCAGTGCCAGCAGGGCGAAGATGTCGTTGGAGGGGATGACCTGGGCCATGTTTAGCAGCCATGCCGTGGAGGGGTCAGCAATGGGGGTTCCATCGTTGAGGAAGTCTTGGGCGGCATTCAGATCAAAATCTGCCAGCGGATCTTCCGGGTTGGGTCCGCCCAGCACCATTTTTCGCACCAGCTCGGGCTGGGTTGCGCCAAATTCCCAGGCCAGACGGGCCCCGAGTGAATAGCCGATCAGGTCCACACCACTGCTGGGGTCGCCCTCCTTGAGCGGGCGGATGCCCGTATCAATGAGAATCTGCAGGAGGTCGGCACGGATCTTCCCGGGTGTGTAGGAGTCAAGATCGTAGGGTGCTGAACTTTGGCCGTGGCCGGGTAAATCAACGCTGATGACTTTTCGCCCAGCCCCAGTCAGTGCCTTGATCCAGCCGGTCTTGACCCAATTCAGTGCCACGGAGGAGGCAAAGCCGTGAATCAAGAAGACGGGGGGCAATGGAACAAGGTTTTCGGCGTCGAAAACCACCACGTTGAGCCCGGCTTGGGAGCCTTCAATGCTGTGCGGGGACACCGTAGCAGTGTGCTTACCTAGGGAAGACATGGGGGAACCTTTCCCGCGGCGGGCTGTGCCGCCGTCGTACGTCAACCATAGCGAAAACAAAGGTGCACTGCCGTGCCAAACTGGCCTGCAGCGGCAGTGTTACTGGCGCGCTGCGTCCCGCTGCTTCCGGTAGAGGGGAGCGAGCCAGCTCAGGAGGGCAATCACGGCCACCAAACCGAAGGTGCTGAGCAGCTGGTTACGGCTGACAGCATCGCTGAAGCCCACTACGAAGATGGCCAGCAGCAACACCAGCCCGGCCAGGGTCAGGACGGGGAATCCGCGCATGCGCAGCGGAAGGGGCGTGCCGTCCTTGTCGGCTCGGCGGCGCAGGATGAACTGTGACAGCAGTGCTGAACCCCAGACCACGAGGCACGTGGAGCCCACCAGGTTGAGCAGGATGCGCAGGACGGTGTCGGGGTAGAAGAATTCCCAAAGCACCGTCAGGAAGCCAAAGGCCACGGAAATGACGACGGCGGGAACCGGCACCTGCCGCTTGCTGATGCCCTTGAAAATCCGGGGGGCCTCACGGCGTTCGGACAGCGAGTAGATCATGCGTGAGGCGCCATAGAGGTTGGCGTTCAGGGCCGAGAGCAGCGCGGCCACGGCCACCAAAGTGATGACGGTTCCGGCCCATTCCAGGCCCGCGGTGTTCAGGACGCCGGCGAAGGGTGAGAGCAGCGCCTCGGATGTCCAAGGGAGCACGGCGGCGATGATGAAAATGGAGCCTACGTAGAACACGAGGATTCGCCAAACCACTGTGCGGACGGCGACAGCAACGCTGCGGGAGGGATTGGTGGTTTCGGCGGCGGCAACGGCGACGATTTCGGTGCCGCCAAAGGCGAAGGCCACAATGAACAGGGCTGAGGCGATGCCTGCCATGCCGGTGGGGGCGAAGCCGCCGTTGTTGACCAGATTGCCCAGTCCAGGAGAGCTTGCGCCGGGAATGAAGCCGAGCAGCAGGGCCGCGCCAAACGCCAGGAATAGCACGATGGCTGCGACCTTTAGCAGGGAGAACCAGAATTCAAATTCTCCGTAATTTTTTACACTGCTCAGGTTGATTGCGGTGAAGACCACCATAAAGATCAGTGTCAGGGCCCATGCAGGAATCACCGGCCACACGGTGACGAGCAGTTGTGCAGCACCTAAGGCCTCTGCCGCAATCACTACCACCAATTGCAGCCACCAGAGCCAGCCAACGGTGGCCCCGGCAACTTTGCCCATGGCCTTTTCGGCGTATACGGAGAAGGCGCCCGAGTTCGGATTGGCGGCGGCCATTTCGCCCAGCGCCCACATGACAAGGATGATCAGCGTGCCGGCAACCAGGTAGGAAACCAGCACGGCCGGGCCGGCCAGCATGATCCCTTCGCCCGAGCCCAGGAACAGTCCAGCACCAATGGCCGAGCCCAAGCCCATCATGGTGAGCTGGCGCTGCTTGAGCGAGGTGCCCAGGCCGGACTTGGCCACTGTGGCCTCGGTGGGGGCGGATTGTTGGGTCATGAAAGGGTTGGCCTTCGTTAGTGGAACCGGCGGCTGTGTGCCGTGCGTTGGAAATGCGCGCTGCGCGTTCGAAAGAGTGCGGGGGAAAGTGTGATCCCGTCAAGCATTATCCACCATGTGAGCAGCTGGCCAAAGTCGGAAGTAGTGGGGAAGTAGTGGTAGGTCTGGAAGGAATCTGTATTGTGCAGTGCAATCCGCCTAGATCGTCTCTGCGCTGCGTCGTCTCTGCGCTGCGGAAATTTGTTTCAAGGTGGCAAAGCGTCGTAGAATCAGTTTTAGTCATAATGACTCTAACTAAAGTTGATCAATAGAAAGTGGGGTGCAGGGCATGGAGCGGACCCCATTTGTGGCAGCTGCAAACGTCAGTGAACGCTTGGCTCAGCCGCCTGCTCTAGCAATATCCACGGTTATTTTTGCCCTGCGTCCCAGTGAAAAGAGTGGCCGGCCCACCTTGTGGCTTCCACTGGTTCGTCGTATTCGAGAACCGTTCAAGGGCCTGTGGGCGCTTCCGGGAGGGCCCCTGACTCAGGCTGATTCCCTCCAGGATGCCGCCGCTCGCGACCTGCAGGACACCACGGGATTGGCGCCGAGCTACCTTGAACAGCTCTACGCCTTCGGGGGTCTGCACCGTTCCCCCAGCCAGCGCGTGGTCTCCATCGTGTACTGGGCGCTGGTGCAGCCCACCGAGGCCGAGCTAGCTCAGGAGTCCGAAAACGTGGGTTGGTTCCGCGCCGACGGACTGCAGGAGCTGGCCTTCGACCACAACGAGATCGTTGATTACGCCCTGTGGCGGCTGCGGAACAAGATGGAATACGGTTCCATCGCCTACCACCTGCTCGGCGAAAAATTCACCCTGGCCCAGGTCCGCGAGGTCTACGAAGCCGTCCTGAACCGCACCATGGACCCCGCCAACTTCCGCCGTCAGCTCAAGCAGACTGCTCTCATCGAACCCACCGATGAATTTCAACAGGGCGGCAAGCACCGACCGCCGCGCCTCTACCGGTACACCGGAATGGATAGTGGCACTAACGACGCCGGCCCTTCAGGACATCCTCCGTCTCGTCTCTCATCGCCCGGCTAGCAAACCTCGCCTCACCTGTAACCGCCCCAGCCCACCAAAAACCCCCATTCTTTTTTTGCCTCACACTCTTGGAGCAAGCCATGACATCCGTGAACACCACCATCCAGCTCATTACCCGCGAACAAGCCGAAGCGACCCAACACAACGTTCAAAATCCCGCCCCCCAGCCTGGAATGCCGGGCCGCGCGCAGGAAAGCTGCGATGACGATCTGGCCAAGGGTCCCTGGGAATTTGACCTGGCTGAGGCTCTCGCCGGCACCCCCGGCTACGGCCCGGGCGCCTCCAACGAGGACATCGCCCCGGCCGCCACACCGGTGCAGGGCCAGCTGCCGCAGGAGTACAAGGACGCCTCCGATGCCGAACTTGAGTCCCGGATTCTTGCCGCCAAAGCGGAACTTGGGGAACGCGTCGTCGTGCTTGGGCATTTTTATCAGCGCGACGAGGTGGTGCAATTTGCCGACTTCGTGGGCGACTCCTTCCAGCTCGCCAACGCAGCCAAAACACGTACGGAAGCCGAAGCCATCGTCTTCTGCGGCGTGCACTTCATGGCCGAGACCGCTGACATGCTCTCCGGTCCGCAGCAGAGCGTGATCCTGCCGAACCTGGCCGCCGGCTGCTCCATGGCCGATATGGCTGATCTGCCCTCCGTTGAGGCCTGCTGGGCGGAACTGGAAGAGCTCTACGGCACCGAGCCCGACGCCGATGGCCGTGTACCCGTGATCCCGGTGACCTACATGAACTCCTCAGCCGCGCTGAAGGCGTTCTGTGGAGAGCGCGGTGGCATTGTCTGCACGTCCTCGAATGCGTCGACCGTGCTGGAGTGGGCCTTCGAGCGCGGCCAGCGGGTACTGTTCTTCCCGGATCAGCACCTGGGGCGCAACACGGCCAAGGCCATGGGTGTGCCGCTGGTGGAAATGCCATTGTGGAATCCGCGCCTGCCGCTGGGTGGGAACAGCGCCGAGGTCATGGACAACGCCAAGGTGGTGCTGTGGCAAGGTTTCTGCTCAGTGCACAAGCGCTTCACGGTGGGGCAGATCGAGCAGGCCCGCGTGGACTTCCCGGGCGTTCGTGTGATCGTCCACCCGGAATGCCCCATGGAGGTGGTGGACGCGGCCGATGAAGCTGGTTCTACCGACTACATTCTCAAGGCCATCCAGGCCGCACCTGACGGAACCACCTTCGCCATCGGCACCGAGATCAACATGGTCAACCGGCTCGCGGCGCAGTACCCGCAGCACACCATCTTCTGCCTTGATCCGGTCATCTGCCCGTGCTCCACCATGTACCGCATCCACCCCGGCTACCTCGCCTGGGTGCTTGAGGGCCTGGTGGCCGGCGAGGTGCGCAACCAGATCACCGTTCCGGAGGCCACCGCCGTCAATGCGCGCATCGCGCTGGAACGGATGCTTGCCGCCAAGCCACAGCCCAAGACTGTGCAGCCCAAGACCGTGCAGCCAAAGACTGCGCAGCCCAAGAAATCCGTACGCGCATGACTAACTCGCATCTGGTAGTTGTGGGCAGTGGGATTGCCGGGCTCTACGGGGCGTTGCTGGCCGCCGAGGCAGGGTCGCGGGTGACACTGTTGACCAAGGGCACGTTGGCGCAAAGCAACACCCATCACGCCCAAGGCGGAATCTGCGCGGTGCTCGCCGAGGGGGAAGCTGCCCCGGGCGATTCCGTGTGGGCGCACATCGCCGACACCCTCAAGGCCGGCGCAGGTCAGTGCGATCCAGAGGCCGTGCGCGTCCTGTGCACCGAGGCAGCCACCGATATCGCAGCTCTCGAGCGTTTCGGCGTGCGCTTTGACCGCGACGCTAGCGGGCGCCGTTCCTTGGGATTGGAGGGAGCCCATTCGGCCGCTCGGATCCTGCATGCCGGCGGGGACGCCACGGGAGCCGCCATCGCCAATGGATTGATCGCCGCGATCCGCGAGCAGGCGGCACTGGGCCTCATCACGCTCCTGGAGAATAGCTTCGCCACGGAGCTTCTGGCCGCTAACCCTGATGCGGCTAACCCTGAAGCGCCTGAGACTGAAGCGCCTGAGACTGAAGTGGACGACGGCGGTACCTTTCCCCGTGCGCCAATCGCCGGCATCGCCTACCTAGACTCAGCAGACGAACGCCAGACCTTGGCCGCCGACGCGGTGCTGCTGGCTACCGGGGGTGCCGGGCAGCTTTTTGAATTCACCACCAACCCGCACGTTGCCACGGGCGACGGCGTAGCTCTCGCCTGGCGCGCGGGCGCAGTGCTGGCCGATCTTGAATACTTCCAGTTCCACCCAACGGCGCTCGCGGTGGGGCAGAACTTCCTCATTTCCGAGGCCGTGCGCGGGGCCGGGGCCGTGCTGCGTGACTCTAAGGGTGAGGCGTTCATGGCCCGCTACCACCCGGAAGGCGATCTTGCCCCGCGTGATGTGGTCTCCCGCAGCATTGCCGCTCATCTTGGAACCCTTGCGGAGAACGCTCGGATCGCAGGTGAGCCGGAAGGCCCTGCCCATGTCTTCCTTGATGCCAGCGGAATCGAGGAAGCCAACGGCGCCGGATATCTGGCCCGACGTTTCCCCACGATCGACGCAGCAACAGCCAAGCTCGGCTTCGACTGGCGCCGCGACTGGTTGCCCGTGGCTCCCGCAGCTCACTACTGGATGGGCGGAGTGACCACTGATCTGCACGGACGAACCACCGTCCCGGGTCTTTACGCCGCCGGGGAAGTGGCCTGCACCGGTGTCCACGGCGCTAACCGCCTCGCCTCCAACTCATTGCTCGAAGGCCTCGTCTTCAGCCGCCGCGCCGTCGCTGCCTTCACCTCGCCGGACCAACAAGCTTCCACGGACCAGCATGCCTGGTCCATGAAGTTCAACGCCGCCACGCACGACGCCGCAACGCACGACGCCGCGACGCACGACGCCGCCACAGCCCTTGAGGGGATCCGGAACCACCCGGCTGGGTTGGGCCGGGAAACTCTGCGGCACGTGATGGGGCAGCACGCCGCGGTAGTGCGCGACACCAAGGGATTGCAACTGGTAGAGACTGCACTGCACAAGGAAACTGCACTGCACAATGAACCAGCGGTGCAAAGTGTTGGGCACTCTGGGTCCGAAACGCGCTCCCTGCGCCAAGAGCTTGAGGACCAGAACTTGGAACTCGTGGCCGGACTCCTGGTGCGTGCATCCTTGGCCCGGGAGAACTCTGTCGGTGCGCATTACCGCGCGGATTTCCCGCAGGGAGCAGATACTCCGCTGGGCTCAGCTACCCGGGACTCCAACCATTGGGTGAACCCCGACGCCCGATTGACCACCATCGAACCCCAGCGTGAAAGCGAAACAGTATGAACGCCGTCGTGCCTGTCTTGAAAGAAACCGTCCTCAACGAAACTGCCGTGAACGCAACCGCAATCCCAGCCCTGCCTCAGCTGCCACACACGGCCGTGGCCGAGATTCTGCAGCGGGCCTTTGCCGAGGATGCGCCGTACGGGGACATCACCTCCGCGACGCTGCTGCCAGCTGATGCGCAAGCCACCGCCTGGCTCGTGGCTCGGGAGCGCGGCATCTTCTCCGGTGGGGACGTTTTCCGTGCCGCTATGACCATGCAGGATCCGGACGCCCGGGTTGAGCAGTTGGTGGCCGACGGTGCCCGCTTTGAGGCGGGGGACCGACTCATGTCCGTCACCGGGCTGGCCCGGGCCGTGCTGACGGGGGAACGGATCGCGCTGAACCTGACGCAGCGGATGAGTGCCATCGCCACCCAGACCGCCGAATATGCGGCCCTGATCGCTGGCACCAAGGCTCGGGTCACCGATACGCGAAAGACCACCCCCGGCCTGCGTATCCTCGAACGCTATGCCGTACGCTGCGGGGGCGGGCACAATCACCGATTCTCGCTCTCTGACGCCGTGCTGGCCAAGGACAATCACCTGGCTGTGCTGACCGGCGGGGATCTTGGCAAGCTGACCGCGGCGCTCGCCGGCGTGCGTGCCCAGCTCCCGCACACCGTGCACTTTGAGGTTGAGGTGGACTCGATCGCGCAGATTGAACCCGTGCTGGCGGCCGGCGTGGACACCATCATGCTGGACAATTTCAGCAACGACGAACTCGTCCAAGGCGTGGCGCTGGTCAACGGCCGGGCGCTGGTTGAGGCGAGCGGCAACGTGAATCTGTCCACCATCGCCGGGATCGCGCGCACCGGAGTGGACATCATTTCCGTCGGGGCCCTGACCCACAGTGTCCGGGCTCTGGATCTGGGCCTGGACATCGCGGTGGACCTGTCCGGACCTGTGCAGCAAGGCCCTGTGGATCTGCCGTGATTTTTCTCGACGCCGCCGCCACCACACCAGTCCGCCGGGAGGTCATCGAGGCCATGTTCCCCTTCCTGACCAACCAATTCGGCAACCCTTCCAGTCACCACGAGCTGGGAGAAATTGCCGCTGCCGCACTGACAGGTGCCCGGGAAAAATGTGCGACGGCGTTGGGCTGCGGTGCCGAAGAGCTCACATTTACCTCCGGTGGGACCGAGGCCGATAACCTCGCCCTAAAGGGCATTGCGCTCGCCCGCCGCGCTGGGGATCCTCGGCTGAACCGGGTGCTCATCAGCGCCGTGGAACACCCGGCAGTGGCGGAATCTGCCGACTACCTGCGACGCATCCACGGCTTTGAGGTGGAACTGGTTCCGGTGGACGGCGACGGGCTGGTCGACCCTGACGTGTTTGCCGCGATGCTGACAGGCACTGCGGGCTCCGGCACTCCAGCCAGTAACCTGGCTGGCAGTGACGTGGCCGGCAGCGCTGTGGCTGGCCGTGACGTTGCCGGCAGTGATGTTGCGGTGGCTTCCATCATGTACGCCAACAACGAGGTGGGCACGGTCCAGGACCTGACTGCGCTGTCCGCCGCGGCCGCAGCCGCGGGCGTGCCGCTGCACAGCGATGCCGTCCAGGCTGCCGGCTGGCTGCCCCTAGATATCCGGGAGCTGGGCGTCACGGCGCTGAGCCTTTCCGGGCACAAAATCGGCGCACCCAAGGGTGTGGGCCTGCTCTATGTCAAGGGTGGATCTCTCTATGAACCGTTGATCCACGGCGGCGGGCAGGAGCGCGGCAACCGCTCGGGCACCGAGAATGTGGCGTTTGCCGTTGCCCTGGCCACGGCGTTGGTGGCGGCTGAAGCGGCACGGCCCTCCGCCGTCGAACGTGTCACGGAATTGCGGGAAAACTTCATCCGGCGCATCCTAGCGGACATTCCCGCCGCGCAGCTGACCGGGCACGGCACGCGGCGGCTGCCCAATGTGGCCTCATTTTGCTTCCCGGGCACCAGCGGCGAATCGGTGCTGCTGGAGCTGGAACGACGGGGGATCGTGTGTTCCTCAGGATCGGCTTGTGCGGCGGGGTCTGATGAACCATCGGCCGTGCTGAGCGCCATGGGCATCGAGCGCACGGTGGCCCAGACGGCGCTGCGTTTTAGTTTCGGCACGGATGTCACGGCCGAGGCATTGGAGACGGCGGCCACCGAACTGGCGGCCGCCGTCGCGCGGATGCTGCGCCTGGGCTAGGCAGGTGTTGGGTTAGGCAGGTTGGGCTAGGCCGGTTACAGGCCGGAGCTCTGTTGCCGAAAATGCTGCCGTTTGACGCAATTGCCATAGTTTGAACTGCGGCATTAGCGTCAAACGGTGGCATTTGTTGGGGGAGGTCGCGTGTCTTGCGCGACTGGCCAGCTGGGGTGAGGAGTCAGGCCACCAGCTCTACGCCGCCAGCCTCGGCGGGCGCCCGGTCCCAGTCGAAGCGGTTGCGCAGCACCCGGTTCCAGCGATTGGCCGGCAGGTGCGGATGCAGCAGGGCGATACCCACACAGTACTTGCTCATGCTCAGGTCGCGGATGCCCATCTCGGCCAGAACCCTGTCAGCCACGCCCCGGCCATCCTCCGACTTGGTTTCCACCACCACCAGGTCCGGGCCGGCAACCTCCCGGCCGCCCGAGCCGCCGTCGCGGCACAGCAGCCCCACATCCAGGGTGAGCCGCTCCCTGCTGTGCGGATTCACCAGGGTGCCGCGGCGGTAGTCTACGGTCATGACCGAACGGAGTTCCGGCAGCGGCATGCCGTATTCGCTATCCAGCAGGCCGGTCAGGAATTCCTGCGCCTCGCCGTTCATGATGCCGCTGTTCTCGAGGCTGTAGGGGATGCGGTGCTTGTCGGTTTCGCCCCGGACGCCCTTCAGCTTCGCCTCAAACATGCAGAGCCCGGAATCCAGGTAGGTGCGGGTGCGGACCTTGAAGCGGCGCCGGCGGCCCTGGCGGTGGGCCCGGAACTGGTCGAGCCCTGGGGTGTCAAAGTAAGTTGAGCTGTAGCCGAAGACGCGGCGGCCGGCAATCTCCATGACGGCAAAGTCGCTGTCCAGACGCGCCAGCAGGGAGGCCAGCTGGCCACGTGAAAGCAGGAACTTCTTGTCCACGCGGCGCTGCAGGGCAGCCTCCTCGTTGACTGCTTCCAGGCTGATGGGGGCTCGCAGCGCAAGGGCGGCATCCAGCACATCCGCGCAGGTCATGAGCGTGCTCCAACGTGGCTGGGCTGGCCCTGTGCAGGCTGGCCGAACGTGGGCTGGACCGGTGCCGGATGCGTCCATGTTGGCTGGATCGAGGGGTATGCCGGGAAGTCGGCCATGGCAGGTGCCGCTTCGACCAGCTCGTGGCTGCACGGCGAAACCTTGGCCGTGGTGGCCGCCTGGTACCGGACGTCGGCGATGGTCAGGTCCCGGACAATATCCAGTTCCATGACTTCAATGCGCGTGACGTTTCCGCCCAGCAGGTCCTCCAGCGCGGTCCGCAGCTCGCCCTCATTGGCGTAGGCGCGGTCCAAGGTGATGGTCTGGCGGCGGGTGCGGGGTGCGATCCGCGGGTGGTCGGCCACAAACAGGACCGTGACCAGGGCGGCGGAGAGCACCGGTGAGAGCCAGGCCGGGTCCGGGTGCAGGCCGTTCATCAGGCCCAGCACCAGGGCTGCGAAGTAGTAGCCGATCTCGCCCTGCGTGAGCGTGTCCGACCGCAGCCTGATGATGGACAGCACCCCGAACAGTCCCAGCCCCAGGCCCATGCCGGCGCCGCTGCCGGAGAGCAGCATGGTGACGAGCATGATGCCCACGTTCAGGCACACATAGGCAATGGCCAGGTCGCGGCGCTGGTAGCGGGGGAAGTACACGGCGTACACCAGGATACTAATGGCGACCATGTTGGCTGCGAGTGCAATCCAGAGGTTGAACATGTTGGCTCCTCAACGAGTAGTTGTTTTCTAACTACTACTGTTGTGCACCCGCATGAGAGTAAAAGGAGACCAAGATGAGAGCCCTCTCATGAAGCCCGACGGCGGCCGCCTGCACCCGGTTGCCCTGCCGGAGCCCAACGCGGCGGGGGCGCGGATCAGTCCAGCGGGGGCGCGGATCAGTCCAGCTTGAGCCGGTAGCCCATGCCGCGGACCGTTTCGATCCGTTCGGCGCCGAACTTCTTGCGCAGGTAGCGGATGTAGACATCCACAATGTTGGATCCCGGGTCAAAGTCGAAGCCCCACACCTGGGAGAGCAGCTGCTCGCGGGAGAGCACCTGGTCCCGGTGCCGGAACAGGGCCTCGGCCAGTGCAAATTCGCGGGCGCTGAGGTCCTTGGACACGCCGTCCACCTGGGCTCGGCGGGTGCGCAGGTCAAGGCTGAGCGGGCCGGCTGTTAGTATCGTGGCCTCCTCTAGGATGTGCCCGCGCAGCCGCAGCCGGACGCGGGCCAGCAGTTCCTCGAAGGCGAAGGGCTTGGGCAGGTAGTCGTCGGCGCCGCCGACCAGCCCGGCCACCTTGTCCTCCACGCTGCTGCGGGCCGAGAGGATCACCACGGGGATGTCCACCTTGTCCTGACGCAGCCGGTGCAGCACTGTCAAGCCGTCCATGACGGGCAGGCCGATGTCCAGGATCAGCAGGTCATGGACGTAGGACCGGGCCTCGTCGTAGGCAGACTGCCCGTCCGTCACAACCTGCGTGACAAAGCCCTCCGCGTTCAAACCCTTTTGCACAAAGGTGGCAATCCGGTCCTCGTCCTCGGCGATCAGAATCCTTTTCATGCACTTCCTTTCAAAGGGCTGCCGGCGTCCGCGCCAACAGCTTCCGCACCAACAATGTCAGCGGCAACAGCGTCCGTTTCATCATCAAGGGAGTGGGCCACCGGGATCATCAAGTCAAAAGTTGCCCCGTTGCCCAGCGTGCTGGACACCGAAACTGTGCCTCCGTGGGCCTCGGCAATGGATTTTACAATGGATAAGCCCAGGCCGGCGCCGGAGGACTGCTTCGGGTTGGTGCCACGGCGGAAGCGGGAGAAAATTCTCTCCTGGTCATCTTCCGCGATCCCCGCGCCGGTGTCTCGAACCCACACAAGGAGCGTGCCGCCGTTGTGTTTGGGGCCTGAAATCAGCCGCGAACCAAAGGCTATGGTGCCCTCGGTTGGGGTGTGTGCCACGGCGTTGGCGGCGAGCTGCATGAGGGCCTGTGTCAGGCGCTGGCCGTCGGCGGTGACGTGCCCCTCGGCGAGCTCGTCCAGGGTCCAGTTTTGTGGGCCGAGCATGCTGGCCTTGCTCAACGCATCCACCATCAGGTCCATCAGATCCACCTCCTGTGGCACCACAAAGTCCGGCTGTTGGGACTTGGCGAGCAGCAGCAGGTCGTTGACAATCCGGGCCATGCGGTCGAGCTCGTCGGTGACCAGGGCTACGGTTTCGGCACGCTCGGCCGGGTCTTCGCTCATCATCTCAAGGTGGCCCCGGATCACGGTGATGGGTGTGCGGAGCTCATGTCCGGCGTCGTCAACAAATTGCTGCTGCGTGGCGAAGGCGGTTTCCAGACGGTCCAGCATGCGGTTGAAAGTGGTGGCGAGGGCGGCGACATCGTCATGGCCTGCCACCTCGATCCGGCCGTGGAAGTCGGTTTCAGTGATGGTCTCGGCCGTTTCCCGGACCAAACGCACCGGTGCCAGCACACGCCCGGCAATCAGCCAGCTGGCGATGCCGGCGCCGATGACCGCGAGTGTGCCGGCCAGGGCGAAGATGCCCAGCGAGCTGAACAGCGGCGCGGCAACTTCACGGTGGAACTGGACGCTGACCAGGGCCCCGTGCGCCGGATCGCCGGCAACGGACACAGGGATGAGCGCGTAGGCCACCTCACCGGCGCTCGAGCTGTACCGGCCGTGGATCGGCGCAGTGTGGCCCGTGAGCAGTGCCAGGAAGGCCGGGTCCTGGTCGAGCCGGAGGGGCGGATCGCCGGCCATGCGCCGGTGCGGGACGTCATTGAGCAAGCTGAAGGCGGTCTCGGCCCGGTTGGAGACGGTGTCTTGCAAATAGCGGGTCAGGAGGGCATCGGCGGTAAATTGGGAGCTGCCCGACGGCGACATGGCGAAGGTGCGGAAGCTCGTGGCGGCATGCGTGAGCCGGTCATCCACCAGGGCGTTTGCGCGGGCGTTCAGGATCTGGGCCGAGAGCACTATCGATGCCGCAAACGCCACGGCGATCAACAGCACCATGGCGCCGATGATGCGGGCCCGGGCGCTGAGTGTCCGGCGCGGGGAATCAGTCATCATCAAAATCGTCCCAGTCGTCGTCCCAGTCATCACAATCGTCAGCGTCGTCATCGCCGGCCAGTGGCGCGCAGCCGGGGACCTCCACGGCTCCCGAGCCCGGAGGGGCGGACGACGGCGGAGGCGGAGTTGGGCTCGTGGCGGTTGGTGGGGCTGTGGAGGGGCTGGGGGACGGGGAGGCTGTTGGTGCCGGAGTTGTTGCGGGCGTAGTGGGTGGTGTTGTGGGTGGCGGGGTGCCTACAGGGGTGACCACAACGGGGTCGCCCAGCCGGGGCTCCGAATTGGAAACAAGCTGGCTTGTGGCCAGCGCTGTTCCCGCCACCACCAGGATGAGGAACGCGATGAGAATGAACCGGGGGATGTGCATGGTTCAATCCTTTCGCATGAAGGTGACGGGCGGATGAGGCCCGGATGAGAGTTCTCTCATCCAAACATGTCCACGGGCAGCGGGCGAATTACGGCACAAAATTGGCACTAATTAGTTGGTGTATTTTGGGCGTACGGTGGAAGTAATCAGGTCGCCGCGGCCCGGTTTCGTAGCAAAGGAGAGCATCATGACTGCCACCGTTCCCGTCACCGAATGCGCCGTGTCCAACTGCTCGTTCAACGACCACACCCACTGCGGGGCTGCCGGCATCACGATCGGCGGAAACACCGACCACGCCCAGTGCGCCACCTTCATTGACACCGGTGTCCACGGCGGACTGCCCAAGGTGCTGGCCTCGGTGGGGGCCTGCCAGCGTAGCGAATGCGCCCACAACGAGCACTTGATGTGTTCCGCCGATTCGGTCAGGGTGGGTCCGGGTGCAGACAACGCCGACTGCCTGACTTACGAACACCAGGGCTGACTTACAGGGGCAACCCCCGGCTTGCGAACGGGCGCAACCCCTTGCTTGCGAACAGGCGCAACCCCGGCTTGCGAACAGGCGCAACCCCGGCTTGCGAACGGGCGCAACCCCGGTTTGCGAACAGGGGCCGGGAGACTACTTCGCGCCGGCGCCGCTGCCGTGGCTGACCCGGCGGAAAATCCAGTAGCGCAGCAGCAGGAAGCGGGTCACAGCGGAGGCCACGTTGCCGAGCACAATCACCGCCAGCTCTACCCAAATTGAGGCGTTCGGCGCGATCTGGTGGAGTACCAACAAACTTCCACTGGTCATGGCCAAGGCCAGCAGCATGACCCACAGCCCGCGACGCTGGTCCCGCCACCACAAATGCCGGTCGTTGATACCAAAGCTCATGCGCCGGTTAAGTTCAGTGTTGAGGACAGAACACAGCATCAAGGAAATGACGTTGGCCCACTGGGTGCCGGTGTAGGGGCGCAGGTTGGCAAAAATAGTCATGGAGATGACGGTGCAAATGATGGCAACTAAAGCGAAGCCACGCAATTGTGAGGCCAAAATCGGATTGCCCCGCGACCAGTTTCGGAGTACAGCAAAAGCCCCGCGGTCCGTAGATACGGGCTCGGCGGGGACTGTATCCCGGGGTGATGTAGTTGCCATGACTTACTGAATCTTGTCAGCTGCGCGTACTAACACCCAATTAATGGCGCGTGTATTGCCAGTGAGTTGTTTTCGGATCGGTGGAATCACCGAGATTACGGCCCGGCAACCACTGGGTTGCGCAGCTCGCCAATGCCGCCAACACGGCAGATAACTTCATCGCCGGGGTTGATCTGGCGGCACTCTGCGGGGAAGCCGGTCATGATGACATCACCGGGCTGTAGGGTCATGAAGCTGCTCAAGTACACCAGAATTTCATCCACACCCCAGCCCAGATCGTCGCTGGAGGCGGGGGCAAGCTCGGTGCCGTTGTGCACAATGCTGATGGCCACGCCGTCGTCCTTCAGGCCCACAACAATCCACGGGCCCAGCGGGGTGAAGGTGTCAGGACTCTTGGCGCTGATCCAGAGTTCATCTGACTTCTGAGCGTCGCGGGCTGAGACGTCGTTGCCAATGGTGAAGCCGAGGATGGCGCTGCGTGCAGTTTCCAGTGTCAGGTTCTTTGCAGTGCGGCCGATCACGATTGTCAGCTCAGCCTCCGGGTCTACATAGCCAACGGTGGGACTCAGTTCAATGGCATCGCCGGGGCCAACCACGGAACTGGCGGCCTTGTGAAAAGCCTGCGGGGGCAGGGCGCGGCCGGGTGCGCCGGTGTTGTGGGCCATGCCGAAGACATTGACGGGGGCGCACGGGGCCAGGAAGATGAACTGGTCTTCGGAGACGGTGGCGCCCGGTGTCCAGCCATCGCGGGAGGCGCTGTTCTGGTTCGCAGCGGAGGCGGGGAAGGGCGTCTCCACGAGCTGCCAGATGCGGCCTTCGGGGCTGTCAAAGTCGGCGGCATCATTGCGGACAAAGAACTGCTCGGCCAGGGGCGCCTCCACGGCGTCGAGTGGACGGACACGGGCAAGGCGGTACGGCACAGTAGTCATGAGGACATCCTACCTCTTGCTGGGAGAGTGTTGACTGTGACGTGCTGTTCGGCCCTGGTCGGACTCATTCATCCAGGTTTCCGCTGATGACTTCCAACGCCAAGGCCTTGGCCGCCTTAGCTTTTTCGCCCAACTCTTCCGATAGAGCCGCGATGAGACCCTCCATCAGAATGGTCTGCGGGATTCTGCTGGTCACCGTCACTTCTTCACGAAAACTCAGATCCCCCATGCCCACCACGAGCGAGAAGTTCGCCTTGGCAGCCAAGGGAGAGCGCGCAAACGCCGTGATGGCTACCAAGGTTGCCCCGGCGTCCTTGGCTGCCTGGGCTACCCGCAGGCTGGAGCTATTGGCGCCGCTTCCGCTGATGATGAGCAAGAGGTCCGACGGCGCAAGGAGCCTCGCCGAGATCTGCTGACCAATCACATCCAATGAGGATTCCGCGGGCCGGCCAATGGCACTCAAACGCGAAGCCATGTCGGTAGCCAGCGGGGCAGAAAGTCCATTGCCCACCACCAGCATTCGTCCGGCTTGAGCCATCGCTTTCACGGAGCCAGTCACGGCGTCGGGGTCAAGCAGCGCAGCCATGGTGGCCACGGCCTGGCCCACCTGGACAAACGTGTCAGCCACCATGCCCGCAGCACCTACTACCTTGGGCCGCTGATCGGTACTGGCATACCCGGCGTCGCGGGCCAACAGCACACGCAGTTGTTGGTACCCGGAAAAGCCCAAACTCTGGCAGGTACGGACCACGGTGGCCCGGGACGCCCCAGCCAAATCGGCTACCTGTTGGGAGGAGAGCTCCACGATCTTCTGGGTGTGCGCCAAGAACACGGCAGCCACGGCCTGCTCGGCTGGCAATAGCGAAGGACGGGCAGAACGGATATGGGCCACAACCTGGCCGGGAGCATGCTCAATCACTAGCTAGCCTTTCTGTGAGCGCTCGGCGCCAGTAGCGGAAATCAGCTGCGAAATACGCTCAACTTCTGAGCCATCCAGATCAAAAACTACCTCCGGGCTAATGCTCACAGGCAGCACGAAACGTAGCGGCAAAGTTCGCACTCGGGCCAGCGGTCCCGCAAAGGCTACTTGACCCTGGCGTTCAGCTGATGTTCCGGGGGACGCTCTAATGGTTATAAGGGTACCGCCGCTGCCAGCAACCGCCCGCTCGTGGCCCGGCGCAGCCATGACGTCATTGGAATTGACGATCCCCGACGTCACCACCACCGGAATACGTGAAGACCCTGCCGCCAGCACATCGCTGAGGTGATGATGGTAGTGACCACTGAGAATGACAACCGTGTCCGTCCCGGCCAGAGCCTCGGCCAGCTGGTCGGCATTCATCAACTCGATCCCGTGATGAAGGGCGGTCACCGGCTCCACGGGAGGATGGTGGATGACCACCACGGTGCCGTGCCCATAGCTTGTAGCCAGCTCCGCGCGCAGCCACGCCAACTGCTCACCGTCAACAAAGCCGTGGGTGCGGCCAGGCACTGAACTATCTACGGTAATGATCCGGTACCCGGCCACATGGCTGATGCCCACGATGGGTGCTTCCGCGGCAAGTTCGACGCCGGACAGGGCGCCACTGTTGTTTGAGCCGCTGTTGTTTGAGCCGCTGCCGGAGTCAGGGTGTCCATTACCGAGAACTTCACGGAAGCCGGTGCGCTGATCGTGGTTTCCCATGGCATAGATGGCCACAGCACCGTGCCGGGCAGCAAAGTCTCCGGTCAGCGAACGCAAGGTGCGGTAGGAGGCCGGGGACCCGTCGTCGGACATGTCGCCGGAAAGCACCACGAGGTCCAGAGGACCGGCGTTCGCAAAGGACTCGAGGGTAAACCTGTAAGCGGCTACGGTATCCACAGTGCCCTGGTGGAGCGCGCCTGCGTCCATGAGGTGGGTGTCGCTGAGATGGAGGATGCGCAGGGTGGTCATGATGCCAGCTTAGGGGCGCGCCACGTGCCGTGGATGAGTTTGTTGCGGACGGCGCCGGAGATTTGGTCGATCACCATGGTGACAACCACAACCACGATCAGCAGCATGCCCACCGCGTCCCAATTGCGGAATTGGACGTTGTCTTGGAGCATTTTGCCGATACCGCCGGCGCCGATGAGTCCCAGAATGGCCGAGGCGCGCACGTTGATTTCAAAGCGGTACAGCCAGAAGGAGAGTATTTCCGGGGCGGCGGTGGGCCACACACCCCATCGGATCAGGGACAAGGTGCCGCCGCCGGTGGAGCGGACGGCTTCCTTGGGGCCCGGATCCACGCCTTCGAAAGCCTCGTAACCCCATTTGCCCAAGGTGCCGATGGAGCCCACGGCCAAGGCCAGGGCGCCGGTGAATGGTGTCAGCCCGGTGACCGAGAGAATCAAAATGGCGATGACCACTTCAGGCACGGCGCGGATCACGGCGAAGATGAAACGAAGGGGCGCGTTCACGGCGCGCGGAGCCAGCCCTTTGGATGCCAAGAAGCTCAGCGGGAAGGAAATAATGATGCCTAAAACGGTGCCGATCCACGCCATTTGGACGGACAGAATGGTGGCCATGAAGGCCTCGCCAAACTTGCTCCAGTCCGGCGGGAACAACATCAGGTCCACATATTTGATCAGCTGGGCGGGGAAGTCAGCCAGGGCAGACCATTTGATATCCACCGACCAAAACGCGGCAACCACAACCATGCTAACCAGCAGCCAGAGCGTGGTGCGCAGTCTAGAGGTTGGTTTGACGGGCCGTGCTGCGCTTTGGGGTTGGGGATTGGGTTGCTGGGTCATGAGTGTCGCCACGCTACACCAACTTCTTTCGTAGCCAGGCGGACAGTGATTCCAGCACCAAGACCAGCACCAGGATTTCCACAATGATCAGTGACAGTTCGTGGTACCGGAAGAAACTGCGGACGTTGTCAATCAAGATGCCCAAGCCGCCTGCGCCCACCAGACCAATCACCGTGGAGGCTCGGATGTTCAACTCAAAGGTGTACAGAACCTGAGAGGCAAAGCTGGGCAGGATCTGGGGCAACATGGCCGCCCTGTTGGCCTTGGGCCAGCTGGCACCGGCCGCCAGCGCGGCTTCTTGCGCGCCAGCGTCCTCACCATCGAGCGATTCCGACACCAGTTTCACGATGATGCCAATGTTGAACAACACCAGCGCCATGATGCCCGAAAGCGCGCCAACACCCACCACGGCCACCAGGATCGAGGCAAACAAGATGTCCGGCACGCTGCGAATCATGTTCATCACGAACCGCACGCCCACCAGCAGTTTGGGCCGCGGATTCGTGGCCCGCGATGCCAAAAACGCCAGAGGCAGCGACAATGCCGAGCCGATCACCGTAGCAATGACTGCCATCTGCAGGGTTTCCAGCAGGGCCGGAATGGTCTTGGGGAAGAACCCGTAATCAGGCTGGAGCAGCGCAATAATGTTGGTGGTGGCGTTGCGCCAGTTGGCCGCGATGGCTGGCAGATCAACTTCCACGCCGATCCCGGCCCAGATGGTGATTGCCAACAGAAGTACGACGGCGGCTACCGTCCTTGCGCCGTGGCGCGGCTTCGTGGGGCGCTGGGTCTGCGGGGCGGGTGAGACGGAGGCGCTCAAAGTTCAGCCTTGGTGCCTAGGACGTCTTCAGCAGTCAGGGAGCGGCCGTAGATGTTTTCAAAGACGGACTCATCGGCGTCGGCTCCGGCGCCATCGAAGACCAGCTCCCCGGAGCGCAAGCCGATCAAGCGGTCGCTGTAGCGACGGGCAAGGTCCAAGAAATGCAGGTTCACCACAACGGTGATGCCCAGCTCGGCGTTGATGCGTTGGAGATCGCGCATCACCACGTGGGAGGTGGGTGGGTCAAGGGATGCCACAGGCTCATCAGCCAAGATCACCTGGGGCCGTTGCGCCAAGGTTCGGGCAATGGCCACTCTCTGTTGCTGGCCGCCGGAGAGGCTTGAGGCCTTTTCGTAAGCCTTGGGCACAATCTCGACTCGTTCCAAGGCAGACATGGCGAGTTCGACGTCGTCGTTCTTCCAAGCGCCCAAAAGGGTGCGCCACGCAGGGGAGTGGTAGAGCCTGCCCATGAGCACATTGTTGAGCACGGTGGTGCGCTTGGCCAGGTTGAAGCTCTGGAAGACCATGCCCACGTTGGAGCGCAGTTCGCGCAGATCCTTGCCACGAAGCTGAGTCCCGCCGCGGCCGTTGAGCTGGTGGGCGCCGACGTTGATGCTGCCTCTGGTGATGGGGACCAGACCGTTGATGGTGCGGATCAGCGTTGACTTGCCGGCGCCGGAGAGGCCCACGATTCCTACCATTTCACCGGCTGGAATGTTCAAGTTGATGTTCTTCAGGCCGGTGTAGCCATTGGGGTAGGTTACCGATACATCGCTGAAACGGATATCCGCCGCGGTGTGCTCCATGGGATCTGCTTTCTATTGCTGTGCCGTCCAATGTCCCGCACCTCGAGGTGAGGGCGGGACATGGGTGGCACTGTGTGGAGTTGAGCTCGTTGGCGCCGGTGGGCCGGGTTGTCAGCCCAGACCGATGGAGCGTGCTGCTTCCTGAGTCTTGCGCAGGCTATCCGGATCAGCCTTGGCCATGCCGGTGATCTGGTAAATCGCCGTCAGTGCTTTGACGCCCTCAGGGGTACCCGCGAAATCGAGCATGGCCTCATCGATCTTGGTCTGCCAGTCGGAGCTGAGCTTGCTGGAGATGGACATGCCGTCGTTGGGGACTTCATCCGTTAGGGCGAAGACCACTACCTTTTCGCCAACATCGGGGTTGTCCTTGGCCACCACTTCACGGGCATCCCAGTAGCTGAAGCCAACCTCAGCATCGCCCTTGTACACGGCAAGCACGGAGGCGTCGTTGGCAGTGACCTTGATGGGGGAGACATCCTCAATGGCAATCCCGGCGTTCTTCATGGCGGCAACGGGGAAGATGTAGCCGGCAGGCGAGGCGGGGGAGAGCATGGACACGGTAGCGCCCTTGACCTTGGCGACTGAATCGAGTCCGGCGGGGCCGTTGCCTGATGCGGTTCCGTTGCAGTAAAGCATGCCGTTGGGTCCTGCGGCGGGGGCGTCGGTGCAGTACTTGTCAGGATTGTTAGTGAACATCTGCGCAGCGTAGCTGGACTTATCCTTGCGGACCGTCTGCAGGGCGGGAACGGCGCCATACTTGTCGCAGGCCTGACTCATCTGCAGGGAAGGGAGCATGCCGATCTGTGCCTGGTTGGAGCCGATGGCTTCGACGGCCGCCTGGTAATCTGCGGTGATGACACCCTTGACGGGGATTCCCAAGCGGCTGCTCAGGGCTTCCTCCAGCGGCTTGACAGTGTCAACGAGCTTCTTGGCGTCACCGGAGGGAACCAGCGCAAGTGTCAATTCTTTAGGGGCGATGGCGGAAGCGTCGCTGGTGCCGACACAACTTGTTGCCCCGTTTGTACCGTTGGCCGCTGAGTCAGCGCTGTCTTGGCTGACGCCACAGGAGGAAAGTGCCAGAACGCTGGCCAGAGCCAATGTTCCCAATGCTGCGAGTTTGGAACGGTTCTTGATCACAGAGGTGCCTTTTCTGAAGAGGGGGTGGAAGTGCCTTGATGAGTGGAGCTGAAAACGGCTGGATCGCTGGCCCAGCCGAAGATTGCGTCATACAGCAGTTCAAACCGAGGGGCACTCAGCGTTGCCGCGCCCGTACGGTGGTTGAAGCGGTCAATGAAGGCAGTTACACAGCCATGGCGCGATGGCAGATCAATGTCATTGCTCCAGACATCGCCAACACTGAGCAACTCGTGTGGGGCCTTGTTTTCAAGCAGGACGGGAAGAAGGCCAGAGAACCCGGCTGGTTTGCCGGCGTCGGGCATGATCAAGTCAATGGAGCCAGCCAGGCCCAGGGTGGCCAGTGATTCTGCTACGCCAATCAGTGGAGCGTTGGTCAGCAGAACCCGGAAGGCAACACCAGCCAGGCTGTCCAAAAACTCGGCCAACCCTTCTGGTGCGGTGATCGCCACCGTCCCTGCTGCCAGCCGTTCTCGGCTTTCGGCGTAGGCCCGGCTGAGCCCGTCCGAATCGATCATTTCCTCAGCGAGGGCAGCCACCGCTGCGTACCCGTCCTTGTAGGCGGGGGCGTTGGGGTCTTCGGCGAGAAAGGCATCCAGTCCTTCCAGAAGTGCTGGGCGGGATGCTTCTGGAATCTGTTCAGCGACGGCGTCTGCATACGCAAGAACCGGGCCATCGCCTAGACAGACGGTGCCGTCAAAATCAAGAATCAGTAGCGGAAGAGGTTGTTCTGCAGCCTGTTGGGCTGGCGTCGTTAGGATCACAAAAATTAGCGTACGTGACCATGAACACCATGTCCACGAAAATAGGTTCTATGGAACAACTGTTCACGCAGTGTTTACACAAGGGTTTATTTTCGGTGCAGATCAGATGGATTTGGGCGCTCGCCGTCACGGTAGCGGAACAGATTCTGCGTGCCCGGGTCGCACGCAGGCTTATGGCATAGACTCCGTGCATGCCTAGAGGAACCGGGAAATCGCTCAGTCGTGCCGTCACAGCAGCCGTGTCCGTGGGGTTGGCTGGGGCCGTGACCGTAATGGGTGCCCGTGCTTTCCGGGCTGGGGTTGCTACTCCTGCTGGCGGCTTTGGTGCCACCTTGAACTCAGCCGAAATTGGTGTGGAGTACGCGCAGTCCGCAGCGGATCAGCTCAGTGAACTGATCACCTACCGCACAGTTTTCTCCAGCGCGCGAGACCAGATAGAACTGGAGCAGTTCACCGGATTCATCGATGCTTTGGTCAAGCTATACCCGATGGTTCATGCCCGCTTGAGCCGAGAATTTGTCAACGGCCATGCGCTGTTGTTCAGGTGGGCGGGAAACGGTCCGAATGCGGTGGCACAGCCCACCGTGTTGATGGCCCACTATGACGTGGTTCCTGTGGACAGCCGAGACAACTGGACGTACCCGGGGTTCTCAGGACACCAGCAAGACGGGTATGTCTGGGGTCGAGGCGCCCTTGATGACAAGGGTGCCCTGGTAGTGATTATGAATGCGATTGAGTCTCTGCTGGCGGAGGGATTTTCGCCCGCGCACGATGTTTATCTGTCTTTCGGTAACAATGAAGAGACTGCTGGTGACAGCGCCCAAGCAGCCGTTGAGCTGCTGGCCGCTCGGGGGATCAAGCCCTGGTTGGTGCTGGATGAAGGTGGTGCTGTAGCGGTTGACGCGTTTCCGGGGCTGAAGGCTCCGGCGGCCGTTATCGGTGTGGCTGAAAAGGGCATCCTGGATTTGCAACTCCTGACTAGGGGTGCTGGCGGGCATGCATCAACACCGCCTCGGATGGGTGCTACCGCGCGCTTGGCGCAGGCCATTGTGGCCTTGGAAGAGTCACCTTTTCCTGCTTCTATGCCGGATCCCATTGCTGAGATGATGAGACGCATTGGATCGAATAGCGGGTTTGTTCTGCGCTTGGTGACGGAAAATCTGTGGGCCTTCAAAGGACTGCTCACTCAAGCCTTTGGTGTTGTGGGCGATGAAACTCGCGCCCTGACCCGAACCACTGTGGCCGTGACCATGCTTGAAGGGAGCAAGGCGTCCAATGTCCTCGCGTCTACCGCTCGTGCGAATGCCAATATCCGTATTGCTGTCGGGGAGAGCGTTGAATCGGTGGTTGAACGGGTTCAGGCCATCATTGACGATCCAGAGGTGGAGTTGACAGTGGTTTCTGGGCACGATCCCTCGCCGATTTCTTCATTCTCCAACGAACAATTTGCACTGTTGAGCCGAGCGGTTTCGGTGTCCTATCCCGATGCGGTGGTGACGCCCTATATTCAAACCGGGGCCACCGATTCGCGATACTTCACCGCCATATCTTCAGCCGTCTATAGATTTTCACCGTTGCTGATGGACGTATCGGACCGTGGCTCTCTGCATGCCGTTAACGAACGAGTGCGGATCAGTTCCCTAGGGGCCGGTGTGGTGTTTTACCGAGAACTGCTCCAAGGCCTGGGTTAGCAGCCGATGCCGTTGGGGTTGACGATGCAGTCGTCGGCGTAGAGGTGGGTTTCGGCGCGCCAGACGGTCAGTGGTTGGGCTGGTGAGGGGATGTTGCCTTGGCCGGGGATGGGTAATTCGGGGCCGCCGTTGACGGTGTAGGTGCCGTCGAAGTGGGTGGTGACGCTGATGGTGAGGCGGCCGGTTTCGGTGTAGATGTGGCTGGTTTGGGTTTGTTCGCCGATCCGGTCTTGGTGCAGGGGTGCGCCGTGAATGGGTGTTGGTCCCCAGATGGTGCCGTCGCCGTAGTTCCAGGTGTAGGCGACTGGGGTGGCGGTGATGGTGACGTTTTGGCCAAGCATGGTGAGGTTGAAGGTTTGGGTGGTGGCTGTGGCCCAGACGTTGGTTTCTTTGCCGCGGAGGGTGTGAGGGCCGGGTTGGCTGCCGTAGTCTGCGGCGGCGATGGGGGTGCGTTGGAATTCGTGGGCGATTTGGCCTGCGATCTCAGCGAGGAGGTCCCTGGGTTGCTGAGCGTAGACACAGACCGGGCCTGAATGAAATGTCCAGATAAGTGGATCAAAAGCTGTGTCGGCGTAGTACCAGTAGATGGCCGTTCCAGGCGTACCTTCAGGGCTACTTGCACCGGATGAGCATTCCAGCATTAGTTCGGTACAGGCGCTAAACACAAGGCTGTCACCGTCTGTACAAGCGAACCGATACTCGTACTGGGTTGTTTCTCCAGGTTCAGTAGACGGCGCCAGCGGCTCGAAGTTTCCTGCATCGGTCTGATCACGGCCATCCACGATAATTCCGGTGCCATCCCAATCGGGCGTATCGACAGCGGCCAAGGCCCGCGCCGGAACTAAGAATGTGGTAATTAGCACTGCCGTGCAGGATGCTGAAAGAAGTAGACGATACACCGACATAGCTAACTCTTTTTTAGAATCTCTGCCGTCATGGCGATCCAGCCGCCATTGGTATAGACGGCTTCGACGAGATTGGTTCTGGCAATGGCTTGAGGGTGGTCTTTGGTGAGTTTCCCATCAGCGGAGTAGTAGCTAACTTTGGTCTGGCGAACCAGCAACATTGCCTGATAGGCCCCGTCTGTGGTTTCGCTGAATGGACTAGTCGTTTGAAGAATGTTCATCTGACCGCCAACTGCCCATCCGCCCTCTTTGTACCAATTCTCGACTGGTTCCTTGATGAAAAGGCAAGTTTTACAGCTAGGCTCACTGATTTGCATCATGGGCCCCGAGTCGCCTGTTTCGAAGGCGTACCCCAGAGTGCTGTACCAATGCTCAGCGAAAGCGAGGAGGCCTTCCTTGCTGAATTCCTTTGCAGTTTCAGGGAGAACTGGGATCGGTACGTTTTGAGCCGGGCCATCCGCAGTAGCTGGTTTGTAGACGGCAGCACTAGTCGGCGGCGGAGTTTGCTGTTCGGCCGTGGACGTAGATGTGGCTGTGGTGGTTGCGGGACTGCTGGTTTCCATAGCTGATGCGCTGGTGCTTGGGTCCGTTGGCGTCGACGTACAGCCAACGAGAGGCAGCATCGCGGCCAGACACAAAGCTACGGCATAAGTGTGCAATCTTGAACGGCGACGATGGCAGTTAGCTGTCATTGTCACGGCATCCCGATGCGGATCTTTGCTGCGACTATCTTGCATGCCCGGCCCCTACCCGTGGTGCTGAGTGGACAGCGCCCTCGTCATTGAGGTGGCTGCTCTGTGGCTTCCTACCAAGGTACACGCGGGAGAGGTTACCTGCCAGAAGTTATCCACAACTACGCATAATCCTGGGCCGGCGGGCCCTCCGATGCAGTGTTTGGAGCACGGCTAGGTCATCCATTCCCCCACAGTCGGTTCCGCGACCGGTGGATTCACATGCAGCACTATCCCAGCCGAAATGTCAGTCCCTTCTTCTAGAATAGATACATGGACACAGCGGCAAGGATGCCGGTAAAACCGGTATCCGATTCAGGAGATTTAAGGGTTGGCGATCATGTTCACCAACTCCTCAATCTTGCTGCGGCCCTTGTTCGAGCAGCTACCGTCGCTACTACAGATGATCGTCATGTCGCAGAGACTGTGGTGGTAGAGGATCTTAGCGCTGGCCTCTCTGCATCTTCATCCGCTGGTGCCAGCGATGTCTCGGTCCCTGAGCAGACGCCGTTCGGTTTAGATCTGGGGTCGCTTACGGACGCTGAGTGTGTACGTTGGGCGCAGGACCTCGAGCAACTGGGTCGTTTCCAGCAAGCCATGTCTGTGCAAGTTACTGGTGAACTTGCCCAACGCGTTGACGCTGGCCGATATGCGGCCATGGGCGTACACGGTACTGTTGACCTCCTCATTCAGTCCGTACGAATAAGTGCCGCCGATGCCAGACGCAGGATTGTGTTGTCCCAGACTTTATTGCCCACTCGTGATCTGATCACTGGCGAGATCGTTCCTGATGCGACTCAACCGGTACTGGGCGAGGCATTCTTCAAGGGTCAACTATCAGTTGAGCAAGCGTCTATGATCGGCAAATTTGTGGCAGAAGCCAGTGGACTGTCCAAGGCAGATCGAATCAGTGCAGAAACTTGTAATGAGGTAGAGGAATCGTTGGTGAAGACAGGGCAAGAGCAAGGCCCTGATTTTCTGAGACATGCAGGAAACCGGATTATGTCGTTGCTGGATCCTGATGGCCACAAGCCGACTCCCGGCGACTTGTTGGCGAAGCAGGGTGTGTTTTTCCGTAAGCCCCGCCGTGGATTGATTCACTTCGATGGGCACATGACCATTGAGCAGTATGAGACTCTCATGGTCGCTATCGGCACCGCCACGAATCCCAACAAGCACAAAGACATCAACGGCATCAACAACGATCAAGGCGCTGATGCTCAGCACTCCTCTGCAGATTCAGAGTCATGCGGCAGTGACCACACCCAATCGAATCAGGCGAACCAGACAAGTCAATCGAACCAAGCGAACCAATCGAACCAAGAAGAGAAGGCTAGCGACGGTCGCGAGGGATACCCAGTCCCCGGTTGCGAGTCACAGGGAACCTTGTTTGAGCAGTTGAACGGAATTATTGGCGTCTTCAACGCTGCGGAGGCGGTAGAACCGCTACAGCCGGAAGAGCCGATACAACCGGTAGAGTCTGCCGAACCTTCAGAGCAGCAAGTTCAAGGACCCAATGGGCACGATCCAACAGCACAGCCGGGACCGGAATGGCAGAGAACAAAAGAAAAGTTAGGCATTCCATGGCAGCGGGTCTTGGATGCTTCTATAACTGTCAAGGGCTGACCGGGCATGCCATAGGGAACCAACTCGGTAGCCGGCTACTGCTCAAGGGCATAAAAAATGAAGTGGCCAGCCTATTGGGGGACGGCTGGCCACTTCGTTCTAAACACTACAAGGACACTCTGACAATCAGCTGATCCGTCTCAGTCCTTGACCACAACCAGGTAACCCCGGCGCACGGTTCCCTGACCGCCTGACACCACCAAGTCACCCCGGCCCCGCGCTCTGTCCACCAAATATCTCCCCATAGAAACCACCGCAGCCTAGAGGCACACACAAAAAGTTGCACAAGATCCCGAGCAACTTCTTAAGCGCTCCATGTCCGGCCCGCAGCGGTAGCGCGCTGCCATAGTGGCGGTCTCATTTCAGTACATCCCACCTCGTTCGTCGCGGTACATTCCACTTCTAAGGAAGTGGGACACCCCGTGTTACATTCTCGTTTGCAAATAGGATCAGTGGACGTAGGTGATACTGCTTCTGCTGGTAGATATCGGGGATTCCGTCATTGTCGTCATCGACGTTCTCTTGGGCATTAATTTTTCGGTATTGCCTGTTCCTGCTGCCGAGCAAAATCGACGCCAAAACTGCTGCCAGGATTGAAGCGGTCAAAATGGCGACTTTCGCGTGGTCGTTGGCGGGGCTACCGAGTCCGAAGCTGAGTTCACCAACGAGCAGCGAAACGGTGAAACCGATGCCCGCTAAGAGACTTACACCTAGCAGGTCCACCCATTTGAGCTCCGGGTCCAGGGTCGCCTTGGTGAATTTGGAGGTGAGGAAGGTTGCTGTCAGGATGCCGATTGGTTTTCCAAGAACCAAGGCGACAATGATGCCAATGGCGACGGGGTCGGTCAGGGCTGAACGCAGTCCCTCAATGCCGCCCACGAAGACACCGGCGGAGAAGAACGCGAAAACGGGTACAGCAAAGCCCGCTGAGATGGGGCGGAAGCGGTGCTCGAAGGTTTCGGCCAGCCCTGGTCCTTCGCTGTGTTTTCCGTGTTTCTTGCTGTGTAAGACGGGGATGGTGAAGGCGAGAGCTACCCCGGCGACAGTCGCGTGGATACCTGACGCGTGAAGCAGGGCCCAAGCGGCGAAGCCAAGAGGCAGCAAAATGAACCACGCTGCGGAAGGGTTCAACCCAAAGAAGCGCCGGTACTTTTGCGCAAGAAACGCATAGAGTCCTAGCGGAATCAGGGTCAACAGCAGAGCTGTGGTGTTGATTTCGCTGGTGTAAAACAGCGCGATGATGGTGATCGCCATGAGGTCATCGACCACCGCGAGGGTGAGCAGGAATATGCGCAGTGGTGTGGGCAGGTGTGAGCCAATGACGGCAAGGACCGCGACGGCGAAGGCAATGTCAGTAGCGGTGGGAATCGCCCAACCTGAGATAGTTTCAGGGTTTCCCCAGTTGATCGCAGCGTAGATCAACGCCGGGACAACAACCCCACCCACAGCAGCCGCCACAGGAACGACAGCTTTACTGATCTGGCGCAGGTCCCCGGCAACCATTTCCCTCTTCAGCTCCAGACCTACAAGGAAGAAGAACACGGCCAATAGCCCATCAGCCGCCCACGCCCCCAAACTCAATTCAAGATGCCAGGGTTCATAACCAATTTTGAAGTCGCGGAGCGCGAAGTAGCTGTCGGAAGCCGGTGAGTTGGCCCAGACCAGAGCAATGACGGCGGCAACTACTAGAAGGATGCCACCAATGGTCTCCTTGCGCAGGATCTCACCGATCCGCAGGGCTTCCAAATAGCTGCCGCGCCCCAGAAGAGGGCGTCGGGGAAGTTCTTGAGTGTTCATAGAGGGCACGGTCCTTTAATCTGGGGTTAACTTTTACATTGCCGACCAGACTTCCCGGCGCACCTGTCTTCAACTCTATGGCATGTAGCTAGTGTCCGGCTCCGAGTTTTCCGCCCATGCGTTCGCGCATTTTGAGGCTGGCAGCATTCAAGCCTTCTATCTCGACGGTCTTGCCGTATTTGGCGTATTTGGCGGTGATGGCATCCACCGCGGCGATGGTCGAGGCGTCCCACAGGTGGGAGTTGTAGAGGTCGATGACGATCCTTTCGGGGTCTTCGGCATACTCGAATTGGGTATAGAGGTCGTTAGATGAGGCGAAGAAGAGTTCTCCGTTGACCTCGTACTTGGCAATTGTCTCCCCAAAGTGTTCCTCGATGCGACGTTCCACCGTAACCAGGCGAGCAACGCGGTTCGCGAAGAGGACCATGGCTGTCAGCACGCCGACACCAACACCAATGGCCAAATTATGGGTCCACACGGTGAAGATTACGGTGGCGAGCATGACGGTTGTTTCGCTCTTGGGCATCATGCGCAAGGTTGCGGGTTTGATGCTGTGCCAGTCGAAGGTGGCGACGGAGACGAAGATCATCACAGCTACTAGGGCTGCCATGGGGATCAGTGCAACAATATCGCCCAGCGCTACGACCAGGATCAGCAGGAATACTCCTGCTAGGAACGTGGAGATGCGGGTACGGGCCCCGGAGGCCTTGACGTTGATCATGGTTTGGCCAATCATGGCGCAGCCGCCCATGCCGCCAAAGAAGCCCGTGATGATGTTGGCGACTCCTTGGCCCCAGCTCTCGCGGGTTTTGTGGGAATGGGTGTCGGTGACGTCATCGACGAGTTTGGCTGTCATCAACGATTCGAGCAACCCGACGAAGGCCATGGCCAGCGCGTAGGGGAAAAGAACCTGCAGGGTTTCAAAGCTGAGCGGAACGTTGGGAACGAACAGGGAAGGAAGACTCTCGGGCATCTCGCCCTTGTCGCCCACGGTGGGGACCGCCAGGGACGCCAAGACAGCGATGAGAGTCAGGACCACGATGGCGACCAGGGGCGCGGGAACCACGGTGGTGATCTTCGGCAGACCAAACACAATCAACAGGCCAAGGGCCGTCAACGGATACACCAGCCACGGGACACCGAGCAGTTCCGGGACTTGGGACATGAAGATCAGGATTGCCAGCGCGTTGACGAAGCCAACCATGACCTGACGCGGAATGAACCGCATCAGCTTAGCCACACCAAGTAGGGCTAGAAGTATCTGGAAAACACCGGCCAGGATGACCGCGGCAATGAAGTAGTCCACCCCGTGGCTCTTGACCAAGGGAGCAATAACCAGGGCAATAGCGCCAGTGGCTGCGGAAATCATGGCAGGCCGACCGCCCAGGAATGCAATGGATACGGCCATCGTGAACGAGGCAAATAGCCCAATGCGCGGATCAACACCGGCAATGATGGAAAAAGCAATGGCTTCCGGGATCAGAGCCAAAGCCACCACCAACCCAGCAAGAACCTCGGTCTTGAGCAGGCGGGGAGATTTGAGAGTGCGAAGGACGGATTGCCGTTCCTCAGGAGTCAGAACAGGGTGTCCTGCTGTTGTTTTCGTGGCCATAAAGGCTCCGTTCAAAAAAAGAATGAGAGCGCGCATGCGCTCAGTTACGTAGAATCGTGGGGGTCGGCGCGTCCTTGCGCTGGGCAATGAACTACCTCGGCTAGGAATGGCCGAGCGATACACCGAACAATTCCAACTCTAACCTAACGTAAGGGTAGAGTTGGAATTTTAGGGACTTAGGGAGAAGTTTATGATCGATACGCCACCACCCGCTGCCACCGAGCAGACTATGCACATCGGGGACTTGGCCGACGCCACAGGACTCTCCCAACGCACTATCCGCCACTACGACGAAGTGGGGTTACTGCCCGCAACAACACGCAGTGACGGGGGCTTTCGGATCTACACCGGATCAGACTTGCAACGCATGCTGGTCATCCGGTCCATGAAACCATTGGGCTTCACACTCGAAGAAATGGGCGAACTCCTGGATACCGTAGACGTCCTGACGGCCGATCCAGAAAACAACGACGCCCGGGAACTTCTTGCCCAATATGTCCAACGCGCAAACGAAAAACGAGACAAGCTTGCTCTCAATCTCAAACGCGCCGACACCTTCATTCAGGACCTCAACAGCAAATAGGCCACGCTACGGCCTTAGCGCAGCAGATTTCCTTGACGGGCTTTTGATCACCAAGTCAGCCCGGATTTTCAACGTTGGACTACTTCTTGGCAGTGTTCCAGTTCCGAAGAAGCGGAAAGCCCCCGGATGGGACACCTGCACCCGATGAAATTCAGCGACATATTGTGAGGTGGGCGACGATGCCCGTTGACGCACAGATGCGGACCCTCAAACCCTCACACTTCCCCGCCATGGTTCTAGGCTGGCGAGTCGACCCGAGCAGGAACGAGCGCAGGCTGTGAAACTGCTGTTTTGAGTGTTCGAAAGAGCTGGCGGGTTATGTAACGTTTGAGGCTACGGATGATCTCTTTCTTCGTCCGCCCTTGGCTTGTTCGTTTTGCGACGTAGTCCTTGGTTGTTTGGTCCCAGTGCATCCTAATCAAGGCGATGGTGTAGAGCGCTTTATTGAGCTGACGATCCCCACCGTGATTGAGCCTGAACCTGGTTGTGCTCCCAGAAGAGGCCGGAACCGGGCAAGTTCCTGCCAGGGCTGCGAACGCCGCCTCTGATCTCACTCTCCCTGGATGCGACCAGGCAGTAAGAATGATGGCCGCAATGACAGGACCGACACCAAACACCTCCAACAATTCTGGATGTTCAGCCTGTATCAGGCGTTGGAGTTCGGCATGGTTTTGCTTCAATTGGTCTGTCAACGTAATGATCCGGCCAGCCAGTCGTACTGCTTCGCGGCGGCTGATCTGCAGGCTGAAATCCTCCTCTCGTTCCCGCCATGCTGCCACGGCATTGATCTGGGTAACTGAGGGCGCTTTGCGTGCATCAAATCCCAGCTCGACTGCGCGCAACAAAGCGGTCAAAGAATTGATCGCTGCCGTGCGCTCCCGTGACATAGATTCCCTAGCTGTCGTCAACACCCGCAAGGCCAGCTGCACCCCGCCAGCTCGCGGAACCCTAACTTTCTCAAGAGGAATGCCCATCGTGGCCCGTGCTGCTCGCGCCGCATCAATGGCATCCGACTTCCCTCTCAATCTCCCTAACCTGCGGTGAGGGAAGGGGGCTTCAGTGACCTGAAACCCTGCCTCCGTAGCCTGGTGACGGAATTTTGCGCCATAGGATCCTGTACCTTCCATCGTCAGCAGGATGTTTTCCTTGGTTCCTTGAGAACGTCGTTGTATCCAGGAAAGAGCGCGTTTGCCTCCTGGAACGGTGACGGGGAAAGTTTCGTTAGCGATTTCCTCACCAGTAGTGGTGTTGATGATCGCGAACGTATGCGTTTTTGCGTGAGTATCAATTCCTACGACGAAGCTGAATTTTTCGGCAACGATGCTCATGTTTCCTCCAATGTCGACGGTTGCTGCCAGTCATGTGGCGCATCGATAGGGGTTACCGCTTGGCAGGTCTGTAATGAGCCACACCAGTGTTCTTGGCGGGCATGCTTCTAATCAAGCCAGGGCAGTAGACAGAACCGATGCTGAACCCGGCCCGAGTGGACATATCCAAGACAGCGCACTCACACCAACCGGCGGAGGCAATTCCATGGGAGAGTCACACCCGAACCAAGCCACAGCACCAGACTGCCAGTCACTCACAGAGCAACCAACAAAATACTTACAAACCATGGGAGATTCCGCCTCGACCAGAGCACGCCCCGCCGGACGCCGTCGCCCCGGTATATGAAGGTGAGAAATGGTTCTGGTTCAATCAAGCCAGCACCGCTACTCAGGGTTGGGACTCCGGTCAAAATGACGCCAGAGCACACGATAGTGGAGTGTTTGGCGGTGGTCTGTTCAACAACAGCGGCCCGCTCATCAGCCCAGAAGCGGAAGGCCCTGGTGCCACCGAGTCCAGGACCATTGATGGAGTGAGGATTCCACTTCCGGGACAGGACGATTCTCTCGAGGGCTTGGATTCTCGAGACCCTGACAGCGTCGATCCAGTCTCCAAGGACACACGTACTCACGGGCAAAAGCTTCTCGACGGTCTCCTGGACTGTGTGAAGCTGGCGGCTCGCACTGACAAGTTGCCCCTCAACGGTGGTCTGAAGACCCAGTTGATGATTACTACCACCCAGACAGACTTGGACCGGCGAGATGGGACCGGTACGGCGTTTACGACCTTTACGGGTCCCGTGCCGCTGGCATTGTTCGCGGAGTCCCTCTGCGATCCCGAGATCACCTATCTATCGATGGGTGAAGGGCAAGAGATCCTCAACCTCGGCAGGACCCAGCGTCTTTTCACGGCTCCACAACGCAAGATCCTTTTGGCCCGGGATCTAGGATGTTCGTTCCCCGACTGCATGCGCCCGGCACCGTGGACCGAAGCTCACCACGTGATCCCTTGGCAGGAGGGCGGTGAAACCAGTATCGCGAACGCTGCTCTCGTCTGTAGTCATCACCACACCAAGATTCATCACAGCGACTGGACCATGAAAATGATCGACGGAACGCCTCATTTCATCGCTCCTTATCTGGTCGACCCCAGCCAAACGCCTCGGCGCAACACCTATCACCACGGACTCCTCATCAAGAAGTCTCGCAAAAAATAAAACGCCCCGGCTATTCGCAGTTAGCCGGGGCGTTCATCGCGGAGACACTAATGCCCTGCCACTGATGTCCGCAGTTTGCTCGTGAGATCCTGCAAGGTGCGCATTTCATCGTCCGTCAGAGCCACTTCCATCAGCTCCATGATCCGCTGCACATGCGCACGCCCCACGGTCTTTTGCTTGGCGGCGCCCTTCTCGGTGAGCCCGATCAAAACACCGCGCTTGTCGTCCTCGGCCGACTTGCGCTGAATCAGGCCACGCGACTCCAACCTGTCCACCATCCGCGAAATACTCGGCTGGGTCAGCAGCACATGCTCGTTGAGTTCGTTGAGTCGCAGCCAGCCGCTGGAGCAGCGCGAGAGCTGATACAAAATGTCGTACTCACGGCTGCCCAGCTCCTTGAACAAGGGCTCCTTCTGCAACTCACGCATCATGGCCACCTGCGATGTCAGCAGCGACTCCCAGGAATCTGTGGCCAGCCTGCGGTGACTTGGTGTTGCCGCAGTCATGTCACTTCACCCCTGTTGTGGAAGCAGCGGAACTTTCGACGGCGGCAGCTGCCTGGGCAGCGGCGCGGCGAGCCTCGAAGGTGGGGCCTTCGGGGACGGACGCGGGACGGTTCTTGGCGAACTCCTCGCGGAGTGTGGGCAGAACATCGGAACCGAAGAGATCCAGCTGCTCAAGGACCGTCTTGAGCGGCAGACCTGCGTGGTCCACCAGGAACAGCTGGCGCTGGTAGTCGCCGAAGTAGTCACGGAACGCCAGCGTCTTCTCGATCATTTCCGCCGGGCTACCAACGGTCAGTGGCGTCTGTGAGGTGAAGTCCTCCATGGACGGGCCGTGGCCGTAGACGGGAGCGTTGTCGAAGTAGGGGCGGAATTCATTGACGGCGTCCTGCGAGTTCTTACGGATGAAGAACTGACCGCCCAAACCAACAATGGCCTGTTCCGGGGTTCCATGACCGTAGTGTGCATAGCGCTCACGGTAGAGGTTGATCAGCTGGATGTAGTGTTCCTTGGGCCAGAAGATGTTGTTGGCGAAGAAGCCGTCACCGTAGTAGGCGGCGATCTCGGCAACCTGGGGCGTGCGGATGGCACCATGCCAGACAAAGGGGGCAACGCCGTCGAGCGGGCGGGGTGTGGAGGTGAAGCCGCGCAGCGGGGTACGGAACTTGCCTTCCCAGTTCACTACTTCTTCATCCCAGAGGCGGCGCAGCAGCGCGTAGTTCTCCACTGTCAGTTCCACGGAATCCTGGTTGTTCTTGCCGAACCAGGGGTAGACGGCGCCCATGTTGCCGCGGCCCAGAACAATGTCAGAACGGCCGTCGGCCAGGTGCTGCAGGGTGGCGAAGTCTTCAGCGATTTTAACCGGATCGTTGGTGGTGATGAGGGTGGTGCTCGTGGAGAGGATGATCTTCTCCGTTTGCGCCGCGATGTAGGCCAAGATGGTCGAGGGAGAGCTGGGGTAGAACGGCGGGTTGTGGTGCTCGCCGGTGGCGAAGACGTCCATGCCGATGTCTTCGGCGTGCTTGGCGATGGTGATGATCGCCTTCAGACGCTCGTGTTCGGTGGGGGTGCGCCCTGTGGTCGGATCCATGGTGATGTCTCCGACGCTGAAAATTCCGAACTGCATGATCTGCTCCTTAGCAACCGGCTCCCCGGAAGGTATATGCGTTTGTATCTATTATATGGGCCAACTCGCGGGTGCGCCAATATGTTCCCAGTGAGGGCCTGCCGTTAGGATGCTCACAGGGCCAAGTAATCCAAGTCACAACTTTCGTGGAGGTTGATCGTGGCAGCACTGCAGCGTGGCATGGCTGGCGCCGGTCTTAGGCTCGCACCCACGGCCACGGCCATTGTGGGTTTTCTGGTCTTGGTTGAACTGACCAGCGGTATTCTTCAGGGTTACTACACGCCCCTGCTGACCGACATCGCCAGGCATTTGGGTATCCACGACGCCGACGTCAACTGGTTCGAAGCCGCCCAACTTATGGTCAGTGCCCTTGTGGTGCCGGTGCTGGCAAAACTGGGCGATATGATCGGCCACCGAAAAGTCTTGTTGATCTCCACAGCTCTGACCGCGGCAGCCTCCTGGGGTGTGGCGTTCGCCCCCAACTTCTGGTTTTTCCTGGCGGCGTGGGCGCTCCAAGGCTTCTACGTAGTCTGGCTGCCGCTGGAAATCGCACTGATTTACAGCCGCTCCCACCAACGCCCAGACGGTGCTGCGCTAACCCGAAAGTCCGCGGGCATCCTCGTTGCAGGCCTCGAATTCGGCGTCATTGTCGGCGCCCTGGCCGGCGGATTTATTGGCGGGGCGCTGCCGGACAAGCTCTGGCTGACCCTGATGATCCCGGCCATCGCCGTAACACTGTGCTTCTTCGTGATTCTGTTCGGCGTGCCCGAATCCGAGAACCGCACCGGTGGAAAACTCGATCTCATGGGCCTGACCCTACTGTCTACGGGACTGCTGCTCATCACCGCCGGCCTGACATTCATGCGGATCAACGGCCCTGGCACTTGGTGGGCGTGGGCCGCGGTCGTGCTTGGAATTCTGGCACTGGTGCCGTTCACGCGCTACGAATTGGGCCACAAGGATCCGCTGATCGACATCCGCTTGCTCCGCCAACCCAGCATGTGGCCGGTGCAGCTGACAGCGTTCCTGTTCGGCGTCTCGGTCCTAGGCGCGCAGGCACCGCTGTCCACCTTCGCCCGTACCGACCCCGCCGAAGTAGGTTATGGCCTGGGTGCCAGCGCGTCCCTGGTCTCGGTCCTGATCGGCGTCTATGTCCTGGGTCTGCTGATCGGCGCCCTGCTCTACCCGCTCGTCACCAGATGGACGACGCCGAGAATCACCTTGATGGGGGCGGCTTTCCTCGTTGCTGTTGGTTACCTGCTGTTCCTTCCGTTCCACGACACGATGACACAGGTGTTGGTCAACATGGCGATTGCCGGTCTTGGCAGCGGTGCTCTGGTGGCGGCACTGCCCTCGGCTGCCGCGGCCGCTGCACCGTTGACTCAGACGGGCATGGCGACCGGGTTGACCAATGCCACAAAGACTGTTGGCGGGGCTTTTGCCTCTTGTGTCTTCGGCATTGCGCTGGCCGGCCAGGCATTGGGTTCATTGACATCAGACACTGGTTCGACGGCTGCCCCGTTGGAGGGGTACATGCTGGTCTGGACCATTTGCGGTGTCACGGCTTTGGTGGCGGCGGTGGCGTTGTACTTTGTCCCGAAACTGGCGTTCGGGCCCACCCTGCCGGTGGATTGAGGGTTCCACCGAGCATGCCGACAGATTGTGCCGACAGGTTGTGCCGATAGATTGTCCGGACGGATAGTTCCGGTGACGACACGCTGGCCACCGCTTGGCGCGAAGAAGTGCTCCGATACCCTGTTGAAGGCGAACACGACCGCCAGTCCGCGCTGGGCCATGGCTTGAAGCTAGTCGAGCTTTGAAACCAGTAGAGCTTTGAAACTCGTACAGCTTGAAACAACTCAAGCCCTGGTGGCGCACAAGAAACCTGGAAAGGCACATTCATGAGCAATTACAACGGGGCGCCGCCGCCACCGAGTCACTTTCCGAATCAAGGGGTACCCATGCCTGCGCCTCAGCCAGGCAATCGCAAGACCCTCTTTATCATTCTCGGTTCAGTTGCCGTTGTACTGTTTTTTGCTCTGATCGCCCTGTTTGTATGGGTCATCCCTGCATTGACCAAGGGAACAAATGAAGGCGATTCCGTAGCTACGAGCTCCGCGAGCCAGCCGGCGTCGAGCGCGTCAAGCTCCGAGTCGGCGACCGAGACCGCAACGGAATCAGCCCCGAGCGACGCCCCAACAGATACAGATGGCAATGCTGAGACCGATGCCGCAGACGGGTTACCCGCTGGTGCAACGGCACTGCCAGCCGGCTGGGATGCCCTGAACGGACCCAGTAACATTCCAGCGGATGGAGATCCGTTGTTCTCGAAATTCGTCACCGGCGAGTCCTCATTCCAGTACCTGAAGTCGTGGGACTACGACGGCACCTTCGGTAAGACCACCGATCCCGAGACAGGCAAGGAGATGCAGCAGGTTGCCCAAGGCACCAAGGATTTGGATGCTGATGGCATCTCCACAGCCTTTGCCTTCTTTGCCGAAACCGATGAGGGCAAGTTCGGTTCTGACCCGGCGAAGGTAAAAGCAGCCATCCAAGCTGTCGAGGACAAATTGTCAGCTGCAACAGCTGCTGAGCTGATGCAGCAATTGGTCGGACACAAATGCGCTTCCGGGTTCCAGCACAGCACCCCGGAGACCCGAGAGTTCCGCCGTGGACTGGCTGTGGTGGTGGGATTCACCTGTAAAACCGCGGCCGGAGAGGACATCCAAGCAGTCAATCTCTTCTCCGTCACACCGTGGGGAACGCCGCAGCGGGTCGGCGTCAGCGGCCACAAGAGCTATTGGGATGCCAATCCCGGCACGTTCGAAAAGTTGGCCAACTCCTACCGCATCAACAAGTGGAAGCAATAGACAACAAGCAAATAACAAGCGCGGTAAAGCGTAATAACTGAAACAAAAGCGGGGCTGTCAGCCAAGGTGGCTGACAGCCCCGCCGTCGTAATGCTTGTCGTACTACTAGAGACTTGATCGGGCTGTGGCGCCGTCAGTCGGCGGCCCGTCGGCCCCGCACCTTCGGGATGGCGCCGGTGGTCCAGTCTTGGAACTCAGCTACAGGCTTTGCCTCTTGGGGAGCGGCGCTCTTAGCGCTTGTGTCCTTGCCGGCTGTGTCCGTAGCGGTTGCGTCCTTGCTTGCTGGCGCGGCATTGGCCGGGGCGTGCACCACCTTGAGCGCCTTGATCAGGTCATGGCGTTCCTTGCGCCCTTCCACCAACCGGTACAGCACCGGCACCAGGATCAGCGTCAGCGCCGTGGAGGAAACCAGTCCGCCCACCACCACAATGGCCAACGGCTGCGAGATGAAACCGCCGCCACCTGTGAGACCAAGAGCCATGGGGGTCAACGCAAAGATGGTAGCCAGTGCCGTCATGAGGATGGGACGCAAACGCTGACGGGCGCCATGCTCAATGGCGTCGGCAACGTTCATGGCCGGCCGGTCGCCGGCTGGTTGCCGGTACTGGTTGATCAGGTCAATCAGCACAATGGCGTTGGTGACCACAATGCCTACCAGCATCAACATGCCGATCAAAGACGGCAAGCCCAGCGGGATGCCCGTGATGAGCAACAGGCCGATGGCGCCGGTGGCTGCAAACGGGATGGACACCAGCAAAATCAATGGCTGGATGAGCGACTTGAACGTCGCCACCATGATCACGTAGACAATGGCGATGGCGGCCAGCATGGCCAGGCCCAACTGCTGGAATGATTCGGCCTGCTGAGTTGCCGCACCACCAATAGTGGCAATGGTGCCTGCAGGCAGCTCGGTGGAATCCAGCGTCTTCTGCACCTCTGCACTGAGCGAACCCAGGGCATTACCTTCCGGTGCTACAGAGACGGTCGCCGTACGCTGGCCATTGGAGGAGGTCACGGTGAGTGGTGTCTGAACTTCCGCAACAGTGGCCACCTGCGAAAGCGGCACGGGACCGGCCGCAGTAGGAATCTGAGCTGCGGCCAGTGCGGCCACCGAATCAAACTGGGTGCCCAAACCAATCTGGACCTTGTAATCGGTAGTGTCGATCCGGACAGTGCCACCCGGAATGGGGCTGACTGTGGCGGCCAGCAGGCCGGTAATTTGTTGTTCATCCAGACCTGCCGCAACAGCCTTGGCGCGGTCGACGCTCACCTGCACAACGGGCTGTGTGCCGCTGAGGTTGCTCTCCACCGACTGGGCACCGGGGATCCCAGTCATGGCCTTGACCAGGGCGTCACTGGCTTGTTGCAGTTCTTCGCCAGTGGTTGCCTTGACGGTGATATCCACGGTGGAGGACATGCCAAAGCCACCACCTTGAGAGCCGAGGCTGATGGTGCCGGCGTCCTTGATGCCCGCAACGGCAGTCCGTACCGTGTCTTGCAGGGCGACCTGATCCGCGTCGGGATCGGTGATGACCTGGAACGCTGCGCTGGAGGCTCCCGATGAGAGCAGCGCGGAGAAACCGCCCGAGGCATTGCCCACTGTCACCTGAACGTCGGTGATGCCCTCGATGCCTGTCAAGACTTTTTCAACTTTTTCCGCAGCCGTATTGGTGACCTCGAGGCTAGTTCCAGCAGGCATGTCCTGCTGGATGCTCATGCTGTTCTGGCCGGTATCGCCCAGCAAGTTGGTGGGCAGCAGCGGGGTCATGGCAAGCGTGGCGGCCAAGATGATGCCACCAGCAATCAGCGTTACGACGGGGTGTTTTTGGGTCTTGGCGAGGATCGGCAGGTAGCCGCGCTGCAGCCAAGAGGAGCGCTCTTTCTCTTCCACAGCGCTCAGCAGAGCCTGCCCACGCAAGGGGGTTCCGGCGTCGTTCGCTGCAGTAGGGCTGGAGGAAACAACGGGAGTGGATTTCAGGAACCAATAGGCCAGCACCGGAACAATGGTCAGGGAGACTAGGAGTGAGGCGAGCAGCGCGAAGGTCACGGTGAGCGCGAACGGGCGGAAGAGCTCGCCGGCCAGGCTGCCCACAAAGGCGATGGGCAAGAACACGGCCACAGTGGTCAGCGTGGAGGCGGTGATGGCCGCGGCAACCTCGCGAATGGCGGCCAGGATGGCGGTCTTCTTGTCCTCGCCGTAGCTGAGGTGCCGCTTGATGTTTTCGATGACCACAATGGAGTCATCCACCACCCGGCCAATGGCAATGGTGAGCGCGCCCAGGGTCAGGATGTTCAGCGAGTAGCCGGTGGCCCAGAGCCCGATGAACGTCACCAGCAAGGACAGCGGGATGGAGATGGCGGTGACCAGGGTGGAGCGCACAGACATCAAGAAGATCAAGATGACTGCCACTGCGAAGCCGAGCCCCAGCAGGCCTTCTACGGTGAGATCGTGGATGGACTTTTCAATGAAGGGGGCCTGGTCCAGGACCGTAGTGAACGTGGTGTTATTGCCCATGGATGCCGCGATCTCGGGCAGCATCTCGTTGACCTGCTGAGAGAGCGAAACCGTGTCGGCCTCGGGCTTCTTGGTGATGGACAAGGCCAGCGTGGCGTTGCCGTTGGTGCGGGTGATGGAGGTGGTGGGGTCATCAGCCACCGTCACGGTTGCCACCGAGGCGATCGTGGGGATGGTTGCACTAGAGCCACCGAGCGGCAAGGCCTTGACGGCGTCGAGGGAATCGACGGGGCTACCGGCCTGGATGGAAAGCGTGGTGCCATCGGTATTCAAGGAACCGACAGGGACCAAGGTGCCGTTGTTTTTCAGCGCTTGGGCGATATCGCCGGGATTCACACCGGCGGCAGCCATCTTGGCGGGGTCCGGAAGGATCTGGATGTGTTGGGAGTTTGCTCCGGTCACGTCGGCGCTGCGGACGCCGTCAATCTTCAAGAGCTTGGGGACGGCAATGCGCGCCAGATCCGTGTTCAGAGCAGCGAGGTCCTGATCCGAGGAGACGGCCAAGAAAACGATGGGAAAATCGGAAATGCTGCCGGCAATAGGTTGCGGCTGCACACCATCAGGCAGTCGTTGGCTGACGTTCGAGATGGCTCGGTCAATTTGGTTCCGGGCCCGGTCCAAGTTGGTGCCGTAGGTGAAGGCGAGGTTGATGGTGGAGACCCCGCTGCGGGAGGTGGAGGTGCTGGATTCCAGCCCCTCCACCGCGTTCAAGGCGGCCTCAAGTGGTTCGCTGACCTGTTTGTCGACCACCGCGGGGGAGGCCCCGGGCATAGCCGAGACCACGGTGATCTGCGGGAACTCAATGCTGGGAATGAGTTCCTGCTTGAGGGAACCGAGGGTGATCACCCCGAACACCATCGCAAAAATGGTGATCAGAGCAATCAGGGCCCGGTTCCCCAATGACATTTTGGCCAAATTGAACATCAAACCACTCCCACTGCTTCATGCTGCTTCAGGCCGGTTGAACCCGGGCCAGTTCAAACGAAATTCAGGCCGTCTCTACTTCAGTTTTTACTACTCTTACTTCAGCTGCAACGAGGCTGCCGTGGCAGCCAGGCTCTTCTCAAAGAGCTCGGCATTGTCATTGAGCTTGGTGCCGTAGGTGGGCATCATGGTGCGCAATGAATCCTGCCATTCCAGCTTGAATTTGCGCGGGAAGCAACGCTGCAGCAGTTCAAGCATGATCGGCACGGCCGTGGAGGCACCCGGTGAGGCGCCCAACAGTGCAGAGAGTGAACCGTCAGCTGCCGTGATGACCTCGGTGCCGAACTGCAGCACGCCGCCCTTCTTGGCATCCTTCTTGATGATCTGCACACGCTGGCCAGCGGTAATCAGTTCCCACTGCTTGCCATCGGCTTCGGGGAAGTACTCGTGGAGCGCCTCCACCTTGCCGGCGCGGGACTTGGTGACTTCGGAGACCAGGTACTTGACCAGATCCAGGTTGTCCTTGCCCACTGCCAGCATCGGGATGATGTTGTTGGGACGGATGGAACCGGGCAGGTCCATATAGCTACCGGTCTTGAGGTACTTGGTGGAGAATCCGCCGTACGGGCCGAACAGCAAAGAGCGCTTGCCGCCAACGTAGCGCGTGTCCAAGTGAGGCACAGACATGGGCGGGGCGCCCACTGACGCCTGACCGTACACCTTGGCGCTGTGCTTGGCAGCGACCTTTTCATCGGTGCAACGGAAGAACTGGCCTGAGACGGGGAACCCGCCAAAGCCCTTGCCCTCGGGGATGCCGGACTTCTGCAGCAGGTGCAGGGCGCCGCCACCGGAACCGATGAAGACAAACTTGGCCTTGATCTTGCCGTACTCACCGGAGTTGGGGTGCTTGAGCGCAACGTCCCAGCCGCCGTCGGAGGTGCGAGCAACATCGGTGACGGTGGTGCCGTAGTTGATCTCGACGCCGCTCTTGCCCATGTACCCGATCAGTTCCCGGGTCAGGGCGCCAAAGTCGACGTCGGTTCCCTCGGCGGAGCGAGTGGCCGAGACCAATTGCTGGGGGTCGCGTCCCTTCATGACCAGCGGAGCCCACTTGGCGATGGTCGCCGGGTCCTCGGAGTATTCCATGGAGGCGAAGACCGGGTTCGGCTTCAGTGCTTCATGCCGGGCCTTGAGGAATTTGCGGTGCGCTTCGCCAATGACAAAGCTCATGTGCGGGACGGTGTTGATGAAGCCCTTGGGAGATCCAATCAGCGATTCGTCCACCAGATGCGACCAGAACTGGCGCGAGAGCTGGAACTGCTCGTTGATGTGAATGGCCTTGGCCGGGTTTACGGAGCCGTCTTTGGCCGCCGGTGAGTAGTTGAGCTCGCAGAGCGCGGAGTGGCCGGTACCGGCGTTATTCCACGGGCTGGAGGATTCCAATCCTGGCGTATCGAGCTGTTCAAACAGCACAATCTTCCAGTTTGGTTCGAGTTGCTTGAGCATGGTGCCCAGCGTGGCGCTCATGATGCCGCCTCCGATGAGGACGACGTCAGCGTCTTTGGTGTTCGAAATGAAGGTCACAGTCAACTCCGGTAGAGGCTCTTCCTAGCGCTAGAAGCGTATCGCGGCACACGCCGGATGCATAAATCAGCGCTTGCCTCCCCTTAGTCTGTGGTAGGCGTCACCAGCTTCACTTGATTGAAGACTTCGTTCAGTACGGGGCTCAGCGGGTAGCTTTGCACCCGGTCCGATAAGGCGATGGCAGAGATCGGAAAGACAATGGGGATGGCCGGCACCGTGGTGGCGATTTGTTTGCTAATGGACTCATAGGCGGCAACGCGGTCCGGACCGTTGGGCATGCTGCGGGCACGGGTGATTTTGGACGTCAATTGGGGATCATCCATGCCCAGTTCAGCACCAGGGGAGCCGAAAAGGGGGCCCACAAAGTTATCCGGATCTGCGTAGCTGCCATTCCATCCCATGAGGCTCAGGGCGTGGTTGCCATCGCGGGTAACAGCGGTTAGATAGCCCTCATTCCAGGGTATGGGCACGGGCTTGATGTTGAAACCGGCCTTGGTGAGTTCAACGGCTATCTGGGCGTAGACCTTTTCCGGTGTGGGTAGATAGGTACGTGCGGCATTGGTGGGGTAGTAGAAGGGGAGCTCTTCACCGTTGTAGCTGGAGGCGGCGAGGAGGGTTTTTGCCTTCTGCGGATCGTAAGCAATTCCCTCCACAGCATTGTTGAAACCGCTGAGCTTGGGTGGGATGAACTGGGCCGTAGTGGCTGTTCCGCCGATGAAGAAGTTACTGGCCAATAACGACTTGTCAATGGCGGCAGCGATCGCTTCGCGCACCTTCACATCTTGGAGTACCGGGATCTTTTGGTTGATGCCTACATACATGACGGAGAAGGGATCGCGTTGCAGGACCTGTTTGCCGCTCTTGATGAGTTTGTCCAAGTTATCGGGGGTGACGGGGTCGTAGCCGTCAATGGATCCCTCTTCCAAAGCAGCCAGGCGGGTTGCCGGTTGTTCGAACGTCTTGAATTTCAGGGTGGTGATCTGCCCTTTTTCCCCCCAGTAATCCTTATTGGCGTTCATCGTGACAGAGCCGGCGGAGGCTTCGGCAAAGGTGAATGGCCCGGTGCCTACCGGATGCAGCCCGTAACGGGAGACCTTGTTGCTCGCAAAAGTTTGATCCAACACATTAGCGGTGTTGGCCTTCAACGCGGTGGGGGAGGAGATCGCGAACGCTGGCAACGTCAGGGCGGGAAGGAACCCGGTGAGTCGAGTTTTCAGGCCGAGTGTCACCTGCAGTGCAGAGCCAACGGTGCAGCCGTCATACAGTGAGTTCTCCGAGTCATCGCTGAAGGCCCGGAAAACCTGCTTGAACATGGAGGAGGAACCATCGCCGCGCGTGGAAACCGGCATGGTGTACCAACGTTCAAAGTTGGCACACACTGCAGCGGCGTCGAACGCGGTGCCGTCGTGGAAGAGCACATCCGGACGCAGGGTAAAGGTGTATTTCAGCCCGCCATCGCCCTCGGTCCATTCCGTGGCCAGGCTCGGTGCGGGATCGCCCGTGACGGCATTGACCGTCAGCAGACCCTCCATGACTTGCCGCGTCACCCGGTACGACTCCGTGTCAGAAACCAGCGCCGGATCAAAACCCAGCGGGTCCGTTCCGGTACCGAACGTGAAAAGGGTGGGGGTAGGCGCCTGGGTGGGTGCCGGCGTCGTACTTGGGAGAACGGGAGGTGCCGCGGTGCAGGCCGTGACGCCCAGAAGAACGACGGCGGACAGAGCCAACGCTCGCTGGATCACCATGCGCAGTGGGCTGGCAGGGCTAGGCACGTTCGGGGTTCTCCTTGCAGCACGGACTGTCCATCAGCCACTCATCATAGTGGGACATTCTGGGGGCGGCCGGTGGATTGCTGTGTCCGCGGTGTGAAGTGTGGTTAAAAGTACGCTTCACACGCTGTAGTATGGTTCATGCTTCAATGCACCTGCGCGAGTGGTGGAATTGGTAGACACGCAGGTTTTAGGTACCTGTGCCTTCGGGCGTAGGGGTTCAAGTCCCCTCTTGCGCACAGTTGCAAAGGCCCCGCTGATCAAAAGATCGGCGGGGCGTTTGCTTTTTCTTGGGCCGCTAACCCGGGGCCTAACCGCTAACCCCGCTTTGGGGTGACTGGCTAAGCGGCGTCGAGCTGCAAATCGCGTCGCAGCTTGGCCACATGACCGGTAGCGCGCACGTTGTACTGGGCCAAGGCCACTGCGCCAGCTTCGTCAATGACAATGGTGGACCGGATCAGGCCCTCATAGGTTTTGCCGTAGTTTTTCTTCTCGCCCCAGGCAGCATAGGCCTCGGCCACAGCGTGGTCTTCGTCGCTGAGCAGCGGGTAGCTGAGCGCGTCGCGGGCCACGAATTTTTCCAGCTTGGCCACTGAGTCAGGTGAAATGCCCACTACTTCGTAGCCTGCAGCTTGCAAAGAGGCCAGGCTGTCGCGGAAATCGCAGGCCTGCTTGGTGCAACCAGGTGTCATGGCGGCAGGGTAGAAGAAAACAATGAGCTTGCGGCCAGCAAAGTCGGCCAATGAGGTGGTGCCACCATCAGCGTTGGGCAGGCTAAAGGTGGGGGCTGGATCTCCGGCGGTCAGGCGCTCGGTCATGGGGATCTCCTTGTTCGTCCCGTCGCTGCGCCAAGGGCGTGGTCGGGGAAGTGGTGTGGACTCTGAATTCAGCCTAGGCGAGTTGCCGGCAGGGGCTAAATTGGTACCCGGGATTGGCGGCGCTCGCTTGGTGGTGGCTACGCTGGACGGTGGCTGCGCTGGACGGGGCGGCCTCCATGTGGTTACGGGCCGGATTTGAAAACGCAGATGATGCGATGAAAACCGCGGATTTGTCGCGTATTCTGCAGTCTCGAGCTGGTTCAGCGCATCATCTGCTGTTTCGAAGCAGAACCCACTGACGCGCCCGGGCTGTACACACATTTTGGCCGCTAACCCCTAACCCCGTTTTACCGCTAACCCTGAGTCCCAAGATATGGCCCTTTTAATCGCATTTTCGGGGCCAGATATGGCGACTCGAAGATGGTGATCGTGGAAGCCACTGACACGCCCGGGCTGTACACACATTTTGGCCGCTAACCCGAGGAATGGGGCAAAGGGGCAACTAGAGAGGTTAAGGGGCAACAAAAAACCGCCCCAACTCCGGCGCTAGCCAGTGTTGGAGCGGTTTTACCCTTGTGCACCCCTCCGGACTTGAACCGGAAACCCATTGATTAAGAGTCAATTGCTCTGCCAATTGAGCTAGAGGTGCATCTTTTTACTGCAGTAAAAAGCTGTTCCAACACCGGTTGTTACCAGTGTTGGAACAGCCCTACTTTGTGCACCCCTCCGGACTTGAACCGGAAACCCATTGATTAAGAGTCAATTGCTCTGCCAATTGAGCTAGAGGTGCATCTTTTCGTTGCGGTGAAGCGCGAGAGATTGTGTCCGTCGTGTTCTTTGCAACGACATGAAACTATACGGCTTTTTTGGGCGGGTGTGAAATCGAGAAATAGCTTTTCGGCCACTTTGCGTCAGGGATCACACTTTGGGGCCGCAGAAAGCGCGTCATTGCGCGGAATCTCGGCCCACGTTTGATTTGGAAATTGTTCAGCCAGGAGCTCGCGGTGAGCTTTCAGGGGGAGTGTCTGGCTGGGCGACGCGCTGGGCGACGCGCTGGGCGACGCGCTGGGCGGCACGCTAGGCGCCGCGCTAGAGGCACGCAGTGGACACGCTAGGTGTAAGGGTCGGCAGCGGCACGGTCCGCGCAGTAATAGCAGTCACAACGGCAACAGTGGCCCGACTTGCGTGACGATACTGTGGCTTACTTTACTTTTCGGACCTAGACTGGCGCTCATGAGCGTCGAGACTAATCCGGTTGAACCGGAAGACACTGTTGTACGCACCCCCGATGGCAAGCCGGACATCAAGCCGCGCAGCCGAGTTGTTACGGACGGCATTCACGCCGCCCCAGCTCGCGGCATGTTCCGCGCAGTCGGCATGGGCGATGACGATTTCAGGAAGCCGCAAATTGGTGTGGCCAGCTCGTGGAACGAGATCACTCCTTGTAACCTCTCGCTGAACCGCTTGGCTCAGGGCGCGAAGGAAGGTGTCTTCGCGGCCGACGGGTTCCCCATGCAGTTCGGCACCATCTCAGTATCTGACGGCATTTCCATGGGCCACGAGGGAATGCACTTCTCCCTGGTTTCCCGTGAAGTCATTGCCGATTCGGTGGAAACGGTCATGATGGCTGAGCGGCTCGATGGCTCGGTCCTGCTGGCTGGTTGCGATAAGTCCCTGCCCGGCATGCTCATGGCCGCGGCACGGCTGAACCTCGCCTGTGTGTTCCTCTACGCCGGCTCCATCATGCCCGGCTTCGCCAAATTGGAGGACGGCACGGAAAAAGAAGTCACCCTGATCGACGCCTTCGAAGCTGTGGGTGCTTGTGCCGCTGGCAAGATGAGCATGAAAGATCTGGACGCCATTGAGCGCGCCATCTGTCCGGGTGAGGGTGCCTGCGGCGGCATGTACACAGCCAACACCATGGCCTGCATTGGTGAAGCGCTGGGTATGTCCCTCCCCGGCTCGGCCGCCCCGCCCAGCGCCGACCGCCGTCGTGACATGTACGCGCGCAAGTCAGGCGAAGCTGTGGTCCATCTGCTGGAGCAAGGCATCCGCGCTCGCGACATCATGACGAAGAAGGCCTTTGAGAACGCCATCGCCGTCACCATGGCGTTCGGTGGTTCCACCAATGCGGTCCTGCACCTGTTGGCAATCGCGCGCGAAGCTGAGGTGGATCTGACTCTGGCCGACTTCAACCGCATCGGCGACAAGGTCCCGCACTTGGGGGATCTGAAGCCCTTTGGCCGCTACGTGATGTTCGACGTCGACAAGATCGGAGGAGTCCCCGTCATCATGAAAGCACTGCTCGACGCCGGACTCATCCACGGCGATTGCCTCACCGTCACCGGCAAAACAGTGGCCGAGAACTTGGCCGCGATCAACCCGCCGGATCCTGACGGCAAGGTTCTGCGCGCCATGAACAACCCCATCCACAAGACCGGTGGCATCACCATCTTGCACGGCTCCATGGCCCCCGACGGCGCAGTGGTGAAGAGTGCGGGCTTCGACCTGGACGTTTTTGAGGGTTCTGCGCGAGTGTTTGAACGCGAGCAGGGGGCACTGGAAGCCCTTGACCGCGGGGAGATCCACGCAGGAGACGTGGTGGTGATCCGTTATGAGGGTCCCAAGGGTGGCCCGGGCATGCGCGAGATGCTCGCCATCACCGGCGCCATCAAGGGTGCCGGACTCGGCAAGGACGTGCTGCTGTTGACCGATGGGCGTTTCTCCGGAGGTACTACCGGGCTATGTATTGGCCACGTTGCCCCTGAAGCGGTCGACGGCGGGCCCATCGCCTTTGTGCGCGACGGAGACAAGATTCGCGTGGATATTGCTGCGCGTACCTTTGATCTACTGGTGGAGGAATCGGAATTCGAAGCGCGCAGGGTGGGCTGGGAACCGCTGCCGGCCAAGTTCACTACGGGTGTCCTGGCCAAGTACGCAAAGCTCGTCAACAGTGCCTCAACCGGCGCCTACTGCAGCTAGCCCTGCCTCTGCAGCCCCGGAATCGTCTCTTCAGCCCCGGAATCTCAGGGATGAGCGGCGCCATGACCACAGAGTGGACACCATGTCCAAATAGTGAGATGCCGGTGTGGCGCGTTTGACACTCAAGAGCCATAAACGGGAGACTAAACACATGCAACGAGAGCTCCTAGCCGTCATTAGCTAGCACGTGACGCGCAATGACCACACCCATGGTTATTGGCTTGTGGCTTTCTTTAGATGAAAGAACGCCACAACACGTGCAAACCCCTCGATGAACGCCTTATGGGCAAGAGGGGTTTTTTTGTTTCCACCACCAGCGGCAACTTGTAATACTGCGTGATCCACCCTGCACCAAACGCAGCTACAGAAGAATTACCCAAGCATGAGTTCCCCAAAGGAAGAACCGATGAGCAAAGGAACGCCCGCCAGCCCAGCGCTGATGGCAGCCAAGTCCCCCGGGCACGGTGCACAAGCGAGCACCCACTCCGGTGTGGTCAGCACCGTAAGCCCGGCATCCGCCGTCGTGGGTCCCAACAATGTTGTGGCTCCCATCCAGATGACCGGCTCCGAGGCGCTTGTCCGTTCACTTGAAGAGCTAGGTGTCAAGGACATCTTCGGATTGCCTGGTGGCGCCATTCTTCCTACGTATGACCCGCTGATGGCATCGGATCTGAACCACATTCTGGTGCGCCACGAACAGGGTGCGGGCCACGCTGCACAGGGTTACGCCATGGTCACCGGAGATGTTGGCGTGTGTATCGCCACCTCCGGTCCAGGTGCCACCAACTTGGTCACCGCCATCATGGATGCGCACATGGACTCGGTTCCCCTGGTGGCCATTACCGGCCAGGTTTCCAGCACCGTGATCGGCACCGACGCCTTCCAGGAGGCCGACATTGTTGGTATCACCATGCCGATCACCAAGCACTCGTACCTGGTGACGGACCCCAATGACATCCCTCGCGTGATGGCCGAGGCATTCCACCTCGCCTCGACCGGTCGCCCCGGCCCCGTGCTGGTGGACTTCGCCAAGGACGCGCAGCAGGCTCAGATGACCTTCTCCTGGCCGCCGGTCATTGACCTGCCCGGCTACCGCCCCGTGTTCCGCGGTCACTCGAAGCAGTTGCGTGAAGCTGCACGCCTGATTCGCGAAGCCAAGAAGCCCGTACTGTACGTCGGTGGTGGCGTGATCAAGGCCAATGCATCCGAAGAGCTGCTGATTCTGGCCGAACTGACCGGCGCTCCCGTGGTCACCACGCTGATGGCCCGCGGCGCCTTCCCGGATTCGCACACTCTGCACGTCGGCATGCCCGGCATGCACGGCACGGTTTCGGCCGTGACCGCCTTGCAGCAATCCGATCTGCTCATCACCTTGGGTGCGCGCTTTGACGATCGTGTCACAGGCGTCCTGAGCAGCTTCGCCCCGCACGCCAAGGTCATCCACGCCGATATTGACCCGGCAGAAATTTCCAAGAACCGCACGGCTGATGTGCCGATTGTTGGTTCACTGAAGGAAATCATTCCGGACCTGAGTGCCGCCGTGAAGACGGAATTTGAGAGCAACGGGACCCCTGATCTCGGCGATTGGTGGGCGTTCCTGGGCAACCTGCGCGACACCTACCCGCTGGGCTGGACCGAACCCGAAGACGGGCTCATGTCCCCGCAGCGCGTCATCTCACGTATTGGTGAACTGACCGGTCCTGAAGGGGTCTACGTTGCCGGCGTTGGCCAGCACCAGATGTGGGCCGCACAGTTCATCAAGTACGAGCGTCCCCGTTCCTGGCTGAACTCCGGTGGTGCCGGAACCATGGGCTACTCGGTTCCCGCAGCCATGGGTGCCAAGGTGGGTAACCCGGACCGCGTGGTCTGGGCCATCGACGGTGACGGCTGCTTCCAGATGACCAACCAGGAATTGGCAACGTGTCGGATCAACAACATTCCGATCAAGGTTGCCATCATCAACAACTCCTCCTTGGGCATGGTGCGCCAGTGGCAGACGCTGTTCTACAACAGTCGCTACTCCAACACCGATCTGAACACCGGTCACGACACCATTCGTGTCCCCGACTTTGTGAAGTTGGCAGACGCCTACGGCTGTGTCGGTTTGCGCTGCGAACGCGTCGAGGACATTGACGCAACCATCCAGGCTGCCTTGGCTATCAATGACCGCCCCGTCATCATCGACTTCGTGGTCAGCCCCGATTCCATGGTGTGGCCGATGGTGCCATCAGGGGTCAGCAATGATCAGATTCAGGTTGCCCGGAACATGACCCCGGTGTGGGACGAGGAGGACTAGAAATGACTCGACATACTCTTTCCGTACTGGTTGAAGATAAGCCCGGCGTATTGACCCGCGTGGCCAGCATGTTTGCCCGCCGCGCCTTCAATATCAACTCACTTGCCGTTGGCCCCACCGAGATTGACGGGATTTCCCGCATGACAGTGGTGGTTGACGCAGACGGTGACTTGATTGAACAAGTCACCAAACAGCTGAACAAACTAGTCAACGTCATCAAGATCGTTGAACTGGTTGCAGAGAATTCCGTGCAGCGGGACCACATCCTGGTCAAGGTGCGTGCGGATGCCGCTACGAGACTGCAAGTAACCCAAGCTGCAGATCTCTTCCGGGCTTCCGTGGTTGATGTGTCCACAGACTCATTGACCATTGAAGCCACCGGCTACGCTGACAAGCTAGCAGCCTTGCTCAACGTCTTGGAACCCTTCGGGGTCCGGGAAATTGTGCAATCCGGCACCTTGGCCATTGGGCGGGGAACCCGTTCCATGAGCGACCGGGCACTGCGCGCTTCCTAGCGCACGGCCCACCAGAACCCGGCAAGTCAGGGGTTCTGGGCGAAATACTTATCCATGATGCAACACCCCATTTATTCACGTTATTCAAGGAGTTCCACAGTGACTGACATGTACTACGACGACGACGCCGACCTGTCCATCATCCAGGGTCGCAAGGTCGCCGTTATTGGTTACGGCAGCCAGGGCCACGCCCACGCACTGAGCCTGCGCGATTCCGGTGTTGACGTACGCGTCGGCCTCAAGGCGGGCTCCAAGTCCATCGCTAAGGCAGAGGCAGAGGGCCTGCGCGTACTCAGCGTTGCAGAAGCAACCGCCGAAGCCGACCTGATCATGATCTTGACCCCGGACCAGGTTCAGCGCTTCGTCTACGCCGAGGACATTGCACCGAACCTGAAGGCTGGCGACGCCCTGTTCTTCGGCCACGGCTTCAACATCCGCTTCGGCTACATCACGCCCCCGGCTGATGTTGACGTGGCTCTGGTTGCTCCGAAGGCTCCGGGTCACACCGTACGCCGCGAATTCGAAGCCGGCCGTGGCATCCCCGACCTGATCGCTGTTGAGCAGGACTTCACAGGTAATGCCAAGGCTCTGGCCCTGTCCTACGCCAAGGGCATCGGCGGAACGCGCGCCGGCGTCATCGAGACCACCTTCACCGAAGAGACCGAAACCGATCTCTTCGGCGAGCAGGCAGTTCTCTGTGGCGGTACCTCACAGCTGGTTCAGTACGGCTTTGAAGTTCTGACCGAAGCCGGCTACAAGCCGGAAATCGCCTACTTCGAGGTACTGCACGAGCTCAAGCTCATCGTTGACCTCATGTGGGAAGGTGGCATTGCCAAGCAGCGCTGGAGCGTTTCTGACACCGCAGAGTACGGCGACTACGTCTCCGGCCCGCGCGTCATCACCCCCGAGGTGAAGGAAAACATGAAGGCTGTTCTGGCCGACATCCAGAGCGGTGCTTTCGCAACGCGCTTCATCGAGGACCAGGACAACGGCGGCGTTGAATTCAAGGCGCTGCGCAAGAAGGGCGAAGAGCACCCCATCGAGGCCACCGGCCGCGAACTGCGTGGACTCTTCTCCTGGATCAGCAACAGCGACGATTACACCGAAGGCTCCGTAGCCCGCTAATCCCCACTTGCCGGCCCGAGTAGAGCTGCTGGCGCGTCTCTGCTCGGGAACCTGGCAAGCGTGGGCCCAACGTTTGGGCCCTCGGGCTCGGGCGCGTGGGCCCAAACGCTTCTAGCGTGGGTCTAAGCACTTCCGACGGCGCCTGCCGGACCCGCACGGGCGCGGCAGGCGCCGTCGTGCATTAAGAGCGCAACTAGATGAACAAAGGTGGCATGGATCATGTGATTTATGTCGCTTGCGTCGCACTTCCCGGTATTTGTTACGGCACCGAAGCCGGTCTCCCATAAACTGGAGTCCGGCTTTTCTGCTGAATTCGCAGCATGAGAACCATTCACCAAAATCCCCACAAGAACACTAACGAGAGCTAAAGAGGTCACCGGTGACAGCCACCAAGCCAGTAGTACTCCTCGCTGAGGAACTTTCTCCCGCCACGATCGAGGCATTGGGTCCCGATTTCGAGATCCGCCATGCTGACGGCGCGGACCGTTCCGCGCTGCTGTCCGCCATTGTTGACGTCGATGCGATCCTGGTTCGCTCCGCAACTCAGGTGGATGCTGAAGCGATTGCCGCAGCGAAGAACTTGAAGGTGATCGCACGTGCCGGTGTGGGGCTGGACAACGTTGACATCAAGGCCGCAACACAGGCTGGCGTCATGGTCGTGAATGCACCTACCTCGAACATTGTCTCCGCAGCCGAGCTGACCATCGGCCACATTCTTTCCCTGGCCCGCCACATCCCGGCTGCCAGCACCGCCCTGAAGAACGGGGAGTGGAAGCGCTCCAAGTACACCGGCACCGAACTGCTGGAAAAGAAGCTCGGCATCATCGGCTTGGGCCGCATTGGCGCCCTGATTACCGAACGTGCCAAGGCCTTTGGCATGGAGATCGTTGCTTACGATCCCTACGTCACCAGCGCCCGCGCCGCCAGCCTCGGCGTGCAGCTGCTCTCCCTGGACGAGCTGCTGGAACAGTCCGACTTCATCACAATCCACATGCCGCGCACGCCCGAAACCTTGGGCATGATCAGCACTGAGGCTTTTGCAAAGATGAAGAAGAGCGCCTACGTCATCAACGTGGCCCGCGGCGGTCTCATTGACGAGGCAGCCCTGAACATTGCGCTGCGCGAAGGCGAAATCGCCGGCGCCGGCATTGACGTGTTCGTCAAGGAGCCGGCCACCGACGTCGACTTCCTGGAACTCGACAACGTCATCGCCACCCCGCACCTGGGTGCATCCACCGACGAGGCTCAGGAAAAGGCCGGCGTCTCCGTCGCCAAGTCTGTTCGTCTGGCACTTGCCGGCGAGCTGGTTCCGGATGCCGTGAACGTTGCCGGTGGCGTCATTGCCGCCGACGTCCGCCCGGGCATCCCGCTGATCGAGAAGCTGGGCCGCATCTTCACCGCGCTGACCCACGCCTCGGTCACCCAGATCGACGTCGAAATTGCCGGTGAAATTGCCGCCCTCGACGTCAAGGCACTGGAACTCTCTGCTCTGAAGGGCGTCTTCAAGGACGTCGTCTCCGAGCAGGTCTCCTACGTCAACGCACCGATTCTGGCCGAACAGCGCGGTATCAAAACCAACCTGATCACCACGCTGGAATCAGCCGACTACCGCAACGTGCTGACCATCCGCGGCGCCCTGTCCGACGATTCGCAGATCTCCGTATCGGGTACCCTGACCGGCCCGAAACAGATCCAGAAGATCGTCGCTGTCAACGGCTACGAACTCGAAATCCCCATGAGTGATCACCTCCTGGTGATCTCTTACGCCGACCGTCCCGGCGTGGTCGGTTCCTTGGGCCGCCTCCTCGGCGAGAACAACGTCAACATCGCCGGCATGCAGGTTGCCCGCCATACCGAAGGTGGCCAGGCGCTGGCCCTCATCACGGTTGACAGCTCCGTACCGCAGGCGCTGCTGGATTCCATCCGCACCGAAATCGGCGCCACCATGGCCCGCGAGGTCGACCTGGAAGACTAACCTTCCCTTTTCACAAACGACGGCGGCGTTCCCACTTTGGTGGGGACGCCGCCGTCGTTCGTTGGAAGAGAGCGAAGATTTGGGCAGGAAATGGGAGAAACACTGCGGACACGGTAAATTCGTAGGGTGACATCTACTGAATCGGCCAAGACGCCTTACTACCTCACCACTGCCATCACGTACCCGAACGGTGTTCCGCACATCGGGCACGCCTACGAGTACATCGCCACCGACGCCATGGCACGCTTTAAGCGCCTGGACGGGTTCGACGTGATGTTCCTGACCGGGACCGATGAGCACGGTATGAAGATTGCTCAAGCCGCCGAGGATCAGGGCGTCACGCCCAAGGAGCTGGTGGACCGAAACGCCGCCATTTACAAGGAAGCGCACGCCGCCCTCGGCATCAGCTACGACCGCTTCATCCGCACCACGGACGCCGATCATTACGCCGCCTCGCAGGCCATCTGGAAAAAGATGGAGGAGGCCGGGGACATCTACCTGGGCAAGTACGAGGGCTGGTACTCTGTCCGCGACGAGGCCTACTACGGCGAAGACGAGACGGAACTGCGCGAAGACGGCAAGCGCTACTCCAAGGTCACCGACACCGAGTTGACCTGGACCGAAGAGGAAAGCTACTTCTTCCGACTGTCCAACTATCAGGAAAAATTGCTGGCGCTCTACGAGGCTGAGCCCGAATTCGGCGCCCCTCGCACCCGTTTCAACGAGGTCATCAGCTTCGTCAAGGGTGGCTTGGAAGACCTTTCCGTCAGCCGCACCACCTTCGACTGGGGCGTTCCTGTCCCCGGAAACGACAAGCACGTCATGTACGTGTGGGTGGACGCGCTGACCAACTACCTCACCGGCGTTGGCTACCCGGATGTGTCGTCTGAGGCGTTCCAGAAGTACTGGCCGGCTGACGTGCACGTCATTGGCAAGGACATCTCCCGCTTCCACGCCGTGTACTGGCCAGCATTCTTGATGTCGGCCGGGATCGAGCTGCCCAAGCGCGTCATGATCCACGGATTCCTGCACAACAACGGCGTGAAGATGTCCAAGTCCTTGGGCAACGTTGTGGCTCCGGCGGATTGGGTTGCCCAGTACGGTCTTGACCAGGTCCGCTTCTTCCTTCTGCGCGAAGTTCCCTTCGGCGCCGATGGTTCTTACAACCACGACGCCGTGGTGGGCCGGATGAACTCCGACCTCGCCAACAACCTGGGTAACCTGGCTCAGCGCTCCTTGTCCATGGTGGCCAAGAACTGTGCCGGTGTGGTGCCGACGCCGGGCGCTTTCACGCCTGCGGACGAGGCCATGATGGCTGCTGCCGCTGGTTTGTTGGAGATTTCCCGCAACGCGTACCAGGTGCAGGACTTCCACGGTTCTCTGGAAAAGATCTGGCACGTTTTGGGCGATACCAACGCCTACTTCGCCGATCAGGCCCCCTGGGTGCTGCGCAAGACGGACGTTCCCCGCATGGAAACCGTGCTGTACGTAACCCTCGAGGTACTGCGCATGGTCTCGATCCTGATTCAGCCGGTTATGCCGGACGCCGCCGCGAAGCTGCTGACGGTTCTGGGACAGGGGACCTCCGCGGACTCGGCGCTGCGTGAGTTTGCTGCCATCGCCACACCGCTGGTTGCTGGAACGGTCCTGCCCGCCCCGACGCCGATCTTCCCACGGTACGAAGAGCCCGCCTCCGCGTAGTCGCGGCCCTGTTTCGCGCCCGTTTCGTGCCCGTTTGGATTCGGACGGCGCTTGCGGGAAAAGATGGTCGTATACCGCCGTCTTTTCCCGCAAGCGCCGTCCTTTTGGCTGAACGGTCTATTGCTGTCGCAGTCCAGCCTCCCGCAACAGGCTGATGAAGCGTTCCTGGTTCATCATTTCGTTCCATTCCCATCGGACAAAACCGCTGACCTGGGCTCGGATTTGGTTCTCGCGTCGCTTTTCCTTCATGACACGGTCCTGAATGGATAGGCCTCCGCCCCAGTCGTCGCGCAAGTACTTGCCTTGGCCGTCAAATTCGCCGACGAGCCGGATCTTCTCGAACCAATAGTCAGTAAAAGCGTCGCTGCCATCACGAAGGATGAACCGTTGTTGGAGTATCGGGGCGGGGAAACCCAACAAATGCATCTTGGCTCGGCTGATTGATTCCCCAGCAGAGCCGGACAGTGGGTTAGCGAAACTGATGACGGCTAGTGCCCGTCTGCGGGCGCTGGCGGTGGGCAGTTTGTCGGCTGCGACCATGAGATCTTCGCGCCGCAATGCTTGTCCCTGTGGGTAGGTACTTTGCCACAAGGGGTCGAATTGTGGGGAGTCCACAAGGGGCGGCGTGAAGTGATTGAACTGATGTTTCCTGTCGGGTGCCCGCAAGCTTGAATCACAGATGGCAACGGCGTAGGGAAAATCGAGCGAGAGGATCAGTTGCATTACCGTGGTCAATTTGTCAGTGAGCAGGAATGGGCCACACCTTTGGAGTCCATCAGTCATGGAGCCGCGATGCCTGATCACACCGTTTTCGTTTCGCCCGCCCACCATCACTTCTGTCATGACATGCAGACGTCGGGGAGTACCCACAATCCACAGTCCCCACAGTAGTGCCGCGCTCGCATGGCAGAGTACGGGCTGACGTGAGGTCAGTGCCTGAAATGCCAGAATCTTTAGTCCATAGTTTTGCAAAGGGCTGAGTTCGCGGACGGAAGCAGTCTTTGCGTAAACGCCACGGCGCACACGGGTGAGTTCCCCGCTCTTGCATAGCTCCACCAGCTGCCGGCGGTCCCGGCCGGACTTTTCAAAGTCCGATGGAAGAATCAGTCGTGGCATGCTCATAGTCCCAGCGTCTCACTGCAAAGATGCTCGCGAGACGTACAGATGTGATGCCTGTGGATAACTTTGGAGTCCGTAACTGAGCCCCAACATTGCATTCAGACGGCGCTTGCGGGAAAAGATGGCCGTATACAGCCGTCTTTTCCCGCAAGCGCCATCCGAATCCGCGTGGCAGCGGAGCGGCAGGAGCCGCAGGAGCTTCAGCAGCTAATCCATGGCCAGACCTTCAACGGGGGAGAGCTTGGCAGCACGGCGGGCCGGCACTACGGAGGCGAGCAGCCCGGCAATTGCTGCCACAGCAACCACCGCCAGGATCTGACCCCACGGAATGACGGCGGTGACGGACGCGAAGCTGCCAAGAGCCGATTGCGCTCCCGCCCAGCCGTACACGGTGCCTAGAACCGAGCCGATGATGGCTGCGACGCCGGCAATGAGAACCGCTTCCAGAGCCAGCATGCCACGGAGCTGTCCACGCGTCAGGCCCAAGGCGCGGAGCAACGAGTTCTCGCGGGTCCGTTCCAGCACCGACAGCGAGAGCGTGTTGGCCACACCGATCAGGGCAATGAATACGGCCACGGCCAGCAGCCCGGTGACGACCAGCAGCAACATGTCGATGACCTGACCGAACGTGACCTTTTCCAGAACAGCACCAGAGACCTGGTATTCGTCGAGCCCTAAAGCTGTGGCTATGGACTGACGCAGGTCCAACAAAGCGTTGGCGTCCAGGGACGGGTGCACCTTGATCCATAACGGGTTAGGTGCTTGCATGCGCAGTGGATCGTCGGCGGCCACTGGCCCGAACGCGTCCAACGACACCAGAGCGTAGGTCCCGTTGGTGGTTGCAGCGGTTCCGGTGAGGTTGGTTGTTTGCGTCCCAGCAACGAGGCTGGCTGAGGTGCTGGTGGTGTCCTTGGGGATCAGGCCCTTGGGCAACACGGCCGACGTCGGGGTTGGCCGGTTGGCGGGGTTGGCCAGAACAGCGGCCGCATCGGCATCGGAAATACCGTAAGCAGGTAGCTCAGTATCACCCGCATTCACCAAACCCACCAACTGGAGCCGGGCAATGTGCTCAACTCCCGGAAGAGCTGCCGCCGTAGCCATTTGGGAATCTGTAACAGTATCTTGGTCCGCGTACGACTGCGCAGTGATATCCACCGGATAGACGCCGTCGAGCTCAGTGTCGAAGGCATGCCGGGCAGTGGCGGCACCGGTCATCATCATGGTCACGAGGGTGACGCCAATGAGCAGCGCCGAGGCGGTCGCGGTGGTGCGGCGCGGATTACGCACGGCGTTCGCAGCAGCCATCTTGCCCGGCACACCAGCAGGACGCGCCAGCGTTCCGGCGAGTGAGACGAGCTTGGGCACGAACAGCGTGGCCGCCATCAGGAAGCCAACAAATGACGCAGCCCCCGAGGGAAGTGCCAAGAGCAGATTCGCGGAGATCCCGCCAACAACCAGGCCAACGCCGCCCGCCAAGACGAGCACCACGCCAATGACCAGGCGAACCCGTCCACCCGTAGTGTGGACGGTGGTATCGTCCACAGGACGAAGCGCGGCCAGCGGAGCCACGGCCGTTGCGGCGCGGGCCGGAACCAGTGCTGCCAGCACCGTCAGTAGAGTGCCGATGAGGATGCCAGCAATAATGGCCGACGGCGGCACCGCCAACGTGGCGAAGCTAAAGTCGGGATTCTGGCGCAGTAAGGTCAAAACCAACGCCATGGTTCCCGTGGCCGCCAGCACACCCAGTACCGAGGCAACGACCCCAACCACCAGGGCCTCCACAATGACGGAGTTGCGCACCTGTTTGCGGCTCGCTCCAATGCAACGCAGCAGGGCGAGTTCGCGGGTTCGCTGGGCGACCAGAACCGAGAAGGTGTTGGAGACAACCAGTGCCGCGACGAGCAGGGCCACGGCTGCGAACGCCAGCAAGATGATGGTCAGCTGGTCCGATCCGCCGGTAAACCGAGAGACTTCTTCAGTGGTTTTCTCGTCAGGGGTCAGGATGGTTTCGACCCGCTGATCGAGAGACCTCGCCAGGGAATCCTTCGCTGCGGCGATGGAAACACCGGCCTTGAGGTTCACCGAGATGCTGCTGAATCCGGCGTCCGGGCCGCTGAGCTTATCAACGGCCGCCGGTGTGCCCACAAACTGGGCCATCCCTGATGACATTGGGTCAGCCGATGCTGCCATGATGCCTGAGACGGTGGCGACGAGCTGCGGCCCAGCTCCCTGCCCAGTTGCGCTTGAAGCATCCGCGACAGCCTGCCCGGTGAGCGTAGTTTTGCTGCCTACAACTAGCGCATTGCGTTCGGCGGTTTTGGAGTCCACCACCACTTCCTGGTCGTTGGAAGGCCACGCGCCGGAGCGCAGCTCAACAGGTTCCAATGACGGGAAAGAGGGCATATTGCGCAAGAATGCGGCGGCGGAGGCGCTACCCAGATCGGTCTGAACATACAAGGAGCGCTGCGCATACGATTCCACGACGTCAGGTGAGGCAGCCACGGCAGCAGCGGCCGACGTCGTCAGTGGTGGATTGCCAGGAGGGGAGATGACGAGATCCGCCGAGGCATAAGCCTGCCCAATGCTAGCCTTCAGCGATGCTTGCGTGGAGGCGTTGACCATCAGGGTTGCGGAGAGGAACGCGACGGCCAATAGCACCGCTAAGGTGATGGCTATGAACCGTCTGGAGTGAGTTTTGAGTTGGCTAAGGGCGACCTGCAGCATGGCTTACGCCCCCAAGGAGGCCAGCGAAGCCAGCACGGATTCGGCGGTCGGGTTGTCCAGAGTCCCCACCAAGGCGCCGTCGTTCATGAGTACCACGCGGTCGGCGTAGGAGGCGGCGACGGGGTCGTGGGTGACCATGATGATGCTCTGGCCCATTTCGCGCGAGGAGCGGCGCAGCATGCCCAGCACCTCGGCGCCGGAACGGGAATCGAGGTTGCCGGTGGGCTCGTCGCCAAAGATCACATCGGGGCGCGTGAGCAGGGCGCGGGCCACGGCGACGCGCTGCTGCTGGCCGCCGGAGAGCTCATGCGGCTTGTGCGCCAGGCGATCCACCAGACCCAGTGTTTTGGTGATGAAGGTGAACCATTCCTTGTCCACGGTGCCGCCGGCCAGAGCCACGGGAAGGGTGATGTTGGCTTCCGCAGTCAGGGTTGGGACCAAGTTGAAGGCTTGGAAGACGAAGCCGATCCGGTCACGGCGCAGCTGGGTTAACGCCTTGTCGTTGAGCGATGTCAGCTCGGTGTCGCCCAAGTGGATGGTGCCGCTGGTGACCGAATCGAGGCCCGCCAAGCAGTGCATCAGTGTGGATTTGCCCGAACCTGAGGGCCCCATGATGGCGGTGAATTGGCCGGCCGGGAACTCCAGGTCCACACCCTTGAGCGCTGTCACCTCGGTTTCGCCCTTGCCGTAGGTCTTGCGCAAACCGCGGGCCTGAACCGCCAATGTGCGTTGATTGTGCTCTGTTGTGATGGTCATGGCTCCAGCCTAATTTCGGATGGGGTGGCGCGGATCGGAGCACGGTTGGAGATCTTTGGAATGTTCGACGCCGGTCCCTCCTACCGTAGTGGGAGGCGGCTGCCGCTGGGGTGCGGGAGGACGATTTCCTGAGGGCAAAGTTCCGCTTTCTAGAATCCGTTGGGAAGAGGAGAATTGTCAGCATGGTCCAGGCGATGGATGACGGCGTGGCAGCATATTCGGACCGGGTGGTCGCTGCCGTGCTGGGCTACGCGGAACTGGCAAGCATTGTGTTGGGTGACGGGCTTGGCTGGTATGCCGCACTTGCCGAAGCCGGCGGAGCAGGGCTGACGCCGGCTGAGTTGGCAGCGGGTACCGGCACGCAGGAACGCTACGCGCGGGAATGGCTGGAACAACAAAGCGTGGCGGGCTTCGTCGAAGTGGTGCAGGACGCCGGAACAGCTCAGGATGCCGGGCCCCGCTTCATACTGCCGCCCGGTGCTGCCGAGGTGCTGCTGCAACCGGACTCCCTCACAACACTCATGCCTATGGTGCGCATGCTCCGGGCAGGGGTGGCACAGCTGCCGGAACTGGTGCAGGCATTCCGGCATGGCGGCGGCGTGGGCTGGGCGGAGATCGGCAGCGAGGCACGCGAGTCGCAGGCGGCCGGCAACAAACCGTGGTTTGACCAGCGGCTGGGTACCGCTTTGGCGTCCGTCCCGGAGATCCACGAGGTGCTGTCCCGGCAGGGGGCGCGCATCACCGATCTGGGGGCCGGCTTCGGCTGGTCCACGCTGGCGCTGGCGAACGCCTACCCGGGTGCCGCCGTCGTCGGCATTGACATTGACGAGCCCTCGATCGAGCAGGCGCGGAAGAACGCACGCCGCCGCGGTTTGGAGGGCCGGGCAACGTTCCGCCTCGCCGACGCCGACGCCGACGCCGACTCCGCCGTCGCCGCGGACGCCGTCGCCGACTCCGCCGTCGCCGCGGACGCCGTCGCCGCGGACGCCGTCGCCGCGGACGCCGACGCCGCGGACGCGGCAGACGCCGGGGCGCCCGGCAGCCAGGACGCCGTCTTCATCTTTGAGGCGCTGCATGATATGCCGTTTCCCGTGCAGGTGCTGGCCGCAGTCCGCGCCATGGTGAAGTCCGACGGCGTGGTGGTGGTCATGGATGAAGCCGTCGCCGATGCGTTTGGCCCGGCCGGGGACGAACTGGAGCGGCTCATGTATGCCTACAGCCTGTTCATCTGCCTGCCCGACAGCCTGTCGATCCCGGGATCGGCGGGCACGGGGACGGTGATGCGGCAATCGGTGCTGGAACGGTACGCGGCAGGGGCTGGCTATTCCGCGGTGGAACGCCTGCCCATCGAGGGATTCTCGGCCTTCCGCTTCTACCGCCTGCACCTGTAGGTCCCCCGTCACACCCTGCCGACATTCCTGGCCGGTGACGATGCCGAGCTCGACTCGGCCAAGCTAAAACCGGTGTTTCTCTCCCTGGAGTAGTGGCGGACGGGGTCCCTGCGGCGGCGTCGGCAGAAACGCCCCGGCAAGTGCGGCATCGGGCAGGGGCGCCGGTTAGCGCGGGGAGACGATCCCGGTCTCGTAGGCGATGACCACAATCTGCACCCGGTCACGGGCGTTAAGCTTGGCCAAGATGTGCCCCACATGGGTCTTGACGGTGGCCTCGGAAACGAACAGCTGCGCGGCGATCTCCGGGTTGGAGAGACCGTTGGCGATCAGCACAAACACCTCATGCTCGCGCGCCGTAAGCCGGGCCACCGCTTCGGCATGGGCGTCGTTGGCCGCGCTGGGGGCAGAGAGCATGGGCGCCACATGATCCAGCAGCCGGCGCGTGGTGGACGGGGCAATGACGGCGTCGCCCGCGAAAACAGTCCTGATGGCGCCGAGTAGTTCCTCCGGCGGGGCGTCCTTCAGCAAGAAGCCGCTGGCCCCTGCCTGAATCGCGGCCAAAGCATATTCATCGAGGTCAAAAGTTGTCAGCACCACGATCTTCAGCTCCGACAACCACGATCCGGACGGCGCAGCCTTGGTGCGTTCCATGAGCCGGCGGGTAGTTTCGAGCCCGTCCATGCTGGGCATGCGCACGTCCATGAGGACCACATCGGCCGCCGTTGCCGAGAGCCCGGCCAGCGCCTCGATGCCGTTGCCAGCCTGCAGCACCACGCTCAGATCGGGCTGGGAATTGATCAGCATGCCAAAGCCGGAACGCACCAGCTGCTGATCGTCGACCAGGGCCACGCGGATGGGGGAGAGGGAAGTCATGGTTACTGCTCCGTGTAGGGGATGAATGCGTTGATGCCGAAACCGCCGCCAGGCAGCGGGCCGGCCGAAAGATTGCCGTCGTAGAGTTTTACGCGCTCGGCCATGCCGCGCAAGCCGTTGCCGCCCGAGGTTCCGCTCGGGGCTCCGGAGGGAGACACAGTCTGGGGTGAAGCAGTCTTGAGTGCCCCGGTGGTGGGCTGCCCGCCTGCGTGAGGGACGACGTCGTTCCTCACCTGGGCGGAAATCGCTGGGGGTCTTGTGGGCAGCACCGAGACGGGGTTGGTGGACAGGGCGGCGGTGGCGCCACGGCCGTCGTCGCGCACGGTGATGTCCAGGCCGCGCGCGTTCCAGGCGAGGTGGACGGCGGATTGGACGTTGGGTCCGGCGTGCTTCATGACGTTGGTGAGGCCCTCTTGGACCATGCGGTAGGCGGTCAGTTCCGCGCCGGGTGGGAGTTGGCGGCGGGCCGTTCCGGTGACGGTGAACTCCACCGGTAGGCCTGTTGCGCGGGTGCCCAACAGCAGTTCGTCGATGTCCGCGAGGCCGGGGAGGGGCCGGGTGGAGGCCTCGTCTCCGCCACGCAAAACGCCTAGCAGGCGGCGCATTTCTTGGAGGGAAGAACGGCCTGTGGCGGCAATCGTAGCTAGTGTTTGCGGTGCGATTTCAGGGGTGGCCACTGCGGCGTAGCGGGCGCCGTCGGCCTGGGTGATGATGACGGAGAGCGAGTGCGCCACGATGTCATGCATCTCGCGAGCAATGTGGGCGCGCTCATCGCTGGCGGCGAGCTCACGTTCGTGCTGGGCCTCAATTTCCAGTCGGTGGGCGCGCTCGGAAAGGGCTTGTTCGCGGAGCCGTTTGGTTCGCGTCAGGTCACCGGCTGTCCAGCTGAAAAGGATCAGAACCCAGACCATGAGAATCAAGACTATGGTGTAGGGCAGATCGGCCAAGCTGACCATGGTGAGCTCGTAAAAGTAGCGGGTCACCAGCATGATGGAGCCCAACATGGCCAAGCCCAGCCCACTCAGCGATGCCCAGCGTGGGCCAAATGCCGCCAGCGCGTAGACAATGAGCGGTACAGAAATATTGGCCGCCATGGGCTCCACATTGAGCGCCCACTGCAAGACGGCAACGCCGGCAATGATGGAACCAGCCATGACTGTGCGAGTACGCCGCCACGCCAACGGGAAAATCAGCGCCGTTGCGAAGACTCCCGCCACCAGCATTTCCAGACCGGTTCGGCGATATCCGCCGTCGGCAATACTGAAGGGCATCACCATGAGCCCCAGCACCGACATTAAAACGAAGTCCACGGCGAAGCGGTGCCGACTGAACCAGTCGTAAATGGAATGCATGATCACGTATCCACCCTATGGTCTACCGCCTCCAATAGCCTCCTGCCCAGGGTGGAGATTTGCGGTGGCTGGTTCTGGTTGCCGCTACTGCGCTCCACCTCGGAGTGCGGCGGCGTCAGTGATGCGGCTGGCCATATTCTTGAAGATTGCTCCGTGGAACGGCAAAACAGCCAGCCAGTACAACCGCCCCCAGAGGCCCCGCGGAAAGAAAATGGCCCGTTGCCGGAACTCGCTTCCTTGTCCTTCCCCCAGATCCGTGACTTCAAATTCAAGCCACGCCCTGCCAGGAACAATCATCTCCGCACGCAGGAGTAGCAGGTGGCCCCGCTCCAATGTTTCCACGCGCCACCAGTCAACGGTGTCGTTGAGTTGGAGAGAATTGGGGCTGCGTCGTCCTCGGATCAAGCCGACCCCACCGGCGAGCTTGTCCATCCAGCCACGCACAGTCCACGCGAATGGAAGAGAGTAATAGCCGTTCTCTCCACCTATTCCTTCCACCACGGCCCAGACCTGATGGGCAGGGACCTTGGTGGTTTTTTTGCGTTCATCGGTGAAAACAGTCAAACCGGCCCAGTCTGGATCGCTCGGCAAAGGCTCGGCAGGTGCGCTCAGGGCGTGGGCAGTTGCCCACGTTGTCTCCACCGCGTCGGTTTCGATCTTGTGGAGCGCCAATTCTACAGACCGCTTGTAGGGCGTGAGTCCGCCGTCGGGGTCGGGGATGAAGGCGGCAATGTCCTTCTCACTGGTCACACAAGAATGCTGAAGGGATTCCACCAGTGGGATGGCCAGGCTACGGGGGACTGGAGTGACTAAATTGACCCATTGGCCTGCCAGCCATGGCGTTAACACCGGCAAAGGAATAATGGTTGGAGGCCGGAATCCTGCGGCCTGCGCATAGCTGCGCATCATGTCTGCATAGCGCAGAACTTCAGGCCCGCCAATATCAAAGGTGCGGTTGAGCCCGGATGGTAGCGATGTTGCACCCACCAGATAGTGCAGCGCATCTCGGATGGCTATGGGCTGGATCTTATTCATGACCCATTTGGGGGCCGGCATTACGGGGAGCACATCGGTCAGGTGCCTGACCATTTCAAAACTGGCCGAACCCGATCCGATCACCAGCCCGGCTTGGAGCACCACGGTGGGTGTTCCGCTGGCCATGAGAATACTACCTACCTCGGTGCGAGAAGCCAGATGGCGGCTGAGCTTTCCATGGGGGTGGAGCCCGGATAGATACACCAGTCGTTGCACGCCTGCCTCTCGGGCTGCCTGACCCAGATTCATGGCACAGAGACGTTCCACCCGCTCAAAATCGGCCTCGGCTCCACCAGACATGGAGTGCACCAAGTAATAGACCAGTTCCGTGCCGTGGCAGAGTTCGCGAGCAGTCTCGAAGTCCTGAATGGATCCCTCCACCGCGGTGACCTGATCTCGCCACGGGACATCTCTAAGTTTTGTCAGGTTACGGCTCAATACCCGTACCTCGTGCCCGGCTTCTAGGAGTAGCGGAATGAGCCGCCCACCAATATAACCAGTTGCTCCTGCGACAGCGATTCTTGCCATGGTGCGCCTCCAGCTCGACAAATCTGTTTTCTTCCTCCATTATGTAGTTAGATTTTCTTATTATCAACACTTTGATATACATGATTGATTAATTATCAACAAGGGGATATACGTGAGTGGCGAACAAGTTGATCCCGTTCGAGATTCGATGCATCCAGCGTCGGCTCTTGTGCGGCAGGTGCTTGCCTTGAACGAGACCATGGAGTTCATCATGCGGCGTGAGATGGAAATCAACGAAACCGATTTTCAGGCCATGCAGCACCTCCTGAAACTGCGCTCCGTGTCACCGAGTGAGCTTTCGCAGATGCTGCATTTGACCCCGGCCGCCACCACCACCGTGATTGATCGCTTGGTGGCGAAGGGACACGTGCACCGCTCCCCACACCCGACGGATCGACGGCGCTGGGTCATCAGCCCCAGCGACGAGTCGGTGCAGTCAGCCATGGAGATGTTGATGCCGATGATTTTAGATGTTGACCAGGCAGTGCGCGGCTATGAAGAACACGAACAGCGCGTGATAGTTGATTTTCTCTCCGGAGTGGTCGATTCCATGACCGGCCGGATTGCTAGCCTCGAGAGCGAGATTGAAATGAAGTACGATCACCTGCACAGAGGAACAGTGAAAGGCGAGCAGTGATGTCATCCATCAAGCAATCTCTGAAAAACCTTGGAACTCGTCAGCCGGAAACGCTCGAATGGGAGGGATTCAAAGCTCAGATTCAGTCCTCGCTCGATACGTATTTCCTCAGCCATGGTGCCCGGGCGGAGGCCTACTCTCCGGCCTTTGAACAGTTGTGGGCGAGCATGTCCAAGACCACCCGTGGCGGTAAGTGGATGCGGCCACGCCTGGTTTTTTTGACGTATTCGGCGTTCGGTGGAACTGATCACCAGGCGTGTGGGGATTTGGCCGCGGCCTTTGAGCTGCTCCATGCTGCACTGTTGGTGCACGACGACGTCATCGACAGGGATTTTGTTCGACGAGGCATCGCGACCATAGGAGCGGAGTATCGTGACGTGGCAGCCGGCTTGGGACATACCGCGGACGACGCCGATCACGCCGGCTATTCTGCGGCCATCATAGCCGGGGATTTATTGCTGACCGGATCCCTGCGCATGGCCATGGCCGCCGCCGCGGGGCATCGCCATTGTGGTGCCATTCTTGAAACCATGCATGAGGCAATTTTTGCCTCGGCTGCCGGTGAGTTGGATGATCTCCTTTTCTCGTTGGGCGGGTTGCGGGCAGAAATGCCAGAGGTGCTGAACATGGAACGGCTGAAAACTGCTGTTTACTCTTTTGAAATGCCACTTCGAGCCGGCGCACTTCTGGCCGGGGAGTCAGTTGCAACCGCGGATGCTTTGGCGGCTGTGGGACGTGACATTGGCATCGCCTACCAAATTATCGACGACGTATTGGGCACCTTTGGTGAGTCCACGTTGACGGGAAAATCTGTTGACTCCGATCTGCGCGAGGGCAAGCGAACCATCTTGACCACCTTCGCCGCCGGTTCCCTAGAATTCACATCAATGGCGGAAGCTTTTAGACGTGGACAGGTCGATACTGACGCCCTACGGACAGTGTTGCATCAGTTGGGAGCGCCCAACTTTGCCGTGGGGCTGGCCGAATCGTTGGTATCAGATGCCCTAGACAAGGCTCAGCAGCTTGATCTGCCGGCGTCGCTACATGCGGAACTTTCCACTCTGTGCGACTACGTGCTGACAAGGAGTAGCTGAACATGAGACTTGATCCACTGGGACATTATTCTGACACAGCCACCCGCAGCGCCGGCGTGGTGATTGGCAGCTATTCGACGTCGTTCGGCTTAGCTTGCTTGATTTTGGGCACCAAGAATCGCCGCCATATAGAAAACATCTATGCCCTGGTGCGGGTGGCTGATGAAGTGGTGGACGGCGCAGCTGCGGCTGCAGGGCTCAACACTGACGCCGTGTGCTGGCAGTTAGATAATTTGGAAGCTGAAACTGAGCGGGCCATGGGCTGTGGCTACAGCACCAACATGGTGGTGCACGCGTTCGCTCTCACCGCACGGGAAACCGGTATTGGCACGGCCCTGACACGCCCGTTCTTTGAATCTATGCGCACCGATGTCTTGAAGACGGTGCATTCCGCTGACACCTTGGCAGATTACATTTATGGCTCTGCTGAAGTAGTGGGCTTAATGTGTTTGAAGGTGTTCCAAGTTATGCCCGGTGCCACCAGTGGCCATGATGCACAGCTAGTCAATGCGGCACGTAGCTTGGGCGCTGCATTCCAGAAGGTGAACTTCCTGCGTGATCTGGGTGCAGACAGTGCCGATCTGGGACGCTTCTACTTCCCCGGCCTTGATCCGGACGCGTTCAACGACAGTCACAAACGCGAACTTCTCAACGATATTCGCAGTGATCTTGCCGCCGCCCGGGCTGGCATGGTGTTTCTAGCGCCGCCGGCTCGACGCTCGGTGCGGCTGGCCCATGATCTTTTCTTGGCGCTGGTGGAGCGGATAGATAAAGTTCCTGCTGCCGAACTAGCGCAGGGGAGGGTTCGGGTTCCTGGGTGGCACAAAGCCCTCATAGGTTTGCGAGTCCTAGCCAACCCCGGATCTTCCAGCGCCACCAAGGAACTATCCCAAGCGGTTTCCTCATGAGCGGCAAGCGTAGCTTCGCAGCGCAGAAGGCTGTGGTGATTGGCGGTGGAATCTCTGGCCTAGCAACGGCTGCTTTGCTGGCAAAAGACGGCCACAGCGTGACGATTTTGGAGAAGGAAGCGCAATTGGGTGGCCGTGCTGGCCGTTTTGAGCGCGATGGATTCAGCTTCGACACCGGTCCCAGCTGGTACCTCATGCCGGAGGTCATCGACCATTGGTTCAAGCTCATGGGAACCAGCGCTGCAGCGGAATTGGAGCTGACACATCTGGACCCGGCGTACAAACTGTGGAACTCTGCGCCGGCGACTTATGCGCCGGCCGCATCTGCGCCGTCGAAAATCACGCCGTCGAGCGTGGCGGCGCAGAACACGGCAGCCACCTCCGTTGAGGTCCGCACGGGACGCACGCAGACACAAGCCCTTTTCGAGTCTCAGCAGGCGGGTTCAGGGGAGGCGCTGGGTCAGTATTTGGATTCTGCAGAACTAGCCTACAACTTAGCCAAGAAGCACTTCCTGTACGACCCCTTCGGAACCCTGCGCGGGCTCCTCAGCCGGGCCGTGCTGCGCCATGCCCCACGGTTAGTGAAACTATTGACCCAGAACCTGAACAGTTTTGTGGCATCGAGTTTCACTCATCCTTTGCAACAAAAGATCTTGGGCTACCCGGCCGTCTTCTTGGGCACTAGCCCGTACAAGGCGCCTTCGATTTATCACCTCATGAGCCATCTGGATCTAGAGGATGGGGTGCTTTACCCTCAGGGTGGATTCGCCGCGCTGGTGGATGCCATGGAACGGGTCGCGCGGGGCGCAGGTGTGGAGATCATTACTGGAGCCACGGCGACCAAGATTCACGTGGCCGAACCGGAGCCAGGCAATCCGGGTCTGGCCACCTCGAGAATCAGCGAGCTAAAGCTGAACAAGCCGAAGCGCAGCCCCCGCTGCGAGGCTGTTGCTTGGCGCGATAGCGATGGGAAGGACCGCATCATCGAGGCCGCTCTGGTGGTGGGGGCCGCGGATTTGCACCATGTAGAAACCGCTCTGCTTCCTGAGGCTTTACAGATGCGCAGCGCCAAGAAGTGGAAGAAAGCCGATCCTGGCATCAGCGCCGTCCTGCTCTGCCTGGGCATCAGGGGCACCCTGCCCGATCTTGCCCATCACAATCTTCTGTTCACCGAGGATTGGGCGGATAACTTTGCCCGCATCACCGACGGCCACGCGCTCGCAGACACCACATCCCTTTACGTCTGTAAGCCCAGTGCCTCTGATTCTTCGGTCGCGCCTGAGGGAAGCGAAAACCTGTTCTTGCTGATCCCGTCCCCAGCCTTGCCGCAGTGGGGCAAAGGCGGGTACGACGGCGGCGGCTCGGCTCAGATTGAAAAGGTCGCCGACGCTGCCATCGCCCAGGTGGCTGCGTGGACCAATACTCCCGACCTCGCCGATCGTATTGTGGTCCGGCGCAGTTATGGTCCCGCCGATTTCCAAGACAATTTCAATGCGTGGCAAGGCAGTGCCTTGGGCCTTGCCCACACGCTGCCACAAAGCGCTTTTCTGCGTCCGGGAAACGCTAACTCCAAGGTCGAGGGGCTGTTCTATGCGGGCAGTTCCGTACGGCCAGGGATCGGGGTCCCCATGTGCATGATCAGTGCCGAGATTGTGCTCAAACTAGTGCGCGGAGATAGCAGTGCAGGACCTCTTACTGAGTTGGTCGCCTCATGATCTATTTGCTGATCCTATTGCTCCTTCTGGGATGTATGGTTTTGATCGATGCGCGGTGGAAACTCTTCGTCTTTGTCCGCCCTGTGGCGGGTTTACTGGTGCTGCTGCTAGGCACTGCTTTCTTCCTTTTGTGGGACGTGGCGGCCATCGAGGCAGGCATCTTCTTACACCGCGATTCCCCGCTCATGACTGGGATCATGATTGCTCCGCAGTTGCCCCTGGAGGAGGCATTCTTCCTGCTGTTTCTGTGTTACCAAACCATGATCCTGCTTACAGGGGCCCAGCGCTTTCTGCAGATCAGCCGCCGTCGTGGCCGTCCCAACGGCAGGGGCGAGCTGTGAACTTTGCCCAACTCAACGCCATCTTCCTGACCGTTGCGGCCGTGGTCTTCCTTGCCGGTCTCTGGCGTAGCCGATGCAAGGGCCACCTGGTGATTGCCACGGTATCCACGGTGGTGGTGCTTATGGTGCTGACGGTCATTTTTGACAACGTCATGATCGCTTCAGGTCTCTTTGACTACGCGGGGCACACCCTCAACGGTTTCCGTGTGGGGCTGGCGCCCATCGAGGACTTTGCTTATCCCCTGGGTGGGGCGCTCCTGCTCAGTGGGCTGTGGATCTTGTTTATTAGTCAGGGGAAGCGATGAAGAACTTGTTCGTGACCTCCCGGCCGGTATCGTGGGTCAATACCGCTTATCCTTTTGCGGCCGCGTATTTCCTGGTGACAGGGCGCATTGATTGGGTCTTTGTGGTGGGGACGCTCTTCTTCCTGATCCCTTACAACTTATTGATGTACGGCATCAACGATGTGTTCGACTACGAATCTGACCTGCTCAACGCTCGCAAGGGCGGGGTGGAGGGTGCTGTTCTTGACCGCAAGCACCATCGTTTCATCCTGTGGGCTTCCATCCTTGGGGTGGTGCCCTTCATAGCAGTTCTCGCTACGCAAGGTGGGATAGCAGCCAATATTGTCTTGGCGATCTCCATCTTTGCCGTGCTTGCCTACAGTGCACCGGGGCTGCGTTTCAAGGAGCGTCCCTTCCTGGATTCCATCACCTCTGCTACGCACTTTGTTTCTCCCGCCGTGTATGGGCTAGTCCTGGTGCAGGCGGATTTCACCTCCGGACTCTGGGCCGTGCTGGTGGCGTTCTTCCTCTGGGGAATGGCCAGCCACGCCTTCGGGGCGGTTCAGGATATTGTGCCCGACAGGGAAGGTGGAATTGCCTCCATCGGGACAGTCTTGGGTGCGCGCTTTACCGTCTGGTTCGCGTTCGCTGCGTACGCCTGTGCTGGTTTGCTGATGTTGTTGACGTCAGTTCCGGTGGCCGCCCTCTTGGCCATACCGTATTTGATCAACATTGCACCTTCGCTGCCTCTGGTTGACGCCACTTCGGCTCGAGCCAACGAGGCATGGAAACGCTTCCTATGGCTGAACTACCTGACCGGATTCCTGGTGACCATGATCTTCATCTGGATGGTCTTGCGGACAACCGGCTAAATACCACTGCCCCTAAAACCGTTCAATTCCCTCAACAATCCCGCGCCCCGAAAGGTCAACCATGAACGTCTCAGTGGTCTGGTTCCGTGATGACTTGCGAGTCGCCGACAATCCCGCCTTGCTCGCGGCCACGGCCGACGGCGGTGCCGTGGCCCTGTACGTGCTGGATGAGGAGTCGGAGGGCATCCGGCCTTTGGGCGGGGCAGCCAAGTGGTGGCTCCATCATGCGCTCGCAGATCTGCGTGCCGAGTTGCAAACATTGGGGATCGCGCTCATTTTGCGCCGCGGCCCGGGAACCTACGTTGTGCCGGAGCTGCTCACCACGTTGGGGGCCACGGCCGTCTATTGGAACCGCCGCTATGGCGGCCCCGAACGTGCCGTGGATGGTGCACTGAAGGAGTGGGCGCTGGAAAAGGGCCTGCACGCCGAGAGTTTTCAGGCCAGCCTCCTGCACGAACCTTGGACGGTCACCACGGGAGCCGGAAACCCCTATCAAGTCTTCACCCCGTTCTGGCGCACCGTCTCGGGCCATGATTTTCGGGCACCCCTAGGGACGCCCGACGCCGGACGCGGACTTAGCGGAAGGCTGCCACTTAGTGACGCTCCAGCGAGCGACCCGCTTGAGAGCTGGGCCCTACTGCCCACCTCACCCGATTGGGCAGGCGGACTGCGTGAAACGTGGCGGCCCACGGCAGCGGCGGCCCAAGAACGGCTGGCCGATTTCCTCGACGGCCCCGTCAATGACTACTCGGATGCGCGCGACCGCCCTGACCAGCGTGGCACCAGCGGACTCTCGCCCTATCTACGGTGGGGTCAGATCAGTCCGTTCCAAGTGTGGGCGGCGCTCGCCGAGTCCCGCAAGGGAGGTTCGGCAGCAACCGGGGGAGTGGGAGAGGCAACACCTGGCGCGAAGGTCTTTGCCGCCGAGCTCGGATGGCGAGAATTCTGCTGGCACCAGCTCTTCCACCATCCGGATCTAGCAACAATGAATCTGCGCTCGCAGTTTGATACGTTCCCCTGGCGGACGGCCGAGTCCGACGATCTCGCGCCGGAGCAGCTCTCAGCATGGCAATGCGGCACCACCGGGATTCCGCTGGTGGATGCCGGGCAGCGCGAGTTGTGGCACACCGGAACCATGCATAACCGGGTTCGGATGGTGGTGGCCAGTTTCTTGATCAAGAATTTAGGCTTCGATTGGCGGCTGGGTGAGCAGTGGTTCTGGGACACGCTGGTAGATGCCGATGCGGCGTCAAACCCGGCAAACTGGCAGTGGGTAGCCGGATCGGGGGCCGACGCTGCGCCATATTTCCGGATCTTCAACCCGGTGACTCAGGCCAAGAAGTTTGATCCCCTGGCCCGCTACGTCACGGCTTGGGTTCCAGAAATCGCCACACCGGAGTACCCCGAACCTGTGGTGGACCTGCAAGAAAGTCGGCGGAATGCCCTTGCTGACTATGCCTCCATCAAGACGCCCTCCATCGAGGCTGAATCCACCACGTCCTAATCTATCAAGCGGCGATCTCATTATGTAAGATGAGTTGCCCATCATGTGGATAGTTTGGCTAGGCTGAATCTATGAGCGCAACCATTGAAACAGCTGGCATTGACATTGCCGTAATTGCCGGCGACGGTATCGGCCCCGAGGTAACAGCAGAGGCCGTGAAGGTTCTGAAGAAGGTTACCTCCGCAGAAGGCGTGGAGCTCAAACTGACCAACTACTTGCTCGGCGCCGAGCACTGGTTGGCCACCGGAGAGACGCTCCCCGAATCCACCATTGACGCCCTGCGCGGTCACGACGCCATCCTCTTCGGCGCCGTCGGTGCAGCCCCCGGCGATACCTCCATCCCGTCCGGCTTGATTGAGCGCGAGATGCTCCTCAAGCTGCGCTTCAGCCTGGATCACTATGTGAACCTGCGCCCTTCTTTCTTGTACGACGGCGTCGCCTCACCCTTGGCGAACCCGGGCACCATCGATTTCGTCGTGGTTCGCGAAGGCACCGAAGGTCCCTATGTTGGTAACGGTGGCGTGCTGCGAAAGGGCACCTCGCACGAGGTTGCCACCGAAGTTTCCGTCAACACAGCCTTCGGCGTAGAGCGCTTGGTGCGTGACGGTTTCCGCCGCGCCAACGAGCGTCCTCGCAAGAAACTCACCTACGTCCACAAGCACAATGTGCTGGTCTACGCCGGGCACTTGTGGAAGCGCACGGTCGAGGCTGTGGCGAAGGAGTTCCCGGATGTCAGCGTTGATTACCTGCACGTGGATGCAGCCATGATCTTTCTGGTCACCGATCCGGCCCGCTTTGATGTCATTGTCACTGACAATTTGTTCGGCGACATCGTCACCGACCTGGCTGCAGCCGTCACCGGCGGAATTGGTCTGGCCGCCTCGGGCAACATCAATATGGACCGCACCGCGCCCTCCATGTTTGAACCGGTCCACGGCTCAGCCCCGGACATCGCCGGTCAGCAAAAGGCCGACCCCACGGCGGCCATCCTGTCGGCGGCTCTGTTGCTCCACCACCTGGGCCACCACGGCGCAGCGGCCAAGATCGAGGCCGCGGTCGCTGCAGACGTCGCTACCCGCGATGCGTCGTCCCCTCGCACAACCAGCGCGATTGGTGACGCCATCGCGGCAGCCCTCTAACGGCGTCGTACATGGTGCGGGTGGCGAGCCCGGCGTGGCCCGGGACAGGTGTTAGGCAGGAGTAGGCTTAACCAATAGAGTGAGTGCACACTAACTGAAGGGTTTCTGGCACTGACAACGTGCTCAGAACGGCACACAATCCCGCCCCGCAATGGCAGCGGCGAGAATAACCTTGTGGAGGAAGCATGACCCAGAACGCCAGCGAGCTGAGCTTTTCCCAGCGGCTCAATGAGAACCCGAAGAGCAGCGCAGACCGTGACGCCATTTTGGCCAACCCCGGTTTTGGCGACTACTTTACGGATCACACTGCCGTGGTGGACTTCAAGGTTGATGCCCAGGGCGAGGGCGGCTGGCACAACGCGCGCATTGAGCCGTACGGACCCATCCTCATGGACCCGGCCGCTGCGGTGCTGCACTACGGTCAGGAAATTTTTGAGGGTATGAAGGCCTACCGTCACGCCGACGGTTCTATTTGGACGTTCCGCGCCGACGCGAACGCGGCCCGCTTGAACACCTCGGCCCGCCGTCTAGCGTTGCCGGAACTGCCGCCGGAGACGTTTCTGGAATCCCTGCGCCAGCTGGTGTCGGTGGATCAGGATTGGGTTCCGTCGGGCGATGGCGAGGCGCTGTACTTGCGTCCATTCATGATCGCAACCGAGGCATTCTTGGGTGTGCGTCCGGCCCGCGAAGTGTCCTACCGTGTCATTGCATCCCCGGCCGGTAACTACTTTGGCGGGGAACTAAAGCCCGTTTCGATCTGGCTGACCACCACCTACGCCCGCGCTGGCGCCGGTGGCACGGGCGAGGCCAAGTGTGGTGGCAACTATGCTGCATCGCTGATCGCCCAGATGGAAGCTGAGGCCAACGGCTGCAAGCAGGTGCTGTTCCTGGATCCGTTCAACGACAACGCTGTGGAAGAACTCGGCGGCATGAACGTGTTCTTCGTGTTCAAGGACGGCACACTAGTCACGCCAGAACTCAACGGCCACATCCTCCACGGCATCACGCGCTCTTCGGTATTGCAGCTTGCTGTTGACCGCGGTATGTCTGTACAGGAACGCAAAATCACCATCGACGAGTGGCGCTCCGGGGTGGCATCAGGCGATATCACCGAGGTGTTTGCCTGCGGCACCGCCGCCGTCATCACTCCGATCGGCGAGCTCAAAACCGCCGAGGGCACCATCGCCTCGCCGGCTCAGGGCATTGGCGAAGTCACGGCCGCCATCCGCGAGCAGTTGCTGGGTATCCAGACCGGAGCCGTCGAGGACCTCCACGGCTGGCTGACCCGCTTGGCTTAGGCTTTCTGGGCTAGTTGCCGGCTCGTCTTCTGGCCGGCTGCACTGTCCGCGCCCGTCCCCCAGTTCCGCGCCCGTTCATACGGGCGCGGAACTGGGGGACGGGCGCGGTTTTAAGCTGCCCGGGGTTCGGATTCCCAGCGCTGACGCGGGATCGACACTGAATGCAGCCTTTGAATGTGCGCCAGCATCGATTCGCGCACGAGGCAACGCAAGTCCCAGAGATCACCGCTGTCGTTGGCGCTGACCACAATGCGCAGCCGGATTTGGCCGTTGATGGCATCGGTTACTTCCAGCTTTCCGGTGCGGCCGTCCCACAACGGGGTTCCGGATAAGAGATCTTGAAGATGTTGGCGGAGTTGGTCCACCGGGGCCTGCCAATCGACGTCGAACTCCACGCTGCCCATAATCTTGGGACTGTTCCTGGTCCAGTTTTCAAACGGCGTGCTGGTGAAGTAGGTAGATGGCAGAATCAGCATCCGCTCATCCCAAACACGCACCACCACATAGGTCATGGTGATTTCCTCCACTCGACCCCACAGCCCCTCCACCACAACCACATCGTCAATGCGGAGGGCGTCGGTAAAGGCCAGTTGGACGCCTGCGAAGACGTTGGAGAGCGAGCTTTGCACGGCCAGACCGGCAACAATTGAGATCAGCCCGGCAGAGGCCAGAATTCCGGTCCCCAGCGTCCTGACTTCGGGAATGGTCAGCAGCAGCCCGGCCACGGCAAGCGTGATCACCAGCGCACTGATGACGCGGCGGCCTAGACTGATTTGGGTCGTGAGCCGGCGGCGGCGTTTGCCATCGGTGACACGTCTCGTGAAGTGGCGTAGCACCAGCCGTTCTGCCACCACAAGAGCCGCCAGCACCAGCCAGCACAGGGCGGCAATTAAACCGACAGTCAGGGCAAAGTCCACTGGTTCAAACCAGGGGTAGCCGGTGGCTGTTGCTCCCAGCGCAAGGCGCAACCCTAAGGACAATAGGACCACGAACACGGGGGCCCTGGCGAGCTTCGAGCGTTCTTTGAAGTCGGCAATCTTGCGGAAAGTCTGATTGGCGGCGAAGCGCAAAAGAAAGGTCAGCACGATTGCAGCGACGATCGCAGCCACAATCGCCAGGACGGGCATGATGCTTGTTTCCAATGAATCCATCCGTCGAGCCTGACAGAGAACTCTGGGAGTAACTTCAACGCCAAGGCCTCCGGGGTTACCCTGTGCTGAGTGCGGATTCACTCTGCCCGTCCAAGTTCGTCCCGTCCCGGCCTTCCCTACCGCGCTCAAGAACGACGCCGATTTCCGCACCCAAGTTGGACCCCGCGACACAGACCCGCAACCGCTAAACCGATCGGGACCCGCGTGCCAGCTGATGGGTAGCAGCTGGCCAAGTGCGCGATTATCTCGACACTCTCCACCCTGAAGTGGATCATTCCAACTGGAAGATCCAGCTCAAGCCTTCATCGGATGAGCTGGCGGACCGTATCCGTAAATCTCGCGAGGCCTCTGTCTCAGCACAGAAAGCCCAGGAACAGGCAGCTAAGGAAACTCGCGCTGTTCTCGAGATGATTCTGGCAGCGGACATCACAACCAATGATGCGGCCGCCCTTCTTGGTATTTCCAGTGGCCGGGTCAGTCAGCTCAAAAAGGACAGTAAGCGCCGGGCAATGGAGAAGTCCGCGCAGTAGTGAGGTAATGAGTCAACGTCGCCGCCTGCCCAACGCGGGCCCGCCGCAACTTTGCCGATACACTAAAACACATGCGTATAGCCCGATTTGTTGTTGATAATGACCCCATGTACGGCATTGTGGAGGGGGAGTCCGGCAGTGAAATTGTCACTGTCATCAAGGGCGATCCCTTCTTTAATGGTGTGGAACGAACCGCCGTCAAGCACCCACTGATCGATGTGCGCCTCGTGGCCCCGATCATTCCGCGCAGCAAGGTCATCGGCATTGGCCGTAACTTTGCCGATCATGCGCGCGAATTGGGCAACGAGGTCCCCGAAAGCCCTTTGATGTTCCTCAAGCCCAACACCAGCGTGATCGGCCCGAACGAGCCGATCGTGCTGCCGGAATTCTCCGAAGAAGTCTCCTATGAAGCAGAACTGTGCGTTGTCATCGGCCGCATCTGCAAGGACGTTCCCGAAGAGCGCGTCGACGAGGTCATCTTCGGCTACACCTGCGGCAATGACTTGACCGCCCGCGACGTTCAGGCCGGCGATGGCCAGTGGGCCCGCGCCAAGGGATTCGACACCTCCGCGCCCCTCGGCCCGTGGATCGAAACCGAGCTGGACCCCGACGACCTCTACATCCAGGGCTTCCTCAACGGCGAACTGCGCCAGAACGGCAGCACCAACCAGATGGTGCGCAGCGTCCGCGAACTCGTCTCGATCGTCTCCCATGCGTTCACGCTGCTCCCGGGCGATGTCATCATGACCGGCACCCCCGCCGGCGTCGACCTCCTGCAGGCCGGGGACCGCTATGACGTTGACATTGAGGGAATCGGCCGCCTCTCCAACCCGGTTGTCCGCCGCTAGCAGTGACTTCGTTGGTGATTGAGATCCAAAGTCCCGGTGTCGTTGAAGCACGACGCCGGGACTTGGCATGAGGGGGCAGCGCGCCTTTGGGCGCGGCTTCACTCAGGCGATGAACGAGGCGGCGCAACGGCGCCTGAAAAACCCGCCGCCTAAAGCGTTTGCCGGGTGGTTTTTTGCGGCTGCCGCGATCTTGGGTGTTGTCGCCCGGGTCATCTTCCTGACTGATGGGCCTTTGCTGTTGGCTCAAGTCTTGATCAGCATTGCCGTGGTCTTGGCGGCAGCCAGCTTCTGGTTGCGGCTGCGTCGGTGGACGAAGTCCCGGGCCCGAAAATAGCTGGAGGCACCCCTATCGCCCGGCAGCTCCGGAGCTGAATGCTGGGTGCTGCAGAAGACAACTTTAGTTGGATGTGGCAGCACCGCACTGAAAATTAGGCTCGAAGCATGAAGATAAAAATGTTGCCCGTTGGAAGTTCCTGGCGCACAGTACTGCTGGTCCTTGTCGTGGCCGCGGCCGATGTCCTGTTCTCGATGGCCGTGCTCGGTTTCGGGCTGGAATCCGGAACGGTCCCGGACTCCGAAAGTGCCGGCCTGGAGTGGGTCCGCTACGGAATCGCGCCTGTGCTTGCCCCCTTGGGCGCCGTTGCGCTGATTTGGCGGAGCCGCTTCCCGAAGTCCGTGGCCGCCGCCGCGGCCGTGCTGGGTGCGCTCTCGTTCAGTGGAATCGCGTTCTTCGTTGCCTTGTTCATGCTGGCCCGGCGCCGCCTCGACTGGTGGGTGGCAGCTGTCATTGCCTTGGCCGTTGCAGCCGAAATGCTGGTTGGCAGTGAGCCCATGGCTTGGGACGTGGCTCTGTTTGGCACCGTGGGATGGGGTGCCATTGCGGTGTGGGGAGCCTACCGCGGCCAGCGGGCCAGGCTCCGGGAAAACCAGGTGTCATCGCTGAAGGAACGCGCCGAACAGGCCGAAGCCGGGCACGCCGCCGACGTCGAACGCAGCAAGTTGGCCGAACGCCACCGGATCGCCCGTGAAATGCACGACACCCTGGCTCACCGGATGTCGCTGGTTGCTGTTCAGGCTGCGGCCCTGGAGGTGGATGCCCCGGACGCCGAAACCACCGGCTCGGCCCGGCTGATCCGCGAAACAGCGCACGCAGCCCTGAGCGAACTGCGCGATGTGCTCGGCGTGCTGCACGAGGACGGCAGCGCCGGTGAAACAGCTGGCGCCACCACCTCGCAGTGGCGCACGGTAGGCAACCCGGCTGGCGACCTCGGTCAGACGGACGCCGGCCTGACCGATGGCGGTCCGATCCGCACGGCGCCATCAGGTGTGGAACAAATTGCGGGCCTACTGGAGGGATGGCGGCTGGCTGGGATCAACGTTGACTATGCGCCGAACCCTGACCTCGACGGTGTGCTGCCCGATGCCGTCAGCCGGGCCGCCTACCGGGTGGTGCAGGAAGGCGTCACGAACGTGGCCCGCCATGCGCCCGGCGCACCGGCAGAAGCGACCCTTGTACTGCACCGCGTGCAACCACGTGCGACCGAACTCCGCATCACGGTGTCCAACGGGAAGTCAACCATGAGTGAACCGGCGCTGGGTGCGGGTCTGGGACTGGTCGGCCTGGCCGAGCGCATCCAGCTGCTGGGTGGCACGCTTTCCCATGGACTCGCCGAAAACGGCTTTGACCTGGTGGCCCGCATCCCGTTCAAGATGCAGGCTGCCAGGGGTCGGGACAATCAGGAATTGAGTGCACCGTGACGGAAAAGATCCGCGTCATCGTCGCGGACGACGAGCAACTAGTCCGGGCCGCCCTGGTCAAGATGGTCAATTCCCGTCCCGATATGGAGGTCGTGGGGGAGGCCGCCAACGGACCGCAAGCGGTGAGGTGCGCGCAGACCCAACGGACCGACGTCGTACTGATGGACGTGCAAATGCCAGGCGGGGACGGGATCGCGGCAACCGGCCATCTCCGCGCCCTGCCAACCCCGCCGCAGGTGCTGGTGCTGACCACGTTCGACCTGGATGACTATGTTTTGGCCGCGTTGGAGGCGGGCGCCGCCGGATTCCTGCTCAAGGACACGGATCCGGACCGGCTGTTCCACGCCATCCGGGCGGTCGCGGCGGGGGAGGGCATGCTGGCGCCGACGGTGACCAGACGGCTGATCGAGCGCACGCGGGAGAGGGCTGCGGCGGTGAGGTCGAACGCTGCCGTGGCGCGGCTGGAGCTGCTGACCGCGCGTGAGGCGGAGGTGCTGGACGCGGTGGCGCAGGGGATGAGTAATGACGGCATCGCGCGCAGCCTGTTTCTGAGTGAGGGGACCGTTAAGACGCACGTGTCGCGCATACTGGCAAAGCTGGAGCTGGAAAACCGGGTGCAGGCGGCGCTGCTATTCCGCGATTCGCGCCACTGACGCGCACGGTTCAGCGTGCAGGCGGGCCCGGGACCCCAAGGTTGCGGGAGTAGACTCTCCAAGTCCTTTGCCCGCCAGGTGGCGAAATTCCGCGAAAACCCGGGGATGTGCATGACAGGACGATCGCCAACCTAAGGATTTTGCGTGTCACACGACGTCATCGACACTGCTCCCACACCATTCGGGACCGGAAAAGGCAGCCCCGGGAACGGTGCGGGCCCCGGACAAGACGCAGACAAAGTTTCCGCGGAGGGCTACCAGCAGACGCTGTCCCGGCGGCACGTGACCATGATCGCCATGGGCGGGGCGATCGGCGTCGGACTTTTCATGGGGGCGGGCGGGCGGCTGGCCAGCACCGGCCCGGCCCTGATCTTCTCCTACGCCATCGCCGGGGTCATCGCGTACCTGCTGATGCGGGCGCTGGGCGAGCTGATCATGTACCGGCAGACGTCGGGGTCCTTTGTGTCCTACGCGGGCGAGTTGTTTGGCAAGAAGGGTGCCTACCTCTCCGGCTGGATGTACTTCATCAACTGGGCGATGACAGGCATTGCCGAACTGATCGCTATAGGCCTGTACTTCCAGTACTTCTTCCCGGGCGTGCCGGTGGAAATCAGTGCCCTGTGTGCCCTGGCGCTGCTGGTCGCTGTGAACTTGCTCAGCGTCAAGGCGTTTGGCGAGTTTGAGTTTTGGGCGGCCTGCCTGAAGGTCGGCGCCCTGGTGATCTTCCTGGTGGTGGGCGCCGCGATGGTTCTCATGAACGCCCAGGTGGGGGAAACGAACGCCACCGTGAACAACTTGTTCCATGGCGGCACCATGTTCCCCAAGGGCGGGCTCGTCATGATCCTGGCCCTGAACGCCGTCATCTTTGCCTACAATGCCATTGAACTCGTGGGCATCACGGCAGGTGAGATGAAGAATCCGGAACGGGAAGTGCCCAAGGCGATCCGCGCCGTCGTGCTTCGCATTGTGGTGTTCTATGTTGGCTCGGTCTCACTGCTGGCCATGCTGATGCCCTCGGATCAGTACAAGTCGGGGGAGAGTCCGTTCGTTACGGTGTTCGCCACGATGGGGCTGGACTGGGTGGGCTCGGTCATGAACTTCGTGGTCATTACCGCGGCCCTGTCGTCCTGCAATTCGGGGCTGTATTCCATTGGCCGGATCTTCCGCACCATGGCCAACAACGGGCACGCTCCGGCCTGGCTGACCCGCATGTCCGGGCGCTATGTCCCGTACGCGGCGATTTTGAGCATCGCTGGCGTGTATGCGGTGGGTGTGCTGGCGAACATTTGGCTGGGCGGCAGCTATGCGTTCGACCTCGCACTGAACACCGCATCGATCGGCGTCATCTTCACATGGTCGTCCATTTTTGCCTGCCAGATCATGCTGCGCAAGAAGAAGGGCAGGGTCTCCTCGCTGCCGATGCCGGGTTCCCCGTGGACCAGCTGGATCGGGCTCGGTGCGCTGCTGGTCATCACCGTGCTGATTGGCTTTGACACCCTGGCCAAGCCCGACGGCGGAGAATTCCTCCTCGGTCTGTGGACCCTCTGCACGGTTCCGGTGCTGGCTCTGGTGCTGTGGTTCGGCTGGCAGTTCGTGAAGAAGAACGAGCCCAAGAGCGAACTGTTCAGCTGATGTTTCCCTGGTGGGGGACGGCCCGGGAGCTGCCCGGGAGCTGAGCCCACAACGCCGCAGCTCCTGCCCTCAGCTCCGCTGGTGCGGAGCAAGTGGGCAGGAGCTGCGGGTGTTACAGCCGTGCGTTGGTGCTCATTCCTTGCGGGTTGCGCCCCGGCGGCGAAGCATCACCGTCAGCGCAATGGCGACCAGAATGACGCCGAGGATGGCCAGGATGGGTGCCGGTGCTGCGGCGGGGGTGACCGCTGATACGCCGGAGTACAGTTCCGAGGTGCCGTCGGCCACTTGGGTGTTGCCCTCTGCCAAGGTTCCGGCTCCTTCAGACAGGAGGCTTGCCCCGTCGGCAAGCGCGGTGGAGCCTGCTGCGAGCTTGGAGTTTCCCTCTGCCAAGGCCGTGGTGCCCTCGGCGAGTTTTCCGGCTCCGTCGGACAGCGTCTTGCTGCCGGCCAGAAGGCCGGATCCGGTGAGTTCCGGTGTTCCCGCCACGCCCTCATTGAGCGCCTGCGTGCCGGCTGAGAGCTTCTCCGATCCTGATTCCAGGTTGCGGGTCGCGTAGAGCAGTCCGGGCTTCTCGGGATCTCCGGGAGTGCCATTCATGCCGAAGACCAGTTGTTGGGTGCCCGCTGAGAGCTTTTGCGTGCCTACTGCCAGCGTCGAGCTGCCAGCGGCAAGGTCGGCGGTGCCGTCAATGAGACCCGGCTTGCCCGCCGTGCCTGTCAAACCTGCAGCGATTTGTTCGGTTCCATCGGAGAGTTTCCCCGTACCCGTGGAAAGTGAGCTGGATCCGGCGGCGAGGGCTTTCACTGCGTTGAGAATGCCCGGCTGCGAGGCATCGTTTGGCTGGCCGTGGAGGCCGGCCATCAATTGCCGGGTCCCGGCATGCAGTGCCGTGGTGCCCTCGGCGAGCTGCTTGGTTCCGTTGGAAACTTCCAAGGCGCCGTCGGCGAGCTGTTGGGTGCCTGCGACGAGTCCGGGCTGTGTGGCGTCATTGGGCACACCGTTGAGCCCTGCAGATATTTGTGTCATGCCACCGGCGAGCTGTTGGGCTCCCGCTGAGAGTTGCTGTGCACCCGCCACAAGTCCGGGATTGCTCGCGTCGGTGCTGTTGAGTTTCTGGCCCAATACGCCAAAGCCGGCTTTGAGTTGCTGGGTTCCGGCAGCAAGAGTGGAGCTGCCCGTTGCAGCCTGTTGGGCTCCTGCCTCCAACGCCGCCAGTTTGTCCAGCAACGCGCCCACAGGCGTGCCGGGATTGGCCGTGGAATAGGCGAGGAGCTGGGACAATCCCTCATTCAGGGCGGCGACGCCCTGTGCGGGAGCATCCGCAGTGGAGCCGTGGCCTGCCAATTGCATTGCCCCTGCCGCCAGCTGGTTCACGCCGTCGGCAAGGTTTTGCGGATCCGCACCGGTGGAAGTGGGGGTGAGCCCTGCCGAGAGTTGCTCGACGCCGGCTGCCAACCCTTGCGCACCGGCACTAACGTGCTGTGCCCCGGCATTGGCCTGCGCGGCCCCGGCACCCAGTGCTGATGCGCCGGTGGCGGCTGCTGCGGCGCCTGCACGCAATTGTTGCGCGCCGGCATTGAGCGTGCCGGCTCCGGCTGCCGCATTGCCCGCACCTGTGTCCACTGCGCCGAGGCCGGGGGCAAACTGGGTGGCAACGCCGTTGGCCAAGGTGGCAGCACCGGACTTCAGCGTCTTGGATCCGGCAAAGAGTTCCTTGGCGCCGGAGTTTGCCGTAAAGATGCCCGGGGCCAGTTGGTTCTTCACACCGTCGGCGATGGTTGCTGCGCCGGCATTGAGTTCGGTCCCGCCGGCGGCAAGCTGATCTGCGCCGTCGTCCACGGAGTAGACGCCAGGGGCAAGCTTGTTGCGCACGTCGGCGGCAGTCTTGGCTGCTCCGTTGGACAAGGCCAGGGCGCCGTCGTTGGCGCTGGCAAGTCCCGGTGCCAGTTTGTCCTCGATGCCTTGGTGCAGTGCCGTTGCCCCGCTGGCAAGTTTGGCGGCGCCGTCGTTGGCTGCCGTGGCTCCTTCCGCCGCAGTGGCTGCACCCTTTGACAAGGCCGCTGCGCCATCGTCCAGGTCGGTGGCTCCCTGGTTGAGTTTGTTGGCGCCTGCGGAGGTGAGCTTGGTGCCATCGTGAAGCTGTGAAGCACCAGTGGCAATTTTGGTTGTGGTCAGGGCGAAGAACACGATGAGCCCCAGCACCATCAGGCCAAGGATGGCGTGGGCAATGTAATGGTGTCTGGCGGACCTATGCAACGGTGCGCCTGCAGTGCTGCGGGGCATGGGCAGTTCCTCACGAAAGTTGGCAGCATGTGATGTAGCTAACAACTTAAGCTACTGACGAGTAACCTACATGAGGGTGCTGAAGTTAAGTTGGCCGTTATGTAATTGTTACCAAAATTGCCTTGCGCCCGTTGCCATTGATGTCGCAACTCGACGGCCAGGAGCGGTTGCTGGCAGCGTTCTTGTCACCCTGCCGGGTTCGGGATGCTTTTTCAAAGGGGACTTTCGTGGGGACGGCGCTTGCGGGAAAAGACGGCGGTAGACAACCGTCTTTTCCCGCAAGCGCCGTCCCTTTTGTCTAAAAAGGCCTGCGAGATGCCAGCCGCCGTCACGCTCGCGTGAAGGCTGCTATTCCGTGAGGATGGCGTCGATCTGGCCCATGGCATCGCGCATGCCTTCTTCCATGCCCATGGCCACCATCTGCTCCATCTGCTCGGTGCTTTCGAACGTGGTGGTGATGGTCATCAAGGTGCGCCCGTCCAGCTCCGCCAAGGAGACGACCATGTGCGCAGTCCCCATGTCGGTGATGGGATCGCCGTTGTCGTCGGCAAAACCGTCGTCGAGCTCAAGCAGGGAGGGCGCTGTGATGGCTGTGAACTTCCACCAGCCGCGCGGCTTCGTGCCGTCGGGGCTGGTCATGAAGTAACTGGCCAGCCCGTCAGGCTGGAAGTCGAAGGCCTCAAAAGTTGCCGGATAACTCGGCGGGCCCCACCAGCGCTCGAGCTGGCGCGGGTCCTCCCAGATCTGCCAGACGCGTTCGACGGCGGCCGTGAACTCTGCCGTGATGGCGAGGGTGAGTGCCTCTGGGCTTTTGATGGAGCTGGTGACGGTCATGACATTTCCTTAGTGTGAGATTTGGGATCTTCCATCAGGATGTTGGTGATCCGCGCGGCGCGCTGCCGCCAGATCTCTTCGAATTCATCGAGCAGTCGCTGGGCCAGTACTAAACCGTCCGGGTTGGCCTGGACCAGCTGCTCGCGTCCGCGCTTTTCCTTGGTGACCAAGGACGCGCGCTCCAGTACGGCCACATGCTTTTGGACCGCGGCGAAACTCATGGCGTACAACGCGGCGAGGCTGGACACTGAAAGCGAGGCACCGGAAACACGCCGGACAATGTCGCGCCGGGTGGCATCCGAGAGGGCCTGGAACAGGCGGTCGACGGTTTCTTCACTGAGCTGATCTACAACCATTTGGTTGCAGATTACTCCCGCGGAAAAACCATGTCAAGGTCTTTTTCGGGCGCACCACCCAAGTCGGCCGGCGCCGTGGCACCCAAGGTGGGAAGGTCCGGCGTCGTACTCGAAACTGGGGAGCCAATGCGGGCAAGCATCGACAGGGCGGCTAAACTGGGTTCCATCATGACTAACGCTGCCTTAATCCCCCTTGTCACCGCCGAAACTCCTGTCCGGGTGCGCTTCTGCCCGTCGCCCACGGGAACGCCCCACGTTGGGCTGATCCGCACGGCCCTGTTCAACTGGGCCTACGCCCGCCACACCGGCGGCAAGATGATCTTCCGCATCGAAGACACCGATGCCAAGCGTGACAGCGAGGAAAGCTACCTCCAGCTGCTCGACGCCCTGAAGTGGCTCGGCATCACCTGGGATGAAGGTGTTGAAGTTGGTGGCCCGCACGAGCCGTACCGCCAGTCGCAGCGCGGTGACATCTACACGGACGTCATCGCCAAGCTGGTTGCCGGCGGGCACGCCTATGAGTCCTATTCCACACCCGAAGAGGTGGAGGATCGTCACAAGGCTGCCGGCCGGGACGTTAAGCTTGGATACGACAACTTTGACCGTGACCTCACCGCCGAGCAGATTGCTGTTTTCAAGGCCGAGGGTCGCCAACCGGCGCTGCGCTTGCGTATGCCGGACCGCGACATCACGTTCAACGACTTGGTCCGGGGCGAGATCACCTTTAAGGCAGGATCAGTCCCGGACTACGCAATTGTCCGCCCCAACGGTGCGCCGTTGTACACGCTGGTGAACCCCGTCGATGATGCCCTGATGGGCGTCACTCACGTGTTGCGCGGCGAAGATTTGCTCTCCTCCACGCCCCGCCAGGTTGCCTTGTATGAGGCCCTGTACGCGGTGGGCGTTGCTGCGTACATGCCGCTGTTCGGCCACCTGCCCTACGTCATGGGCGCCGGCAACAAGAAACTTTCCAAGCGCGATCCCGAGTCGAGCCTGTTCTTGCACCGTGACCGCGGGTTCATCCCCGAGGGCCTGCTGAACTACCTGTCGCTGTTGGGCTGGTCGCTCTCTGCCGATGAGGACATCTTCACCGTGGAGACGCTCGTGGAGAAGTTCGATATCCACGATGTTCTGGGCAACCCGGCACGCTTCGACATCAAGAAGGCCGAGGCCATCAACGGCACGCACGTGCGCATGCTCGAAGCAACTGACTTCCGCAACCGCTTGGTTCCGTACCTGCAGGCTGCCGGTCTGGTGGGGGATGTTTTGACACCGCGCGAGGAGGAAATCCTCACCGAGGCCGCCCCGTTGGTCCAGGAGCGCATCACCTTGCTGGGCGAGGCTCCTGAGATGATTGCCTTCCTTTTCAAGAAGGACGACGCCGTTGACGTCGCCGAGGATTCCCTCAAGGGCATGCCGGAGAACCTGACTGAGGTTCTGGATGCTGCCCTGGCAGCTCTGGAGGCGCTTCCGGGCTGGGATGCCGAGTCCATCCAGACCGCGCTGAAGTCCGCACTGGTTGAGGGCCTTGGCATCAAGCCACGCTTCGCCTTCGGCCCCGTCCGCACGGCACTGTCCGGGCGTAAGATTTCACCGCCGCTCTTCGAGTCCATGGTGATCCTGGGCAAGGAATCCTCGCTGACCCGCCTGCGCTCGTTCAAAGGCTAAACGCTTTGACGCTTAGTGCTTCCTACAACAAGAACACCATTGACCCCGCCCCTTTTGTTGGGCGGGTCAGCGGTGTTTTGTTTGATATCGATGAAACCCTCGTAGACCTTGTGGCGGCCATGAAGGACGCCATGGTGCTTGCCTCCTCAGCCTTGTTGCCCGGCTGCACTGACGCGGGGTGGGATGACTTTTCGGCATTGTATATGGCTGATCAGCAGCGCTACTACGATCGCTACGTCGCCGGCGAATTCACGTTCCACCAGCAGCGTGGTCTGCGTGCCAGGGTGGTCTTCGACAAACTGGGCGTGGACTTTTCAGCTGACACCGAAGCGCAGTGGATCGCGGACTTTGAAGCGGCCCAGCCACGCTCCATCCGCGCGTTTGCCGATGTGGTGCCGCTACTGGACGCTCTGGACGCCGCTGGGATCCCTTACGGCGCTGTCAGCAACAACGTGCACGACTACCAGCGCGCCAAGCTGGACCAGGCAGGCTTGGCACGCATTGCTGTTCTGGTTGGCATCGACACTGTAGGAGTGGCGAAGCCCAACCCCGCGATTTTCCTGGAAGGGTGCCGTCAGCTGGGCACTGTTCCGGAAGAGACCCTCTATGTGGGGGACAACTACATGCTCGACGGCGTTGGTTCCGTTTGTGCTGGCCTGTCCAGTGTGTGGTTGAACAGGGATTCTGTGCCGGCTCCCGGAGCGCTTGGAGTTGGCTCTGATGTTCTGGATGGTATCCAAGAGGTGCTGACTCTGGCTGAAGTTGGAGTGATGCTGGGGCTCCCGGCGCCTGCACGGCTGATGTGACGCAGGCCTCACGCTAAAAGACCCTTTTCGTTTTGGCGATCCGGAAACTCTCGGGTATAGTTTTATCCCGGCGCGAGGGCCGCAGAGAGACCGGGGAAACCCGCGGATTTCACGGCAGAACGTAGCCATTGGGATATGGTGTAATTGGCAACACATCGGTTTCTGGTACCGACATTCTAGGTTCGAGTCCTGGTATCCCAGCGCTTATTAGATAAGCTGCTTTTCGGTTGGCATGCGAGTAGATCTTCAAGTATTATTCTTGAAGTTCGGTAGCAAAAAACGGATGTATTAGGGCCCCATCGTATAGCGGCCTAGTACGCTGCCCTCTCACGGCGGTAACGCGGGTTCGAATCCCGCTGGGGTCACAAGCAAGGCCGGAAACCTACGGGTTTCCGGCCTTTTTGCTGTGCCCTTTTGGGGCCCAGCTGCGGGTTAGCGGGTTAGCGGCCAAAATGTGTGTACAGCCCCGGGCATGTCAGTGGCTTCCACGATCGCCATCTTCGAGTCGCCACATCTGGCGCCGAAAATGCGATTAAACGGGCCATATCTGGGGACTCGAGTGAGGGGGTTAGCGGCCAAAATTCGAGATCCCGTGCCACTAGCGTCCGGTTCCAAACTGCAGCTGATGCGGTAAAAATCGCGGATTCATCGCCGTATCTGCGATGTCGAATCGGCGGTGGGGTGTAGATCGCATTTGCTGCTGTTTCAAAGTCGAGGTGCGGGACCCAGCCACTGTCCCGGCGAAATATGGCGGATGCTGTGAGGACTTATTTGCCGGGCTGCTGCGCACACGTGCCTAGAATGTCCTCTGATTGTTCCCGCCACACCGGCTTTGCTCGATCAAAGGATCCCCATGAAACGTCGCAGTCCGGCCGCGCCCTTACTTCTTCCCTTCATGACCTTCGGTATTTACTCGATCGTTTGGTACGTCAAGACCAAGATCGAAATGAATGCTCGTGGCGCTGGCATCCCCACCGCATGGCTGCTGCTAGTGCCGATTGCGGACATCTGGTGCATGTGGCGATTCGCGGTTGGTGTGGAGGGAGTATCAGGAATGAGCAGGCACGCCGCGTTCTGGCTTTTGTTGCTCCTGGGCCCCATTGGCGCTGCCGTAGCACAGAGCAGCCTGAATACTTCCGCTGTTGGCGGCGGAACGCAGCTGAAGGCCGTGTACTAGGCCCAACAGCACACCTCCATCACCACAATGCCCCCGACGCTCAGGTGACGGGGGCATTGTCGTACCGGGAAACGTGGCACCTAGGCCTCGCCCCCACTGATACAACCCCCGGCACAACAATTCTGTACCGGAACACGGCCAATGTGCAGAAACTAGGCGCCGAACTGGCATGATAAGGCTTGTGAACCCCACCGATTCGAGTTACTCCGGAAACTACCCCGGCAGCACCAGTGCCGGCCATGGCGCTGGCAACGGCGCCGGCGCGGCGGAGCAAGAGGCAGCCATTGAGCTGCTCGAAAGTGCCCGTGCTGAACTGGCCGCACTGCAGTTGCCCCTTGCGCTGCCCGGCGCGCAGGAAGCCCGCACCACGGCAGCCAATGCCCTCGGCCAGCTAGATGACTACATCCTGCCGCGTTGGCGCAGTCTGGACGCTCCGCTGTTGGCAGTGGTGGGCGGCTCCACCGGCGCAGGAAAATCGACGCTCGTCAACGCCTTGGTGGGCCACCCTGTTACTCGATCCGGTGCCATTCGCCCCACCACGCGCCAGCCAATCTTGCTCCACCACCCGCAGGATGCTGACTGGTTCACCTCCAACCGGGTGCTGCCCACCTTAAGCAGGGTGCACGGTGAGCTGGTCAAGGCGAACACCCCGGCCTCCCGCGCCGGCGCGTCCCCAGACGCGGGCGCCATGACGTCTCTGGTCCTCGTTGCCGATCAAGCCGTGCCCCAAGGCGTGGCGCTCCTGGATGCACCCGATGTGGACTCAATTTCCGATGACAACCGCCAGCTTGCCGGGCAGCTGCTGGCAGCGGCGGATCTCTGGCTCTTCGTCACCACCGCCAACCGCTACGCCGACGCCGTGCCGTGGAAACTCCTCCTGGACGCCGCCTCGCGTGACATCACCGTGGCCATCATCTTGGACCGTGTCCCAGCCGGCGCCGAGCAGGAAGTTGCAGACGATCTCCACGCCATGCTGAACCGCGAGGGGCTGGCCGGTGCGCAATTATTCGTAGTTCCCGAGGCCACCCTGAACGAGCTCGGCATGCTCCCGCCCGAGTCTGTCCAGCCCATCAACGCTTGGCTGGCCAACATCAGCGAGGATGCCACCGGCCGCGCGGAGATCGTCCGCCGCACGCTCAACGGCACCGTGCGTTCCCTTTCCGAGCGCCTCACCATGTTGTCCCAAGCTGTCCAAGACCAGCACGACGCCGGAAGCCAGTTGGGCGAAGACGTCCGGGCTGCCTTCGCGGACGCTGCGACGAGGATCGCCCAGTCCACCAGTGACGGTACCCTCCTGCGCGGAGAAGTCCTGGCCCGCTGGCAGGACTTCGTGGGCACCGGCGAATTCTTCCGAGCGTTGGAAAGCAACATTGGCCGCTTCCGCGACAGGATTGGCGCGTTCTTCAAGGGCCAGCCGCCACCAGCGGTCAAGGTTGAAACAGCCATTGAAACCGGGTTGCAGGCAGTCATCCTGGATCAGGCCGCACGAGCGGCAGAGGATGCAGATCAGCGCTGGCGGGCAGATCCCGCCGGCCGCCAGCTACTCGGACTCGATGACCTCTCAGGCGTCACCGCAGATTTCCCGGACCAAGTTGCCGCTGAAATCAGGGCCTGGCAAGGTGAAGTGCTGGCGCTCATCCGCTCCGAAGGCGCCTCCAAACGCTCCCAAGCACGCTGGCTTTCCTTCGGCGTCAACGGTCTCGGGGTCATCCTCATGGTCGTGGTCTTTTCCTTCACGGGGGGACTGACGGGAGCCGAGGTGGGCATCGCCGGAGGCACCGCCGTCGTGGGTCAAAAATTGCTGGAAGCAATCTTCGGCGAGGATGCCGTGCGCCGGCTGGCCAAGGAGGCCAAAGCAGCACTCGAGAAGCGTTGCGCAGGTCTTTTGGAAGGTCAGCAACAGCGTTTTCTGGACAGGCTCGCTCCTGCGCAAGCTGATTCGAAACGCCTGTCGGAACTCGCCAAGCAGCTCGGAAAGCTCGGAACGCAAGGGAGCAAGGCATGAGTCGGCACCGCGAAAGTCGCACCGAATCGACGCTGGATCGCAAACTCGCCGCACTTAACCAAGCCCGCGAATTGGGCGAAGGGCGGCTCGATGACGCCGCCCTGGAGAACGTCTACGGCGTCCTTGAACGCGCCACTTCACGCCGTTCGCTCAGCGCCGATCACACGGTGGTGGGCTTCTTCGGGGCTACCGGAAGTGGGAAGTCCTCGCTGTTCAACGCCGTCTCTGGCGCGGATGCCGCCCGGGTTGCCGTGCGCCGGCCCACCACCAGCGAGCCGCTCGCCATGATCTGGGGCATGGAGGGCAGCGCGCCACTGTTGGACTGGCTGGAGATCGCCGATCGCCGCGAGGGTAAGCCAGTTCCCGGCCTGATGGACGACGCCGGCGGGTTGGTCCTGCTGGATTTGCCGGATTTCGATTCGGTGCAGTTGAGTAACAGAGCCATTGTGGAACGGTTGGCCGGGCAGGTGGATGTGCTGGTGTGGGTCTTGGATCCGCAAAAGTACGCCGATGCCGCCATCCACAATGACTTCATCCGGGCCTTCTCCACCCACGCCGACGTGACCCTGATGGTCCTGAATCAGATCGACAAGCTGGATTCCGCCGAGGTCAAGCCTGTGTTGGAATCGCTGGCTTCTATCCTGGACCGCGACGGACTTTCCAACGTGAAAATCTCCGGCGTCTCGGCCTTGACGGGCCAGGGCGTGCCGGAGCTGCGTACTCGGATCGCCACCGTGGTGAAGGCCAAGGCCGCCAAGTCTGCACGGCTTGCCGCTGATGTTTCCGTGGCCGCCCAACGTCTGGCCGAAGCATCCGGTGAAGGCGAAGCGGCCGGCGTGCACCAACAGGACCGTAAGGCGCTGGCTGCCGGGCTGGCCAATGCCGCCCACGTAGAAAACGTTGTGTCTGCGGTGCGCGCTTCCTACAAGTTGGATGCCACCAAGCGGACGGGATGGCCGGTAACTCGCTGGATTTCTCGCTTCCGCAAGGATCCGCTGCGCCGTTTGAGTCTGCGCCGCGAGGGCACTTCTGAGGTGAACCGGACCTCGCTGCCAGCGGCCGGGGCTGCCGAGTTGGCGCAGCTGGATTCCAGCGTCCGCGACTTTGCCGATGCCGCCAGCGCCGGCTCATCTGGTCCGTGGCGTGCCTCCATCCGGGCCGCCGCGCGCAGCAATCGTGCCGAGTTGCCCGACGCTTTGGATCAGGCCGTGGCTGGCACCGATCTGAAAGCCAACACCCGCGCTTGGTGGTGGCCGGTGTTCTCCGTAATTCAGTGGCTGGCACTACTGGTGGCCGTGGGCGGTCTGGTGTGGTTGGGTGTGCTCGCCGCGCTGGCCTACTTCCAAATGCCTGTTCCCGAGGTGCCCAAGGTGGAAGGCTGGCCGCTGCCCACCTTGATGGTGCTCGCTGGCGTGGTGCTGGGCATTTTCCTGGCCATCACGTCGAAGTTCTTGGCGGCGGCTGGGGCCAGCGGCAGGGCTTCGCTAGCCAGACGGCGGCTGCGTGAGAGCGTTGCTGCCACGGGGGAGACGCTCGTGGTGGATCCCACCGAGGCCGAGATTGCCCATTTCCGCGCATTCCGAGAGGCTCTGGCCGAGACCCGCTAAGCCCTGGGGGTTGTTTGGGGCGTCCGGTGGCGCCGTCACCCAACCATCGTGTCGCGGCACTTCACGAGGGTGCGCACGTTGCGGGTCGTCGTCGTACTTTTATAGCGCGGTTTGGCCGAGAGTTTGCTGAACGGGCTATCCAATGTTCCCCCGGCAGGAGCCGTCCAGGCGAGCGCCTCGGGGCTGAGTCTGACAAGTTCGACGCCGGGAATCGCACCACCCTGCCGCGCCAGATCGTCGAGGGTGGCGGGGTCCGAGGAGAGCGTGATGTAGCAGTGGGTGGAGTCATCGTCGGCAGGGTAGGGGCAGGTGGCGATGATGGATTCCAGGGTGGGCTGGTCGATGACAACCACCCAGGCGTCGTAGCCGAAGCGTTCGCGCAACAGGGTCTCGACCATGGTTTTCAGCTCTGGGGCGGAGACCTCTGCCGTGCAGACGATGTTTCCCGAGGCCAGCAGTGTTCGGGCTTTGCTGATGGGCAGGGTGGCCAGTGCTGTGCGGAGTTCGGCCATCTTTACCTTGATGCCGCCGACGTTGATCCCGCGAAGGAACACAGCATATTTGCTCATGCGCACACACTACCCGACGGGTGGATGCCGGCGCGTGTCACTGAAATTGCGCGGCGCCCCTGAAGCTGCGCGCGGCAAAAATCGGCTACGAAGTGCTTTTGCGCAGTGCCTCGGTCAGGATCCGGGATGCGTTGCACACAATTTCGGCGTGCAGGCGGCCGGGCTGGCGGGTGAGGCGCTCAATGGGGCCGGAGATGGAGACGGCGGCGATGACACGGCCGGAGGGGCCACGCACGGGAGCCGATACCGAGGCCACGCCGGGCTCGCGTTCGCCGAGCGATTGTCCCCAGCCGCGGCGTCGGACGCCAGCCAGAACGGTGGGGGTGAAGCGGGCATTGTGCAGGCCTTCGAGCAAGCGTTCGTGGTCTTCCCATGCGAGCAATACCTGTGCGGCGGAGCCAGCCTTCATGGTCAGCTGCGTGCCCACGGGAATGGTGTCGCGCAGGCCGATGGGCCGTTCGGCGGAGGCCACGCAGACGCGGGAATCGCCTTGGCGGCGGAAAATTTGAGCACTTTCGCCGGTGGAGTCACGCAATTGCAGCAGAACGGGTCCGGCGGCGGCAATGAGTCGGTCCTCGCCCGCGGCCGAGGCCAGCTCTACGAGCCTGCTGCCGAGCACAAAACGGCCCTGCATATCGCGACTGACCAGCCTGTGATGTACCAAGGCTAGTGCCAACCGGTGCACCGTAGGCCGGGCCAAACCGGTGGCTGCAACAAGCTGAGCCAAGGTTGTGGGTCCGGCTTCCAATGCATCAAGCACAAGAGCCGCTTTGTCGATGACGCCAACGCCACTAGAATTGTCCATGTAATGATATTACGGTCTCATTATGTGAGATGCCAATCGAAGAATTGGCTTCCGCCCGGAAGGGGCTGAAACAGTAGAGGTATACAAGCAAAGAATCCACCGGAAGTTGCCTTCAATTCTAAGCGAAGGGGCCACTACGGCACGGCATCGCAAACGGCCAAACCAACAATTGGGCCAGTGGAATAACCAGTGATTCAACAAGAGTTTCAACAAGTGAAGGGAGCTGCTGTGAGCGAGTCAATCACTCCCCACGCAGTAGACGCAGTAGAAGTGGCACCGTCTGCCCCGCGCAGGGCTGCAAAGACGCTGGCAGAAAAAGTGTGGCGCGATCACGTTGTCCGCCAAGGCGAAGGCGAGGGCGACGCTGCCCAGCCCGACCTTCTCTACATCGACCTTCACCTGATCCACGAAGTCACCTCACCGCAGGCCTTCGAAGGACTGCGTTTGGCGGGCCGGCCGCTGCGCCGTCCCGATCTGACCATCGCCACGGAGGATCACAACACTCCCACGCTGGCCATTGATAAGCCCATCGCGGATCTGACCAGCCGCACCCAGATCCAGACACTGCGCAACAACTGCGCCGAGTTCGGCGTCCGGCTGCACTCACTGGGCGATGCCGAACAGGGGATCGTCCACGTGGTGGGCCCGCAGCTGGGTCTGACTCAGCCGGGCATGACCGTGGTGTGCGGCGACTCTCACACTTCAACCCATGGTGCCGTTGGCGCGTTGGCGTTCGGCATTGGTACCTCTGAAGTTGAGCACGTCATGGCAACTCAGACGTTGCCGCTGAAGCCGTTCAAGACCATGGCCATCAACGTTGAAGGCACGCTGCGCCCCGGCGTCACCTCGAAGGACATCATCTTGGCCGTGATTGCCAAGATCGGTACCGGTGGTGGCCAGGGCTACGTGCTGGAATACCGCGGCTCGGCCATCCGGGCACTGTCCATGGATGCCCGCATGACCGTGTGCAATATGTCCATTGAAGCCGGCGCCCGTGCCGGCATGATCGCTCCCGATGAGATTACGTTCGAGTACCTCAAGGGCCGCGCCCACGCTCCGGTTGGCCAGGAGTGGGATGACGCCGTTGAGTACTGGAAGTCGCTGACCACAGAGGCCGACGCCGAATTTGACGCCGAGGTCTTCCTGGACGCCAACACCTTGGAACCGTTCGTCACCTGGGGCACCAACCCCGGCCAGGGCGTTTCGCTGAGCGATAACGTTCCCAACCCGGAGGACTTTGCCGATGAAAACGCCAAGGCCGCCGCCGAGCGCGCACTGGCCTACATGGATCTGGAAGCCGGCACGCCCATGAAGGACATCCGAGTTGACACGGTGTTCCTGGGCTCCTGCACCAACTCCCGGATCGAGGATCTGCGCATTGCTGCGGACATCATCCGCGGCCGCGAAAAGGATCCCAACATCCGCATGCTGGTGGTTCCCGGTTCCGCCCGCGTCCGCCTTGAAGCCGAGGCTGAAGGCCTGGACAAGGTGTTCTTGGACTTCGGTGCCGAGTGGCGCTTTGCCGGTTGCTCCATGTGCCTGGGCATGAACCCGGATCAGCTGGAGCCGGGCGAGCGTTGCGCGTCCACCTCAAACCGCAACTTCGAAGGCCGGCAGGGTAAGGGTGGCCGAACCCACCTCGTCTCTCCTGTTGTGGCAGCTGCTACCGCTATTCGCGGAACTCTCAGCTCGCCGTCGGACCTGTCACCTGTTGCCGCAAGCACCGTAGCGTAAGGAGCTCACACCATGGAAAAGTTTTCCACCCACACCGGTATTGGTGTCCCGCTGCGCCAGAGCAACGTTGACACGGACCAGATCATCCCCGCCGTTTACCTCAAGCGGATCACCCGCACCGGCTTCGAGGACGCGCTGTTCTCGAGCTGGCGCAAGAATCCGGAATTCATCCTGAACCAGGAGCCGTATTCGGCCGGTTCGGTGCTGGTTGCTGGCGCCGATTTCGGCACGGGTTCCTCACGCGAGCACGCTGTTTGGGCGCTGAAGGACTATGGCTTCAAGGCTGTGCTGTCCTCGCGGTTCGCCGATATTTTCCGAGGCAACTCGGGCAAGCAGGGGCTCGTGGCCGCCGAGGTTGCCCAAGATGACATCGAGCTGATCTGGAAGGTTCTCGAAAACGCTCCCGGCACAGAGGTCAGGGTCGATCTGGTGGCCAAGATGGTCACGGCCGGCACGGTTGTTGCCCCGTTCCAGGTGGACGATTACACCCGCTGGCGTCTGCTCGAAGGCCTCGATGACATTGGCCTGACGCTGCGCAACGAACCGGATATCACCGCGTTCGAGGCCAAGCGCCCGGCCATCAAGCCGCTCACGCTGCCGGCGAAGTTCTAACTTCCCGCCGCCAAAAGCCGGTCCGTCCCCTTCGGGATGGGCCGGCTTTTGCGTTGGATGACCAGAAGTACGACGCCGGGACCTCGCCTTCCGCGGCTGGCCCGCCGATGCGTGGCGTCGGCAGAGCAGCACGTCCACCCCTTGACGGCCAAACCTTCCAGTGTAACGCTGAAGCCAACCGCCAAAGCCGGCGGCGCAGATCGGGAGGTTTTTCCAATGAAGATCGCCACGAAGAAAGTGGTAGCCGTCGGCGCCGCATTCATTCTGACAATGGGTGTCCTTGCGGGATGCTCAAACGGGGCCGAAACTACCCCAGGTTCAAGCCCGGATACAAGTTCAGGCGCCGCCAACAATGCCCAGATTGGGCTGCTCCTGCCGGACTCTGTCACGGCACGGTATGAAAGTGCAGACAAGCCTTACTTCGAAGCCAAAGTCAAAGAACTCTGCGCCGACTGTAAAGTGCTCTACGCCAATGCGGACGGCGACGCAGCCAAGCAGCAACAGCAGGCCGAGTCGATGCTGACCCAGGGCGTCAAGGTTCTGGTTTTGGATCCCTTTGACGGCGAGGCAGCAGCCGCCATCGCTGCGGCCGCGAAGGCACAAAACGTTCCGGTCATCTCCTACGACCGGCTCATCAACAGCGCAGACCTCAGCTACTACATTTCCTTCGACAACGAGAAGGTGGGTGAGCTGCAGGCCACAGCCCTTGTCGACAAACTGAAGGCCGACGGCGTCGCACCCGGTGATGGCGGCATCCTCATGGTCAATGGTTCACCCACGGACAACAACGCCAGCCAGTTCAAGAAGGGCGCGCACACCATCATTGACGCCAGTGGCTACAAGGTCCTGGCCGAATTTGACACACCAGGGTGGGAACCCGCCAAGGCACAGGACTGGGTGGCCGGCCAGCTGACTCAGTTCAAGGGCCAAATCAAGGGCGTCTATGCCGCCAATGACGGCGTGGGTGGCGCATCCATCGCAGCCATGAAGGCAGCCGGCGTTTCACCGCTTCCCCCGGTCACCGGACAGGACGCGGAACTGGCAGGAATCCAGCGCATCCTCAGCGGAGACCAGTACATGACCGTGTACAAGGCCCTCAAGCCCGAAGCTGAGAAGGCTGCCGAACTCGCCATCGACCTCACCGCAGGAAACAACCCCAAGGGTGATGTCACCGTGAAAACCAAGGGCGGCGCGGACATTCAGTCGTTCCTGCTGGTCCCGGTGGCCGTCACGGTGGACACCATTGCATCCACGGTGGTGAAGGACGGCTTCTACACTGTGGCCGAGATTTGCACTGCAGACTACAAGGCAGCGTGCGATAAGGCCGGCATCAAATAACCACATTTTTACGTCGGCGCTGTTGTAAAACGGCGCCGACGTAAAAGTGCCATAGCAACGTCTCCACCCGCCGAATTGAAGGAAGTGCCCGTGACTCAGCCAGCACCCTCCATTGAACACACCGGACCCGCTGGGGAACCAGTGGTGAGTCTGCGTGGAATTTCCAAGAGTTTTGGTGCCGTCAGGGCCCTCGATGCGGTGGATCTTGACATCTTCCGCGGCGAAGTAGTTGCCATTGTCGGTGACAACGGTGCTGGCAAGTCAACCCTGGTCAAGATACTGGCGGGGGTTCACCCGCAGGATTCTGGGACCATCAGCTTCGACGGCAAGGAAGTCTCCATCTCGTCGCCGTCAGAATCACGGGCACTGGGAGTGGCCACCGTGTTTCAGGACTTGGCACTGTGCGACAACCTCGATGTGGTCTCAAACCTTTTCCTAGGGCATGAAATGGGTGGTTTTACACTCAAAGAAGAAGAGATGGAGAAACGTTCGTGGGAATTGCTGCGGCAGTTGTCCGCGAAGATTCCCTCGGTACGGATCGCCGTGGCCTCACTTTCCGGAGGGCAACGCCAAACGGTCGCCATTGCCAGATCGCTGATTGGTGAACCGGCGGTTGTCATCCTGGATGAACCGACTGCTGCCCTCGGCGTCGCCCAAACCGCCGAAGTACTCAACCTCGTTGAACGGTTGCGCGAACGCGGCCTGGGCGTGGTGATCATCAGCCACAACATGGCGGACGTGCAAGCAGTTGCAGACCGCGTTGTCGTGCTGCGGCTGGGACGCAACAACGGTGACTTCATGGTGGCCGATGTCAGCTATGAGGACATCATCGCCGCCATCACCGGCGCCAGTGATAACGCCGTGACACGACGGGCAAGCGCCCAGACTGCCCAGACGTCCCTGTCCAAAGCTGATTCCACCCAGCGCGGGGGTCCGCAACCGGATGATCGCGGTGACGGACCCGGAGCGGATCCATCCATCATCCGCCACAGCACCGAGGAGGGACAACAGCTATGACTTCAACCAGCGGCCCTGCAAAGTCACCGACTTCCGGCCCAGGCCCAGACTCTGCTGCAGCGCTGGCGGCCGATCGGCAGGACGAGCGGCTCGCCGCCGAGGAAGGCATCGGCGGCGCCATCACATCATTCCGACGTCGTGTGTCCGTCGGTGACCTCGGATCACTTCCCGTGGTGGCGGGTTTGGTCATTATCTGGGCGATCTTCCAGATCATGAATCCCAACTTCCTCTCCGCCAATAATCTGGTGAACTTATCGCTGCAGTGTGCTGCCACCGGCACCATTGCCATCGGGGTGGTGCTGGTGCTGCTGGTGGCGCAGATCGACCTGTCGATCGGTTCCATCAGTGGCCTGTCCGCGGCCATCCTGGGTGTGGGCATCACAAGCGCCGGATGGCCCATCTGGTTCGCAGTGATTGTGGCCTTGGCTGTCGGGGTCCTCATCGGCCTCATTTACGGGCTGCTGTTTACCCGATTTGGCGTTCCGACATTCGTGATCACCCTAGCCGGGCTGCTCGCCTTCCTTGGCTTGCAGCTGCGGGTGCTGGGACCGAACGGGTCCATCAACCTCCCTTACGATTCCTGGATTGTCCAGTTTGCGCAGGGCTGGTTCCTACCACCGTGGCTGGCCATCGTGTTGGCTGTGCTAGCCGCGGGCGGCACCTTTTCCTCGGATTGGATGCGTGCCAGGCGCCGTCGCGGTGCGGGCTTGTCCACCGGGCCGGTGTCCCTCATGGTCATCAAGAGCGTGGCGCTCTTGGTGATTTTGATTGTGGTGGTTGCGTACTTGGCGACGGACCGGGGCATTGGGATGATGTTTCTGCTGTTCGTCATCCTGGTGGTGGTGATGAATTTCTTCTTGACCCGCACACGTTGGGGTCGCTCGGTCTTCGCCGTCGGTGGCAATGTGGAGGCCGCCAGGCGCGCTGGCATCAAGGTCAACCGCATTTACATCTCGGTACTTATGTTGGGCACATTTTTCGCGGCCCTTGGCGGACTGCTCGCCTCGGCGCGGCTGACCTCGGCGAGCCTGTCAAGCGGCGGCGGAGACACCAACCTGGTCGCCATCGCCGCGGCAGTTATTGGCGGAACCAGCCTGTTTGGTGGACGCGGAAGTGCGTACTCGGCGCTGTTGGGCATCTTGGTGATCCAATCGATTTCCAACGGGCTGACCCTGCTCAATCTAGACTCCTCAATCCGCTACATGATCACCGGGGCGGTGCTACTGCTGGCGGTCATTATCGACTCGCTCTCACGCCGCTCACGGGCGAGCCACGGGCAGGCCTAAAGCTACGACGACGGCGTCCACAGGAGGCGTGGCGGGACAGAGGGCACGGGAACCCGGCACCGCCTACTCAATTGCCCCTGTCCTGTGCTGGGTCTTGGCGCACTGCTAGGCCGCGCGGATGCCAGCCCCGGTATGAGTCTCACCGTCGCTTGCTGGCAAACTCCAACCCCCGTGGCAGATGCAGCAATCCCGAACAACTAGGCAGCCAGTAGCCAGTAACCAGTAGCCAACGACCCCAAGCAGCCAACCGGCTCCCGCACATTTCAGCATCCGTAGCGAAGAAACTATGCTTGACTGAAGCCCCGGCGTGTACCGGGAGGCGCCCGGCGGGCCCGGGAGAACCCCGTAGGCCAACGGGCAAAAAGATGGAACAGAGGATTAGGTGACAATGAGCGGAATTCTGACAGTCCGTGGCGGTGTTCCGCTAAAGGGACGCGTACAGGTGCGCGGTGCCAAAAACCTCGTACCTAAGGCGATGGTGGCGGCCTTGTTGGGCAATTCGCCCTCAACGCTACGCAATGTACCCGAAATCAAGGACGTCGAGGTCGTAACCTCGCTGCTCCAGATTCACGGCATCAAGGTGGAAAAGGACCCCGTCACAGGGGATCTGACCATGGACCCTTCCAACGCCAAGAAGGCATCCAGCGCCGAGATTAACACTCACGCCGGTGACTCACGTATTCCGATCCTGTTGTGCGGACCGCTGATTCACTCGATCGGCCACGCCTTCATCCCTGACTTGGGTGGCTGCAAAATCGGTGACCGTCCCATCGATTACCACCTGGATGTGTTGCGCAAGTTTGGTGCCATCGTTGAAAAGACCGGCGGCGGCATCTCCATCACCGCACCCAACGGACTCCAGGGCACTAAGATTTCCCTGCCGTACCCCAGCGTCGGTGCCACCGAACAGGTGCTGCTTTCCGCCACTCGCGCCGAAGGCATCACCGAACTTTCCGGTGCCGCCACTGAGCCGGAGATCATTGACTTGATCGCCATCTTGCAAAAGATGGGCGCCATCATCTCCGTGCAGACGGACCGGACCATTCGCATTGAGGGCGTCACCGAGCTCACCGGCTACGATCACACCGCCCTGCCGGACCGCAACGAATCCGCATCCTGGGCCTCGGCTGCGCTCGTCACCGGCGGCGACATCTATGTTGAAGGCGCTAGCCAGCGCGACATGATGACGTTCGTGAACACCTTCCGCAAAATCGGCGGCGGCATGGACATCCAGGACGACGGCATCCGCTTCTTCCACAAGGGCGGCGCCTTGAAACCGCTGGTTCTAGAAACCGATGTGCACCCCGGCTTCATGACTGACTGGCAGCAGCCACTCGTGGTCGCCCTGACCCAGGCCGAGGGCGTCTCAATCGTCCACGAAACCGTGTACGAAAACCGTTTCGGCTTCACCAAGGCACTGACCCGGATGGGCGCCAACATCCAGCTTCATCGCGAGTGCCTGGGCAGTATTCCGTGCCGCTTTGGGCAGCGCAACTTTGTTCACTCGGCCGTCATTTCAGGATCAACACCTCTGAAGGGCGCCAACATCAACGTCCCCGATCTACGGGGCGGCTTCAGCCACATGATCGCGGCTCTTGCAGCCGAAGGAACCTCCACCGTGACCGGCATTGACGTCATCAGCCGCGGCTACGAACGTTTTACCACCAAGCTGCAGGGACTCGGCGCTGACTTCGACGTGCACGATTCCACAAAGTTCGTAGGCTAGAGATCATGAGCGCTGATGAGACTGGCAAGGCTCCTCACAAACGGCCCTTCAAACCCAAGGGCATGAGCATCAAGACGCGAATATTCTTTACGCTCGTGGCAGGGGTTGCCCGGCCCGCCATGAATGTGCTCATCGGCAAGCAATGGCACGGCTTGGAGAAGCTGCCCCGGGACGAGGGCTTCATCGTGGTGCCTAACCACTGCACAGAAATTGACCCGATTGTGGTGGGTCATCTGCTGTATAACCAAAACATCATGCCGCACTTTCTCGCCAAGGATGGGTTGTTCAACATCCCCGTGGTCGGCACCGCCCTGCGTGGCGCTCAGCAGATTCCCGTGGAGCGCAGTGGTGCCGGTGCTGGCAAGTCCCTCGTTGCCGCACAGACCGTGCTCGACGGCGGTGGCGCGGTAGTGATCTACCCCGAGGGAACGCTCACCCGCGATCCAGAGTTGTGGCCCATGAAGGGTCGCACCGGTGCGGCCAGGCTCGCCCTGGGTACCAGTGCCAAGGTCATTCCCGTGGTTCATTGGGGCGCCCAGGAGGTCTTTCCCCGCTACGGCAAGGGCTTCAAAATCTTCCCGCGTAAGCGCGTCAAGGTAGTCGTTGGTGACCCGATTGACCTCAGTGAATTCCATGGCCGCTCCGGCGATAAGGCCACGCTCGAGGCCATGACCGAAATCATCATGGTGGCGATCACCGAGATGCTGGAGGAACTCCGCGGGACAAAGGCCCCGGCCGTACGCTGGGATCCCGCCGCGCATCAGCAGTCCAGCCACGGCCGCTTCGTGGAGCGTGGATCCGCCAACAACGGCAAGACCACAGAAACCAGCACAGACACCGAGCCCGACGCCGGCGCAACAGAAACAGGGGACCTGACGTGAGTATTGTGGATGGTTTGGCGCCAACAAAGATCGCCGTTTTGGGTGCCGGCAGCTGGGGAACCACCTTTGCCAAGATCCTCGGCGACGCTGCTGCAGGCACGGACCGCAGAATCGTACTCTGGGGCCGGCGCCAAGAAGTGGTTGATCAGATCAATGACCTCCATCGCAACCAGCGCTACCTCTCCACCACGGAGCTGCCCAAGAATATCTCCGCCTCCATGGACGTCCAAGAGGTCCTCAAGGATGCCGAGCTGGTGGTGCTGGCCGTTCCCGCCCAGACCTTGCGCGAGCAACTGCGTGGGCTGGCCGGGCACCTAGCCGAGGATGCCGTCGTCGTGAGTTTGATGAAGGGGCTGGAACTGGGCACGGACCAGCGCATGTCCGAAGTCATCGAGCAGGAACTGGGGATCGGCAAGGACCGCGTGGTGGTGGTCTCCGGGCCTAACCTAGCCATGGAGATTGCCCGCCAGGAGCCCACTGCCTCGGTGGTGGCCTGCGCGGATGAGAATACGGCCAAGTGGGTCGCGAAGGTTTGCAAGCCCAAGTACTTCCGGCCGTACACGGTCGATGACGTGGTGGGCGTGGAGATTGGCGGGATCGTCAAGAACGTGATCGCCCTGTGCGTGGGCATGTGTGAGGGCCAAAAGGTGGGCGATAACACCAAGGCCTCGGTCATCACGCGCGGACTCGCCGAGACCACGCGGCTGGCCCTGGCACTGGGCGGCAAGGCCGAAACCATGGCCGGGCTCGCTGGCTTGGGTGACCTCGTGGCCACGTGTTCGTCCTCGCTGAGTCGCAACCACACCGCCGGGCGCATGCTGGGCGAGGGACTCACCCTCGATGAGGTCAATAACCGCATGACGCAGACCGCCGAGGGCATCAAATCGGGGCGTGCAGTCTCTGACCTTGCCGCCAAGATGGGGGTGGATATGCCCATCACCAACGCGGTAGTGGGCGTCCTTGAGGGTAAACTGACTGTCGATGAACTGGGGCCGCTGTTGTTGGCCCGCCAATTGAAATCCGAAGGCGACTAACGCGTGACTACCGATTCCCCCGCTACAACTGCGCCCATCCGTGTGGCCATTCTCTTCGGCGGGCGCTCCAGCGAGCATGCCGTGAGCTGTGTGACCGCCGCCGGTGTGCTGGGTGCCATTGACAGGACCAAGTACAGCGTAGTTCCCATCGGTATCGCGAAAAACGGCCAGTGGGTTTTGGCTGCTGAAGGCATCGACGGTTGGTCCCTTTCGGGGGGTGCCCTGCCGGAGGTTACTCCGGGGGAGCAGACTGTTTCGCTGGCTCACCTGGGTGGCGGGCACCAGCTGGTACTGTCCGAAGCCGGTCAGCTGCCGCAGGAACTGGGCGCCGTGGACGTGGTTTTCCCGCTGTTGCACGGACCGTGGGGCGAAGACGGCACCCTGCAGGGAATGCTGGAACTCAGCGATACCCGCTACGTTGGCGCCGGCGTGCTGGCCTCGGCCATGGGTATGGACAAGCACTTCATGAAGGTGGTTTTCGAGTCGGCAGGGCTGACGGTTGGACCGTACATTGCCGTGACCGACCGCGAATGGAGTGTTGATCCGGCGAAGGTGCGCGAACGCGTTGCCGCGCTTGGTTTCCCCGTATTCGTGAAGCCCGCCCGTGCTGGCTCCTCCATGGGAATCTCCAAAGTGGATTCGCTGGCCGAGCTGGATACTGCCATTGCCGAGGCCCGCGAGCACGATCTGAAGCTGGTTATCGAGGCTGGCATTGTGGGGCGCGAGATTGAAGTTGCTGTTCTTGAAGGCCGGGGGAGTGAAACCCCGCGCGTCTCACTGCCCGGCGAGATTGCCATGGCTAATGACGATCACGCCTTCTATGATTTTGAAGCCAAGTACGTCCAGGGCAATGCCGTGAACCTCAGTTGCCCGGCGGACATGCCCGATGCTGACATCGAGCGAGTCCGTGAGCTGGCAGCGGTGGCGTTCGACTCCGTGGGGGCTGAGGGGCTTTCCCGCGTGGACTTCTTCTACACCGAGGGTGGCGAGTTGATTATCAACGAGATCAACACCATGCCCGGCTTTACGCCCAGTTCCATGTACCCGCAGATGTGGCAGGCCTCGGGTCTGAGTTACCCGGAGCTGATCGATGAGTTGTTGCAACTGGCACTAAATCGCAAAGTAGGCCTCCGCTAACCCCCAACGCCGCATCACCAAGCGGCCCTTTTTCCCCAACGCTGCATCAGCAAACGGGGCTTTTTCTCAAACGTTCTCTCCATGTGAGATCGGTCCCTCAAAACCAGACTCAGCGGTATGTCAGGTTCGCGCACAACGAGGGCTTTGACACCATGGACGCGGCCAAGGAATACACCAAAGGCAGTGAATTTGCGGCCATCCAAAAAATGCTGGCCTCCTTCAGCGGATGATCAGCGGCTAAACCCGCCGGATAAACCCGCCGCTACACTGGGTGCTGCTCTGCTCCGGCAGTAGGCAAAGTGAACACCTAAGGAAGTGACACTCCATGAAGGAATGGATCCGAGTCCATCCCTATCAGGCACTAGCCATGGGATACGTGCTCTTCTTTGCGGTTGGCACCGGGATTTGGATCGTAGCCGGACGGGACCTGAAGTATGCCCTGTTCACCGCGTTCGTGTGGACCCTGTTCTATTGGCTCATTGCGCTCACCCAAATACGGCGCAGAAGAAAAGCCACACTCAGTCTCCAGGACCAAGGCCAAATGATGGTCTACCTCCGCTACCCTGACTCGCGGCCCGGTTCACTGAGCAGCATCTGGAGCCAGGGGATCGCGACGCCCTGCTCAAACCCCAGCCCCAGTTCCATCCAGTTCCAGCCAGCCTTCTATGACACCCTGGAGCCGTTTGGACGGGACACGACGATCGCCATTCAGAACTTTTCTCCTGAGCGCCGAAAAGTGGGCGGCAAAGACCGCAAATACATTCCTGACTACGGGCTTCAGGCGATGACGTTCGCAACGGATGAAGGCACTATCGAAATCGCTGCACAGCCTGAAACGCTGGACCAGCTCATTGCTGCGCTAGGCCTCAGCTGAGCTGGAGCTAACACTCGTGAAGCCCGACGCCGGACCGGCTCACCGAACGCTGCCCCTTTCAGGGGATAAACTGGGCGCTGGTCTTGTCCTGCAGCAGAAATCACCACCACGCTTGGCGCAGGCGATATTTTAGGAGCCTTCCCCATGAGTACCGAGTCTGCGCCGCAGCCGAACATCCTGCGCTGGATGCCCCGTGACACTGAACAGCCTGATGCCGAACGCCCTGATGCCGAACAGTCGGCGCTGTGGATTAGTGCCAGTGGCGCCGCCATGCCCAAGAAGGTGGTGGCGGTGGATGATTCTCTGACGGCCGACGACGCCTACCGTCTCGCCGCTCAAGGCACGGCTTTGCTGTGGCAAGGTGACTATCACAACGCCCGCCAGCTACTCTCAGCCATGGCTCGCAGACTGCCCGTCTTTTCAAGGCTCGACGGCGAATCCGTCGCCCAGTCCTTCTACCGCTACCGCCAGGGTCGGACCCAACGAGCCAAGATGCTGGGACGCGTGTTGGTGCCGCTGGCTCCCGGACCGGTAGTGCCTTTGCGCCGGGCCCCAGATCTGAAAGAGGCCTGGCTGCTCGCCGCCGGCCCTGTTGATGAGCCGTCTGTGGCGCCGTTGCAGGATGTGCTGGGTGCAGTTGGTGCCTTGGAATGGCGGCGCAATGGATTGTTCATCCAAGAACTCGACGCCGTGATCTACCCGCACTACGGCACGTTCGCACCGGTTCGCAGCGAATATCTGGGACTCCTGGACAGCGTGGAACTGCCGTCCATGGAGCTGGCCTTCGATATTGGCACCGGAACGGGCGTGCTGGCAGCCATCCTGGCCAAACGCGGCGTCAAGCGCATCGTGGCCACGGATAGCGAAGCAGCTGCCATTGCCTGCGCACAGGAGAACCTGGAAAATCTGGGACTGGCTGACACGGTCGAAGCCGTTCAGATCAATATGTTCCCGGAAGGGAAGGCACCGCTGGTAGTCTGCAATCCGCCGTGGCTGCCCGGAACAGTCAACACCATGCTGGACAACGCCGTCTATGACCCCAAGAGCCGCATGCTCAAAGCCTTCCTGAGCGGGTTGGCCAAGCACCTGGAACCCGGGGGAGAGGGCTGGCTGATCATCTCGGACCTGGCCGAACACCTGGGCCTGCGCTCCCGCGAGGAACTCACGGGCTGGATCGATGCCGGCGGACTTGAAGTAAAAGGCACGGTGGAAACGCCGGCTCGGCACCCGCGTTCCATGGACCGCTCGGACCCTTTCTTCGACGCCAGATCAAAGGAAATCACCTCCCTGTGGCGACTGGGTGTCAAGGGCTAGCGAGCGCCTGAGAGGTTTTAAGAAAATCTCCCACTGCTAAGATATTTCTTTGGTGCCCGGTGGGTGCCGACACGCGTTTGCGTGGACATTACGCTGGGGACGATGGATTCCACCGGTATGCCATCACGATTTATGGAGTACACCTATGGCTGAGACGCCAGAAGAAATTCAGCTGCCCACACGAAAGAAGAAACCTCGTAAGAAGGCGGCGTGGATTGTCTCCGCAGGTGCCACAGTAGCGGTATTGGCTGTTGCAGCATTTGTTGTTCCTCCGATGCTCGCAGGTGACCCCATTGCGGCGGAGAGCTCTGCAGCACCCACGGCCGCCCCCACCCCCGCCAAAACCTACGCACCTGTCACCAATTTTTACGAGCAGGCTGGTCCTCCGGCAGGTTCGCCGTTGACGCCAGTTGCACCACAAACGGTGACCGTCAGCGCAGACAAAGTGGGAACCAAGCTCAGTCCCACTCAGGTTGGTCTTTCACTCGAAGCCACGGATTTGGCTGACCCTTTGTTGAGCGGGGACAACGAGACCGTGGTCGCCAGACTGAAGGGACTAGGGAAACCTGTTCTGCGGTTCGGTGGCAACGCGGTTGATCGTCGCTTCTTCTGGACGTCCACTGGCGAGGCCCTTCCGTCAAGCTATGCCGGAACCAAAGCTAACCCTGCTCGAGTAGTCGGTCCCGATGACTTCACTCGGGTCAATGGATTGCTGGAAGCAGCAGATGCCTACATCAGCCTGTCCGTGAACTTGGGCGACTACAATCCGGACCGTGCAGCAGATCTAGCCAAATATGGTGCACAAATCTTTGGCGAGCGCCTACTGGCCATCACCATTGGTAATGAACCCAATGGCTTTGCGCCCAATATGGTGCTGGCGCATGCGCTCCGTCCCAATGGCTACACTTCGGCTGACTTCGGGAAAGAAGCAAAGGTCTACGCTGATGCCATCTACAAGGTGGCCCCGAACGTCCCCATCTCCGGCCCGGGCACCTATGCTGCGGATTGGGCCTCAGCTTGGGTTGACCTAGACATCAAGCAGACCAAGATTCTCACCTTCCACAACTACCCCCTGACGGGTTGCACCACGGGCCTCGCCGCGGACCAGCCCACCATGGCTAACCTTCTTGCCCCCGACATGCATGACCGCTCCATCAATTACCACAAGACCTTTGTGGCCACGGGCAATGCTGCCAACATGCCCATCTGGGTTGATGAAACAGGGATCTCGGCCTGCGTTGGCGGTAACGAGACCACTAAGACTCACGCGTCAGCGTTGTGGAGCGCCGATTACGCCCTCGGCTCGGCTCAGGTTGGCGTCAGCCAGCTGGACTTCCACAGTTCACTCATCACCTGCAAAGGTGGCCCGCCCATGTCCGCCGTGTGCTTTGACGGTGAGTACCTCAAGCCCACCGGCGAAATGCAAGGCCGTGCCAACTACTTTGGCTTGTCCATGGTTGGCACCATTGGCGGCGGCGAGTTCCTGAAATTGACCAACGACGGCGGCGGGCTGGCCTATTCTTACGCCCTCCAACAGGCTGATGGCAGCACCACAGTAGTCCTGATCAACCAGAACAACCCGGAGACTGCGGCGCAAACTAAAGTCACTCTGAAGCTGCCCAACATTCCGGCCACGGCCACCATGACCCAGATGACGGGCACCAGCTACGATTCTGAGGACACCAGCAAGATCGACGGTCAGGATGCCGCCCCCGGAGCGAATGACAAACGTCCAGCTCCCATGGACTTCAAGCCAGGACAGCAGTTGCAGACCTTCCCGTTGACCGCCGGCACTGTCACGGTCATGAACTTCAAATACTGACGGAACGGACTTCCCCGGGGACGCATAGCGTCACACGGGGAGTTCCCATCTAAACGTGTAAGGATGGCCTCCATGATTGATGAAACTGAGATGGATCTGCGTCCCCGCAAGGCCAAGAAAACCCGGCGCAATACTCTGCTGGTGATCCTAGGCCTGTTCGTGGTGGCAGCCATTGTCAGTGGGGTCTTTGTCGTTAACTTGGCTAACAGCTTCAACAGCCAGACTCAGAAGATCGCCCAGGCATTCCCCGAGGAGTCCACGCGGCCCGTCAAAGCTACAGAGGGTCCGGCATCAAAAGCCCAGAACATCCTGGTTCTGGGTAGTGATAGCCGCGCCGCTTCTGTGGACATGGCCAGCGAAGGTGAGGCGTCCGATCAACGCTCCGACACCATGATGTGGGTCCACATCCCGGGTGACGGCAAGAACATCGTCATGATGTCCATCATGCGCGACACCTGGGTAGACATTCCCGGTCACGGTCAAGCCAAGATCAACGCTGCCATGGCTTACGGGGGAGTCCCTCTGGTGGTGCAGACCCTTGAGGGTTTGTTCAAGAGCCGGCTCGACCACGTGGCCATTGTTGATTTTGAGGGCTTTAAGGCCATCACCGATTCACTCGGGGGCGTCAAGGTAAATGTCCCCATGGCATTCACAACCGGCAACAAACAGCACACGTTTAATGCCGGCCCGCAGGTTTTGAACGGTGATCAGGCGCTGGCGTTTGTCCGTGAGCGTTACGCGTTCAGCGACGGCGATTACCAGCGAGTGCGGAACCAGCAGCTGTTCCTTAAATCGGTCATGAACACGGCGCTGACGCCCGCCACGTTGACTAACCCTGGCAAGATCAGCGATCTCGTGAGCCAGGTTTCACCCTTTGTTTCCGTTGATGAAGGTCTGGATGCAGCAGCGATGGCCAGCATGGCTGTGAGTCTCCGCGATGTCCGCGGCTCCAATGTCCTGTCCTTCACGCTTCCCAATTTGGGGACGGGGACCAGCGCTGATGGCCAGTCAATTGTCATCAAGGACGACGCCGCCATCTCGGCTATCGCTGATGCCCTTGCCTCGGACACGCTGGTCCTGCACATCGATAACAACGGTCTGCGCTAAATCCAGCGAACCAACCTGACGCCGGGTTCCCGGCGGATGCTATTGGGCGGAGGTGGACGTGGGTACGTCGTCAATTCCAATGCAGCCGCCGGTCGAGGGAATCTTTGCCGCAGCTGCTGAGATTTGGGTCAGGACCGTGTCCGAGGGGACCTTGTTCTCCTCCAGAATCAGCTCGGTGGCCGGGTTACGCCCATAGGTGGTGAACGTCCAGGACGTTTCACCTTCCTTGATGACCCAGTCCACTCCGTTCACAGTCACGCACCTATCGGTGGTGGGACCGGGGACCTGAACGCCACAGCGCAGCAGTACAGCTGCAGGGTCGCCCCATGCGGCAGTCGCTTGGCTGGAAGTACTGCGGCGCTTGGCGTCCGCCAGAGAATCGGGCAGTGCCACCATCATGGGGGCGCATGCCGGATTGTTTGCATCCGTGGCCTCGTTGATGGTCACGGACGGCGCGCAGGCGCTCAAGGCGAGAAGCGCGACGGCGGCAAAAGGCGCAGCGGTCCGCCAGGAGCGGGAAATCAGAGGCATGTCACCAGCCTATCCGTTCAAGCTGGGAATGCTCTCCGGGCAATGGCTGTGGTGGGCAGTCCTTGCTCCTGCCCACGCTGGTTGCTGTCATGATGCGTTTACGCGGATAACACGCTGGGGACGTTCAATGGTCTGCTGAAAAAGACGGATGCCTCTATCAGCCTGTCGGTAAACCTGGGTGACTACAACCCCGAGCGTGCGGCGGACCTGGTCAAGCACGCCGTACAGATTTTTGGCAAACGCCTCGTGGCCCCGAACCTCACCATTTCCGGCCCCGGCACCTATGCGGCAGATCGGGCCTCGGCCTGGGTGGACCTGGCTCTCAAACAGCCAAAGATTCTCACCTTCCACAACTATCCGCTGACTGGCTGCAGCCCAGGTCTCGCCGCGGACCAGCCCACCATGGCCAACCTCATGGCGCCCAATATGCATGACCGCTCCATCAACTACCATTCCTCATTTGTGAAAAAGGGAAATACCGCAATGCTGCCCATTTGGGTTGATGAAACGGGAATCTCCGCGTGCGTGTGTGGCAATGAGACCACCAAAACGTATGCCTCGGCAATGTAGAGCGCAGACTATGCGCTCGGTTCCGCTCAAGTTGTTGTCAGTCAGTTGGACTGCCACAGCTCCCTCATCACCTGCAAGGGCGGACCGCCCATGTCCGTGGTGTGCTTCGACGGTGAGTGCCTCAGGCCGACCGGTCGGATGCAGCCGCGAGCCAACTACTTCGGATTGTCGATGGTTGGCGCCATTGGTGGGGGAGAATACCTCAAGATGGAGAACGCCGGCGGTGGGGTGGCTTATTCATACGCCATCCAGCAGGCAGATGGCAGCACCACTGGTGTCCTGATCAATCAGAACAACCCGGAGACGGCTGCACAAACCAAGGTGACGCTGAAGCTGCCCAACATTCCTGCCACGGGAACCATGACCCAAATGAAGGGCAGTAGTTACTCCGCTCACGACGGTGTTGCCATCGATGGGGCTGCCGGTGCTCCCAAGGCTGATTCCGAGCGCCCCGCACCCATGAACTTCAAGCCGGGTGTGCAATCTCAGACCTTCTCGTTCACGGCAGGAACAGTCACCATCATGAATTTCACGTACTAAAGGCAGTTGAGCCGGTCTAGCCCGGCGCGCAGTCTCGCAGGATACCAGAGCTTTGAGTGGGGCCCTGCCTGTCTTAAGTCCGACGGCGGGTGGGCCCACTCTACGCTGTGAAGAAGTTTCACCAATTATGACTCGGAAAAGTACATGACAAAGCTAACAGTTTTCACCGTGAACCCTGTGAATTCACTATGTCCGTGAGATGATCTATCAGATGGGCTAATTGTAATGCCCTTCAGTTCCGTGAATATGTGTCGTGCACCACATCGAAGATGTGCCGCTCGGGTCATCACTAGTGGGAAGTAAGGGCGGTCTCAGCGTGGTCAGTGGGTGCAGGAGTTATGCCCGAATTGCCTTGATGGCAGCTATTTTGCTGTTGGGTTTCCTCGTTCTTCCTCAGGCATCCGTAGCGACCGCTGATGAAAGCACTGAAGCCGATATCGACATTTCGACGACATTGCCCGCAACCTCGTCTCCAGAAACGCCTGTCGTAGAATCGCCCGTTGTCACGACACCTCCCACCACGACACCTTCAGAAACGCGGCCTTCAGAAACGCCTGTTGAAGAATCGCCTCTTGTCACGACATCTCCCACCTCCCCGCCTTCAGGAACGCCCCACGTTGGTCCAGCGACCGTTGAAGGACCGACTCCGGAAGCCCCCGTGCTGGAACCTGCAACCATTGAGGAACCAGTCCAGGAGATCGTGGAAGAGGTCCCGGTGGAAGCGACATCCACGACCGATGCACCAACAACCGGGGCCCCCACCACCGTGTCGGCCACCATTCGGCCCACCGTCGGAAGTCCGAGCAGCACAGCGGAGGCACTGCCTGTCCAGTCGACCTCGTCAACTCCATCTGGACCTGCCAATTCACTATTACTGAAGTTGTCCATGATTGGTATTCTGGCGGCCATAGGGGTTCTCTACATGTACTTCATGGGGCGTAATGGTCGGCGCAGTGCATCAGCGACAACGGGCCCGGTGAAATAGTCCGCACATGTCCCAAAGTGAAAAGAGTGGCAAACGCACACGGATCATGCTCCTGGCCCATTCGTATTGGCCAGAGAACAGCCCGCCTCAACGCCGCTGGTCGTCGCTGATTCGTGAGTTCCGTGCAGCAGGCTGGCAAGTGGACGCCGTTGTCCCCGTGGCCCATTTTCCGCAGGGAACGCGCACCCTTCCTCGAGAGGTTGCTGGCACGATGTTCCGCAGCCAAAAGGGCCCTCATGGCGAAGTTATTCTGCGCATCCCCTACCTGCCACACGGCGGAAATTTCCATCCCGCACGCCTAATTGACCAGCTTTTTTCAGCAGCAATGTCCATTCCCGCTGGAATCTTCTGGCGCAGGCCGGATGCAGTCATCGTGACGGCGCCAAGCCTGCCCATTCTTGTGGCTGGATATGTCGTCGCCAGAGTCAGGCGTGTTCCACTTATCGTTGAAATGCGCGATGCCTGGCCGGATCTGGCCAGAGACGCCCGGCTCGTCAAAGGCAACGTCAAAAGCAGTATCGAACGTGTGGTTGAGGCCATCCAGTTCCGTGCCGACGTGGTAATTGCCGTGACTCAGGGTTTCGCCGAAACGCTTCGGGCGCGTGGGGTGAAGAATGTGGTCACGGTCAGCAATGGTCTTGACGTTGACTCGGTGCCCAGCTTCGAGGCACCCGCCCTGGACAAGGAAACGCTCGAGGTTTTGTATCTGGGCAACCATGGCCAGAGCCAGCGGTTGGATGCGGTGATCCGCGCAAGCGCGTTGGTAGGTTCGGGCATGCACTTGCACATGGTGGGCCACGGAACACACCGCCCTGCCTTGATCAAACTCGCTGCTGAGCTCAACGCCCCGGTGACATTTCATGATTCTCTCCACGGTAAAGACGTTCTTGATCGCTACAAATCTGCGGATAGCTGCATTGTCTCCTTGCGAGATGACTGGAAGTCCTTCGAGGCAACCGTGCCCTCCAAGACTTATGAGGTGTTGGCTATCGGGCGTCACATCACGGCCATTGTGCGTGGCGAAGCCGCCCGCATCGTCAATGACGCTGATGCTGGCGATGTGGTCTCATGGAAGCCTGAAGCGATTGCCGAGCTCTGGCGCGAGTTGGCTGCAGATCGAAGCCGTCTGGACGCAGGCACCTCGGGTCGTGACTGGGTCCGCGCGCACGCAAATTATCCTGTCTTGGCTGCCAAATACATGCGGGTCATCGATTCGGTCACTGGCAAGGTTGGTGTTGACGCATGAGCCTGCTCAAAAATCTAAATCTGGCCGCCAGAACTGCAGCAAATCACCTAGCGGATGATCCTGTGGTTTTGGCCTTGCAGATTTCCCGGCGACTGCCGGCCGCTGTGGTCACGCCCGCTGCCATGCTCGTCACACGGCTATGTCCTCGCTCCACGTCCACCCCTGCGCTTTTAGCCACCTACCTGACAGGGGATACAACAGGGCTTGAGTCCAAGCTTTCGGCTGCGCTGGCCTCTGACCCGCAGGCCAATCGGGCCAGGCTTGCGGCTGACGTTGCTCTGGCCGCTGGTCAGCCGGGATGGGCGGAGCAGTTCCTACCTCTGGCACAGCTGTCGAAGCGTTTTCCTGCAACCCTCGCTCGTAACCAGTGGTACCACGGTGACATGGAAGGTGCCATCGCTGCCCTTGCCGGTCAGCGCGGTTCAATGAAACGGCACCAGAATCGGCTGGTAGGGGAGAGCCGCACCTTTAGTGGCTGGACACCGGTGTTGCCCAAAACTTATATGGTTCCGGTCAAGGGGCGTGTACTTCACCTCCTGACAAATTCTCTGCCACACACGGGTAGTGGTTATGCTCAGCGCAGCCATTCCATCTTGCTCGCACAGCAGGACGCCGGCCATGAGGTTTTGGCCGTGACTCGCCTTGGATACCCGGTTCAGGTTGGCAAGATCCTTGCAGAGGGTGAAGACCTGGTTGACGGAGTACGTTACCGCAGGATGATTCCGTCCAAACTTGCGCCAACCCCTGATGCTCGCTTGCAGCAGGAAGCCGAGGAACTACTCAAGGTGACGCTTGAGTTCCGCCCGGACGTCTTGCACACCACCACGCACTTCACCAACGGCTTGGTGGTTGGTGCCGTGGCCAAAGCCCTGAATATTCCGTGGGTTTATGAGGTGCGCGGCCAGCTGGCAGATACCTGGGCTTCCACCCGTGGCGATGTTGCCAAGGAAAGCGAACGTTATGCGAAGTTCCAGGCCTCGGAAGCTCGGGTCATGCAGGAGGCCGACGCCATAGTAACCTTGGGCGCAGCCATGCTTGAGGGCATTGTTGGCATGGGCATTGCCGCAGAAAAAGTTGTACTTAGCCCTAACGCTGTCGGCGGGGACTACCTGCTCGAGCCAGGGACGCCGATGGCTGCCCGGGAGAAACTCGGCCTAGATCCGGCACTGAGCTACATTGGAACTGTCAGCTCTCTGGTTGATTACGAGGGCCTCGACCATCTCATATCGGCGTTTGCCATATTGGCTCCAGAATTTCCCAAGCTTCGACTGCTGCTCGTGGGCAGTGGACTAGCGGCTCCGGCACTGCAGGATCAGGCCACTAAGCTTGGCATTGCTAAGAGCGTAATTTTTACTGGCAGGGTGCCCCGCGAGTTGACGGCCCTCTATCACCAGGCTATCGACATCTTTGTTGTCCCGCGCAAAGACCTAGACGTAACTCGTGCAGTCACTCCCCTGAAACCAGTTGAAGCATTGGCAAGTGCCAGGCCAGTCATCGCCAGTGATTTACCTGCACTCCGGGAAATTGTTTTTGAAGGTAAAAATGGTCGTCTCACTCCACCTGATGATCCCGTCCAATTAGCGGAGGCCGTGGCAAGTCTTTTATTGGAAGAAAAAACGATGAACGACCTCGGCTCCGAGGGCCGGAAATTAGTGATGGAAACGCGAACTTGGGCAATCAATGCCGCAACCTACGCAAGCCGATACGAAAAATTGAGGGGCAAATAGCTTGACAGCGAGAAGAGACACGGCCGAGGGCCCGCAACCGACGGCTGTGAAAACGTCGGTCAATTTGCGTCGCTTGAAACGGGTAGGCGCCCGCCCCTCTTTTTTGGACTACCTTGTCTCGCTATGGGACTATCGTCATTTCATTTATTATGATGCGAAGGCGCGCGTTACGACCAACAATGAAAAGGACAAGCTCGGGAGCTTGTGGCTCATCATAAGCCCCATTCTGAATGGTTTAATGTTCTTTTTTGTGATGGGTGTTCTACTTAAATCCGGTAGAAATATTGAAAACTTTGTATCGTACCTGATTATCGGAGTATTTCTATTCCAATTTTCAACGAGATCTATAAACGCTAGTAGTCGAGCGATATTTTCAAATAAAAATGTAATTCATGCATTTAAATTTCCTCGAGCTTCTCTGGTAATATCGACAAATCTACGAGAGCTTCTTTTAAATATTCCGGTAATCTTAACTTTGATGGCACTAGTTATCGTATTGCCACCCGACGAACGTCTATCAGTTAAGTGGTTTCTGATAGTTCCAATTATCGTTCTACAATTTATTTTCAATGTAGGCGCTGGTCTAATTCTTGCAAGATTGTCGGCAAGATACAATGATATCAATCAAGTACTGACCTACGGAATGCGCGCTTGGATGTATCTGTCGTGTATGTTTTTTTCGATCGAAAGATTTTCAGAAATGCCCATTATTATGAAGATCATGGAACATAATCCACTTTATCAGGTACTATTTATGGCGCGTGAAGCGTTGATCTATGACAAAACACCCTCTTGGAACTCGTGGATCATATTGTCTTTATGGGCCTTCACAATGTTGGCTGTGGGTGCGGTTTACTTCTGGAAAGCTGAAGAAAGCTATGGTCGTGAGTTCTGATCTGAATTTTTTGGAGTATTCACCGGCTGTTGTCATCGACAAAGTCAGCATGACATACAGGACAACTTCGAGAAAATATGACCCGGCCGAAACGAAGAACAGTAGATTTTCACGACTGCGAAACCTGCAACGTCAAACCACATCAGTCGAAGTCTCTGCGCTAAAGGGCTTGTCTCTCGTCGTAGAGCACGGTGAATCGGTCGGCATCATAGGTAGAAATGGGTCAGGAAAGAGCACTCTACTGAAAATAGTTTGTGGCCAGATTCCACCAACATCCGGGGTAGTCTACGCATCGGCCACTCCTGTAATGCTGGGAGTTAACGCTGCTTTACTCCCGGCACTCTCCGGCGATCAGAACATTGTTCTCGGATGCTTGGCAATGGGGATGTCGCATGCTGAGATTGACGGCAAATATGAATCTATAGTTGAACTGTCGGGTCTGGAGGATGCGATTCATATGCCCATGAATTCTTATTCGTCGGGCATGGCTTCACGTCTGCGTTTTGCCATCGCTGCGAGCATCGATCCGGAAATTCTTATTATTGATGAGGCTTTGAACACTGGTGACGCCCAGTTCAAAGGTCGGACTCTAAAACGGATGCACGAATTATTGAATAACGCCGGAACAGTCTTTCTGGTCAGTCATAGCCTATCGACGGTAATGGAAATGTGTAGCCGAGTTATTTGGTTGGACGATGGAGAGCTTTTGTTTGATGGGGAACCTGCTGCAGCAGTCAAGTTCTATCGCTTGTTCACGCAACGACTTGCTGGAGGCGACCGGGTGGGCGCCTTGAAGTTGCGTCGTCGATTGATTCATGATCTTGAGGTTGCAGAAGTACTGGATCGGAACTCTGAGCGTAGAAATCGAGGTTCCAAGTGAATAATTTGGAGTCCTTCAGAAAGCTTGTATGGCACTTTCGTACAGGAGGTTTTCGCCAACTGAAGGTGTGGCGCCAACGAGACCGGATCGAGCGGGGGATTTTAGACCTGGAGAATGCACGTGGCGCGGAAGGAGTGTGGAGCGGCCGCCGTTCGCAACGCGCACTCCAGTTCAAACCAGCCCCGGAAGGTAGGAAAGGTAACAATGTCAGCGGTGTAAATGTTGCCGTCATCCTGGACGATTTTTCGGCGGCAGCTTTTGGATTCGAGTGGAATTGCGTGTCCCTGACTCCTAAAATGTGGCAGAAACAGATGGAGGAAACCAAGATTGACTTGCTTTTCGTGGAGTCGGCTTGGTCCGGGCCCACCAGGATTTGGGCGGGTAAGATCGCTGGCTCGAATGCGGACCACAGCGTTCTAAAAGAGATAATTGACTGGTGCAGAATGAATTCTGTGCCAACAGTCTTCTGGAATAAGGAAGACCCGGTGCACTATGAGGACTTTATCGAAGCTGCCAAGCTCTTTGATCAAGTGTTCACCACCGATTCGAACAGAGTGACAGAGTATCGCCGAGATCTAGGCCATGATCGGATCGACGTCCTGCCGTTTGCTGCCCAGCCAGCCATTCACAATCCCATTCGCCCCCGCTATGGGTGGCGGAGTCGCGATGTTGCATTTGCTGGCATGTATTTTGCGGATAAATACCCTGAACGTCGTGAACAACTCGATATTCTACTGGGTGCAGCTTCAGACGTCTCGGACAAAATGCCAACCGGGCTTGAGATATTTTCACGTCAGTTGGGAGGTGACACCAAGTATCAGTTCCCTGAACCATATTCTTCAAAGGTTGTCGGATCCCTTGACTACGCTCAGATGCTGACCGCATATAAGGCCTACAATACTTTTCTGAACGTAAACACTGTTGTAGATTCGCCAACAATGTGTTCTCGGAGGATATTTGAAACTGTGGCATCAGGTGCCAACATTGTCAGTACGCCAAGCCCAGCAATCGATAATTTCTTCAGTCCCAGTGAGGTCTTTTCCATCGGATCTCGGGCTGAAGCGGCCGATCTACTATTGGCTCTTCATCGCAATCCCGCTCTGGGCGAGCGGCACCTGCACCGGGCCCAACGAAAGATCTGGAAATCGCACACTTACCGTCACCGCAGCGAACAGGTACTTCGATCTGTTGTGCCGGATCTGATTCAGGAACGCAAACGAGCAACGGTTTCGGCGCTAGTCTCAACCATCAGGCCTCATCAATTGGAACATGTCTTCCGTACGATTGCTGGTCAGGTCGATGTTGAAGTTGAACTCGTCCTGCTGACGCACGGATTTACTCTTGCGCATGGTGAGTTGGCTCTGATGAAAGAGAAGTACGGTGTCTCTAGCGTCACGATCCTGACAGCTGGCCGTGAGAAAACACTTGGGGAATGTTTGAACGACTGTGTGAGGGCTGCTCAAGGAGATGTTCTGACCAAAATGGATGATGACGACTTCTATGCGCCGCATTACCTTAGTGACCAGCTCCATGCCCTCGAATATTCTGGGGCAAGTGTCGTTGGTAAACATGCTCACTATATGCATTTGGCTGAACAAAATGCCACAATACTCCGGTTCCCGGAGCGAGAACATAAATGGACTCGCACGGTAATGGGACCAACGATTATGGCCAGCAACGAAGTATTCTCACAAAACCCTTTTGCTAACGTTGGAAGTGGTGAGGATTCACAGTTCCTCCAATCAGTTCTTGATGGTTCGGGAACTATTTATTCATCTGACAGATTTAATTACTGTCAGCAAAGGTCCGGTGTTGATCATACCTGGTTGGTTTCGGATATGAGTCTGATCGCAGGCAGTGACTTAAGATTTTTTGGACAATATCAATTCGAAGTTTCCGTTTAGGGGAAAAATGCAGAATTCATTCACAAGTGTTGCTGTTATTGGCCTGGGCTACATTGGGCTTCCGACGGCTGCCATTTTGGCCAGTAAGGGTGTGCACGTTGTTGGTGTTGACGTCAACTCGAGAAACGTTGACGCTGTCAATCAGGGCGAGGTTCCGTTCGTGGAGCCAGACCTGAGCGGTTTCGTCGCTGGAGCAGTCAGTAAGGGTAAATTGTCGGCATCCCTGGTGACTCCGAAAGCGGAGGCCTATATCGTGGCTGTTCCGACACCCTTCTTGGCTGACAAGTCCATGGATGATAAATACATTCGTGCTGCCGCCGAGGGAATTGCGCCTCAACTAGTTGGCGGAGAGCTGGTTATCTTGGAGTCCACATCCCCTCCAGGGACCACCAAGATGCTGGGCGAGTACTTGATTGAGCTACGGCCCGACTTGAGTTTGGTCGCCGGCAAAGGGAAGCCCGTTCTGCATGTGGCCCACTGCCCCGAGCGAGTACTGCCCGGTCGAATCATGATTGAGATGGTAACCAATGATCGAATTATTGGCGGGCTGACTGTCGAGGCGGCTGAACGTGCAAAGGAACTCTATGCTATTTTTTGCCAGGGTGAACTGTTAACAACAGATGCTGCTACCGCGGAAATGGCGAAACTGGTTGAGAACTCATATCGTGATGTAAATATTGCGTTTGCCAATGAGCTGTCCGTCATCTCCGATAAGTTAGGCATTGACGTGTGGGAGTTAATTCGGTTAGCGAACCACCATCCTCGCGTGAATATTCTTCAGCCGGGTCCCGGCGTTGGCGGACATTGCATCGCTGTTGACCCCTGGTTCATTGTCGCCGCGGCCCCGGATGAATCAAAGTTGATCCGACAAGCTCGAGAGACGAATGATGCAAAGCCAGGTTGGGTCGTTGAACAAGTGGCCCGATTGACCGGGGAACTGACCGATCCTAAAATTGCCGTGCTCGGTCTTGCCTTCAAAGCCAACATTGACGATCTCCGCGAGTCCCCAGCTGTGGTAATTACACAGGAGTTGAGTCGTAAGTTGGATGCCGCAACTCTCCTTGTGGTCGAACCACATGTAGATGAGCTCCCCAAATCACTTCTTGGCTTGACAAACGTCCAGTTGTCTCCTCTGAACGAAGCTCTGGATCAAGCTGATGTAATTGTTGTGCTTGTCGATCACGATGTCTTCAAGAACGTCGACCCGGCTGCCTACGAGAATGTTCCTCTCGTCGACACCCGTGGCATCTGGCGCAAGTAGATCCGGAATACTCCTGAGGCGGAATCAATGAAGCACGACGACGAAGTAGCAAAGGTATCAGCCATTAAGTTGGCTAAGCGTATTGAGCATGCACGCGACATAGATGCGCTGATTGTTAAATATGAAGGAGCCCTAGCAAGACTTAAGAGGCGTGAAAGGGAAGTCGAGTCGCTGCGCCGTGGCCTCGCGGCGTCAGAGGCGGCTCGAATCGAGCAACGTGCTGCTTCTGTTGCGCTGACCATTGAGGTAGCGAACCTAAAAAAATCGTTGATAGCGCTTCGTGGCTCGAGAAGCTATCGACTGGGTAGGGCCATTAGTCGTCCATGGCAACTCGTTGAGCCTGTGCGCCGATCGCTCACAGGCATGAAATCTTCCGCAAAGCTGCCATCAGTCAAGGCCGCACCACAGCTGGCGGCCAGTCACCTGAGTGGGGATTCAAGCGAAAAGAAACAGCTTCTTCGCAAGGCGGCCCCCGTCATACCGGATGCGGGGCATGACTCAACAACGGTTGAGAGCCACTACAACTGGTTGTTGAATCAGTTCTTGGATTCGCCGTCAAGGGGCAGTGCCATCAAAGTGATCTACTTTGACTACTTCACCTGCGGTTCACTCAAGCGGCCGGCAGACTTCATTCAGGAGCATGCCAACCTACTCGCCGAGGTTACTCCAAAGGAACTCAAAGTCTTGGGCAACATACAGGGGCAAGCCGCTCTGCTCGTCGAGGCGCCAGCTCTCCCCCCAAGGCAGTCAAATATCGGATATCTGGCTGAACGTGGGCGCATAATGTATTGCGCCCATAGCTCCGGGCACTTCAACAGTAACGGTTATTCAACTCGAACGACCGGTTTGGTTGGTGGTCTGCAGACAGCCGGAGAAGACGTGGTAGTTGTAGCACGGCCTGGTTATCCGTGGGATTCCAAGGTCGACATTTCTGCTCGTGAAACTCAGCGGTTTGAACAGCAAATCAACGGTGTGCCTCACGTTTTCAATCCTGGTCCCAGCTGGACTTCGGATCGATTGGATCAGTACCTAGCGGAGGCTACTGATATTTTTGTTCGCGAAGCCCAGAGGAACCGAGTTTCGCTTATGCATTCGGCGTCCAATTACGTTACTGCTCTGCCTGCACTTATCGCAGCGCGGAGGATGGGGGTACCTTTCGTCTATGAAGTGCGGGGGCTTTGGGAGATAACGGAGCTATCCACAAAATCATGGTGGGACAAATCTGACCGGTTCAAGTTGGCCAAGAAATTGGAAAGTCTTGTGGCCACCAACGCTGATCGTGTTTTGGCCATTACGGGTCAAGTTCGGGCAGAACTCATAAATCGTGGCGTAGATCCGGCAAAGATATCTCTCCTACCAAACGCTGTTGACACCAATGCTTTCGCCCCGATGCCGGCATCCCGGCGGTTACGTGCGAAGTTGGGTATTGACGACAAGACCACAATTGTGGGTTATGCGGGTAGCCTCGTTGCCTATGAAGGTGTCGCTGACCTCGTTTCTGCAGTTGGCAGTCTCCGGACGGATGGACGAGACATTGCGCTTGTTGTGGTAGGAGATGGACCTGAATTTAAAGCACTGAAGGAGCAGTCCAATGCTCTGGGTCTCAGTGACTGCGTAACCTTCACCGGTCGAATCCCGAGTACTGAGGTTGCGGCGTACATCAGCGTGTTTGACATCATGCCCTGTCCTCGACGGAAACTGCAGGTCACTGAGATGGTCTCTCCCCTGAAACCGCTAGAGGCGATGGCCTGCGGAAAGGCCATGATACTTAGCGATCTTGCTCCAATGAGAGAACTCGCCGGCAGCCACGGTGAGCGGGCATTGCTGGCAGTTCCAGGAGATGTAGAATCATTGTCATCTGCCATCACTGCATTGATGGATGATGACGCCTTGAGTCGGTCGATGGCAAGGAGAGCCCGGCTTTGGACCATACGGGAGCGTACCTGGATTCAGGCAGGTGCTGTGGCTGTGGCTGCGCATCGTGCAGCAAGAGAAGACTACCGTCTGTTGCAGCCGGGTGTACCACTGGGAGGCTTGACTATTGCGATCATCTCCGATCAATTCACAATGGAGGGCCTCAAGCCCGAAGTAAACCTGGTTGTGTTGCGCCCAGACTCTTGGCGAGAACAGCTAGTTAGCCAACCCGTCGACGCATTGTTTGTTGAATCTGCATGGGAGGGGATCAATGGACTGTGGCGGCAGAAAATTGGATTCTATGACGACGAGAAATTCGATGATCTCAAACAGATTCTAGCTGCATGTAACAAGATGGCTGTTCCGACGATATTTTGGAATAAAGAAGATCCGGTCCATTTCAACCGTTTCCGGAAAACTTCAAAGTATTTCGACCATATATTCACCTCGGATGCCACGTGCATTAAATCTTACATGGACAATGCTGGAATTAGGCAAAAAACTGTTTCTTCGCTTTCGTTTTATGCTCAACCGAAGTTGCATAACATTCTCCCCAGCATGAGGCAATATGAGCACACTGTTAACTACGCAGGGTCCTATTACGGAGAACGGTTTGCTGAGCGTTCCGCCGAGCTGGCCAAACTATTGACCGCGGCAAGTGATTACGGCCTTTCCATCTATGACCGTCAACATTTGAATCCGGACAGTCCTTATCGCTTCCCTGAAGAATTATCGCGATATGTTCATGGTGGGCTCGACTACTCCGAGATGGTCGAGGCTTATAAGGCACACCCCGTCCATATCAACGTTAACTCTGTCGCAGATTCGCCCACAATGTTCTCCAGACGCGTCATGGAGATTGCTGCGTCGGGAGGCGCTATTGTCAGCGGCAAGGGCCGGGGAGTCGAGGAAATATTCGCAGGACTTGTTCCAGTAGTCAGTAGCAAAGGCGATGCGGGGCTCCTCATCAGGCAATGGCTTGGGGACGAGGAGACTCGGCTACGTGACACTTGGTTGAGCTACAGAATGGTGCATCGTATGCACACTGCCGCTCACAGGCTTGCCTACGCGCTACGGACTGCAGGTCTGCAGGTGCAATCGCCTGAGCCAGAGAAATATGGTGTTTTCGTCGAGAGTGTCACAGCGCAGGTACTGGCACAGCTGGCAAAGCAGACCGTACTTCCAACACAAGTGTTTTGTTTGACTGACCAGGGATCCGTTACAACAGACATTCCAATCACCACGGTTGAGTCCTATCCCGATGCCGTAGTTGGGGCGAGGAGCCTTGGACTGAATTGGCTCGGTACTTTGGGAACTGAAGCTCTTGATCGCACATCGTTTGAGGATCTGCTAACTGCTCTGAGCTTTGGTACATGGGGGGTAGTTTCGTCGACGTCAGATGGACTGGACACTCCAGGACTGGGAATGGCCCATGAAGGAACACCGGACCCCCGCCACGCAAAAATGTCGGCCATAACCCAGCGGGCAACGCGATCGCTAGTTCTTAGGAAGCCGGTTGGCGACAGTCCAGTGGCACCAAGTGCTAGTGCGCCATACCACCCCGAGAAAACCTTGCGTGTACTAGTTGCTGGTCATGATCTAAAGTTCGCCGGCGGCATCATCCGTAAGCTGAAATCTGACGGACACAAGGTCACCATTGATGAGTGGACGGGGCATAGCGGTCACGATGAAGAGCTGAGTCGTTCTCGTCTGTATGACGCTGACGTCATATTTTGCGAGTGGACTCTTGGAAATGCTGTGTGGTACTCCAAAAACAAGTCTCCGAACCAACGACTTGTCTCGAGGTTGCACCTGCAAGAGTTGTCGACTGCATACCTGGACCGCATAGATTTCAACAGCGTGGATTCGGTGATTTTCGTTGGCCAGCATACGGCGGACGTGGCAATTCGTGATCACGGAATTCCAGCGGAAAAGACCACTGTCATCCCAAACTATGTCGACGTAGCCTCTCTGAGTAAAAACAAAGCTGCTAATGCCCGTTTTAACCTCGGTCTTGTTGGAATAATCCCTGAGCGGAAACGTTTCGATATCGCTCTTGACATACTTACTAGTCTGCGAAGCAAGGATGATCGATTCCAGCTGTTTATCAAGGGAAAACGGCCGCAAGATTACTCATGGATGGCTGACCGTCCAGACGAGATGAAGTTCTACGAGGAACAATTCTCACGAATCAAAAGCGATCCTTTACTGAAAGATGCCGTTCATTTCGACGGACATGGTGATGATATGCCTGAATGGTACAGCAAGATCGGAATAGCGCTATCACTCAGTGATTTCGAGTCCTTTCACTTAACTCTTGCTGATGGAGCAGCCTCTGGCTCCGTTCCGTTGAGTCTTGCGTGGCCGGGTGCAGACCAGATATATCCGGAAAAGTGGCTCTCAGCCGATGCACCCAGTCTGGCTCAGGAGATACTCGAAGTTACCAGAACCCAAGAAAATTGGTTGGAACGCTCGCAGGAGGCCCGAGAATTCTCAAGTCGGAACTTTGATGAAGCCCTGGTCTTAGACCGAATACTGGGAGAAATTATTGGATTTTGATTCTTTTAACAGAATCAGTTGATTTAGCGGACAATATTTAGCAAAGGCTCAGCGGGACCATTATGCATGATCAAGTAAATGACCATACTAGTTTTTTCGATCTTCGAGGGATTGTGATTCATCGTCTTCCGAGCGGGGCTGCGTTTGAATCAGCCGGACGAGTGAGGACTTTCGAAGAATCCAAGTGTTTCGTTCGGCCAGGGTTCCCCGACATTCCATTCTCAGACGGTGAAATGTGGTCTGACGAGTCTGATCGGGCACAGTCGCGGTTCATGCATGGGCTCATATTCTTTGCAGATTGGCCCCTGTCGATCAAGAACGATTCCACTGGTGGGTTGGCGGCGGCAGCAATTAACATAATTCAATGCTGGCATTCACGTTATCCTTCGCCTCAATCTTTGAATCCGATGGCATATCATGATGAGACGACAGCTCAACGGATGATAAATCTTCTTGCGATACACAATGCATGCATAGGCCATTTGATGGATCAGGACCTGAAATGGTTAGAAGAGATTTTGGATGAAACAGCCAGTCTTCTCGAAGATAGCGAATTCCATTCCACTGGGAACAACCATGGAATGTTCCAGGATATTGCTCTAATAAATTATTCTGTACTTGCTAGTTGGCGTGACGACACTGCGAGAGTGAATTCTTTTGAAACTGGCGAACGACGCATTCGCCAATATTTCCTGTCCTGCTTTACTTCCGAGGGTGTACATCGAGAAAACACTCCCACTTACCATTTAATGATTTGTCATCAATTGAAATCACATCTGGAACTTATTCGAATCATTAACCATCCAGATCTAGAAGTTTTGACTGAAATTTTTAAAAAGGCATCAATTTTTGCAACTCACAGCATAATGCCGTCAGGAAAATTCCCTCCTGTCAGTGACACGACGCAGAAAAGTCTAGAATGGCATGCCTCAAATCTTTTCGAAGACAATAACTTCAAATATGCTGCCAGTCGGGGACTAAAAGGTGAGATTCCCCAAGAACGGGTTCTGCTACTAGGTGACTCTGGATACATGATCTACCGCTCGTCCTGGAGTGATCCTAATGCAACTTTTGCATACTTCCACGCTGCATATAATGCCGACTATCACAAGCATTCAGATGATCTATCGTTTCTCTTGACCAGCAATGGGATTGATCTAATAACTGAGGCTGGTCCTCATGGCTATAACTATAAGGATCCGGCGACTGTCTTTGCCTATGGACAATATGCTCACAATAATATAGTCGTTAATCGTAGAAGTGTTCGTCGTACAGATAATAAATCCGACACTGTGCGGATGTTCGTTGAGGACGATAGCGTTGATAATCTTTCAGTTAGAGGTGTCACCCAACGTCTTTATGAAACGAAACATAGCCGCACGGTAAAAATTTTGGAAGTGGAAGGCGAAACTAAGATAGATGTATTGGATACCGTTGAATCGGAATCCGAAAATGACTTTGATTTGGTCTGGAACCTAGGTCCTGATGTAGTTCCAGTCGTGCATGGTCAAGGATTTGAGTTGTTCCACAAAGGTGTCAAAGTCATGGATGCTCTAATGACAGCTGATGTTCCCCTCAAAATTAGTTTGCAGCGGGGCGCGACTTATCCGATACGAGTTGGGTGGCGTTGTCCAACATTTGGCGTGTCCGAGCCTAATAACGCCATAGTTGTTTCATTTCGTGGACTCCAGGCAAAGCTAGAGACTAAATTTCGATTAAAGTCATTCAATTATGTGGACAGAAAACTATTGGAATCAGCAGTAAAATGGGAGCGTTTCCAAGGACGTTCTAGCATTAATTACTCGATGACTCGAGCGTCAAGTCCGGAAGGACGCGATGTTCTCGTCGTCGTATTTTCCGCTATTAGCGGACCTGGTGATTTCACCTACAATTACCGTTCAACTTTAGCTGACTGCACGGCTAATATCCTTTATATATTGGATGATTTTGGCGATCAGGGATCATATTACTATAGTGACCATGGCGATACGTACATTTTTGAAACTACACAAGATTTGATCCGTCAAAAACTCGACGAATTGGGTCTGACAGGATTGGATATGGTGACCGTTGGGTCATCTAAGGGAGGTTCCGCGGCCCTTATCCATGGGATTGCTGCGGGTGCAGGTGATGTTTTCGTTGGGGCGCCCCAAACTTGTATTGGTTCTTTTCTAGAGAAGCCGCATCCAAACGTGTTGGGGTTCATGGCGGGAGGGACATCCCCCGAGCATATTCAAATGTTAGATGACGTAATTTTCTCGCTTACGGAAAAAACGCCAGTACTTCCTGCGATCTCTATTCTGGTCGGTGAAGCTGACCACCACTACAAGAATCATGTTTTGCCTTTCGTGGCGCACATGGAAAGACTGTCGCATGACGTAAAACTGGACACGCGTCCAGGTCTGCCGCATTCAGAGATTGGCCCGGTCTATGGCCGAGCGCTTCGGCAGTTCCTGTCGTCACGATTGGAATCTAAGACTGGGAATCTGGAACCAAGAGCACGACATTTTGGACCTGCAGCCGTGATAGCCTCACTGAAAGGCGAATCGTCGATACTTCTGGAACTTAGTGGACTTCAAGGTAACGATGTTGCTTTGAATTTGTATAGGGATTCCAGCGTAGTTTCCAATATTCCGTATTCTCGCATCGATAGACATCGGTGGCAGGATCTGGACGTTGGTCGTTACCGGGTTCGTGTTTATTTGAGAGACAACGCTGACCCGACAATGAGGCAAGCATTCACAACACAATGGGTTGAGGTTAGGGGTTAGTATCTTCGTGGAAGTGGCCCAAGTGGAAGTCTAAAGTCGTTTGCCGCACCTTTTCGTTTCGACGATGAACCGAAGGAATGAATAGGGCAGTGGTTCTCGTCTTTACTTGGCGCTTGTAGGGCGAAATACTCACTACAATACTATGGCAAGCGTATAGAATAACGGAGGCTGGTTGATTTTGGTCGCGGACAACGGTATATGGGCGACGTTAACTGCTAGGTGGAAGGATTTACTTACCGGTCCTGATGGAGGCGCATTTACGTCGACTCTTGCTCTCCATCGGTTTGATGATTCTGTAAGTCAAATTCTGACGACTAAGGCAGAACTCTTACTCGAAGTTGGTCGACGACAGACTGGGTCTGAGTCATGGAGACTAGCAAAAATAGCCAAATTATTGTCTCTAGCGTCGGTTACGGACAATTCGATCTATTTTGAATCCAAAGAAGCACGTAGGCTTGCGATTTCGCTTGTTACTGGATTAGTAGATAATAGTTATTTTGAAGGAATGAATGCAGAAGGGAATTGGTGGGAGTGGACAATAGGGATTCCACAGCGCCTAACGGATTGTTTATTGCTTATTGAGGCTGACTTTTCGCAGGACCTGCGAGATCGAACTATTTCTGCAATTTTATACAATATACCCGATCCAAGAATAAATAGATGGGCCCGCACGAATGGCAATCGTGTAATGACAAGCGCGAATTTAGTCGACCAATCGTATAGCCTCATAGGAATCGCGATTCTACGAAATAGCTATGCAGATATGACATCAATGATCGATGTTGTGGAACAAACCATGAAGCTTGTCAGGGCGGGTGAGGGACTTTATCGGGATGGTTCATTTATCTTCCACAGAAACGTTCCCTATAATGGAACTTATGGGGCCGCTGCATTTCATGTTATGTCGATTACGTGGCGACTTGTGCATGGAACGGAATTTAAGATGGCGTCTGAGGCCCACCTTTATTTAGATTTCTTCGCCGAGCACGGACTTGCCCCACTGCTAGCTGACGGCGGTTTTTTACCGATGGTTTGTGGGAGAGCCATGGGACGGGAAGGAATTATAGTTGATACTCTCGGAACCCTTTCTGACCTAATCGGATTCGGAATGTCCCTACACCAAGGTGTCGGGACGTGGCTGCTAGATTTGTGGTTTCGCGCTGGTAAGTGGGCACAGGACTCCCTCACGAGGGTGCCTTGCAATTGCGACGCGATGACTTCCGTGAGTTCCTGGTTTAATTTGGCCGATGAGGCGCTGCTGACTAGTTTCGAATTGCCTACGGCATCGAACCGAATGACATGGTATTCCACGATGCTCCGGGGCATTTACAGAAGTAGATTTGGATGGTCGGCCGGATTCGCTTTGAGTGACTGCAATGTTTCCTATTTTGAAAACGGAGCAGGTGAGAATTTGAATGGATATCATTCGGGGAACGGAGCCCTATTTGTACAGGTTCCGTCGGCTCTAACTGACAGCTCATCAAGATATTGGGCCACAATTGCCGCGGATAGAGTCCCAGGAACTAGTGTTGATATTTCCGGCAGCTTTGATGCGGGTCGCCCGTGGGATAATTTAGCACCTAGTAATTCGTGGGCTGGTGGAGCGGTGGCCGAGAATGGCGTAAATTGTTTATCACAAGATGTGAGGGGCTATCAGTCAAGTCTTCGGATATCTAAGTCTTGGAATGTTAGTGAGAGTTCAATCGTTTGTGTCGGTTATATAATCGACTCGGGATTCGGTGAAGTTCGTACTACAATTCACACATTTAGAGATCGCCAGAGACGCGATTTTTCCGTGTCTAGCGAAGGATCTATTTTCCTGGATGGCTGGGGATGGATTTGTCCTTTAGACGGTTCTCTGGACGTTGATGAATCGAGCTCTACGGTTGATGGCGTTAATTGGTATTGGTTGACAGTCTATATGAATCATAAGGATGCTAGGCGATCATTTTCGTATTCTATTATTCCGTTGTCGGATTCACAGGAAGAAAAAATGAATAATCTGTCTCAAGATTATTTTAAGAATCCAGTGGTTCTTCAGAATGACAATTCGGCCCAGATTGTATCTTTGGGTAAAGAATGCTTCACTGCGGCCATCCGTTCAGCCGGCAAGTATTTTTTGTCCGAATCAAATTACATCGATGTTTCCAAGGCCTGTATTGTGGTTATTCAGTGCAGTGAAGGAGAGTCTAGTTTGACTGTCTGCGATCCAGAGGACGGCCAAGGTCGTATTGATATAGGACTCAGCTACAGCAATATTGATAGTCCAAGTCATCCTCTGTATTCAAATTTGAGTCTGGAGAATGTAGGCCGCAATTCACAAACGCTACTGCTGAATTAATTGTGGAAGCTGATCTAGTTACCATGGAAGGCGTGAGAGGCTCCTATTTCAGGTCGTTCATGGGTGTGGAGTGCTGAATTGGGCGAGTGGTATTTAGAAGGGTCGTTCTGCTGAACAAAGGGGCCAGCTCATCTAGATTCGCCCCTGATTGACCTCTCCCATGTCTCGATTACGCTTCGCCACAGTGCCTCGTTAGGGTGTCGATTCCCGGCCCCAAGACCAATAATCACACATCATGTGACAAAGTTTCTGACACATCTTTCGATATTCGATTTGTAAGTTTTATCCGAATGCGGGCCGTTAGTCTATTCTTGTTGCCCGCAACTGAAATGTGCGTACCTTAGTACGCACCGACTTTGCGAGATACCTGCGAGATCTATTCGTGTTAGTTCAGTTTGACCAGAACCGCCGGAGCAATTGCCGTGGACGCTGGCCTTGGGTCCGGCTGTGAGGTTAGGGGTGATTCCACTGCGACGAGGAATAGAGCCGTTGTCGAGGTGGCGAGGCTCGGGTGCTGCAGCTAGTTGTTGGGCAAGTATGTATCCTACGAAGCGATATTGCAATCAGTCTCTCACCAGCTAGTGAAGCGAACCATGCGTCGAAAATTAGTATTGCCCATTTGGATGGTAATTGGACTGCTGCCTCTGGGGCCGGCTGCCATGTCTGCATACCAATAGATTTTTTCTGTTCGGACAGATGCCGCTGGCCACGCCCATCCTTGGTCATCAAAGACATGGTTGGGTTGTGATGCTAGGGCTCCAAGGTGGTAGTTGTTGGCTGGCGAATGTAGATAAAATAGAATAGGGTATGAGTGATTGTAGATGTTGCTTGACAACGAGGCGTCCTAGGATGAGCATCGCAGTCGTCACAAATACCAGACAGTCCAGACTCAACTTTATCGCTCGGATGAAATGGATAACATGCAGGGACGTATTTTTGATTTCGGAGTGAACGATAGCTCGGATTTTGGATTCACATTGAAGGATTCAACAGGTTCCCGGGACATACGGTTTACACTCCCGGAAAGGTTTGTACCGTCCTCGGATTTGATTGCGCTGAGTCTCTGCACTTTGATAGGTCAGAAGTATTCTGAAATTGAGCTGGACCTGGCGATCACAGACAGAACCCGTCGGTATATTTCTGCCATAACAAATTCGGAGATTAAATCAGGCCGCGCGGCGCTGCCGGACAGTGCACCTCCTGGACGGACGACGGCGTTGAACTTCAGTGGAGGGTTTGACTCGCTTGCCGCTCTGGCTCTTATGCCCGAAAACCGGAAGCTGGTTTCCCTAGATTTCGGAGGTTCCTTCGAACGTGAAAGTAAGTTCTTCAATAGTTTTGATACCACTGTCGTTAGAACAAATTTCCGTAATCTAGGATTCGCCAGTAACCATTGGACTTTCATGGGGATCGGCACGATTCTCCTCCGAGACTACTTGGAAATAGAAACATACAGTTTTGGATCGATTCTGGAAGCGTCACCTTGGAACTTCAAGCAATCACATTTTACCAATAAGCCTCAACCCGTTTTTGCTGCGGCGGACATGGCGCAGTTCAATCCGGTACTTGGACTCACCGAGGTGGGCACGGTCATGGTAATAGCAAAACATCTACCAGAGTTATTCGCAAAGAGTCTGAGCTCTTTGGCGGCACCGAAGTCGGAGAAGCTGAATAGAAAAATTATATTGCTTAATATTGTTCAGGAACTATTTAGCGATGATTTCGGAATATCGGTTCAACAAGACACAACCGAAGCACATTTTGAATTCGGCAAAAGCTTGGCTTCCGATTTCCTTTCTTTGTATATCTGCAAACGAAAAGGCAAGAAGAAGGCTGAAGAGCTCGTGTCCAAGATTCCGCATGATATAGATTCGTTTCTCAAGGGAAGAACTCTGGATTTCTTCGAGAAGATCAATCCTATTTTTACGGCTGCGTGGTCTTTCGATCAGAAACAGCAAGTTTATTCTAAGTTATTGGCGGCCAGGGTCGAGATTTACAATGAATTAGATTGGTGTGAATACAGGGACACCATCGCTTATTTGTCGACTTGGCATCCGAGCTTGAAATCATGATTTGTCTCCTCGGCAGACTACCATCCACAGAATGAAGGCGAATAGCATGAACACACAACCCATTGGCGTCATGGGATGCCTGCCTAAGTTGCCTGACAGCTTTCCTATCTATACGCCGGAAAATTCCGGAAATATGGTGCATGCTAACGCTCCGCTACTAATGTACCCGAATAGTATTTACTCTTCTGATGCGCACATAAAGCTTTCGGGTCAGGGGAGCTTTCGGCCTTTTGTGAATAATTCGTGTAGTCACCTGATTGTAACGCTTGCAAATATGTTGATCTTAGGCCGTGAAGATGGAACAGCTTATGCTAGATTTCAAAAGTCTTTGGAGCAGTATAATAAGCCAATCGTTGTATTCGGTCTTGGTGTTCAAGCCAACGGCTATGATTTAGAGAACGCGACGCTGCCCCCAGAGGCGATCGAGTTAGTACAGTTTTTGAGTTCGAGAGCTTCACTTCTCGGAGTACGTGGTGAATACACGAAGAACGTTGTTGAGAAATTAGCAGGAGTGAAGAACGCCTATGTGACAGGATGCCCATCACTGTATTCGAGGCCGGGAATGCTTGAAGATTTGTATAGGAATTCCAAGAACGGCATTCGTTTTGGCCGTCCGGCCGTCAATGTCACTAATCTGCAGCGTCCTATCGAGAGAGTACTTCTAGGGCGTGCAATTCGGGCTGAACATTACCTTGTAGAACCAGTTTCCCGTGCCTTTCACGATTATTTTATTAGGATTTCTAGTAGAGAAAATATGGAAGTTCCCTACAGTATGAAGCCTCTTAAGCGGGAATTTCCTGATCTTTTTAGTGAGAAATCGACAATTCCTGATTATTTTATGAAATACTACCGACTTTTTCGAAGCTTAGACAGCTGGACTCAGTTCAATATGGAACATGTCTCGTTCACTTATGGAACGCGATTCCACGCAAACATGTCCTCAATTCTAAGTGGAGTTCCGGCGTTGTGGCTCACTCATGACGCGAGGACTCGCGAGTTAGTTGAATTTGCCAATTTACCCAGCATGGCCCTGGAAGATATTGGTCAAATTGAACCTGAAGATATTCATAAAGCTATTGACTTTGAGCCATTTTTTGATTCAATTGGCGGCAAATTTGAATCTTTCAACTATTACTTGACAGAAAATGGTCTGCCGTCAATCAAGGCACCATTTAAGTCGGTTTTGACGAATGTGTCTGGAGTGTGAGATGGTAGTTAGCCAAAAGAACGTACTTTATTCAATCGAGCTTGCGAATTTGTTTTCTAGTTTCGGTATTGGTTTGAGCTGGAGGGCTTCATCGCCTCGTGCAATGCCATCCAAATTTACGTTTCGCACCGATATCGAGATCGAACAATACGCTGGTATATATGCTGGCGGGAATTTGTGCACGATTGGTGCATTTTCTTATTCACATTCGCCGTTGCAGCCTGGAATGTCTGTAGGTCGTTACTGCGCGATCAGCTGGGGTCTGTCTGTTACGGGTCCGCGTCACCCCTATGAGTGGCTTACCGTAAGCAATATTACCTACGAACGACACTCGCCGAACATCCAAGCTTACTTAGAGTCGCGCCCTGATTCAATTATGTTCCGTGATGCGAGGGTTTTCGAAAAACCTATGCCAATAATTGGCAACGATGTGTGGATCGGCCAGAACGTGACTTTGAATCGTGGCGTTAGAATTGGCCATGGTGCCGTAATTGCTGCTTATTCAGTCGTCACCAAGGATGTGCCCGCATATGCCATTGTTGGTGGTAATCCAGCTAGGATCATAAAATATCGGTTTGTTCAGCGTGTTATCGATGAACTTTTGGATCTTCAGTGGTGGAAGTATGAGCCGGCGAGTTTCATGAAGCGTGACATTACTGATATTAATCAATTCATTGACGAGTTCAAGAATGTAACTCAGGATCTTGAAGAGTTTAGACCAATGAAGATAACCTCGGTTGATTTGTTGAGTATTGAAGATTGACTGAAATTTGGCTCGTTTTCGGTTACGGCTACCGTTGTGGCTCTACCGAATCCGGAGAGCATTATCAGGGCTCTTCGTGGTTCGTAGGGGATTGAGATCTTGATTTAGCTATGCAAAGGGTTCGTGGCCCTACTGGGATGAGTAGTATCTGTGCATTCGACCTGAACAGGACCACGAGCCTTGAACGACCCTCCCGTTGTGGCAGTCGATGCCGTAAAGATGCTTCTTAATCTCCTGGACTCAGGACTCCGGACATGCTTGGGTGACGGGTTTGCGGGTTCGTTGATTTATCAGGGTTTCCTTGGGTAAAAGACTGTTAATTTTGCCCATTATTCGATAAAATAGATCCAAGAAACAACGCCTCTTGGAAGGGTGAAATGATGAGTGTCATGACTGCTCAACCTCCTCTTCCTGTGGCGATGGTTTCCGGTGCGGTCCCGCTGGGCCTAGCCGGGGAACTCCTGAGGAATGCCGATGGTGGTGGCACTGTTTTCCTGCACGGACAAGCCTCGTTTTCCTGGGACGCTGGCGATGAAGCCGGCCGCCGCTGGGCAGCGGTGAAACTAGCGGCGATGAAAGTTGCCGGGGTCGGTGAAATTGCCGCCGTCTTCGATGTCGACCCATCCACAGTGTGGCTGTGGAAGCAGCTACTGCTCGAGGGTGGCATTGCCGCGTTGGTGCCGGAAAAGAAGGGGCCGAGGAAAGCCTCCCGACTCAGCGACACTGTCATCACCCGAATCGTGGAACTGCGCAGCACCGGCCTGTCCCAGCAGGCCGTCGGCAACGCTGTCGGCGTCTCGGAGTTCAGCGTCCGCCGTGCCTTGAAAATCGCTGCCGAACAAGCCGCTGCTGACGCTGCGGAAACACCCACCGCCGATGAAGCTGAAGCCTTGGAACCAGCCCAGCAGCCTGAGCTGCCGCTCCAGCCGGCCCCGGCACCACGCGCAGCGGAACGTGCCGCCGCCGGACTGCTTGAATGCGCAACCCCGGTGTTTGCCCCGGCCGCCCACGTTCGCCATGCCGGACTGTTCCTGGCCTTCCCGGCACTGGAAACCACCGGCCTGCTCGCCTGCGCCAAGGAGGTGTATGGTCCCTTGCCGAATGGTTTCTACGGCCTGGAAACCATCCTGATCGATAGTGTGCTGCGGGCGTTGGCTGGGGAAGCCCGGGCCGAGGGTGCCACCCGCTTCGACCCGGTTGAGCTCGGACGCGTGTTGGGATTGGACAGGGCCCCGGAAGTAAAAACCATCCGCCGCCGGATCAGCCAACTTGCTGAGGCCGGCAACGCCGGGGAACTGATTGCTGCCCTGGCCAAACACCACCTGGCCGGCACCGGCCCGGGCGGGGAAGATCTGGCAGCGATCCTCTATGTTGACGGACACGTGCGCGCCTACCAAGGCACGAATAGAATAGGGAAAATCTACTCCACGAGATTGAAATTCCCCGTCCCGGCGACCGAGGAAACCTGGGTCACCGACGCCCAAGGATCCCCCGTCTTCGTCGTCATGGCCAAACCGGGCGCGTCCCTGGCCGCCGAACTCCGCGACCTGCTGCCGGAACTGCGCACAGCGGTCGGGGACGACCGGCGCGTGTTGGTCGGCTTCGATAGGGGCGGCTGGTCCCCGGCGTTGTTCAAGCACATGGATGCGGCTGGTTTTGATGTGCTGACCTGGCGCAAAGGCACCACCAAAGACATCGAAGGGAAAATGTTCACTGAGGTGTCCCACACCGACGACCACGGGGAGACACGCAAATGGTCGGTCGCTGACACGCTCGTTGACCTACCCTTGAACACCACCAAGAAAACCGGTGAAGTCTTCAGCATCCGGCAGATCAGCCGGATCGTGGGCACCGCTGGTGGCGGCACGAGGCAAATCCACATCCTCACCACCGACCGGACCATGAGCGCTGGGGAGGTGGTGTATCGGATGGGCAATAGGTGGCGGCAGGAAAACCAGTTCCGCTACGCCCGCATGCACTTCGCCCTCGACTCACACGACTCCTACACCAGCACCGATGACGATGAAGACCGGATGGTGCCCAACCCTGCCAAGGCCAAGGCGTACCAAAAAGTCGTGGCCGCCCGGAATGCTCATGCCGAGGCCGCCGCCATCGCCGATATCAACCTGATTGCGCTGAAAACCCCGGCAGAAGGCTCCACAGAACTGGCCGTCACGGTCACCAGCGCCATGCACAACCAAGCCATGGCACCCCTCTGGGAAGCAGAAACGGCGCTGATCGCAGCCGAGAAGGCCCACAAAGCCATTCCGGCGAAGCTCCGTCTCGGGGAGTTGAACCCGGGCCAGCAAGTCCTGGATACCGAGGTGAAGCTGATCCACACCGGGATCCGCATGGCCGCCTACAACACCGCGATGACCATCGCCAGGGAGATCCGCACCAACACCGACTACCGGCGCGCCAACCAAGAAGCCCACGCCCTCATGCGCCAGATCTTCAACCAGCCCGGCGACATCAACACCACCCAACCCGGCTACCTCACCATCACACTGGACCCGTTACCGACCAAGGCCAAAACCGCGGCCGCCGCCGAACTCTGCAACCACCTCACCAGCACAAAAACCCGCTACCCCGGGACCAGGACTCCGGTCATGGTGAGGTAATTGTTGTGGGTTGTTAGGCGTGGTTCTTGATTTTGTAGCGCAGAATGAGCTCGGTGCCGGGGTAGCGTGTTTCGGTTGCCGTGAGGTGGGCACAGAGCTCGGCGACGGCCGCGGTTTTCGCCTTGGTCGGCAGCGGGTCCAGGGTGATCGTGAGGTAGCCGGGGGCGGTGGGATCGATGTCGCCGGTCTGGTTGAAGGCCTGGCGCATGAGTGCGTGGGCTTCCTGGGTGGCGCGTTTGTAGCCGGTGTTGGTGCGGATCTCCCGGGCGATGGTCATCGCGGTGTTGTAGGCGGCCATCCGGATGCCGTGATGGATCAGCTTCACCTCGGTGTCCAGGACTTGCTGGCCGGGGTTCAGCTCACCGAGCCGCAGCTTCGCCGGAATGCCCTTATGCGCCTTCTCGGCCGCGATCAGGGCGTTTTCTGCCTCCCACAGCGGCGCCATGGCCTGGTTGTGCATGGCACTGGTGACCGTGACAGCAAGTTCATTTCTGCCTTCTTCCGGGGTTTTCAGGGCCATCAGGTTGATATCGGCGATCGCGGCGGCCTCGGCATGGGCATTCCTGGCGGCAACAACTTTTTGGTAGGCCTTTTTCTTGGCCGGGTTCGGCACCATCCTGCCCTCATCGTCACCGGTGCTGGTGTAGGAGTCGTGGGAATCAAGATCGAAGTGCATGCGGGCGTAGCGGAACTGGTTTTCCTGCCGCCATCTCGCTCCCATCCGATACACCACTTCCCCGGCCCCCATGGTCTTGTCGGTGGTGAGGATGTGGATTTGCCGGGTCCCGCCGCCTGTTGCCGCCACGATGCGGCTGAGCTGCCGAATCGAGAGGACTTCCCCGGTCTTCGCAGTCGTGGCCAGGGACAGGTCAACGAGAGTGTCCGCCACCGACCAGGTCTTCTCCTCACCATTTTCGTCGGTGTGGGAGACCTCTTTGAAGAGATCCTCTGCCACGTCTTTGCTGGCGCCTTTGCGCCAGGTCAGCACATCAAACCCCTTCTCATCCATGTGTTTGAACAGGTCCGGTGACCAGCCGCCACGGTCAAAACCAACCAGCACGCGCCGCTCATCCCCTACGGCTGTGCGTAGTTCGGGCAGGAGGGTGCGGAGCTCACCGGCCAGCGAAGCGCCGGGGGCGGCCATGACGACGAACACGGGGGAACCCTGGGCGTCGGTGACCCAGGTTTCCTCGGTCGCCGGGACCGGGAACTTCAACCTCGTCGAGTACAGCTTTCCGATTCTTTTGGTGCCTTGGTAGGCGCGCACATGCCCGTCAACATAGAGCACCGCGGCCAGATCCTCATCGCCCGGCCCCATGGCTGTGAGGTGGTGTTTGGCCAGGGCAGCAATCAGCACCTGGGCCTTGCCGGCCTCGGCCAGCTGGGAGATGCGGCGGCGGATCGTTTTCACTTCCGGTGCCCGGTCCAACCCCAGCACTCGGCCCAGCTCCACCGGGTCGAAGCGGGTAGCTCCCTCGGCCCGGGCCTCCCCAGCCAAAGCCCGCAGGACCGCGTCGATCAGGATGCTGTCGAGCCCGTAAAACCCATCCGGCAAAGACCCATACACCTCCCTGGCGCAGGCCAGCAGGCCGGTGGTTTCCAGGGCCGGCACCGCCAAAAACAAGCCAGCATGGCGGATGCGGGCAGCCGGGGCAAACACCGGGGCTGCGCAGCCCAGGAGTCCGGAACGTGCCGCTGCCCGCTCCCCGTCACGGGTGACCGGTGCCGGCAGCACAGGCAGTGGCAGCTGTTCCGCCGGCTCAAGGGGCACCCCAGTATTCTGGGAAGATTCAGCGGCCGAAGTTTCCGTCATGGAGGTCATGGCCATGGCGCGCCGGACCGTGTCAGTGGAAACCCCGGTCGCTTCGGCGGTCGCCCGCAGGCTCGCCCCGCCGGCACGAACATCACGGATTTCTGCCGCTTTCGCATCCGTGAGCAGGGACGGGCGCTTGGGCCCCTTCTTCACCGGCGCCAAACCCATCAGGCCTGCACCTTCAAGGGACTTGCGCCAGCGCCGCAATGACTCCGTGTTCACGCCGAAACCAGCCGCAACCTCGTTGACCTGGGCCGCGCCCGTATCGACAAGCTGCGAAGCCGCCAGACGGCGCAACCCGTCCTGGCCGGCACCCCATACATAGGCCAACTGCCCGTTGATGAAGACTTTTCCGCCCAACTCGTTTTCCAGCAGGGCTGCATGCTCGCCCACGGGCACGGCGCCGAGATCCGGCAGCAGGGGAAGGGCAGTTTGGGTGGTCATTGAAACCATTGTTTCACCCACCCACCCAGAAAATCATCACACCCTTATTATCTCACAAGATGAGTGGAATTAACAGCCCGGGCCACAGTAAGAACCGCGGCAATTCAACGAACTACAAAGGCCCCAGCGTCACCGTGTCCAGAGGCCTGGGTTCTCCAACTCCTGGATGCCAATGCCCTGGACCAGTTGATCGGCGCATGGGCACAAGGCATGACACCGGTGGCGGCCATCGCCATCGATGGGAAAGAAGTCCGTGGCGCCAAGAACGGCGGCGGCACCAGGATCCACCTGCTCGCCGGCATTGACCACGTCACCGGGGCCGTCCTCGTGCAGCAGAACGTGTCCGAGAAGCACAACGAGATCACCTACTTCAAGCCGCTACTGGAGGGAATCAAAGACCTTGCCGGCGTCGTGATATCTGCCGATGCGTTGCATACCCAGCGGGAGCATGCCGAGTACCTGCACTCAAGGGAAGCCCACTATGTAATGACCGTGAAAGCGAACCAGCCCAAGCTTCACGACCAGTTGTGCGCCTTGCCGTGGAAGCAGGTGAGGGCCGGGCACAAGACCCACGAAACCGCCAATGGCCGCGAGATCCAGCGGACCGTCAAATGTGTCAGTGTCGCTGCCGGGATCAAGTTCCCCCATGCATCCCAGGCCGCACAGATCACCCGCAAGTCCCGGCCGCTCGGAGCCCGGAAGTGGTCGACCGAGACGGTCCACATCGTCACCTCGCTGACCTCGGCAGCAGGGAAACCGGAGCTCATTGGATCCCTGATCCGCGGCCACTGGGGAATTGAAAACGGCCTCCACTGGCGCCGGGACGTAACTTGGCGAGAAGACTCCAGCCAGGTCCGGCGAGGCAACGCGCCCCGTGTCATGGCGTCCCTGAGGAACATCGCCATTACGATCCTGAGGCTCGAAGGTGAAACAAACCTTGCCAAAGCCACCAGGGGCGCACGCAACTACCCGGACCGTGCCCTCAAACTCGCTGGCCTATCTATCAGCTAAACGACTTTGCAGAAGCCCTGTGTCGTCCCCTGCGGCATATAGGCATCTCGATCCGGCGGCTCGAAGGTTAAAATAGCCTTGCCAAAGCCGCCCGCGGCGCCCGCAACTGACCTGTGCTGCGCCCTCAAACTCGCCAGTCTCAATACCAGCCAAACGACTTTACACACACCCTGGCTAGTTGGCTTGGACAATATATAGTGGCTTGTATGCAACGAGTTAGAAATCTGAGTCGATGGAATGTCGACTGCTTTGACTACGAGTCCCCAGAACTCTTCTTTGGTATGCGGACGACGAGTGGCGCGCATGCCATCCAGTACAACGGACAGATACTGGATTTATTGGTCAAGGACCGGGGCTCATCGACTACGCTTGTGGTGTTCTCTGGCGCCCTTAGCTCAAAGGCAAAGCATACGCCGGCCTTTGGAGGACGTGCTCTCGCTGAAGATACTGGCGTAAATTTGATTGCAGTGGCAGACCCTTCCATGAACATGGGCGAGATCACGGTTGCATGGTACTTAGGAAATTCACACACCGGCCCTCTCCGGAGCGTGCTCTCCGACCTTATCCGGCACGTAGTGGTCTCCCTCGGGGGTACTCGAACAATTATGTTTGGTGGATCTGGCGGCGGATTTGCTGCCGCACATTTAGCCCATGACTTTCCTGACTCGATCGCACTCATTTGCAATCCTCGACTCAGCCTCGAACGATGGTCAGAAAGACCGTTGCGCAAATACTTTAACAATTGTCATAATCGGCTCTTTTCAGGACAACTCACCGATGACGACCGCCAGTTCCTTGCCCCTTACGGTCCGATAGAAATTAGCGCGCTCAAAGATGGGCCTTTCAACCACGATCTTTTGATCTACCACAACTTACTAGACCCCTGGTTTTTAAACCTACAACTATTTCCGTTTCTAGAAGCAACTCCTGAGGATTCTCGATTGAAGTTGCAGTTCTCAATGGACAAACTGGGCCACGGCGGGATCCCAGCTCACCAGGTACGGAGAATAGTATCTCAACTGGCTCAAGACATTGACACTGAATCGGCAATTATTAGTGCTGGTTTCTTACCTCGACACCGTGCCACGAACTCCGCACTGCTAAAGTACCCCGATGTCGCTTTCAGCATGCAGAAGACCGAAGAAGAATATGAACAGATCCAACTAAGATTGAACGAGAGCAAACAACAACAAAAGCAAGCCGTCATGACGGCTAGTATCGCACTCGACAAGCAGAAAATCTTATACAAACGCGCCCTCGATGTTGAAAGTTCACTCTTAGAGCTCGAAGAAGAGAACGTAAAACTTAGATCAGACAATAGTATTTTGCAACGGAGCGTCCAGTCGCTAAAAAATAAACACGCAGATAATCCCTATCTGCAGATTCAGAGAAAATTAAGTAGATTTAGTAAATATTTTCCGAACTCGTTGAAGAGACTTATCATCGGCAAGATTCTTACGAAGGATACACGTTCAGAACGCCCAAATTAAATCTGCGGAATCTGTATGCAATTTATCGAGAGGCTTGTCAAGGGCCATGAGCTTCTGCCCACCAGCGGCCAGGTTATCTGCCCGCTGCTGGCCAGTAAAAATGCCCGGATATGGCCATGAGATCTGCCCGCAAATATAGATTTGTGGTTGGCCATTCCGTTCCATTGTTTTAGCTCATTTGTGCCACTCCCTTTCCTGCCAGGGCTTGGGTCAGCCTGACGGAGTCGCCACTGGTCTGGCAGACGTGGGCATGATGCAGTAGCCGGTCCACCGTCGCCGTCGCCAAGGTTTTCGGCATGAGCTCATCGAAACCGGCCGGGTGCAGGTTGGAGGAAATCGCAATGGAGCGTTTCTCGTAGGCAGCATCCACGACCCGGTAAAGCCCCTCGGCAGCGTCGGTTCCCACGGGCAGCAGACCAATGTCATCGACCACGACCAGATCGGCGCGCAGTACCCGGTTGATGGCTTTCGTGACGCTGTCGTCGGTGCGGTGGGCTCGGATGAGCTGGCCGAGGTCCTCGAGCCGGAACCAGGCCACGCGCAGGCCTTCCTCGACGGCTTGCTGGCCCAGGGCCCAGGACTCCGGTCATGGTGAGGTAATTGTTGTGGGTTGTTAGGCGTGGTTCTTGATTTTGTAGCGCAGAATGAGCTCGGTGCCGGGGTAGCGTGTTTCGGTTGCCGTGAGGTGGGCACAGAGCTCGGCGACGGCCGCGGTTTTCGCCTTGGTCGGCAGCGGGTCCAGGGTGATCGTGAGGTAGCCGGGGGCGGTGGGATCGATGTCGCCGGTCTGGTTGAAGGCCTGGCGCATGAGTGCGTGGGCTTCCTGGGTGGCGCGTTTGTAGCCGGTGTTGGTGCGGATCTCCCGGGCGATGGTCATCGCGGTGTTGTAGGCGGCCATCCGGATGCCGTGATGGATCAGCTTCACCTCGGTGTCCAGGACTTGCTGGCCGGGGTTCAGCTCACCGAGCCGCAGCTTCGCCGGAATGCCCTTATGCGCCTTCTCGGCCGCGATCAGGGCGTTTTCTGCCTCCCACAGCGGCGCCATGGCCTGGTTGTGCATGGCACTGGTGACCGTGACAGCAAGTTCATTTCTGCCTTCTTCCGGGGTTTTCAGGGCCATCAGGTTGATATCGGCGATCGCGGCGGCCTCGGCATGGGCATTCCTGGCGGCAACAACTTTTTGGTAGGCCTTTTTCTTGGCCGGGTTCGGCACCATCCTGCCCTCATCGTCACCGGTGCTGGTGTAGGAGTCGTGGGAATCAAGATCGAAGTGCATGCGGGCGTAGCGGAACTGGTTTTCCTGCCGCCATCTCGCTCCCATCCGATACACCACTTCCCCGGCCCCCATGGTCTTGTCGGTGGTGAGGATGTGGATTTGCCGGGTCCCGCCGCCTGTTGCCGCCACGATGCGGCTGAGCTGCCGAATCGAGAGGACTTCCCCGGTCTTCGCAGTCGTGGCCAGGGACAGGTCAACGAGAGTGTCCGCCACCGACCAGGTCTTCTCCTCACCATTTTCGTCGGTGTGGGAGACCTCTTTGAAGAGATCCTCTGCCACGTCTTTGCTGGCGCCTTTGCGCCAGGTCAGCACATCAAACCCCTTCTCATCCATGTGTTTGAACAGGTCCGGTGACCAGCCGCCACGGTCAAAACCAACCAGCACGCGCCGCTCATCCCCTACGGCTGTGCGTAGTTCGGGCAGGAGGGTGCGGAGCTCACCGGCCAGCGAAGCGCCGGGGGCGGCCATGACGACGAACACGGGGGAACCCTGGGCGTCGGTGACCCAGGTTTCCTCGGTCGCCGGGACCGGGAACTTCAACCTCGTCGAGTACAGCTTTCCGATTCTTTTGGTGCCTTGGTAGGCGCGCACATGCCCGTCAACATAGAGCACCGCGGCCAGATCCTCATCGCCCGGCCCCATGGCTGTGAGGTGGTGTTTGGCCAGGGCAGCAATCAGCACCTGGGCCTTGCCGGCCTCGGCCAGCTGGGAGATGCGGCGGCGGATCGTTTTCACTTCCGGTGCCCGGTCCAACCCCAGCACTCGGCCCAGCTCCACCGGGTCGAAGCGGGTAGCTCCCTCGGCCCGGGCCTCCCCAGCCAAAGCCCGCAGGACCGCGTCGATCAGGATGCTGTCGAGCCCGTAAAACCCATCCGGCAAAGACCCATACACCTCCCTGGCGCAGGCCAGCAGGCCGGTGGTTTCCAGGGCCGGCACCGCCAAAAACAAGCCAGCATGGCGGATGCGGGCAGCCGGGGCAAACACCGGGGCTGCGCAGCCCAGGAGTCCGGAACGTGCCGCTGCCCGCTCCCCGTCACGGGTGACCGGTGCCGGCAGCACAGGCAGTGGCAGCTGTTCCGCCGGCTCAAGGGGCACCCCAGTATTCTGGGAAGATTCAGCGGCCGAAGTTTCCGTCATGGAGGTCATGGCCATGGCGCGCCGGACCGTGTCAGTGGAAACCCCGGTCGCTTCGGCGGTCGCCCGCAGGCTCGCCCCGCCGGCACGAACATCACGGATTTCTGCCGCTTTCGCATCCGTGAGCAGGGACGGGCGCTTGGGCCCCTTCTTCACCGGCGCCAAACCCATCAGGCCTGCACCTTCAAGGGACTTGCGCCAGCGCCGCAATGACTCCGTGTTCACGCCGAAACCAGCCGCAACCTCGTTGACCTGGGCCGCGCCCGTATCGACAAGCTGCGAAGCCGCCAGACGGCGCAACCCGTCCTGGCCGGCACCCCATACATAGGCCAACTGCCCGTTGATGAAGACTTTTCCGCCCAACTCGTTTTCCAGCAGGGCTGCATGCTCGCCCACGGGCACGGCGCCGAGATCCGGCAGCAGGGGAAGGGCAGTTTGGGTGGTCATTGAAACCATTGTTTCACCCACCCACCCAGAAAATCATCACACCCTTATTATCTCACAAGATGAGTGGAATTAACAGCCCGGGCCACAGTAAGAACCGCGGCAATTCAACGAACTACAAAGGCCCCAGCGTCACCGTGTCCAGAGGCCTGGGGACTGACCTGATCCTCAAATACGCCATCAGACCCCGGCTCTCATCAATTAAATCGTGATGTCCGGAGGCCTGAGACCCCACCGCTACCGTGTCCAGAGCCCTGGGGTCGAGACCGGCACCTACAACATGAGAGAGCACACCGCACAAGCCGCCTCGTAATCCATGACGGAGGGCGCCGGTGGTTCCCAGCCACACCACCACTGGCGCTCTCTCGCACGAACGCTGGTGCTGAACCGCACGATTAGGTGGTGCTCAAAGCCTCAAATACTCAGGATAACAGGCGGGCTATCGTCGCGACCGAGGGAACCTTCCCGCCCGGGAACGTCTCCTGCTGGCTCGCTTCGTAGTAGATCGAGCGTGGGCCGTAGTCCCAACCATCGGCTTTGAGTTGCTTGCGGATCTTCACCAACTCGTTGATAACCGCGGGGCCATATTTACGGGCCGGAGTCTTCGGTGCACGGGAACGGGGGTGAAGGGCCGCCGTGGACTCATGGAGGGCACGCCCGCGGATCTTGTAGAAAACGCTGCGGGAAATCTTGACCGAACGGCAAAACTCCATGACTGAGAGTGCATGAGGCTGGGTCGGAACGTAGTTGATGATGGCGGCGCGAGTTTGAGGTGAAAGAGAGTTCGTCATGCAATGACTATCGTCGCCAACGCACCGATAAAAGTGTCTCCGATGTGCTGAGACATGGTGTCTCCGATGTCATGAGATCGTGTGTCCCCGAAGTGATGAGACAGGACATACAAAGTATTGAGACCCTGTGTCCACGAAGAGGTGAGATTCACTGTCCACGATGTAGCGAGATTACACACCAACTACGTGGACGAGCAGTACCAAATAGGGCTATCCGCCACTTGTGGCGTAAGTACCCATGGTAGTGCCAAGAGCCAGCGCGGGAGCGGCTGTCGTTCTTTGAATTCACCGCCCAAATCCCCGCCATGGCACGCTCCACAGGAAGCCTCCGCGATCGTTTAGTGACTCTTCGTGGTTCGTGGAAATCCGAATCCCCACGAACCACGAAGAGCCCCTAAGACACCTCCCGGCTAAACAAAAGGGGGTGTATCGAAAAGTGAGATGGCAGCTTAGGTTTCAAAACGGCAGGATCCGATTTGACCTAATGTTGCCAGACCGGTTTTTCGGGCTCACTATTTCCTTCGCGGCTACGTGGCCAATATGCTGGGATTAGCGTGGATCGACTTCCGTCCGAGTGCATGATATTGCCAATCAGCCGATTCCCACTCAACTACGTCGAGCACATTACGCCCGTCAACAATAACCTTGGAACCCACCAGACCTCCAATATGGTTGGGATCCATTTTGCGGAATTCCTCCCACTCAGTCAATAACAAGACCAGGTCTGCTCCTTCAACAGCATCGACGAGTGAGCGGCTGTATGTAAGCCTGGGGAATCGTTTGGCCGAGTTCTCCATACCCTTAGGATCAAACACTCGAACGTCAGCCCCTTGCCCATATAACCGGGCCGCGATGTCTAGTGCGGGTGAATCGCGAACATCGTCGCTATTCGGTTTGAATGTCGTACCTAAAATAGCAATCTTCTTCTCGTTCACCCCGTTCAGCAGCGAGTGGGCAACATCAATGACACGTTCTCGTCTTCGAAGATTGATGCTATCCACCTCGTGCAAGAAGGCCATAGTGTGGTCTAGGCCCAGTTCGCCTACACGCGCTTGAAGAGCCCGAATGTCCTTGGGGAGACAGCCACCTCCGAAACCAACACCTGCATTGAGGAAGCGCCGGCCAATACGGGCGTCATGACCGATTGCGTCGGCGAGCGTGCGAATGTCGCCGCCGACTTTTTCAGTAACTTCTGAAAAAGCGTTGATGAACGAGATTTTCGTTGCCAAAAAAGCATTTGCGGCCACTTTGACCAATTCCGACGTCTCAAAGTCCGTCGCAATGAAGGGAGTGCCCCGGGAAAGTGCGTCCTGATACACGAACCTCAAAGCGGTTATCGCCAAGTCGCTGTTGGTCCCCACGACAAGCCGGTCTGGCGCGAGGGTATCTTGAACTGCAAAGCCTTCTCGCAAAAACTCAGGATTCCAGGCAAAACTGATCTCGACATTTGTTTTCTTGACTTTCTCGACAAGAGCTTGGAGCCGACGGGCAGTACCAACCGGTACGGTTGATTTCCCAACGATGACGCAGTTATGTGTGGCAGCATTCGCAATGGCCTCGACGGCGGCGTCCACATATGACAGGTCTGCGGCTCCTTCACCGTCTTTCTGAGGTGTACCCACAGCGATGAAGTGGATGTCCCCAAATGCACCGGCCTCCTCGATGGACGTCGTGAATCTGAGACGCCCGGTACTAAGGTGTTTAGTGAGCAGCTCGGGCAGTTCCGGTTCATGGAATGGGAGTATGCCTTGGCTGAGCCGATCAATCTTGTCGGGATCAACATCAACCCCCATGACTTCAAACCCGAGTTCGGCCATAGCAGCTGCATGTGTGGCACCCAAGTATCCGGTGCCGATCACCGTCAGCCGGGGCCTGGATGTGGTCATATCTGATGAGTTTTTCATAGTGCACTCTCTAGCCCAAGGCGGGCTGTTGAAAGTAGGTAGCTCAGGTCTTTCCATTCTTGCAATGAAGTGTCGATTGCTTCAGGAATCACAATGGTTCCGGCGTCTAGGTCTTCGGCGAATAGGCATGCCATGGCGATAAACGGATACCAGGAAGCCAGTCCAGTTGTCGACTGGTGTAGCCATGCGTTAGACGCGACAGTCAGCCCATTGATTCTGCGTATGGCCCCGCTGGCTTTATCTGAACGAACAATCTCCAGGTAGGAATCGCTCTGATTTGCGGGATTTAGAAGGCGTTCGGGAACAGGCCCGTTCCGAACCAGTACAAGCCTGCCTTCACCGGTAGGTAAAGCCTTAGGGTAGTACTCGATGGGCTGCAGATCGAGTTGGATTGGGGTTGAAAGTGCCTTCATTGCGTTCGCAACGGCTGGCGAGAACTTGTGCGGCATCGTCACTGGACCGCCGAACGTAGAACCGAATACCAAATAGGCGGCAATCGCCTGTCGGTCCCAGTGCCGCACTTTTGGAGCGGAGTCCATCCAGAGGTTAGTGATGACGGGAGTGCCATCGTAGTCAGTTGGTTCAACGAAGAACCCAGACTGACCGTCAAACTCACTCAGCCATTTGATGATCATGCTTTGATTCCTTCTTCAGCCGGGCTATTGAGTACAGATGGGTAAATGTTGACCCCGTGAATCGCGGTGACACTCTGCACGTCAATTTCTCCGAGTGCCACCCAAGCCGCCCACTCCCGGCCCGTTTTATCCACGAGGAAGGTAAATGATTGCGTAGTGGCCCGATATTGAATCTCGCGGGAAGTTGTGACGAAATCGTTCTCACCAAGGATCGCATTTATTTCCCACGGTGACCCGCAAACGGCCACAACAACGGCTTCGTTCCCTCCAACTTCGAGTAGGAGCGCACGGGCCGAGTCCGCGAGGTAATCGTTTATGGTGTCAGCAGGGTTCTCAATCTCGTCAAAGTTGCCGACTTCTATCGTTTGGGCTTTGAGTTCTGCGATCAGTTCCGGGGCTTCACCCGTTGAGGTTAGTCTTGCGAGATTCACGGCTGAAATTGGTCCTGAGGACATTAATGAACCTAACGCGTTGCCCTCTTCGAAAACCTGGGGACGATCAGACTTCTTAGCTTCGGTCACAAGTTGCGGTGAAGCTGCCCGGCGCGTTACAAGGTGGTCGGGAAGGAAAGGCAGCAGGGCATCCAAATTATCCGCGAGTCGAATTTTAGTCCAGTCACTTGCGCCGCGTTGCTCCTTCATCTTGGTGGAACCCCAAACTGAGGTTCCAAACGAAAACACGTGACGAGTCTGTCTCGCGGCCAACTTTTGGGTATGTTCGTCGGATACTGTGATCTGGCCCGGATGCATACGGCGCATCATTACGATTTCGCCGGAGTGGGCAAAGCGGAATCCGGAGCGAACCAATCTTAACGCCAAGTTGTTGTCAACGCCGCTAGAAAGTGATTCGTCGTATCTTAGGCGTTGCAGAACTTTCGTTTCGAGCAACCACGTTCCATGGCCTGGGGCACCACCGGTTTCGTTGATCGTTCCGGCGTTCAGCGCCTTGGCCCTGAAGAGCGTCATGGCACCAGAAGCATTGTCGAAATTGACGAAGGCTCCGAAAGTACCATGAAGGCCCGTTTCAAGGGCATCAAGTTGCGACTGAAGGCGCCAAGGCGTCATCAAGTCGTCGTCGTCATGGACGGCGGTGTATGCGCCTAGGGATTCGTCTGCAGCCCGGTTTCGGGCAGCAGCCACACCCGCTTGGTCTTGATAGAAGTATTTGATGCGGGAGTCGTTGAATTCTGCAACGACTTCGCGAGTCTCATCCGTTGATCCATCGTCGACTATAACTATTTCAAAGTCCTGCATGGTCTGACCGAGTACAGATGTGATGCTCTCGAACAGATACTCGGCACGATTGTGAGTGGCTATGGCCACGGAAACGAGCGGCGCGGCTCCCTCTAAACGATGAATCCAATTGCTCGTATTCCTTACGAACGATTTGTCGTTATATACGATGTCCTTGTTGTATTCAATTGCGTCGCGAGCCTCCTGTGACACCTCCACCAGCGCCTTGGTTGGCGGGTGCCACATGTGGTACATCCGAACATCTGGATCCTCAACCCAAAGAAGCCGTTGACCGGAACGCTTGGCTCGAGTCGCGAAATCAATATCCTCCCCGCCATATGTATGCATGCGTTCATCAAGGCCACGTATGCGCGAATACACGTCACGGTGAACAGCCATCATGCCGCCCATCCCCCATCGGGGACGGAGCCGCGAGATGCTGTCAAACGTTTCCCATGCGAATCCCGCGGCTTCTACCTCAAGGTCGCTCCATCCTTCGGGAAGATCACGACACTGCAGCAATAGGCAGAGCATCGGATCGGAGATGAGCGTTTTGCCGATTATCTCAAATGATCGAGGACTGAAGATCATGTCCGCGTCCGTTGAAACAAGTACCGAACCTTTTGCCTTGGCGAAACCGGCATTCAAGGCACGCGAGCGAGACCACCTACCGTCCGTAGGTGTATAGACGTATCGTGCGCCAACGGACTCGATACCTTCTTGGGTTACTTGGCCGTCGTCGGATCCGTAGTCAGAAACGATGACCTCGCCGTTGATACTGCCAAATGATTCTTGAATGCTCTTAACGGCAAGTTGTAAACGACGTAATCCCCAATTCCTGAATCCGATGACAACTGAAACATCAATATTGGCGCTCATGAGTTGCGTCCATTTCCACGAATTCGTTGTAACCCAATGAACGGGGTACCGGTTGCTGAAACCGTCTTGGCGGCAAATAGCCCACTTATCACATCAATTTGCGCAGGTGTCTTTGCCGGCCAATTCAACAATCGAATCTCAAGCCGACCTGGACCTGGCAAACTGATCGTTGGCCCCCGACGAAGGCCAGCGGTGTCAGCCCCTGGAGCATAGGAAAAATAGCTATTTAACCCACCCGACCAAGAAAGATCGAGATCCGCGTGCACGCTAGCGTTTTCTGGGAGCCACTTAAATGCGGCAACCAATGATTTGGCGAGTACGGGCACCTTGTAGGCAAAAACAACATTGAGGTCTAAGTCATTTCTTAGCGCACTGTATATTAATGGATCTTGATCGATTCCGGTCATCGTCGAACTTTCTAGTCTTAGGCTGCGACAGCGGTTGGATATCTGAGTCAATGAATCTGCTCGCCGCCAGAAAGATTCTAACCCACTCATTGACTATTCAGTTAAAGACTCAAGAAAAACAGTCTTAGGCCCTCTAGAACACTGTCATGCTGTGCGGGAAACCGGACATTTTCAAGTCAGGTTCCGTTGGCAAGTCGGACATTCGGTAGGCCACGAGAACCCTTTGGCTAAGTGTGCGGACCCACTCCGTATCGACACTATAGGATGCCAGGGATTCAATTTCTCTGGAGACGTCGTCTCCAGTCTGGGCCATGAGCCGTGTACTTAACCAAGGTAGAAGGTTGGCGGGTCGCGTGGAAGTTGGTACATCGATATAAAAGCCATGGAATAAATTTTCCGACCTGAGTGCTCGAGAGATGGTCCTCGATACGAATATCAACTCTCAATGGCCGAATTCATGATGGACTGTGTGAGGTTAATATTAAGATGTTTCATATTTCCAATGCGGACATAATCTGAACATTTTTCAACGGCCCAGTCGAGTGCGTTCTGATCCAGCATCCAACTGTGCTCCCTGGAAAGAAAAAATGTTATGTATTCCGAGACGAACCGCAAGAACTCTCTCGCGTTATCAGTCTGATTAATATACACATTGCCAGCCAGATAGCGGCGCCATGGGGCCATGAAATTGAGGCCATCAGATTGAACTAGTGCCACATCGAACAAGTCAAGGGAATCTTTGGTGTTGGTAATCGGTGACGTTGGAAACAAATCGACGTCTTGAATCCAGATAGCACTGTCATGTTTGGTCATGACGTCTAGGGCTACGAGATAGCGAGCGCACGCGAAGTAGGTGATGAGGTTGCCTATTGCTTCGGGGGGAACCGATGACGACCAGGCAATACTTGGCACATCAGAATCTCGACCGGCGAAACTGTGCATCGCCATTAGAAGGGAATCCGCTTCGGTGATGAAAGATAGTGCCTCAGCTGAATCTGCAACGATGTGAATATGAGCTGAGAGTTGTGGTTGAGCGATTAGATAAAAAAATATTCGACCTAGATACCGTCTTAGGAACGCTACATTTCCTGAATATAAAACAGTTACTGTTGAGTTGGTGCTATAATTCGCGGAATGCCAAAGAATCCCCGGAGTTTTGTATTGATGCGCTTCACCCACAGTGCCGTAGGTCATAGCTCCTATGTCCATTCCAAATTTGGCGACGGTCGCTGATCGCTTAACCACTGCGTCCGCAATTACTCTGGAGCCAGACGACCGGCCCTCAAGTAGGCTCGTAATGTATCCTCGTGAAACTAGGCCAAGAGTACTATTTTCTGCGGTACCCGAAGTGTAGATCCAAGATCCCTCCATGGCTTTACGCAGGTTTTCCGAAAGGATGCTACTGGTATTCGGGTGGCGAACTAACTCTTGGGATTGCATGGGATGTTGGGCAAGAAGAGTGTGGATTTCGATAATTGACTCTAGGCCGCTGACCAGATTGCCCGGGAGAGAGTCGTTAATTGGAGTTAATTTTCGATAGGCTCTGCAAATAGAAACCAGTTTTGAAGTTTCATCTAGTTTCTTGAGCCGATGTATTCGCCTTAGGGAATCATTGACAATTCTGGTTAATCGATTCTCCAGGTTGACTATGCCGATAAACTCCCAATGGTGGAGAATTTCTGCCATGTCGTCAGCATCCTTGGCGCTACAGGCAGACCCCGGATTCCTGAGCCATATTTCCAAGTTCGCTATCTGTCGAAGACTTGAAATTCGGCTGCGAGGCGATACTGCGACTCGTGTCTCAGGGCCTTGTTGGTCTTCAATCCAGGCCACAACTTCATTCTCAGGTCCCGGTAAGAAATTACTGTCGATAATTGTTGGGTGTTTGCGATTCAATAACTTGGATTTAACTTCGCCGGTGACGCTTGATTTTAGTCGAAGTATTAGACGGCCCGTGTCAGGGGTTTGAAGGTGTCCTATGTCTATCTTGTACACTTGAACCTCTCGGTCATCAGCTGGCTTTGGCGAAATTCATATACTGAGTGATTCGACATTAATTTGAATGTGGTTTTGAAGATCTAAGGCTAAATGCATTCTACGAGTCGAATTCGCCCATGCGCTCTCCAGCGCCTAGAAGGAATGCTGCGGCGGCAACGGTGCGAGCAGCTGCGTGTCCATCACCGTAGGGGTTCACGGCATTGGCCATCGAATCGTAGTAATCGGGGTCATTCAGCAATCGGGTGGTTTCTTCGACGATTGTCTCTTCATCTGTACCAATCAGCTTTACTGTGCCGGCGACTACGGCCTCTGGACGCTCAGTGTTGTCGCGCATAACCAAAACGGGTTTGCCTAGGCTCGGCGCTTCTTCCTGAACTCCGCCGGAGTCAGTAAGTACAACCGTCGCAATTGATAGCATGCGTGTAAATTCACCGTAAGCCAGGGGCTCGGTGACGATGATATTGGACAAGCCCTCAATTGCGGGCAGAACTGCTTCCCTAACGACTGGGTTCTTGTGTGCCGGAAGGACGATGATCAGATCAGGTTCTGCCTTGGCAATGCGGGCTAGCGCTCTGCCCACTCCGCGCATTGCATCACCCTGGTTCTCGCGCCGGTGGGTGGTGACGAGCAGGATCCTTTTCCCGTTCAACGCCAGTTCTTCCAAAGCAGGATCTGTGAATGGAATCTGCTTATCTACGGTTGTCAACAGGGCATCGATGACGGTGTTGCCAGTGACAACAATGTCTGCTTCCTTCACGCCTTCGGCCAGCAAGTTTGCCTTGCTTGTGCTGGTCGGCGCTAGATGGAGGCTAGCTATTTGCGAGGTAATCTTGCGGTTAGCTTCCTCAGGGAATGGTGAGTAGAGGTTGTGGCTCCGTAGCCCAGCTTCAGCATGAATGACGGGGATTCCTCGGTAAAAAGCGGCAATGGCCCCAGCCGTTGACGTTGTGGTATCTCCTTGAACAACTACAGCATCCGGCTTAGAGGCTGCGAACAATTTGTCCAACCCATTGATCGTGCGCGTGAGGATGTCAGAAAGGGTTTGGCCTGGCTGCAAAATGTCAAGATCATGATCGGGGGTAATCCCGAACAGTTCGTTGACTTGGTCCAGCATTTCGCGATGCTGTCCAGTGACAGTAACTATGCAATCGAATCGATCGTCGGCTTGAAGAGCCGTAACGATTGGTGCCATCTTAATTGCCTCAGGGCGAGTGCCGAATATGGGCATAATAGTTGGCACGATGTTTTCCTCACTTTGGTGGACATTCCTCAAAGAGTCTACTTCAGACAAAGAAGAGAAGCGCGATCAACAATAGTGGGATAGTTGTGATGACACTCACGGCCAGGGCTGCGGCAACGCGCTTCTTTCGCCGATGTGTGAGCTCGCGTTGGTCAATTGAAAGCATCTTTCGTGCAACGGCGTCCAACTCTAGGGGAGTGCTGTTCGGAGCTGCCATCGGGATTGTTCGGTCTGCCCGAATATCCTCAGGTCCGGCGGAAGCCAGTCGTTCAGACTCGGCTATCCACTCTTTGACCAAGTTCACAGGAGGGAGCTGTGTACTTTGAGGGCTTGCCGAAACTGTGGAGCGAAAACGTTGATTCATGTGACGGCCGGCTGATGCGTAGCTGTTGGGCTCCATAGTTCGACCTCCTTCTGAACTCCGGTGCTCGGAGTTGAGCATTCAATTTCCTTCGATTGTCCATCCAGCCCGAGGGGCACGTGGACAATCCTAACTCGGGTTAAGGTTACCGACACTGAAGCCTCAAATTCACGTCGATCAGCCCCCCCGTTTCTATAACGAAACGCCTTAGCCATTGCCAAGTGGAGAATTGGGGGGTGGTGGGGACCATCGTGACCTCCGAATCCACGCATTGGTCCATCAGCATCCCGGCCCGTGCGACGTGGTACTTAGACGTTACGACCGCCACGCTGTCCCATTGATATTCCGCCGCCAGATGGCCGAGCGAAGTTGCTTCCCCCCGAGTGTCCATTGGCTCTGGCGTAAAACAGATTACGTCTGGATAGATGACCTTGTTGCTGTGCGTCTTGCAATAGTCGTCAGCGCTGGCATTGCCCGGAGTGCCCGTGTTCGAAATCACCAGGTAAGGTGCCTTGAGATCAGCTCGCAGCATCATTGCATCCAATAGCCGTTCCTTGCTAGCTCCACCCAACATCACCACGGCGTCCGCCTGCTTAGGTGCTGTGGTGGTGACGTTATAGAACAACTGTGATGCGGCGATCAACCAAGCTACGAAAAGAGTGACAAGAATGCCGACCGTAATGAATACGGTTCTCTTGCGTGGTAGGCGGAGTGCAGGCATTGACTCATTCTAACCGGCACAGCATGAGCATACTGTGCCGACAGCCCTTCCATCCAGCCAACTTGATCCGGGTGCGCTAGCTCAACGTTGACACATAGATCAGTGCCACCGAACTCGTCAGACTGAGTTGCCTCTGAGCCTAGGTGCTCCGCGAACATGGCACAGGCGCAGCGGGGTTAGCATGACTGCATGGGTACACAGAATTTGCCGCAGGTTCCGGCCGCCAGGAAAGTGCTGTCCGTGCTGCGCTATGTGGCGGCACAGGCAGGCCCCGTGGGGGCTGCCGCCATTGCCCGCGAGGTGGACCTGCCCCGCTCCACCACCTACCACCTGCTGGCGGCCCTGGTGGATGACGGCTTTGTGGTGCACCTTCCCGAGGAACGCAAATACGCCCTCGGTGTCACCGCCCACGAGCTCGGTACCGGATACTCCCGTCAGGCTCCGCTGCAGCGGCTGGCCCGCTTTCCCCTCGCGCAGCTGGTGGAGCGGACCAAGCGGACGGCTCACCTTGCCGTCATGCACGGGCGTGAGGTCATTTATGTCATTGAGGAACGGGCCAAACGGCAGACTGACTTGGTGACAAATCCGGGCGTTCGCCTGCCGGCCCACCTGACGGCGAGTGGCCGCGCAATGCTGGCTGCCATGCCAGCTGAGCAGCTGGCCGCCCTGTATCCAGGGCCCGAGGCCTTCCCTTCTCGCTACGAGACGGGAGTCAATTCGGTCCCCGCGCTGAATGAGCTGCTCGTACAAATCCGGGCGAGGGGCTTTTCATGGGAGCAGGACGAGGTCACCGACGGCTTCTCCAGCATCGCGGTCCCCGTGCTGGACCGCAGCGGGCTGGCCGTGGCCAGTGTGACCCTGACGGTGGCCAACCGTCCTGCCCTCAGCCCGGCTGCCGCGGCCCGCAACGCCGCAGAAGGCATAATTCAGGAGCGCACCGTTGACGTTGCGGAATTGGCGGAACGATGGCTGCCCGAGGTGTCCCGTTGCGCCACGGAAATCTCACGGCGGCTGCGTCCCTCCGCCTGATACGGCCTTGGCCGCGCTGCCCAACCACGCGTCCACACCGCGCAGCACCGCGGCCTCCGCATCCCGGGAACCGAGCGTGACGCGCACACCGTCGCCGGCAAAACTGCGGACGCTGACGCCTTCAGCCGAGCACGCAGCCGCCAGTGCTGCAGCTCCGGCACTCACCGGAAGCCACAGGAAGTTCCCGCCGCTGCTGGGAACGGCAATGCCGCGGGCGGCCAGGTCAGTGCGCAGGGCACTCCTGCCGTTGCGGACCGTTGCCACATTCGCCTCCAGTGCTTTCGTGTCCGCGAGTGCGGCAACAGCGGCAGCCTCAGCCACCTTATTCAAGCCAAATGGAGGCGAGACCGCCCGCACCGCGGCCGCAATGCCGGGGTGGGCCACCAGATAGCCAGCCCGCCGCCTAGCCAAGCCGTACGCCTTCGAAAAGGTGCGCAGCAGGACCAGATTGGGGTGAGCCGCGAGCAAGGAGAGGCTGTGCTGGGAGGAGGATCCGGCGTCGTCCATGAACTCCAGATAGGCATGGTCCAGGACCACCAGCACGTGGGCGGGGATGTGCGCCAGCATGGTGGTCAGTTCCGCCGCATCCAGCACGGTGCCCGTGGGATTGTTGGGGCTGCACGAGATGACGGCAGCCGTGTCGGCGGTGATGGCCCGGGCCATGGCTGGCAGATCGTGCGTGTGGGTGGCGGTGAGCGGAACCTGGATATCGCGGGCTCCCGTGAGGCGGACTAGGATGGGGTACGCCTCATAGCTGCGCCACGCAAACACCACCTCGCGGCCGGGACCCGCGTACGCCGTCAGCAGTTGCGCCAGCACGGCAAGGGATCCCGCGCCGGTGGCGATCTGGTCCACCTCGACGCCCAGCTCGCGGCTGAGCGCAGTGATCAGGGGATCGCCCTGCCTGGCACGGTGGTACTCTCTGACGGGCAGAACGGCCCAGCAGTGCAACGCGTAAAACGGTTCGGAAAGATGGTGGGATCCCATGACATACCTGAGTATCAACGGGGAAGAGCTGTATATGGAAGTTACCGGTGCGGGAGATCCCGCCCTGTTGCTGCATGGCGGTTTCTGTTCCCTGGAGTCTCTGCGTGTACAGTCCGATGCGTTGATGGAGTATTACTAGGTCTTCGCCTTTGAACGGTCAGGCCATGGGCGTTCGGCCGACTTTGACGCGGATTACAGCTACGCCCGCGGCATAGTCAAAACCCTCGCCTTTCTTGACGCCCAGGGCCTGGAATCGGTACACGTGATTGGCTACAGCGGCGGCGCGATCATTGGGCTGATGCTGGCTATGGATCATCCTGAGCGGGTGCGCTCGCTGGTAGCTATCAGCGCCAACCTTGATCCCGGCGTCTTCACCCCGCGCAGCCGGGAATGGCCCCAGACTGGACTCCCCGCCGTCGGCTCCTATTGCCGGGGAACCGAAGCCGGATTTGGAGCGGATGCATTATGGGCGGCTCTCGCCGGATGGTGTCGGGCATGCAGACGCGGTCCTGGCTAAACTTATGCGGCTGTGGACCAGCGAGCCGAACCTCGATCCGGCCCATCTGGCCGCCGTCAGCGCACCGACGCTGATCATGTCGGGGGACCGGGGCTCAATCCCGCCGGCCCACAGCCTGCTGATTGCGGCGTCGATTCCGGGGGCGCAGCTCGCCATCGTGCCCGGCGCCGGCCACGGGTTGATTGCTGAGCGCCCGGAACTGATCAGCACCCTGATTCGGGACTTCCTGGCCCACGCCTGACGCGGCAGGCTACCCGCGCGAGCGCCGGAGCAGCCATACGAAGTAGGGGCCGCCAATCAGGGCGATCATCAGCCCGGCTGGAATCTGGGCCGGCGAAATCAGGGTCCGGCCCAAAATATCGGCCACGGAGACCAGGAGCGCGCCCAGCAGCATCGAGACCGGGATCAGCTGGCCATGCCGGGCGCCCACCAAGGCCCGGGCTGCTGTAGTTACGATCCGCGTATCGCTCAGAGGCTTCCACACATCAACAGCCAGATCCATGGTCCTTAGCAGAGCAGTGAGCGCGTTAGCTTTGGCTGTTCGTTCAAGCGTCATCTGTTCTCTAGCATCCACCAAAACACCGTAGAGCCGCACGAATCCCGTCGTCCTGTCGTGGATTGCGTAGATGAGGCTCTTCAAGTGGCAGTGCCGTCGCAGCAATGGCGGCGGCATCTAACAGGTCTGATTTTCCGGCACCACGCCGGGTTGGACCATATGTCTGGGGTCCCTCCACCACACGGTAACCAGTGCGTGAAACTGTGCCTGTGAGTAAGGCACCGTAGCTACCGACCCCTTCAATGACCCAGAGCGTATCAGCGTAGCCTTGAGTACGGCGCGCTACCCAAGAGATCGCCCGCTTCCGTCCCGGGACGTACTGGAGAAAGTCTCGATGCCGAGTTGCTCACCGTTGGTGGCGGTCACGGCGTAGGTATGGGTTCGGGCATGGGTGTCTACACCGATAATGAATGGATATAGATGCGCGACAGTGGGCATTGATACTCATTCCTTTCTCTTTGACGGTTCGGATTGTTCCGGCCATAGTGCGGCCGGCAGCCCGCGTGGGGGTCACTCACGAGGCATTCCTGTAACGAGCCACAGACATCAACTCTGGGCAATCTTCATATCAAGCCATCGAAGCGGACACAGCAGGCAGCATCACCACGGCGTCGGCCGCTTGCAGCGGTGGAGTGTGCACGTTGCAGAAGAGCTGGAACGCGAAAACCAGCCACGCCAACAGAGCCGCCAGCAGGCCAAGGGCAGCCCTGGACAGGGTTCGGCATCGGCCCAGTCTAACCGGGGACTATGGACGTCCCGTCCGAACAGGACCTTCCAGCCAGGTGCCGATCTGGTCATTGTGCTGGCCCAGCGTGGGGGCGGGGGAGGGCGGTACCGAGCCGGTCAGGCGTAGGGGTGAGGCCAAAGTCTTGAAGCCGTCCGACTCCGTGGCGACCGTGCCGCGATATTCCGAATGCTCGCTGGTCAGTGCCTCGTTGACGGTCTGGACCTTGGATACCGGGACGTGGTGGTCGGACAGTAGTTCGATCGCCTCGTCGTCGGTGAACGGGCTCAGGGCCTCCTCCAATGCGGCGCGGAATTCGACAGGGAATTCATTCCGGCGGGTTTGCTCGCGGAAGCGTTCATCCACCAACCATTCGGGCCGGTTCAACGCCTCCGTCAGGCGGGGGAACAGGCGGTCGCCGGCAATCGCGATCGCGATGGTGCCGCGCCCCGTCAGATAGGTGCTGAATGGCGTGGACATGGCGTGGTCGTTGCCGCACGCCACAGGATCCTCGCCGTGGAGCGCGCGCATGCCCACGGATTCCAGCACGGAAATGAGGCTGTCCAGCATGGCGACGTCAATGTGCTGGCCCCGGCCGGTGTTGTGGCGTTCGTTGATGGCTGCCAGCGCAGCGATGGCCCCGTAGAGGCCCGGAATGACATCGCCGATGCTGATGCCGATGCGCGTGGCCTCACCGCCTGGCCACCCTGTGATGGACATCAGCCCGCTCATGGCCTGGGCAATGAGATCGTAGGCGGGCGCCTTCTGCAGCGGCCCGTCCTGGCCAAACCCGGAAATGCTGACGATGACCAGTCTGGGGTTTTCCGCCATGAGGCTCTCCGCAGACAGGCCGAGCCGGTCCATGACGCCGGGGCGGAAGTTTTCAATGACGACGTCGGACCGCCGCACCAATGCGAGCAGGCGCTCACGCTCCGCTGCAACCTTGAGGTCCATCGTGACGCCGTACTTGCTGCGGTTGAACAGGCGGTAGTAGGCGGATTCACCGTTGTACCAGGGGCCGAAGTGGCGGGAATCGTCGCCGTCGGGGCTTTCCACCTTGATGACTTCAGCGCCCAGATCGGCAAGGATCATGGCACAGAACGGACCGGCCAGCACACGGGACAGGTCCAGGACACGCAGGCCTTCGAGGGAACTGGGGCGGTTCAGCGCAGCGGGCTCATGGGTGGCCGTGGCTGGAGGGGGAGTGGTCATGGAAGATTCAGCCTTTGAACGTGGGGAGGGTCCGGCAATCCGGCAACTGTTAGTACCATCACAGCATTGAAAGCGCTGAAAGACCCAGTTCGGCTCGGCATCCCGTCTGTGATCACAGACGAACAACGGTTACCATGGCTCCATGGGTACACAGAATTTGCCGCAGGTTCCAGCCGCCAAGAACGTCCTTTCGGTGCTCCGCTACGTTGCGGCGCAGGCCGGCCCGGTGGGTGCGGCCGCCATTGCGCGGGAAGTTGACCTGCCACGCTCCACCACCTACCACCTGCTGGCCGCGCTGGTGGATGACGGCTTTGTGGTTCACCTGCCCGAGGAGCGCAAGTATGCGCTCGGCGTCACGGCGCACGAGCTTGGCACCGGCTATTCACGCCAGGCGCCGCTGCAGCGGCTAGCCAGATTTCCCATAGCGCAGCTGGTGGAGCGCACCAAGCGCACCGCCCACCTTGCCGTCATGCACGGCCGCGAGGTCATTTACGTCATTGAGGAACGGGCCAAGCGGCAGTCCGCGCTGGTGACGAATCCAGGTGTTCGGCTGCCCGCCCACCTGACGGCAAGCGGACGCGCCATGCTTGCTTCGATGTCGGCCGAGCAGCTTGCGGCCCTGTATCCGGGGCCTGAAGCCTTCCCCACACGGTATGAAACGGGCGTGCACTCGGTGCCGGCGCTCAATGAGCTGCTGGTGCGGATCCGAGAGCGGGGCTTTTCCTGGGAACAGGATGAGATCACCGACGGGTTCTCCAGCATTGCCGTTCCTGTCCTGGACAACAGCGGGCTGGCCGTGGCCAGCGTGACGCTCACTGTGGCCAACCGCCCGGCGTTGAGCCCGGCCGCCGCGGCACGGAATGAGGCCGAGGGAATTCTCCAGGAACGCACCGTGGACGTGGAGGACCTGGCTGCGCAATGGCTGCCCGAGGTGACCCGCTGCGCCACGGAGATTTCGCGCCGGCTACGCCCCAGTGGGTGACGGGCCGGCCGCCGTCGAACATGGGAAAATGTCTTGGATCCGAGAATTGGCCCGCAGGAATGTGATTGGCCGCACAAGCTCGGATTCAGTGGGTATCGTTGCGGTAGCCCGACGGTGCAGCGTCGCGCCACAGCCACGCAACACGAAGGAAACAACCAATGACAATGCTTGCACCCGACAATAAGACGGCGGTCCTGGCCGAGCTGCGGGCCGGGCTGGGAAGCAAGGTCAACACTGACGACGGTGTCCGGTCAGCCCGCGGGCACGACAGATCGCACCTGCCGTGGGAGGCGCCCATGGCCGTGGTGCATTGCACCAGCACCGGGGACGTATCCGAGGCCCTGGCCATTTGTTCACGCCACGGCGTGGCAGCGGTGCCGATCGCGGCGGGAACCGGGCTGGAAGGTGGCGCCAACAGCACGGCCGACTCCATCTGCCTGGACCTGTCCGGCATGGACAAGATCCTGCGCATCGGTTCCGCCGACCTTGACGCCATAGTCCAGGCCGGCGTCATGAAGAGCGCCCTCAATGCGGCCCTGGCCGGCCACGGGCTTACGTTCCCCGTGGGCCCGGGCGTGGATGCAAGCGTTGGCGGCATGGCCTCTACGGGGGCCAGCGGAACCACCGCGGTCCGGTACGGCACCATGAAGGAAAACGTGCTGGGCCTGACAGTGGTCCTGGCGGACGGGACCATCATCAAGACCGGCGGGCGCGCACGCAAATCGGCAGCCGGATACGACCTCACGCACCTGTTCATCGGCGCCGAGGGAACCCTTGGCGTGCTGACCGAAGTTACATTGCGTGTGTACGGCATCCCTGAAGCAGCCAGCGTGGCAATCTGCTCATTCCCCACCCTGGAAAGTTGCACCGCCGTGGTCCAGTCCACATTGGAGTCCGGAGTACCCATCTCCAGGGTGGAACTGCTCGATGACGTCACCGTCGATGCCGTCAACCGTTACAGCGGGCTGGGACTTCCCGTCATGCCAACGCTGATCTTTGAATTTGAGGGCTCGGCCGCGAACATCGCCGACCAGGGCGAGGCGGTCCGCAAGCTTGCCTTGGTGAACGGCGGGACCGGCTGGGATTACGCCAGTGATCCCGATCAAATCAGCCGCATCTGGCGTGCCCGCCACGACGCCCTGCCGTCCTACACGGCCCTGGTTCCCGGCTCCAGCACCTGGTCAACCGACGTTTGCGTGCCAATTTCCAGGCTGGCCGAATGCATCACGCTGACGAAGGCCGATACCGACCGTGAGGGTGTGCTGGCCCCGATCGTTGGCCACGTGGGCGACGGCAACTTCCACCTCGCCTTTGTCCTTCCTCCCGGGGACGACGGCGTTCTGGTGAAAGCGGGTGCCATCAACGACAGGCTCGTTGAGCGGGCCCTGTCCATGGGAGGCACCTGCACGGGTGAGCACGGCATCGGACTGGGCAAGACTGCCTCCCTGGTGAAGGAGCATGCATCCGCCATCCCGGTCATGCTGGCCATCAAGAATGCGCTGGACCCGCAGGGGATTCTCAACCCCGGCAAGGTACTGGCGGGCTAACGGGTCAGGGCACCAAAAATGTCCCGGTTGGTTCGGGAGTTGCGCGACTTTGCCGGTGAGTTCGGTGAGGTGAGGCGCTCGCTGCCGTTTCAACTGCCGGAAAACTTCTTACTGATCATCCGGGCGATGTCGCTGACCTCGGGCGCTCTGTCCAGCCCCACCACAGTCGCGTCCTATCCCGTCCTGGACAACCATGTCCTGGAAGGCGTCGTTGGCGTAAAAGCTCGACGACGACGAGGTCTCCTACCTGGCGCTGCACGCGAGCCGGCTGTATGTGGAGATGGCCGGGCTTTTTGCAACTGCGTGGGGCTGCGTTAAACCCTTCCGCCGGCCAGCCAGGCGTCAACGCCGCGCAGCACCGCGGCTTCGGCATCCCGGGAGCCAACAGTGACCCGCACGCCCTCGCCGGCAAAGCTGCGAACGCTGATGCTCTGGGCCAGACATGCGGCTTCCAGGGCCGCAGAGCCTTCACCCACGGGCAGCCACAGGAAATTGCCGCCGCTGTCCGGTAGTGCAAGACCGCGGGAGGCGAGGGCTGCATGAAGCGCTATCCGGCCTTCGCGCACGGTGGAAACATTTGCGGCCAGTGCACCGGTGTCGGCGAGAGCGGCAACGGCGGCAGCCTCGGCCACCGCATTCAAGCCAAAGGGCGGCGACACCGCGCGCACCGCGGCCGCAATGCCGGGGTGGGCCACCAGGTAGCCTGCCCGCAGTCCGGCCAAGCCGTACGCCTTGGAAAATGTCCGCAAAAGGACCAGATTTGGATGCGCTGCGAGCAAGGCGAGGCTGTGCCGGGAGGAAGCCTCGGCGTCGTCCGCGAATTCGATGTAGGCCTGATCCAGCACCACCACCACATGGGAAGGAATGCGCGCCAGGAAATCCTCCACCTCGGCCGCACCCAGGACGGTGCCTGTGGGATTGTTGGGGCTGCACAGGATCACGGCGGCGGTGTCTGCGGTGACGGCGGCGGCCATGGCGGGCAGGTCGTGCCCGTGGCCGGCAGTCAGTGGCACCGGGATGTCCTGCGCACCGGTCAGGCGCACCAGGATGGGGTAGGCCTCGTAGCTGCGCCACGCAAACACCACCTCCTTGCCCGGCCCCGCGAACGCCGTCAGCAACTGCTGGAGCACCGCGAGCGAACCCCCGCCCGCCACGATCTGCTCCGCAGCGACGCCGAGGTTGCGGCTGAGTGCGGCGATGAGGGGTTCGCCCTGCAGCGTGGGGTACCGCTGGCAGTGCCGGGCCGCGGCATCAATTGCGGCCAGCACTGCCGGTGACGGCGGCAGGAAGGATTCGTTCGACGACGCCCGCCACCTGGGCGGGGCAGTGCCGCCCGCCTTGGAATAGACGGGCAGCGCGGCCACCAGGTCCCGGGGCTGAGGCGGCGCTGCGGTCTCCGCCGGGGTCTGGGTCGTGGTCATGAATCGTTCCTTCGTGTTGGGGCGGGCTGGGCAGGCAGGGTTGCTCAGATCAGGTCAGGCCTGGTTGCTCAGGCGACGGGTGCCGTTGCGGCGGTTGCCGGGTCGGCTGAGACTTGGTCGTCGGCCGGGTAGACCATCTCTGCCGGCGGGTGGTTGAACCGCTTGGCCACGGGATAGTAGACGGCTGCCGTGACCAGCAGGCCAACGATCCAGGAGATGTCGGCCCCGCCGAGCAGGGGAGTGATGGGGCCGGTGTACATGTGCTGGGCCAGGAACGGGATCTGGACAACCACGCCCAGCAGGTAGGTGAGCAGCGCCGGAACGTTCCAACCGCCGTAGCGGCCCTTGGGGTCGTAGAGTGCCGGGATGTCAACCTTTTCCTTGGAGGAGAAGTAGAAGTCCACCAGGTTGATGGAGCTCCACGGGATGAAGACCATCAGGAGCAGCAGCACGAAGTTCTTGAAGTTGGAGACGAAGTCCTCCGAGGCCACGAGGGCAATGATGACGGAGACGCCGATGAAGCCGATCACGTACGCAAAGCGGACCCAGGGCGCGAAGCGCAGCTGGCGGGTGAAGGCGCTGACGGAGGTCAAAATGGTCATGTAGCCGCCGTAGGCATTGAGCGTGTTGACTGTCAGCTTGCCCACCACAATCACCATGTACATCAGCACGGCGATGACGCCGCCGCCTGCCAAGTCTCCGACGAACGAGACCTGGTTGTCGATGAAGCCCTTGCCCGCAGGCATCGCGATGGCTGCAAACAACGCACCGAGGGTCATGGACCATTGGGCACCCAGGACGGAACCGGACATGCAGGCGAAGAAAGTCTTGGTGGCGTGCGTGTTGGCCGGCAGGTAGCGGGAGTAGTCGGCGACGTAGGGGCCGTAGGTCAGCTGCCAGCCAGCGCTGAGGGAAATGGCGAGCAGGAACGTGGGGATGGCGAAACCACCCACACCCATGACGGATCCGACGTCGTGCTTGAGGAAAAGCTGGATGGCCAGGTAGGTGAAGCCGATGATGCCAACGATCGTGGAGATCCGGCCCAGCATGTGAATGTATTTGTACCCGAGAGTGGCCACCAGTACCGTCAGGGCGCCGAAGATCAGCACGCCTATGACGGGGCTGTCCGTCGGGAGGATCTCGTCCACGGCCTGCCCCGCGAGCACTGCCCCGGTTGCGGCGAAGCCCAGGTACATGACGATGACCAAGATCAGCGGGATGACGGCGCCAAACACGCCGAACTGGGCGCGGCTGGAGATCATCTGCGGCATGCCCAGCTTGGGGCCCTGTGCCGCGTGCAGGGCCATGACGGCGCCGCCCAGCAGGTTGCCGATGAACAGACCAACAATGCCCCAGAAGGCGGGGGCGCCGAAGATGACGGCCAGGGCACCGGTGACGATGGCCGTGATCTGCATGTTCGCCCCAAACCACAGGGTGAATTGGCCAAAGGGCTTGCCATGGCGCTCGCGGTGGGGGACGAAGTCGATGGACCGGCGCTCAATGGCCGGCCCGCTCTTTCGCACGGTTTGGATTCTTGACATCTCATTCCTCCATTGGAATTTAGTGTTGTCGCTGGTGTTTTTCTTGAATCAATCTGAGCATGTTTGCCGGTGCTGAAGTGATGCGGTTCACCAAACTCGTCTGTGATCCGAGACGAGCGGTTGATTTGCGTGATCTGGCTCATATTCCGCATCGGGTCCGGGCTATGTTCGAAGTACGCCGCAATTGACGGCGGCGGCCCGGAGCCGGCGCCACACGCCACCTTCCGGCCGATTCCCTGGCCAACGGCCACCCTGGCCTTCCCATCCTGTCCCGCCACTTCCCGTTCCCTGGAGGAGATTTCCTTGACCGACACCACTGTTTCCGCCGCCCTGCCGTACCCTGACGGCGACTTCTTCGCTTTTGAAACCCTGCTGCCCGCCAATGAGCTGGCCCGGCTCAATGAAATCCGCGACTGGATGGAGGCCAATGTACGCCCCATCTCCCGCGATTTCTGGAACCGCAGCGAGTTCCCCGTGCACCTGATCCCGGAGGTCGCCAAGCTGGATATGATCAGCCCGGTCCGGCGCCAAGGGCATTCGCACCTGCTGGCCGGCATGATCACCGCCGCCATCCACCGCGTGGACGCCTCCTTCGGCACCTTCTTCAGCGGGCACGACGGACTGTTCACCGGCTCCATCGAACTGCTGGCCTCCGAGGAACAAAAGGCTGCATGGCTGCCTGACATCTACGCGCTGCGTAAGACCGGCGTCTTCGCCATTACCGAGCCACTGGCCGGATCCGACGTTGCCGGCGGTACCCGGACAACTGCGGAGCGGCGCGGCGATTCGTGGGTGCTGAACGGTGAAAAGCGCTGGATTGGCAACTCCACGTTCTCCGATTACGTCATCATCTGGGCCAAGGACGTGGCCGATGACCAGGTCAAGGGATTCCTGGTGGAGACCTCGCGGGCGGGGTTCAGCGCCACCCTGATTGAAAATCGCATTGCCCTGCGCGCGGTCCAGAATGCCGACATTGTCCTGAAAGACGTCGTCGTGCCGCACTTCAACAAGCTCGCGGGTGCCAACAGTTTCCGCGACACCAACAAGGTGCTCAAGACCACCCGCGCTACGGTGGGCTGGCAGTCTGTGGGCATCCAGCTGGCCGCGTTCGACACCGCCCGCCGCTACGCCGTGGAGCGCCACCAGTTCGGCAAGCCGATCGCCAGCTTCCAGCTCATCCAGGAACAGCTCGTCACGATGCTCTCCAACGCGCAGGCCTCGATGGGCATGATGGTCCGGCTGGCGCAAATGGAAGACGCCGGCACCACCCGCAACGAACACTCGGCCATGGCCAAGGCCTTCGTCACCAAGTGCATGCGCGAGACCGTGGCGCTGGGCCGGGGCATCCTTGGCGGCAACGGCGTCTCCGTGGACTACGAGATGGCCAAGATCTTCTGCGACGCCGAGGCCATCTACACGTACGAGGGCACCTATGAGATCAACACCCTGGTCGCCGGGCGCGCCATCACCGGGATTGCCGCGTTCGTCTAGCCCCTCTGCCTGAGCCCCTCTGCCTGAAGCCCGACGGCGCCCGGCCCACCTTGGTGGGGCGGGCGCCGTCGGGCTTCTTTAAGGGCTAGACGCCGGTGTCATCCGTGCGGTCTGTGTGGCGGAGCGTGCCGTTTCCGTCAGTCGGGCGGATGACGGTCCTGGACGAGGACTGGCGCCTGCGGAAGGTGAAAATGAGGCCAAGGATGAAGACCACGATTCCGGCCCCCATCAGAATGTTGCCGACCAGCGCGATGTCGATCCAGGCCACTTGGATCTCGAGGGCAAACCTCAAAATTGCGCCAATAACAAAGAGAACTACTCCGGCACCGATGCTCATGATGATGTCCTTTCAAAATTCTCGTGATGGTTGGGTTTAGGGGCCGTCATGGAGGGGCCGGCTGCCCGCTGCTGAGTGCCGGCCGGTGCCGGCATCATTTCCTTCCTCCGGGGCGTCTTCCCCTGAGGGTCGGTCCGTGCGATCCTCGGCGGGGGAGGGCTGCGCACGATTCGATGCATCGGCTCCGGGGTCGACGTCGGCGGCCTCGGCAAGTTTTTCCCTGGCCGCGGCTGCAGCGACGGCGGCATCCGAGCGTTGCTGCTCGGCTTCCATGCTTAAGCGTTCAGCGGCGACTGCAGCCTGTTCCGCATCGGATGCCTTGCGCATTGCAGCGGCGTTTTTCTCGCGGGAGTCGAGCTCGGCAACCCTGGCGTCTTCGCGCAACTTGGCCGCCCGCTCCCGATCTTCCTTTGCTTGGAGTTCTTTCGCCTCGCGGCGTCGCCGGGAGGCGAGGGAAATCAGCACTGCGATGATCACGATGATGACTATTGCGGCAATTGCGATCCATATCCACATCGTTGAATCCATGTGAATCAGTCTCCGTCCTTTTGCAGTTCCGACAGGCTTTGGAACTTCGTCTTCGTCAAGCGGTGCAAAATCACGTTACTTTTCCATCATGCCCCGGATGGGGGCCTTTGCACAGTACTGGCCCGGCGTCAGGCGGCCTGCCGCCTGCCTTGCGCGGGACGGATTTGGGCGAACGGTCATGTTGCTGACAAGATGTTGGAAAGATGCTGACACCGTGTTGGCATCTTTAGCCATTTCCAAAGACAAGGCGGATTATGTTCCTTGCAGTCCGCGAACTGATGTTCGCGCGTGGCCGTTTCAGTCTCATGGGCGGTGTCATTGCACTCATCGCCGTTCTCATGGTGATGCTGTCCGGCCTCTCCTCAGGGCTGGTCAATGACGGTGTTTCCGGGCTGAAGTCGATGCCCGCCACGGCTTTTGCCTTCGACCAGGGCACCAAGACCGACAACGCTTTTTCCCGCTCCGCGGTCGATGACAAGCAGCTCGAAGCATGGCGCGGGGTTCAGGGTGTTGAGCACGCTGAATTCATGGGCGTCAGCATGTCCAACGCCGTCACCGACTCCGGCAAGCAGGTTGACCTGACCCTGTTCGGCGTCGAACCGGGATCCTTCCTGGAACCCGCTGCGCAGGCCGGCAAGGGTTTGGGGGCGGCCGACGGAATCGTCGTCTCTCCCACCGCCAAGGCCGAAGGCATCGAGCTGGGGACCGTGGTGACGCTGGACCGGATAGGCGCCAAGCTCACCGTTGTGGGCTTCACCTCGGGCCAGGCAACGTTTGGCCACGTGGACGTGGCGTACCTGCCGCTGGCAACATGGCAGCTGCTCGCATCGGGCGCCACGGTAGACGGCGCGCCAACACCGGCCCAGGTGGCCGCCAGCACTTTCCACAACGCCAGCGTGGTGGCCGTCCAGGCGCAAACCGGCACAGAGCTGAACCTGGCCGCGGCCGATGCTGCGGCGAAAACCTCCAGCCAGCCGCTGAAGGAAGCCTTCAACGCCTCTCCCGGCTACGAAGCCGAAACCATGACGTTGAGCATGATCCAGATGTTCCTGTACGCCATCTGCGCCCTGGTGGTCGGTGCCTTCTTCACGGTGTGGACCATCCAGCGCAAGCATGAAATTGCCGTGCTGCGCGCCGTTGGCGCCTCCACCGGATACCTGCTCCGGGACGGCCTGGCCCAGGCCGCGATCGTCCTGGTGGGCTTCACGGCCGTGGGGCTCGCCGCGGGCATTGGCCTCGGCGCGATCATGCCGGACGCCATGCCCTTCGCACTGGAATTTGCCCCCATCGCCACCGCCACGGCGCTGACCATTGGGCTGGGGCTCATTGGCGCCGCCGTCGCAGTGCTCCGGATTTCCCGAATCGATCCGCTCAATGCTCTCGGAGGACAGCGATGACACAGACAACTTCTCAAAACGCCGCCCCTGGCACCGCATCCCCGGCAGCCGGCCTGTCCATCCGCAATGCGCGGTTGGAGCTGGGCGACGGCGACAGCAAGGTCCTGGCCTTGGACAACGTCAACCTGGACGTGGCGTCTGGGGAGTTTGTGGCCATTGTGGGCCCCTCCGGCTCCGGCAAGTCCTCGCTGCTGGCCGTGGCCGGCGCCCTGTCCAGCCCCGATTCAGGCACCGTCCACGTCCACGGGCAGGACATTGGTGCGCTGCGCCAAGGCCGGCGGGCGGCGTTCCGCATGGCCAACATCGGCTTTGTGTTCCAGTCCGGGAACCTGATCCCGGCACTTTCGGCGGCGGACCAGCTGCGCCTGGTCAACAAGCTCGCCGGCGGGCCGCGCAGCTTCGATCCGATGCCGCTGCTGGAATCGGTGGGCATGGGCCACCGCGCCAAGAACCGCCCCGGGCAGCTCTCCGGCGGTGAGCGCCAGCGCGTGGGCATTGCCCGCGCACTGGTCACCGGGGCCAGACTGCTGCTCGTGGATGAGCCCACGGCCGCCCTGGACCGGGCCCGCAGCCGCGACGTGGTGGCGCTGCTGGCCGCGCAAAGCCACGAGTTTGGCGTGGCCACCGTGATGGTCACCCACGACCACGACGTGCTCAGCCACTGCGACCGCGTCCTGGAAATGGTGGACGGCATGCTGTCTGCCAGCTCGGAGACCGCCCAGCGAGGCTAAGCATCAACGCTTAAGGATCGACGGCGGCGGGTTGCGAAGGCAAGCCGCCGCCGTCGGCCGTACCCTTGACGTGTTAGCGATAAGGAGTGGGGATGCCCAAGATTGATGCCTCAAGTGTGGCGGAGCACCGCGCCGCGAAGAAGCGCGCCCTGCTGGATGCCGCCCATGAGCTGCTGCGGGAAACCTCGGAGGCCCCCGCGATGGCGGAAGTGGCCAAACGGGCCGGCCTGGCCAGGCCCAGCGTGTACCAATACTTTGCCTCCCGCCAGGACCTGCTGCAGGAACTCGTCGCAGACATCTTCCCCCGCTGGACCGAGCGCGTCACCGGTGCCATGGCCGACGCCCCCACCAAGGCCGACCGGATCCTTGCCTACGCCCTGGCCAACGTGGACCTCGTCGCCGAGGGCGCCCATGCCGTTGGCTCCGCCCTAGCCACACTGGCCCCCGGCCTTGCCTTGGACGAGCAGGCGGACAGGATGCACCGCCAGCTGCAGGAACCGCTGATCACCACACTCGACGAATTGGGCATTGACGATCCGGCCTCGATCTCGGACATGATCAACTCCGTGGTCCACGCAGGCACGCGCATGCTCGAATCCGGGCAGTCCATCCAGCAGGTCCACGCCCACCTGCATTCGTTGCTGGATCCCTTCGTTGCCGCGCACCGCTGACGGACGGACTGAAGTGCGCAGGACGTGAGGCGGCGCTGCAGCGCAAGGTGGCGTCACGGAGTCGGACATTTCCAAGGCAGGACGCCCTGGCACCTAACTGTCTTGTATCACAGACGGTGTGCTCGGCCGGCCCCTAGGATTGGGCCCGTTGTCGAGGTTTGATGGAGACATAGGTACATTCACCGGATCCGTTCCGGCCACCGTCTTTGAACCGACAGCTAAGGAAATATCATGGCAACGATGCATGACCCCTCCCGCACCATTCGCGCGGCCCGCGGCACCGAGCTCTCCGCCAAGTCGTGGCAGACTGAGGCGCCGCTGCGCATGCTCATGAACAACCTGGACCCCGAGGTTGCCGAGCGCCCCGAGGACCTGGTGGTCTACGGCGGCACCGGCCGTGCGGCCCGTTCCTGGGAGGCCTACGACGCCATTGTGGCCACGCTGAAGACGCTCGAGGATGACGAGACCCTGCTGGTGCAGTCGGGCAAGCCCGTGGGTGTTTTTCGCACCAATGTGTGGGCGCCGCGCGTGCTGCTGGCCAACTCGAACCTGGTGGGGGACTGGGCCACGTGGCCCGAATTCCGCAAGCTCGAGGCTGAGGGCCTGATGATGTACGGGCAGATGACGGCCGGCTCATGGATTTACATTGGCACCCAGGGGATTCTGCAGGGCACCTTTGAGACCTTTGCTGCCATTGCTGAGAAGCGCTTTGGCGGCTCTCTTGCCGGGACACTGACGCTGACCGGTGGCTGTGGCGGCATGGGCGGGGCGCAGCCACTGGCCGTGACCTTGAATGGTGGCACCTGCCTTATTGTTGACGTTTCTGAGGAACGCCTTTTGCGCCGCGTGGGCAAGCGGTACCTGGATGAGTTGGCGCCGTCTCTGGATGCTGCTCTTTCACGCGTTCTCGAGGCGAAGGCTGCTCGCGTGCCCTTGTCCGTGGGTGTTGTGGGCAATGCTGCCGAGGTATTCCCGGAGATTCTGCGACGCCACCAGGCGGGCGAGTTCACCGTGGATATTGTCACCGACCAGACTAGCGCGCACGATCCGCTCTCTTACCTGCCCACCGAATACTCCGTTGAAGAGTGGGTGGCGGAGTCGGAAGCTGATCCTGAGGGCTTCACGAAGAAGTCCCAGAACGCGATGGCCCGCCACGTTGCCGCTATGGTCGATTTCCAGGATGCTGGTGCCGAGGTTTTTGACTACGGCAACTCCATCCGTGACGAGGCGCGCAAGGGCGGCTATTCGCGGGCCTTCGAGTTCCCGGGCTTTGTCCCGGCCTACATCCGCCCGCTGTTCTGCGAGGGCCTTGGCCCGTTCCGCTGGGTGGCGCTCTCCGGTGATCCTGAGGACATTCGCGTCACTGACGAAGCGCTGAAGGAATTGTTCCCCGAGAACGTGCATTTGCACCGCTGGCTCGATGCGGCTGCGGAGCATGTTGAGTTTGAGGGCCTGCCGGCGCGTATTTGCTGGCTCGGTTACGGAGAGCGCGCCAAGGCAGGCGTGCTGTTCAACGAACTCGTTGCCTCCGGCCGGGTCTCTGCGCCGATTGTGATTGGCCGCGACCACCTTGACTCCGGATCCGTGGCGTCGCCGTACCGCGAAACTGAAGCCATGAAGGATGGCTCCGACGCCATTGCCGACTGGCCTCTGCTGAACGCCATGCTCAACACCGCCTCCGGTGCCACTTGGGTTTCCATTCATCATGGTGGCGGCGTGGGCATTGGCCGCTCCATCCACGCTGGCCAAGTTTCCGTTGCCGACGGTTCTGCTTTGGCGGGGGAGAAGCTGGCGCGCCTGCTCACGAACGATCCGGGCATGGGCGTCATCCGCCACGTGGACGCTGGTTATGAGCGGGCCATTGATGTGGCAGCCGAGCGCGGGGTGCGGATTCCGATGCAGGAGCAGTAAAACTTCCGCACCACTCATTCATGACGGAGATGTGGTCTTCCGCTACTGAATTATCAGCAGCGGAAGACCACATCTCCGTCATTTTTGTGGCGAGGGGCGCTACGCCCACGGTGGGCCGGCAGCGCAAGGGGGTGCCCGGCGTCGTGCTCTAACGGCTCCAGTTGTATGGAGTGGTGGTGGAGACTCTCATGAGGCCAGCTCGTTCAAGAATGGGACGGGAGAATTCAGTGGAATCGCTGTGCACCAGTGTTTTGCCGAGGGACAGGGCTGAGCGGGCGCGGGCGGCGGTCAGAGCGCGGTAGATGCCGCGGCCGCGGTACGGCTCGAGCGTGGCGCCGCCCCAGATTCCGGCGAAATCTGTGCCGGGGACGGGCTCGAGGCGGCCGCAACTTACGATCTGGCCGTTGGCCTCGGCGACCCAGAGCTCCATGCCGTCGTCTCTGGCTAAACGTGCGAGCAGCGAATCGGCCATGCGGGTGCTGGCGGGGTCGCCGAAGGCTGCGTCAGCCATGGCGCTCATGGCGCGGATGTCGGCTTCTCCTTCGATTTTTCGTAGCGTCACGCCTGCGGGCAGCTGGACCTCTTGTGCCAAAGCCTCGAGTGGGCCAATCATGATCGATTCCGGGTCCTCCGGGACGAAGCCGTGGGCGATCAGTGCCTCATGCAGGCCGGGCGCGTTGTCATGGCCGCGGGTTTTCCACTCGACACTGGAAATCTCGGGGATGGCGCGGAAATGATCCAGCGCTGTGGTGACGAGGGTTGGGATGTGGTGGGTGCCGCCGAGGTCCTGGTACGTGATGAAGCCGCGGCCACCGGCAAACGTCACCAGGCGAAGCGGGCCGAGCCTGGTGACGTCGATGGCGCTGGGCGTTTCGGCGTCGGTGCGGAGTTGCTGGTCGTAGGCCTTGAGGTACTGCTCTTTGCTTGTCATTGCTCCTAGCTTCACACGGCTTGGCAGCTGGTGCTACTGCAAGCTGGCAACAACTTTTTCCAGGGCGGTGCGGATGGTGGCAACTTCTTCCGGGCTGAGGAGATCGATGAACTTTTCCCGTACCAGCGCAACGTGTCCAGGGAATGTCTTTTGCACCCGCTCACGTCCGGTAGATGTCAGCTGTGCGACCACGCACCGGCTATCCGAGTCCGACGATTCCCTCACCACGAAGCCCGCTTTCTCAAGCTGGCCGATCTGGTACGTCAGTCCGCTTCGCGAGACGACGAGAGTATCGGCGAGGTCACTCATCCGGAGCCCATCTTTGGCGTCCAGGAGTCGGGCAAGGATAGAGAACTGCAACGGAGTCAGTCCATGCTCGGAGCACTGCGCCGAGACGGCACGCTGGACGAGGTCTCCGGCAGTGACGAGCGCAAAGTACGCATCGAGTTCACCGCTGTCCAGTGTTTCCTTCATCTGGGGCTCCTTTTTTGGGTCGCACATAAACTATTGATTCAAATTTGAACTAGTGCTACGTTGAAAAAGTAGTTCAAGTTCGAACTACTTTAGTTTAGTGCCACACTCTGAAAGAAGCATAGTTATGCATATTGCAATCCTTGGGACAGGCCACATGGCCACCACACTTGCCGGCGGGTTCATCGCTGCGGGGCACACGGTAGTTTTTGGATCGCGGGACCCCGCGGCACACGCGGACCTGGCTGCGCCAGTCACCAGCGCTGTTGAGGCGATCCGCGATGCTGACCTGGTGGTGAATGCGATCCTGGCTTCGTTCACGCTGGAATTTTTGACTCCGCTTGCCGATGATCTTGCCGGCAAAGTGCTGTTGGACATCGGCAACGCCGTAACGCCAAGCTTTGAACTGATGTACCCGACTGTGAGCCTGGGCGAGCTCCTGCAGCAGGCACTGCCGGCGACGAAGGTGGTCAAATCGCTCAACACGGTGCCGGGGACGCTAGTCTTGGCGCCGGGATCGCTCCCGGAAGCGTCGTCGGTGTTCCTTTCGGGCGACGACGCCGAGGCTAAGGCCCTGGTCAGCTCGCTGCTTACGGAACTGGGCTGGGGCGTGGATACACAGGTGGATCTGGGTGGCATCGCATCGGCTCGAGGAGTGGAGCACTACTTTCCGCTCTTCGTGGCAATGATGCAGCAGTTCCACGGTGCGCCGTTCAATATCCGCGTGGTTCGCTGACGGTTCGCTGACGGGGTGGGTTGCGGGTGCGGGTGGGAGCGCCGGTGCCGGGCTGGGACGGGATTTCCGGCCAGGATTTCGCCAGCCATGTAAGGCACATGGTTTTGGGAGGCAGATCGTGAAGGCGTGGCTGGTGCGTGAGTAGTTTTTGGTCCGTATCCACAGCTTGCCCATTTGCCTTTCGCTGGCGCAAGTTAATGGTCCCAACCGTCCTATTGCCAGAGGCGGGCTGTGGGCGGATCATTGGACCACGAACTGAAATATGGAGGCGTCATGCCGGAACGAACATCTGGAGATGTTGCGTGGGAGTCAGGCTGGTTCGTAGGTAGCTGGGTGGGTACCGGACTGATACTGCACTGGATCGGACAACAATATTGTCCAACAAGTTTCGTCCGTCCGGCGCCTGTTATGTTGGGCCGTCTCCCAGCCCCGCCTAATCCTCTTATGTGCGCGTTGGCTGACACGAATGAGAGTTTGTTGGCTGTATTTGCTGGCTTGGCTGTTGCCCTAGTCGTCCTCGTGGTCTGGGAAATTAGACTCAGGATCATGGGCTAGGAATGATTATTTGTGGTCCTTTAGAAGCTCGATTCTCACAACTCTTGCCCAGCGGTCAGCAGCGGTGGGCTTACGCCCCAACGGACCCATCGTGTCCACGCATGACTTGATAGAGCGGTTGGACGCATGTGAATCAATAGATGCCCATCTTGGAGTGGAACCTCATGCCCAGCCCGTGGCCAAATTTGTTGCGAGCGGCACCTCTGGTGGTGCGGGAGTGGATGTTTGTGTGGCTTGTGGCATGTCTAAATTGACGGCTGAATGAAGGCTGGCCAGTACCAAAATAGTGATCAGCAGTTTTCCTCGGGGGCTGCGGCGCCGCCGGTCTCACGCCTGCTTCACCCCAATGGCAGCTCGGTCCAAGTAACTCTGGCTGTGTGGAGTGGTTTCAGCACCTGATCGTAGAAAGTGTCCACGCCGGCTTGCAGCGAGTCGGCCACGTCCTGCCCGCCAGAGGAGAATAGGATCTGGACCGAATCTTCTTCTCTGGCGAGTAACTGAAAGCCGCAACCACCGCTATACCAGTGGTTGGTGGCAAAGTCCCGGTTCAGACCGTCAAGCCACTTTTCCAGTAGGGGCTCCAGCTCATCTTGCTCCTGAGGGGCCAACTCCAGGCTCATGACGAGACGTGCGACTTTGATCAGCTCTGGATTCTCAGGAGCCCAGACCCAGCTGTAATTCATCAAGTACCGCTGTGAAGCATTCATGCTGGGAGATTAGCACTGGCTCCTGACTCCAGCACAGCGCTGGGCCAATCGTGGAAGCCAGCCTGCGAGAGTTCCTGCGGATCTGGTCCTGAAGCGTTGAGTGCTATTGGGTGTCACGTTGTTTGGTGACAAGCGCATCAGTGTTAGTGGCGTGGAGGGTGATCCATTCGGGTATGCCAGTTCTTGAGGTTCAAATCGGCCGTGGTGGGCGATGGCCTGAATGCGGGGAGTCGTATGAATGAATTCAGTGAGGTCGCCCGCCAGAAGCTCCCATAGCTGCAATTGACGGTGTGGCTTCAGGATGCGGTAATGCCGGGGCCCTCAGATACAAGGTCTGGTACATCGATTCCTGTCCCATTACTGTCTGGGGCATGTCATGTCCAAGGCTATGTAGCGGTGTCGGGGTAGTCGACGACTGAGATTAGCCACCGCTATTGAAAAAGATTGTTGAACAACCTATTGCTGAGATTGTTCAACAACCTGTAGTGCACTTCTCATCGCTCCTTCTTGTGACGACAGTCACCCGCACCCCGACGGATGGAATCATGGCTACTCCCACTGTAAAACCGAAGCTCAGCGCTTCCGCACGACGTACGGCAATGCTCGGTGCCATGTTCCTCATGGCCACCAGCGCTATCGGTCCCGGATTCATCACTCAGACCACTGAATTCACGGTCCAGATCGGCGCCTCCTTCGCCTTCGCCATTGTCGTCTCCATCCTGGTGGACATTGCGGTTCAGTTGAACGTCTGGCGCATCATTGGCGTCTCAGGAATGCGCGCCCAGGAACTGGGCAACAAGGTCCTGCCTGGTGCTGGTTGGGCGCTTGCCGCCCTGGTCTTCATTGGTGGAATGGTGTTCAACATTGGTAACATCGCCGGCACCGGTCTGGGCATGAACGCCATGTTGGGGCTGGATCCCAAGATTGGTGGGCTCATTTCCGCAGGCGTCGCGATCCTCATTTTCCTCTCCAAGCGTGCGGGCATGGCGCTGGATAAGATCGTGGTGCTGCTCGGGGCCATCATGATTCTGCTGATGCTCTACGTAGCCATAGTTGCCGCCCCTCCCGTGGGCGAAGCGCTGAAGAACGCTGTGGCGCCGGAGAACATTAACTTCCTGATCATCACCACACTGATCGGTGGCACCGTGGGCGGCTACATCACCTACGCCGGTGCGCACCGCATGGTCGATTCCGGCGCGGCCGGCGTCGAGAACGTTAAGGACATCACCCGGACCTCAATCCTGAGCATCATCGTCACCGGCATCATGCGCGTACTCCTGTTCCTAGCCATCCTCGGCGTAGTCGCCGGCGGCGTGGTCCTGACCAGCGACAACAAGGCCGCAGAGGCCTTTGGCCACGCGGCCGGTGAAATCGGCATCCGCTCCTTCGGTGTGATCCTCTGGGCCGCCGCTCTGACCTCGGTGATCGGTGCCGCATACACCTCGGTTTCATTCATTACCAAGTCCAGCACTCCGGAGCGCACCCGCAACCTCATCACCGTCGCCTTCATTGCCGTCTGCGCGGTCATCTATCTCTTCCTCGGCCAGGCTCCGCAGACGCTGTTGATCTTCGCCGGCGCCTTCAACGGCCTGATTCTGCCCTTCGGTTTCGCTGTCCTGCTTTGGGCCGCTTGGCGCCGCCGGGATCTCCTGCAGGGTTACGTCTATCCGAAGTGGCTGCTGGTCATCGGTGTGGCTACCTGGCTACTCACCCTGTTCCTGGGCTGGAACTCGCTGGCCGGCCTGGCCAAACTATGGGTCTAAGTAACTCCGTCTCCCACCCGGGCCGCACGTCTTTTGGAACTTTTGAAAGGAATCGTCACGTCATGAGCGCAATTAAACGAAGCGCTTCGCTACCGGAAAATCGCGCCGAGCTGTCACCTGCGCAGGCACGCGAACTTTTCCGCAACGGACTGGTGGGGCCTACGGCCGGGTTCTCCCGGGGCTACGCGCAGGCCAACCTGATCATTGTGCCCAAGGAGCAGGCCTTCGACGTGCTGCTCTTTGCCCAACGCAACCCCAAATCTTGTCCTATCCTCGGCGTGCTTGACGCAGGCGAGACCAGCGGGGAACTGCTGGTAGGTGGAGACATCCGCACGGATGTCTCGCAATACTACGTGTATGAGAACGGCATCAAGGTCGCCGAACCCACTGACCTCAGTGAGTACTGGCGCGATGATCTGGTGACGTTCATAGTGGGCTGCTCATTCACGTTTGAGACAGCATTGATGGAGGGTGGAATCTCCATCGCCCACATCGAGGCGGGCGTCAATGTGCCGATGTTCAAGTCCAACATCCGCAGCGCTTCGGCCGGCGCCATGTCCGGGCCCATGGTGGTCTCCATGCGCCCCATCCCCGCCTCACAGGTGTCCGACGCCGTACGCATCACCTCGCGCTACCCCGCCGTCCATGGAGCGCCGGTGCACATTGGCAATCCCGAAGAGTTGGGCATTATGGATCTTTCCAAGCCCGACTTTGGTGATGCAGTCGACATCCCGGCTGGGCATATTCCGGTGTTCTGGGCCTGTGGGGTCACGCCCCAGGCCGCGGTCATGGAATCACGTCCGGCACTTGCTATCGGGCACGCCCCAGGGCACATGCTCATTACCGACGCCAGGGACAGCCGCTACCTGGTGCCCTAGCGGTTCCCGGGGGCATCGAACGAAGCCCAACGAAGCCAGGAATCGCTCAATCGCAGATTGTTGAACAATCTTGATTCATGGTGCATCCTTAGAACAAGCCAATTCACGAGACCGGGGTCACAAATGCCATACATAGACTTGAATTCTGACGTCGGAGAATCCTTCGGCAATTGGACCATGGGGGATGACGCAGCAATTTTCGCCTCAGTTTCCTCAGCAAATGTTGCCTGCGGATTCCATGCAGGAGATCCCAGCGTCATTGCTCAGACCTGCCGCGACGCAGTGGCCGCGGGTGTCACTATCGGCGCGCACGTCGGCTACCGGGACCTCGCCGGCTTCGGACGCCGCTTCCTGGATTGTTCCCCCACCGAGCTCGCCGACGACGTGCTTTATCAGCTCGGTGCCCTCGAGGCGCTGGCACGGGCCGCCGGAGCGGGCATCAAATACGTCAAACCACACGGCGCCCTCTACAACACCATCGTGCATCACGAAGCCCATGCCCAAGCCGTGGTGGATGCCATCCGTGCCTTCGGTTCGGATCTGCCGGTGCTATTGCTGCCCGGCTCGGTTGCGCTCACCAAGGCTGCGGCCGCAGGACTGCGACCTGTCGCCGAGGCATTTGCCGATAGGAACTACAACCCCGACGGTACCCTTGTCTCTCGCCGCGAAGCCAACGCGGTACTGCACGACCCTGCGCAAGTCACCGCAAACATGCTCCGGCTGGCCACCGAGGCAAGAATCGTGGCCATCGATGGCTCGGTGATCCCAATGAATGCCGAGAGTATCTGCGTGCATGGGGACACAGCAGGGGCAGTGGCCATGGCCGCGGCGGTACGCGCGGGCTTGGAAAACGCGGGCGTCGGCATCAAGAGCTTCGTATGAGCGTCCTAGCCACGCGCTTCGCAGGTTCCCGGGCGGTGCTCGTTGAGCTCTCGGACCTCGATTCGGTACTGGCTCTGGCCGCGTTGCTGAGCGCTAACCCGCTGCCGGGTCAGATCGATGTACTGGCTGCGGCAAGCACTCTCTTCATCAAGGCAGATTCCACGGAGAACGCAGAAAAAATCGCGACCGCGGTGCTGGCCTTGGAACTTGGCACAGCGGCAGCCAACACCGGTTCACTCGTTGAAATACCCGTGCACTACGACGGCGATGATCTTGCCGAGGTCGCGGGGTTGACCGGACTGAGCGTTGAAGCTGTCATCAACGCGCATACGCAACAAACCTGGCGGGCGGCTTTCGGTGGGTTCGCGCCCGGCTTCGCCTACCTCATGGGTGAAAATCAGCTGCTCAACGTCCCTCGCCGTTCCACCCCGCGTAAGGTGGTCCCCTCAGGGGCCGTGGCACTGGCCGGGAATTCTTCGGCCGTCTACCCTCGGCAATCTCCCGGCGGCTGGCAACTGATCGGCCACACCGATGCTGTGCTGTGGGATCTTGACCGTGAAAAACCAGCATTGATCCGACCTCAGGACCGGGTGCGCTTCGTCCCGAGCCGCGAGACTCTACATGTTTCCCCGGCGCCAGCCAACACCCACGTTCCGGCGATGCTTGCCGGAACCAACCTGCTAGAAATCTTGGACCCGGGTCCGCAATCCCTCATCCAGGACCTTGGCCGTCCCGGGCTGGGCGATCTGGGCGTCTCCGCCTCGGGGGCAGCCGATACTCGCTCAGCAGCTCAGGCCAACCGCCTAGTGGGCAACGACGATCGGTGCGCGGTCATCGAAAATCTCATGGGTTCCTTGAGCTTGCGCGCCCAGGGCGATGCGGTCCTGGCTGTTTCCGGCGCCACCGCAACTATCACTGTGGAGCCGGTGGATGGAGATGACTTCCACGGGGTACGCGAACTTCCGATGGACACTCCGTTTGCGTTGCTGGATGGTGAAACCCTCAGCCTCACCCCTGCAGGCGACGGCCTCCGCAGCTATCTTGCCGTCCGCGGTGGCATCGATGTTCCCCGGGTGCTTGGCTCGCGCTCCACCGACTCCATGTCCGGCATTGGCCCGGCTCCACTGGCCCGCGGCAGCATGCTGCCCGTGGGTGCCATCCGTGGTGCGCACGTAGTTGGTAACCCGGAATCCTCGACGCTTCCACTACCCGGCGCTGACGGTATCTACGCCTTGAGGATCAGTCCGGGTCCCCGCGATGACTGGTTCGATGCCGCGGGGCTCGCTCAGCTGACAGGACAAATTTGGAGCGTCTCGACAGAATCCAACCGCGTTGGTATTCGTCTTGCGCTTGGGGCTAACGGCACAGCACTGGAACGCGCCCGCACCGGCGAGCTGGCCTCGGAGGGCGTCGCGGCTGGTGCCCTGCAGGTCCCGCCCTCGGGGCTGCCGGTACTCTTCCTGGCAGATCATCCGGTGACCGGCGGCTATCCCGTCATTGCCGGAGTCATTGCCGAGGATCTGCCCGCGGCCGCTCAGTTGCCGCCCGGTGCCTCTATCCGTTTTGTTTTGTCTGATCTGCACGCCCCCATTCAGGCCCTCCCCGATGAAGGAATCCACGCATGAAAAAAGTATTGATTGCCAACCGCGGGGAAATCGCCGTCCGCATTGCCCGCGCCTGTGCCGACGCTTCAATGGTTTCGGTGGCCATATACGCGGATCCCGACGCCGATGCGCTCCATGTGCGCCGGGCCGATGAGGCCTACGCACTGAATGGCTCCACAGGTGCCGAGACCTATCTGAACATTCCCAAGATCCTTGACATAGCTGCACGCTCTGGTGCTGACGCTGTGCACCCGGGGTACGGGTTCCTCTCCGAAAATGCCGACTTTGCGCAGGCTGTCATCGACGCCGGGTTGAGCTGGATCGGGCCCACCCCGGAGGCCATTCGGTTGCTGGGCAACAAGGTCACGGCACGCGAAATCGCGGTTCGTGCCGGAGCCCCGTTGGTCCCGGGCACCGATGGCGCGGTGGCATCAGGTGCCGAGGTCCGCGCCTTCGCCGAAGAATTCGGCATGCCGGTGGCCATCAAGGCCGCCTTCGGTGGCGGCGGGCGCGGCATTAAGGTGGTGCGTAGCTTCGAGGAGATTGACAACGCCTTTGAATCGGCGGTCCGTGAGGCCACGTTGGCCTTTGGCCGCGGCGAATGCTTCGTAGAACGTTTCCTCGATAAGCCGCGCCACGTCGAAGCCCAGGTTCTGGCTGACACGCACGGCAATGTGGTGGTGGTGGGCACCCGCGACTGCTCACTGCAGCGACGCAACCAGAAGCTCGTCGAGGAGGCGCCGGCCCCTTTCCTGAGCGAGGAACAGCGTGCCTCCATCCATTCTTCAGCGAAGTCCATCTGTCGCGAGGCCGGTTATCATGGCGCCGGAACCGTGGAGTATCTAGTGGCACCGGATGGGCTGATCTCCTTCCTGGAGGTCAATACCAGGCTGCAGGTTGAGCACCCGGTCACCGAGGAAACTACCGGTGTGGACCTTGTGGCCGAGCAATTCCGAGTTGCCGCGGGACTGCCCCTCTCTTTCACCGAAGATCCTGCACCGGTGGGCCACTCCTTCGAGTTCCGGATCAACGCCGAAGACCCTGCCCGTGGCTTCTTGCCCGGTCCGGGCCGCATCACCGGTTTTGAGGCACCCACCGGTTCGGGTATCCGGGTGGACTCCGGGGTGCGGAGTGGATCGGTGATCCCTTCACACTATGACTCGCTGATGGCGAAGCTGATCGTCACAGGCGCCACCCGCGCCCAGGCGCTGCGCCGGGCCAAGGTGGCACTGGATGAAATGGTCATCACCGGTGTCCCCAGTGTGTTGCCCTTCCACCGTGCCGTGGTGCGTAACGCCGACTTTGCCAATGACGAGCGCTACGGGGTCTACACCACGTGGATCGAATCCGAGTTTGCCCAGGAGCTGGCCGCCAGCCCGGAAATCGCCGCCGCCCAACCGGGTGCCGAACGCGAAACTCTGACTATCGAGATCGATGGCAAGGCCATGAACATTGGCTTGCCCGCCTCACTGGTTGATTCGATCCGCCATGGCGCAAGCGGGACGGCACGCGATGTTGCGGCCGAAAATATTGCTGCGGCCACCGACGATGCCGCGCTGAGCGCCCCGATGAATGGGAATCTGATCAAATGGGTCCTCGTGGACGGCGCGGTCGTGGCCGAGGGTGACACCGTGGCCGTACTGGAGGCTATGAAGATGGAATCGAACATTGTGGCGCATAAGGCCGGGACCTTTACTCGCGGTGGTCAGGAACCGGGCGCTGCGATTTCCCGGGGCGATGTCCTCGGAACTATCGCTTAACACTTGCGGGTGCGTGGTTGGGGACCGGGGTGGATTAGATTGGGAAGATGCCAGTGAACGCGTTATTTTCAGTCCAACCCCTCGCGGAGGGGTCCACCCACGCGCACACCGGCGCCTGGGTAACTTCCGTGATCCGCGCCCGCATCGCGGAAGGCCAATTACTTCCGGGGGCCAAGCTTTCGGAACTGGCACTCTCCGAAGCGCTGGGGGTATCCCGGAATACGTTGCGTGAGGCCTTTACAGTGCTTGATCATGAGCTGATCATCACCCGCATCCCCAACCGCGGTGTCTTTGTGGCGTCTCCCGGCGTCGCGGGCGTGAAGGAAATTTACGGTGTGCGGCGCATGATCGAACCTGCGGCCGTCCTCTGGGGCCAACAATTAGACGTTCAGGCGCTGGCGGATGTGGTGGTTGACGCTCGGGCCGCGCTTGCTGAAGGTGACACTGCGGCCATGGCCGATGCTAATCAGCGCTTTCATGAAGAGTTGGTGCGGGCCACCGGCAGCGAACGTCTGCAGGAATTGATGACGCGCGTGTTGGCGCAAATGCGTCTGGTCTTCCATGCCATGAGCGATGCACCAGACTTCCATTCACACTACGTCGAGCTCAATGGCTCACTGGTGACGCTTTTGCAGGACGGCAAGCGCGAGGAGGCAGCACAGGCGCTGCGCCTTTACCTGGACCGGGCAGAAGCCGAGCTGCTAGAGCATTTGGAGCAGGAGAACTAACAGGTGGGGTGCTCTCGTCCTGCCGCACCTGCGAGCATGGTGGGCGAGCACCCCACCAGCCCATTGCGAGCAATGTCCTACCCCTCGGTTACGGTTAAAGGATGAACCTGACCGTGGATCAACTCTCCGAATCCGAGCTCCTAGCCCGGATCTTCCCGCGCCTGCACGCCGGCAACACCACACTGCTGGGCCCCGGCGACGATTCCGCCATCATCGCCGCCCCGGACGGCCGCACGGTCATCTCCATTGACACCCAAGTCCAGGACAAGGATTTCCGCCTCCTCTGGCCCAACGGCAGCACCTCCTCCGGGTACGACGTCGGCTGGAAGGCCGCCGCGCAAAACCTCAGCGACATCAATGCCATGGGTGCCGTTGCCACCGCCATGGTTGTCAGCCTCACCCTCCCACGTACGACGCCGGTCACCTGGGTTGAGGACTTTGCCGACGGCTTGAGTGCCGCCATAGTAGGGCTCGGTGCCCCACAGTGTTCAGTGGCAGGCGGGGACCTCTCCGGCGGCAGCGAACTTGTGGTGACAGTGGCGGTCACAGGATCTTTGGAGGGGCTGGAGCCTGTGTTACGCAGCGGCGCCAAGAGGGGGGACCAAGTGGCAGTCTGCGGAAATATGGGAGTCTCCGCTGCTGGCTGGGCCTTGCATGAGAGCAGCATTGCCGTCTCAGAGTTCACCCCGGCCATGGCTCACGCCGCGGGACTCTTTGCCCGCCCGATCCCGCCGCTGGTCGCCGGGCCCGCAGCCGCGCGGGCCGGGGCCACATCCATGATGGACATTTCAGATGGCCTGCTGCGAGACGCCACCCGCATCGCCACAGCAAGTAAAGTAGCTGTGGATCTGGACTCCACCGTGCTCGCCGTCATGGCACGCGAACTGGAGGAAACCGCCGTCGTGCTTGGGAAAAATGCGCTCCAATGGGTGCTGACGGGCGGAGAAGATCACGGACTCTTATCCACATTCCCGGCAGGCCGCACACTCCCGGAAGGGTTCATTGCGATAGGCTCAATAGTGTCCATGGAGGCGGCTGTTGCGGCCGTGACCATTGACGGACAGAATTTTGAAGGCGTCGTTTCAGGCGCCCTGGGATGGGATCATTTTGCAGTCTAAGATCACCGCAACTGCACCCGTAGTCCGCCGCTGGCTGGCCATGGCCGAACAAACGTTGGCCAACCACAGCGACAGACTAAACGCCATCAACATTTACCCGGTGGCGGATGCAGATACGGGCACCAACTTGTACTTGACGGTCCGTGCGGCCGCACAGGAAGTGGCGGACTTGGAGCCGTCCGATGTTGGCGCCACCCTGGCTGCCGCGGGTCGCGCCGCGATGGAACAGGCCAGAGGAAACTCCGGAACTCTTTTCGCCGTATCACTGGCCGCCATGGCCGAACCCCTGATCGACGCCCAACGCATGAGCGGACCGCTGCTGGCAGCCTCATTGCACCGCGCCCAGTTGCGGGCCTGGAGCGCCCTGAGCGAACCCATGCCCGGCACCATGCTCTCCGTACTGGAAGCCGCAGCCCGGGGTGCCGCTTCCGCGGAAGCCACCCTCAACGGTGACGAATCCAACCAAGCGTTGGCGGACACCATCGACGCCGCCGTCCGTGCTGCCCGGGATGCCGTGGTGCTGACCGAGTCCCAGCTGGGAGTTCTCAGCGAAGCTCACGTGGTTGATGCTGGTGGCGTCGGATTGCTGCTCATCTTGGACTGCTTGCGTTCGGTCATGATCGGGGAGCCGTTGCAGGAAGAATTATTGGATGGTTTATCCGGCTACAAGGTTCAAGACCCCAATATTGCCCTGACCATGCCGGAACAGGAAGGCGTCGAGGTCATGTGCACCATCTCTTTGACGCCGCTGGCCGCAGCCGGCCTCCGTTTGGAACTCGATAGCATGGGTGACTCGGTCATCATGAGCGCGGTATCTGAACAGGCTGACCCCACCGGCGCGTATCCGTGGCGGGTGCATGTCCACGTACCCTCAGCCCATGTTGCTCTCGAAGCTATCCATGCTGTGGGTGATCCCAGCAACGTGAGCATTTCAGCGCTGTCCGCCACTGCAGCGCAGGACGCCCATGAGCTCCTCTGACCCCGGCCCCAGATTCCCCAACCCTGCACAAGGGAATTCAGACCTTGCCATGGATATCTCCCGTCTGCTGGGCCAAGCCACGGCCAATGTGGTGGAAAAAAACCTGGGCCTCACCACGGCCGGCCAGCTGCTGCACCAGTTCCCGCGCCGGTATCTGGAGCGCGGTGATCTGACCGATCTGAACCGATTGGAACTGGGTGAGGACGCCACCATCTTGGCACGCGTGGTATCCCAGCACACTCGCTTTATGCAGAAGCGCAAGGGCACCATCACCGACATTGTCATCAAGGACAACTCCGGGCGTCCGGCCGATCTAGCCATCAGTTTTTTCAACGGCTACACCGCTAAGAAGGAACTCCAAGAGGGAGTGTTGGCTCTGTTCTCCGGCAAGGTGGGGGAGTACGGTGGCCGCCAGGTGCTGACCAACCCCGGCTATGTTCTTTTGCCGGATGACGAACTGGCCGAGCATGAAGCAGAGCTTCAGGCTGCTAGGCCCATTCCGGTGTATCCGGCCACATTGAAGTTTCCCAGCTGGAAAACGGCGGATGTTATCGAGGCGCTGCTGCCTGTGCTGGATCTGGATAAGGTGCCCGATCCCATCCCCAAGCACATTGCCGCGCGTGAGCAGCTCATGCCACTGCCTGAGGCCTACAACGAGATCCACGCTCCTACGGACATGGAATCGTGGCCCCGGGCACGCAAGCGCTTCCGCTATCAAGAGGCTTTGGCGCTGCAAACGGCTTTGGCGCAACGCCGTCTGGCGGTCATGAAGCAGGACGCCACCGGCCGGCCTCCGGTCCACGGCGGATTGTTGGACGCCTTCGACACCAAACTGCCCTACACCCTCACCGCTGGCCAGCAGGAGATCGGCGCGTTGCTCGCCTCCGAGGTTGCCCAGGGCCACCCCATGCACCGGCTGTTGCAAGGTGAGGTGGGTTCCGGCAAGACGGTTGTCGCCCTGCGTGCCATGCTCCAAGTGATCGACGCCGGTGGGCAGGCAGCATTCTTAGCCCCCACCGAGGTGCTGGCCGCCCAGCATCTACGCTCCATTTCTGCGCTGCTGGGTCCGCTGGGTGAGGGCTCCTTGCTGGGTGGTACCTCCGCCACTCAAGTGACGCTACTGACCGGATCCATGCCCGCCGCGGTCAAGAAGAAGGCGCTACTGGCGGCCGCTTCCGGCGAAGCTGGCATTGTTATTGGCACGCATGCGCTTTTATCCGACAATGTGCAGTTTGCCGATCTGGGGCTCATCGTGGTCGATGAGCAGCACCGCTTCGGGGTGGAGCAGCGCGATGTTCTACGCGCCAAAGCCCACAAGCCCCCACACCTGCTGGTCATGACCGCCACGCCCATTCCGCGCACCGTGGCCATGACCGTGTTTGGAGATCTTGAGGTCTCGGAGTTGACGGAGCTGCCGGCTGGGCGCACACCCATCCTTACCTACGTCGCTCCTCTGTCGGAGCACCCCAGCTGGGAATCGCGCGTGTGGGCCCGCACTCGTGAAGAGGTCGACGCCGGACATCAGGTGTATGTGGTCTGCCCCAAGATCGGTGATGCTCCCGATGCGCAGGACATTCCTGCGGACAAGACAGACGCGCGCCCCATGACAGGTGTGTTGGAAACTCTGGAGTACTTGCGCACGGTTCCGGCCCTAGCCGGTCTGCGAATTGAGATGCTGCACGGGCGGATGGATTCTGCCCGGAAGCAGGACGTCATGGCAGGATTCACTGCCGGTGAGATTGATGTTCTGGTGGCCACCACGGTGATCGAGGTGGGTGTGGATGTGCACAATGCCACCCTCATGGTGATCGTGGATGCCGACCGCTTTGGCATGTCACAACTGCATCAGCTCCGGGGCCGCATTGGACGCGGCGGGCACCCCGGAACCTGCCTGTTGGTGACCGGCTTGGAACGGGATCACCCCAGCCGAAAACGGCTCGATGCCGTGGCTGCCACGATTGATGGTTTTGTGCTGGCCAAGCAAGATTTGGAAATGCGCCGAGAAGGCGACATTCTGGGTGCTCGGCAATCAGGCGGCGTCAGTGGTTTACGAATGCTCAGTGCGGTGCGGGATGAAGCATTGATCGGCAGGGCCAGGCAGGACGCCATCCGGATTGTTGAGCTTGATCCTGAACTGGAATTCCATCCGGCGCTGAAGCTGGAAATTGAGATGTACTTGACCGAACAGAATGAGGCTTTCCTTGAACGTGGCTAAGAATTCCGTGGCTCTGAGTGGCCGTGCTAGCAGCGGCACAGCTGTGCTTGTCACAGCACCGGCCGTGAACTGCATGGTAGCTGGAGCGCGGGCATGACCCGCATTGTGGCCGGAGCAGCTGGCGGGAGCACCTTGGTGTCAGTACCGGGGGAGGGCACCCGACCCACCACCGACCGAGTCAAGGAAGCACTTTTTTCTCGGCTGGAATCCATGAATATGCTCGCTGACACGCGGGTTCTTGACCTGTACGCAGGCTCCGGATCTCTGGGTGCCGAAAGTGCCAGCCGCGGTGCAAAATCTGTAGAACTCGTCGAGTTCAACGACAAAGCTGCGGCCGTCTGCCAGCTCAATGCCGACCTGGTCAACAAGGTGCTCGGCTCCAAAGTTGTCAGGGTGCAGCGCTCCAAAGTGGAATCATTCCTGGCCAGGACTGCCGAGGCTGCCCTAGAGCAATGGGACCTGGTCTTCATGGATCCGCCGTACCCGCTGACCGAGGCAGAACTCTCTTTGGTGCTGGAATTGTTGGCTCCGCAGCTGAGCCACTTTGCCGTGGTGATTGTGGAGCGTTCAGCACGCACGCCCGAGCCCACCTGGCCGGCCGGACTGACTGGACTGGCACATAAAAAATACGGTGAGACCCGCCTCTGGTTCGCCGAGCCGGTGACTGAAGCGGCCGGCGTCGAACCTTCAACTGATTAAGCAGCCGACCCACATCGGCCCACGGCTCGAAGCGTTTTCACACTGACTAACGACAAGGATGCTTTAGTGACACAGCTGCGCGTAGGTCTCATTGGTGCCGGTGGGATTGCCGGCGTTCACATTGCCGGGTGGCAGCAGTTGGGGGCACAGGTGAGTGTTTATTCGCGCTCCGGGGCCGTTCATCTGGTGCAGGAATACGGGGTTGCGGAGGTGGATTCACTCGATGCGCTGCTGGCCGCCTCGGACCTGGTCAGCATTCTCACGCCTACCACGACGCACCATCACTACGCCATGGCTGCCATTGCTGCGGGTAAGGACGTGATGTGTGAGAAGCCGCTGGCCGAGTCTGTCACCCGGGCCGCCGAGATCGTCAACGCCGCCCAGGCTGCAGGGGTACGGCTGTTCCCAGCTCATGTGGTGCGGTTTTTCCCTGAGTATGTGCAGGCGAAGGAGCGGCTGGATCAGGGTCTGTTCGGTGCTGCGCAGGTGGTGCGGCTTAGCCGTGCCAGTGCGGCTCCGGCGGCGGGTTCCTGGTTTTTCAACGAGGGGCTGGCCGGGGGCATTGTCAGGGACCAGATGATCCATGATCTCGACCAGGCGCGGTGGCTGGCCGGGGAAGTCGTCCAAGTTGAGGCTCTGCAGGACCCGCGTACAGTAAACGGTGTGGTTCCGCGGCCAGTCACGGCGAAGGTGTTTCTGACCCATGAAAGCGGTGCCGTCAGTTTGCTGCAGGGGGAGTGGGGCCCGGACAGCATGCCGTTCCACACCTCCATTGCGGTGGAGGGTGACGCCGGAATGTGGCGTTTTCCGCTGCCCGTGGCCGCCGCTGACGACGGCGCGGCTGAGGATACAGTGGGCGGTCAGCTGCCGGTGCAGTCACCGGCTGATAGCCCTTACACTTTGCAGATTGCGGAGTTTGCTGCGGCACTGGCCACTGGTTCGCCATCTCGGGTTAGCCCGCTTGACGGTGTCATGGCGGTTGCGCTGGCAGAGGCAGCTTACGCTTCAATCGCCTCGGGCGAGCCGGTGGAATTCTCGGCCGCTGAGGTGGCTGGGCTGCTGGCTCATTAGCGTGTGATCGTGGCGGGCTGGGTGGTCTAGGGCGTGAACGCCAGGTGCTCTAGCGCGTGAACAAGGGTGCCAGCGCTAGCACGAGGGCTGTGGCTGCGATCAGTACAACGCAGGCGGAGATGATCGCGAAGGCGCGGCGCTTGTTGCGGTTGGAGTGGTCCACTGAGTGGTTCATGCGGCGATAAGCCGGTTTGTCAGAACCGTGTTTGCTAGAGCTTCGGCGGTCCGATGTTCGGACCCTTGCTGAGCGGGACATTGATCTCCATGAATAAGCGGTAATTCCTCGGGTGCCAGCCCGAACCGTCTTCCATCTTACGGGGAACCGCCTCCGGAATGAGAATGTGGGCCGTGTAACGGTGCTCTCGCTTTCCTCAAACAAAGCCGTGGGACCGATTGTTGGAGGGTCCGTGCACGGTTGAAAACTCAACGTTGACAGCCCGGCAGTGTTGTCATAAGTTCAGGACACTGCACACTTGCTGAGCCAAAGGCTTCAATTATGCGCACCCGGACTGCAACTCTCTCACTCGTCCTTGGAGCTATGGCGTTGTCAGCGCTGACAGCCTGTAATGGCGGGGCATCAGATCCGCCAGGATCCGGGGGAGAATCGGGCGCTTCGGATGGAACCTCCATCGAAGCTACTGCAACGGGCTCGGCTGGCACTAAACCGTCAACCGCTTCATCGAAACCCAGCTCTCCCACGCCCAGCGCAGTGGATATTCGGAGCATAGATCTGGCCAACACCACGTGGCTGTATTCTTTCCGCGGATTAGAACTGCCGAGCGAGGTGAAGCTGGTCAACGGGGAGGCGACTATAAATCCCGGGGAATTTTCCAGCACTTACAAGCTGGGTGAGATGGTCTACGGCGACGTTGACGGGGACGGCGATGACGATGCGGTGGCTCGCATCGACGGTCAGACGCCTGAAGGATCTAGAGGTTTCTGGTACATCTGGATCGCCGAAGTCTCCGGGGCTGTGCAGTTGAAGTATCCGATAGCGGAAACCGGCAGGTGCGCCACATTGGTAGAACTCCCGGTGATCACCGAGGGGGCCATTAACCTGACCGAGTACCACCGGATTCCTGGACTCGATGACGAAATTCCATGCTCCGATCCGGGCACGGGTCTGAAAAAACGAACCATCACTGTCATCTCAGACAACACAGGGTCAGAAGCTGACTCCGGAGCGGAGACGTGGCCGGTGCAGACGGCCCCGGTTGTCGCGTGGGGTGGCATTTGTCCTGGACCAAAATATCCCGACTCTGCACCCGGTCTTGTCGATCTATGGGCGAGCCCGTCCAAGACAGCCCAAGTGGCCGCCACTGCCGGACAGGAAGGCGTTATTTTTGAACAAATCGACTTTCCCTTAGTTGCACGTGAGGGATGGAATCTAGTGGGCTTTAGAGTGTTCGGCGTTGAATCAGATTTAGGCGGCAAGGACATGGCCTGTGCTTGGGCCGTGAAGTAACGCCGGTTTCTGCAGGAGCTCCCTCGCTGGGTGATTGAAGGGTTGGGAAACGCCGTTTCTAGTGCGCTAGCGTCTGGAGAAACACGGCATTTACTGCGCTAGCGTCTGTAGTGGGGCGGGCGGCTAGCTCGTCAGTTGATCAGTTCGTCTAGCTCTACGCCGCTCATGACTGTAGCCGGGTGCGGTCCTGCCGCCACTAGTGCTTGCGCCCACCCTTGTGGCCATGGGCTGTTCTTGCCCAACAGGATGATGTTTCCGGGGTACCGGCGGCTAAATAACATGGTTGTGCCATAAGCGGCCACACTGGGCATGGCTTCCTGCAGTGCCTTGGTCTGGCTGGTCACCAGGGTGAAACCGGGCTCGTCTCCTACGTTGACGGCCAGGATTCCTTCCGGCGCCAGCACTGCCGCGGCTTCGCGGTAAAAGTCTTCGCAGGCGAGATGAGCAGGCGCGTCCGGACCGCTGAAAATGTCCAGGACAACGACGTCGAACTTCAGGTTTTCGGGCAGAGCGGCCAACTCTTCGCGGGCATCGCCCACATGGCTGGCCAGATTTGTGCCGGCGGGCAGGGGCAGCTGCTCCAAGACAAAGTCCAACAGTTCGCGCTCGAGTTCCACGGCGTGCTGCAGCGAACCCGGACGGGTGGCCTGAATGTAGCGGGCCAGCGTCAGGGCTCCGGCGCCCAGATGCAACGCAGTAATGGGTTCCCCAGCAGGCTTGACTAGATCAATGGCGTTGGCAATGCGGCGCAGATATTCGTAGAACACTTCCTGCGGTGCAGCAAGGTTTACGTGCGACTGCTCCGCACCGTCGATGCTCAAGACGAAGGCATTGTTGTGCCAAGGATCGGCTTCGATTGTGGCGTGGACACCGCTGGTGCGCAGGAAACGGCTGGGCGTGGCCATTAGAGCTTGTCCTTGAGGGTTGCGAGGCGTTCGGCGGCCTGTTCCAGCAACGGAACTTGTTTGCAGAAGGCGAAACGCAGCAGGGAGCGGGTGCGTTTGGCGCCATCGGGGTGGCAGAAGACCGGGACAGGAATGGCGGCAACGCCAATGAGTTCCGGAAGGCGGCGGGCCAATGCGGTGGCATCGGTGATGCCCAATTTCTGCGTATCGGCGTTGATGAAATACGTGCCCTGCGGCAAATAGACGTCGAGCCCGGCCGCGCGCAGACCCTCGGCCAGGATGTCGCGCTTGTGGGCCAATGTCGCGGCGGCGTCGGTGAAAAAGCTGTCCTCCATGCGCAGGCCGGCGGCGATGGCACCTTGGAACGGCGTGCCGGAGGAGTAGCTCAGAAATTGCTTGACGGTGCGGGCCGCGGCGACGAGTTCCGCGGGGCCGGAAAGCCAGCCGATCTTCCAGCCGGTGAAGGAGAAGGTCTTGCCAGCGGAGGAGATGGTGAGCGTTCGCTCAGCCGCACCGGGCAGCGTGGCTACGGGTATGTGCCGGGGACCAAACGTCAGGTGCTCATAGACCTCATCGCTGAGGATGACGGCGTCGTACTTGATGGCGAGGCGGACAATTTCACTCAGCACTTCAAGAGGGAACATGGCGCCGGTGGGGTTGTGCGGGTTGTTCAGGATGACCATTTTGGTGCGCGGGCTGAAGCTCTTCTCCAGCGTGGCCAGATCCGGCATGAAGTCAGGTGCCAGCAGCGCAGCCGTAGTGTGCTTGGCGCCGCTGAGGGCAATCATGGCGCCGTAGGAATCGTAGAAAGGCTCGAAGGTGAGGACCTCATCGCCGGGGCCGGTCAGTGCCAGAACAGCGGCGGCGATGGCCTCGGTGGCGCCCGTGGAGATGATGACTTCGGTTTCCGGATCGAGGGTGATGCCGTAGAAGCGGTGCTGATGGTCGGCAACGGCGCGGCGCAGATCCAGAATGCCCTTGCCGGGCGCGTACTGGTTGTTGCCGTTGGCGATGGCGTCTTGGGCGATGCGGCTGAGCTCCGCAGGGCCGTCTTCATCCGGGAAGCCCTGGCCGAGATTGATGGCCTGGTGCCTGTTGGCGAGGGTGGTTATTTCCTCGAAAATGGTCACCCCGAGGGACCCATCCGGGCCTAATAGATTGGCTCCTTGTGCGGTCCGGTGCCAGGGCGTGCTCATGGATGCTCCTCAATCAAGTGCTCATAGTGTTCTCATATAACGCAGGCTACCTTGGCAAGGTTACCGGCCGGGGCGCGCTAAGCCCTATAAGTAGCTAGGCCGAGCGGGGGAGGTGTGCCGGGTTTGCGCTGTTGGGTGGCTCTGGTTGGTTCCTGTGTTGGGTGCTTATTGATCGTTACCGGCTGGTACTCGACGCAAGATGACGTGTGTGTGCCAAAAACATTGGTCAGCGGCATGCAGGTGGACTAGATTCTTCTGTATGCGACGCGCTGTATGCCCCGGATCCTTTGACCCTATCCATAAGGGACACATTGAGGTGATTGCCCGCGCTTCGGCCTTGTTCGACGAAGTGATCGTGGCGGTCTCCACGAACTATGCGAAGAAGTACCGATTCACGCTCCCTGAACGTCTGGACATGGCGCGGAACACCTTCGCGGCATTGTCAGGGATTGTGGTCGAGCCCATGGGGGAGGGCCTACTCTCGGACTACTGTCACGACCGCGGAGTCTCCGCCATCGTCAAGGGTCTGCGGTCCTCCTCAGATTTTGATTACGAACTGCCGATGGCCACCATGAACCGCCAGCTCTCCGGAGTGGAGACTGTGTTCCTGCCCGGGGACAGCCGTTACTTGCACCTGTCCTCCACCCTCATCAAGGAAGTGCACACACTCGGCGGGAGCGTAGCTGATTTTGTGCCACGCGCAGTGTTGCGCCGCTTGCAAGGCGACGTCGGTCCGGACACCAGACCTGTCACCGTGGTCCCGCCGAAGGGGTAGCAGGTTTGGGTTCCGCTTTCCGCGACTTATCCGCATCGGCGGCGGGCCCGCAATGCGGATACGCAAAGTTCGACTTAACTTATGCGCAACCGGAGGGCGCCTAGCTGCGGCAGTGTCACAGCACCGCAGCTTGGCCGGGTGTGGCGTGCGTATAAATAAGGCGCTGTGTTGCTGAGTGGCTGAGGAGCTGAGGAGCTGTGTTGCTGAGGCGCGGGGCGGGGAGACGCGAGCTGAGGGATGCCCCGGCGGTTATGGCCCTGTTTCGAGGTTTTCCTGCTGGGCAGGGTTGAGCTGATGTGCCGGAAAGTGCCCGCCCGGATCATATACTGTCCCGGAAAGTGGCGCATACGCGAACCACCCCACGCCGTCGCTCTGATCGGCCTCGATGCGCGCCTTGAGTTCCTCCTCGGCGGCCACCATGGCACGGAAAGCGTCTGCTGCTGCGGGGTTCTGGCTGGGCTGCTCCGAGCGGAAGCGCTTGCGGGTGGACCTGGGCGCGTAAGAGTGGAAGTCCACTTCAAAGCCGTCACCCAGTTCTTCGGCGAGCCGCTGTGCTAGTTTCGTCCCGGTGGCGGTGAACGGTGTAGCAGCTTTGGGATGCTTCCATGATTGGTTGCTGTCGAGTGAGGCGTAGTACGAGGCCTCCCACGCTTCCATGTCTGCAGTGAGAGCTGGGGAAAGCTTGGCGTCGGCATACGGCACAGGGCCGTACAACCACAGCACGGTATCGGCATAGTCGGGATAGAGCCTGATACGGATAAGCGAGCCAGTTGCGTCGGCCTGTGTGGGGTCAGTTGTAGCGGCCGCTGCCTCTGGATCCACGGCATTGATGTCCAGATGCAGCACCACACCTGTGGTCACCAGATGAGGAGACGATTCGGTGCCGGCCCCGGCCTCGCCGGCTGCTGGCACATAGTCTGGATAGTTGCTGATGGGTCGGAACTGCTGCTCGTGACCGTGGGCAGGAGCCCAGTGCACTCCGCCACCGTCTGCGTTTTCATAGAGCAGTGTTGCCAGTTCCATGGAGACCACCACACCGGAGGCTTCCGGAAAGCCTTCGGGCACCTTGCCGTAATCCGTGGCATTGATGATCCCGGTCAGCGTCACCGGGCCTTCGGTCAGGGTTGGAGCATCCCAATACAGCTCGAATCCCTCGCAATGGATCGCTGTAGGGAAAGCGCCTGGGGCATACACGGATTGGGCTCCCAGCGGCTTGGCCACTCCGGACAGCGTGACTTCCTGACCAAAGTTCCCATACGACTGGTCTTGTTCAGTATCCAACTTTGGACGGCGGTTGTCCGTTTCCAAAACCAGCACATGACTCAGCGACATGCCGAGGCGGGGGTGCTCGATGTCACCATCGCCTATTTGCCAGTCGGGGACGTACACGGGGAGGATCATGGTTTCGATTATGCCCACTTTGCTGCCACTGCGCCTGAAAACAGCAGCTCTTGACGGCCGTGGCGTCCCCAACCCTGGGCCAAGCCAAAGGAAGCGAGAGGGACACGGGCCGGCCATCCGGCGTCGTGCTTAAGGAAGAAAACCATGCAGATCAGGGCCAAAGTGGACAAAGCAGCCAATCGAGCACGGCCTGAGAGTTACATCACGGATTGCGGTTCGTCGCAAAGGCACTTACTGTCGTAGACTGAATAAGGCCAATTTGGTCTGGTACCGCTCATTTTGATGCCCGGGAGCTTTCGGGCTAAGATGGTGCGTCGGTCATATGTTCTTACAGGAGTTCTCATTAGCGAAACCACGTTGGGCAACAAGCCCAGCCATGGCACGCCCCTCACCGTCAGTGTAAGGGAGCTTGGGCGCAGCCCGGGCAGTATGTGGAAGTTCGAAGAGCGTATACCTGTGCCGGAAGATTTTGGCACCCCGCTCATTGGCGCGGTTCCTGGATCCGAACTGGATCTGGAGCTCCGTTTTGAGGCCGTTCATGAAGGTATTCTTGTTTCGGGTAACGTACTTGTCGATGTGACAGGTGAGTGTTCCCGCTGCTTGGAGACGTTCGAGGATGACTTCGAAGTCGATGTGCAAGAACTTTTCTTCTACGAGGAGCCGTCCGCGGAATTCCTTGAACAAGAAGAAGATCAGCAACGTTGGGTCGAGCACGATTCTATCGATCTTGAACCGGTGTTGCGGGACGCAGTGGTAACCGCCCTGCCGTTCCAGCCGGTGTGCCGGGAAGACTGCGAGGGTCTGTGTTCCGAATGCGGAATACACCTTGCGGATGAGCCGGGGCACCATCACGAGATCCTAGATCCTCGGTGGGCTGCCCTACAGGGCTTAACCGGCGAAGAAAACTAGCAAATAAGTTTTACTCATGGGCAGATGCCTGTGAGTTATCGAGAGAAAAGAGTTTGCCGTGGCTGTTCCCAAGCGGAAGATGTCCCGTGCCAATACGCGCGCACGCCGTTCCCAGTGGAAGGCCACCGCGCCTGCTCTGGTCAAGACCATTGAAAACGGCGAGGTTGTTTACAGCCTGCCGCACCAGGCCAAGGTCGTCACCGACTCAGCCGGTACCGCACTGTTCTTGGAATACAAGGGCCGTAAGGTTGCTGACGTCTAAAGACGCCTGGACCATTTGGTCCGTTCAGTTTGTTTAATACTTAGCAGGAGAGTCATGTCCGCAGAAATTCCATCACCGGAACTCACGGACGGACACAAACTGCTCTTGAAGCGTCTCGGTGTCAGTATTGATGCCGGGACGCTTCGTCTTGCCCTCACACATAGGTCCTACGCCTATGAAAACGGTGGCATCCCCACGAACGAGCGCCTCGAGTTCCTCGGCGACTCCATCCTGGGCTTCTCCGTCACCGACGCGCTCTACCGCGACAACCCGTTGTTGCCCGAGGGTGACCTGGCCAAGCGCCGTTCCGCCGTAGTCTCCACCCGCGCCTTGGCCTCCATTGGCCGCGAGCTGGGGATCGGCGAGTTCATCTACCTCGGACAGGGCGAAAAGCTCACCAAGGGCCGCAACAAGTCCTCCATCCTGGCTGACACCATGGAAGCGCTCATTGGCGCCGCCTACCTCACCCACGGCATCGAAGTTGCCCGCCAACTGGTCATGCGCCTGGTTGGCCCACTGCTGGCCGATTCCGCCGTGCTCGGCGCCGGCACCGACTGGAAAACCAACATCCAGGAAATTGCTGCTTCCCGCCACCTCGGCACCATTGTCTATGACATCACCGGTGTGGGTCCTGACCACGACCGCTCCTTCACCGCCAACCTGATGATTGGCGGCAAGCATTATGGCACGGGCACCGGACCCTCCAAGAAGGAAGCCGAGCGCACTGCCGCAGCTGCCGCTTGGGTGGATCTGGAGAAGAAGTTCTCTTCTGGTTCTTCGTCTTCTTCCGCCCCCAAGAACGACGCCGTACCCTCCTCCGAGGGTGTGTCCCCTGACGTTTCTTCCGCTGACAAATAATGCCGGAGCTGCCCGAGGTTGAGGTTGTCCGCCGCGGCCTTGAGCGCTGGGTAGCCGGGCGGAGGATTGTGGATGTTTCTGTCCCTGATCCCCGCTCCATCCGCCGGCACTCGCTGGGTGTTGAAGATTTCCGCGGCAACTTGATCGGCACCACCGTGCTGGACGTGGTTCGCCGCGGCAAGTTCCTGTGGATGCCGCTGTCGGATGACCCGTCCGTTTCAGACACGCCGCACACAGCACTCGTGGCTCACTTGGGTATGAGCGGGCAGTTGCTGGTGGAGTCACCGGAACAGCCGCACGAAAAACACCTCAAGGTCCGTCTTTCCTTTTCCTCGCGAGCCGACGCACCGGAAGAACTGCGCTTTGTTGACCAGCGCATCTTCGGTGGACTCTTCGTGACCTCACTTGTCCCCACCGCCGACGGACTTCCCGGCGGTGCTGGCGTGAGTGATTGGGCTCTAATCCCCGAAGAAGCGGCCCATATTGCTCGGGATCCACTTGATCCGTACTTCGACATTGAGGCTCTCCATCAGAGCCTGCGTGCTCGCAAGACGGGAATCAAGCGGGCGCTGCTGGATCAGGCTTTTGTTTCCGGTATTGGCAATATCTACGCTGATGAGGCGCTCTGGGCTGCCAGAATGCATTACGCCCGGCCCACGGAAACGTTCCGTCGTCCCGATACTGAGCGCATCATTTACGCGGCACGGGATGTCATGTCTAGGGCGCTGGACGCCGGTGGCACCAGCTTCGATTCGCTGTACGTCAACGTCAACGGCGCTTCGGGTTACTTTTCCCGCTCACTGAACGCCTACGGCCGTGAAGGCGAACTCTGCCATCGCTGCGCAGAGCTGGGGCTCTCCACCAAGATACGTCGCGATATGTTCATGAACCGGTCCTCTTTCACTTGCCCTGTGTGTCAAGCGAAGCCCCGCAACGCGCGAATGTAGGGTTTTGGCAAAGCAGGCTGTGGGTGCGTCGTCTTACTCGATCGTCTACGTACCATCTGTTGCGAAGGCGCTTCGGAAACTCAATCAGTCGATTGCGCATAATATTCTGCGCGCCATCGAGAATCTGAGCGAAGATCTAAGCCCGTCGGGGTGTATTCAGCTGACCGACGGTGATGGTGAACTACGCATTCGCGTCGGTGACTACAGGGTGGCCTCTGACGTCAACGATGACCAACGTGTTGTGCTCGACTTGCGGCTCAGACACTGCCGCGAGATCTACCGCTGAGCCACGTTGGGCCTGTCCACCAGATGATCGGTGCTTAGCCACGTGAGAGGCTGTGTATCTACCGATCTCGAGGCTAACTCCAGCCCAAGTTTTTCAGTTTGTACGGCGAGGAGCTCGCGTTATCCACAGAAACGGCGCTTTCCTGACTTTGCCATTGTTTGAGCGTCCAATTTTTACCAGACTTTCTTCCATGGACAGTTCACCCACGGAGGCACGATTTACGCAGCTCTGGCCTCAAGGCAGAATTATTGCCACCACAGGGCAGCTGCTCAGCGCTGGATTGACCACCAGAAATCTGGAAGTTGGCGTCAACGCGGGGCTTGTTTATCGGATGCGTCGTGGTGTGTACATTCCCATGCACGAGTGGCAGGGACGGAAACCGTGGGTTCAGGACAAGCTTGTCCTGTCCGCGCACATTGTCCAGTCCAACAGTCAGCACGTCTATTCGCACTTCAGCGCCGCGAGATTACATCGCCTGCATGTGTGGAACAGTTCTCCGCTCATCCATATCAGTTCTCCCAACAATTCATCACCGTCAAAAACTGCGTCGGACGTGGTGATGCATGCCCAGGAAGTCCGTGACGAGGACATCGTCGAAAGGGTCATTCACGGACTGGGCCGGGTCAAGTTCACCACATTGGAGAGGACCGTGCTCGACTGTGCAACGGTGGCACCCTTTGCCCAGGCTGTGGTGATCGGCGATTCGGCTTTGGCGGCTGGGCTGAGTCTTCAGGCTCTCGATCAATTGCTTGAAGGAGGCTTAGGGCGACGCGGTATTCGCCGGGCGAGGCAGGCTATCAGATCCTTGAGCAGATCCTCAGAATCCGCTGGCGAAACAAGAACCAGACTCATTGTTGGAGAACTGCCTATTGAACAGCCGGAGCAACAAGTCTGGATCAGCACAAACAACGGAAGCTTCAGAGTGGATTTCATGTGGCGTGGCATCCGGCTGATCCTGGAGTTTGACGGTGACACTAAGTACTTCGACTACGGGGACAGCCCAGAACAGGCATTGATCAAAGAACGTGAACGCGAAAACGCTTTGGTCGAAGAGGGCTGGAGATTCATTCGGGTGAAGTGGAAGCACCTCGAGGATCCCGAAACGCTCAAAGTCAGGATCATGCCGGCCTATCTTTCTGCCGCACAAGCTGCCGCGTAGCAGGCGCATATCTGACCACGGCAAACGTGGGCTGATGTTAGCCCCGAGATCGGTAGTTACACATCGAAGAACGTGGCTAACCACCGATCAGCTGGTAGTTTCATCTGCGGTGGGCCCAGCAGGAGTCTGTTCCGGCAATATATGCGGCTCGCAGGAGCCCGCCCCACCCTACACAGGGGTCTCCAAACAACGCGACGGTCAATACCTAGCGCGTGCTGTAGTACTCCGCGAGCCGGGCCAGACCCTCATCGAGTGACACCGAAGGGGTCCAATCCAGCACCGCTTGGGTGTGCCGCTGATCGAACCAGTGGGCGGTGGAGAGCTGTTCGGCGAGGAATCGGGTCATGGGAGGTTCGTCGTGAACCCAGCCCCGCGAACCGGCAGCTGTCCAGACCTTTTCAATGACAGAACCAGCACCACGAGCCAGCCATCCTGGGACGGAGTAGCCCGGAGCTTTTACGCCAGCAGCGGCGCAGATTCCGGCAATGAGCTCGCCCACGGCACGGGGTTCGCCATTGGTGACAACCAGTGCCTGCCCGTGAGCCTGGTCCATGCGCTCGAGTCCGCGCACAATGGCCTCGGCTGCGTTGTCCACATAGGTGGTGTCGATGAGCGCGCGCCCGCCATCAAGCAATGGGAGGCGTCCCGCACGGGCGCGTTCCACCACGCGCTCCACCAGCTGAGTATCGCCAGGACCCCACACCACGTGCGGGCGAATAGCCGTGACTCGGAACTCGGGGGAGTCCTCGGACAGTGCGATTACCTCGGCGGCTGCCTTGGACCGCGCGTAGTATCCACGGGCCAAATCAGGATTGGCGGTACCGGCGGAAGCGCCCACAATGGAACTCCCAAAATGCGCCACGGAGGGAGAAGAAACAAACACGAAATCTCGCAGGCCTTCATGCTGGGACGCGGAGATCAGCTGACGTGTACCCACAATGTTTGTGGACACAAAGTCTGTCCAATCGCCAGTGAAGGAAACCTTCGCCGCCAAATGCACTACGGCGTCCATCCCTGCCACGGCCCGGGCCGCAACATCAGGATCCGCAACAGAGCCCTGGATGGATTCCCAAGGAGCCTGGACCGGGCGGCGTTGCAAGCTGCGGACAAAATATCCACGATCGTGCAACAGTTGCGCCACGGCACGGCCCAGCATGCCGCTGGTGCCGGTGACCAATACCCTCCGTTGAGGAGAGCCAGAGCCAGAGCCGGAGCCGGAACCGGAGCCGGAGCCAGGGCCAGAGCCGGAGCCAGCGCCAGAGGCTGCAGCGCCGCGCAAGCCCGCAACTTCAGAGCCGGTGCTCACGGCTGTCCGGCTTTCTCCCCAGCCAACATGCGCGCCGCCCAGCGCGACAACTTGGCCCGGTCCATCTTGGAATTGTGCCGTACATCGGTGGGCATGGCGTCAATGGTGATGACCGCGGCCAGCGGCAAACCCACTGAGAGCGACGCTTCCCGAACAGCGGTGGTCAGCGGCGCAGAGGCCAAGCCCGGGCGCTTGACCGCGGGGTTGGTTTCCACGATCGCCACAGCAGCTTGAGTGCCCATCGGCCCCACACCAACCACAGCGGCCCGCGAAACTTCAGCCACGAGTTCGATGGCCTGCTCGGGAGCAACAGGAGTCTTCACGCCAGCGGCTGTGGTCAGGATGTGCTCCATCCGCCCCTCAACCCACAACCGGCCCTCTGAATCCAGATGCCCCACATCGCCAGTCCGGTGCCAGCCCGGAATGGAAACGCTGTGCTGTTCGGTGATCCACAGACGATCGTAACGTTCCTTCACATGCGGAGCGCTGACCAGAATCTCACCGGTGACATTCGCCGCCGTCGTCGACTCCAGCACCAGCCCCTCGCCCGTGATCGGCGCGATCGACACCGTAGCGCCAGCCACCGCAGTCCCAACACACACGCCATTTCCCACGCCGGCGGCAAGGATGCCCGGCAGGTCAATGTCGGTGATCGGCAGCGCTTCGGTCATCCCGTACGGCGTGTGAAGTTCGGCGTTGGCGGCCAGTTCCTGCACCTGAGTGAGCAGCTTGTGCCCCAAGGGAGCGCCCGCCGAGAGGAGAAGTTCGACGCCGGCCATCACCTTTCGCAGCTCAGGTGAGAGTTCCGCTGCGGTCGCCACCACGTTCACGAGTGCCGCGGGGGAGGCGAAAACAACTGTTGCCTCAATCGCGGCAGCAGCCTCCGCCAACGCTTTGGCGCTCAGCGTGCGCGGGGCCGTGACGTCCATATCGGGGGTGACAGTGGTTGCTCCCAGCGCCGGACCTAGCAGCGCGAACGGAGCGAATCCGGCCACAAGGGCGGTTCCAGCCTCCAAACGGTAGGTGGCCTTGAGAGTGTCGCGCATAGCGGCCAGGCGGCGGTGTGTGTACACCACTCCCTTAGCCGGGCCCGTGGAACCAGAAGTGAACAGCACGGCTGCATCAGCGTCAGCTTCGGGTGCGGCAAAAGCGGAGGGGTAGCCTGCAAGCCGCGAAACGCGACCGTTGGCCATTAGCTGAGGCACCGTGGCCGCAACGTTGAACAAGGACTTCTTCACAGCGGCCGTGGAGCCGGTAAAATCTTCGGCGGCGATCCGGATACCGGGCCAGTTATAGAGGCGAGCACCAGCTAGACCGCGTTCAATGCCAATGAGGAAGTCCGGTCCGGCTCCCTTGATGGCTCGGCTGAGTCCCTTGGTGCCCAGCCCCGCATCGGCCACAACAATGACGGCGCCTAAACGCAGGCACGCGTAGATCAAGGTGGTCAGGTTGATGCCAGGGGGCACCAAGAGGTTGACCCGATTTCCGGGCTTGACGCCGAGCTCACGCAGACCAGTGGCGAGATCGTTCACGTCGCGGAATAGTTGAGCCCACGTCAGGGCGCGGGTTGCTCCACCAGGCAGCATGTCTACGACGGCGGTGGTGGTGTCCGTACTGCGCGTATCCAGCTCAGCCAGCATCGGGATGTAGCCGGAGGCGTCGGTGGCCGCGAGAGTTGAGCTTGTAGAAACCGGCGCCACAGGCTCGGCTACCGCTTGGGCCAACCACGCGAATGCCGGAGTGGCAATGTCGCGGTCTTCTTGAACCAAATGGCTGGCACCTTCAAAACGGTGCACCTGGGCCTGCGGCAACCGGGTCAAAAGATCACGCAGGTACCGGTCCGAGAACACCGGATCCTTGGGACCCCACAGCAGCAGCGCGGGTACCTCCAAGGAGCTGATGGACGTAGATACTGCATCCAGCGCAGCCCATGAGGGGTGCGCAGGGGTGGCAGGAATATCGGCCACAAAGTTACCTACACCGGCTCGCCGCGCCACAGAGCGGTACGGGGCCATGAACGCGTCCCTGACCTCATCAGCCAAGGCGGGCTGCGCGAGATTGTGGGTGACGCGCAAAAAGGCGGAAGACGTCGTCGTGCCCCACTTGTGAACAGCGGGATGAAGGGCCAATTGAAGGGCCGGGGGAAGTGAGAATCCGGCTGGGTGAACAGCCGTGTTGGTAAGAACGACGGCGGCCAGCTGGTCCTTGTGGCGGGTGGCCCAGCCAAGGGAAATAATGCCGCCCCAGTCGTGCCCCACGCTGATAATCGGACCGCTGAGACCCAGATCGGCGGTGAAGTCGGAGAGGTCGGTGATGCGGTCCTCGAGGCGACGGAAGGTGCCGGTGCGCTCAGAGAAACCCATGTCGAGCTGATCTACGGCGATGACGCGCCACGGGCCGCCGGTGGCCAAGGTCTCCGGGGAGGTGGCTTCTGCGAGCAGGGTCCGCCACAAATACGACCACGTGGGGTTGCCGTGCACACACAGCAGGGTACCGCGGGGCACAAGACCGGTGGCCAACACATCGGACTCGTTGTCCAGATAGTGCCACTGCCGGCTGGTGCCCTCGGGATCAACCGCGGCGGTGGAGGGAACGTTGCGAACGTGTCGCCACGATGCTTCAACACCGGGCCACGGCTGAGAAAGCGGCTGTGCTTCAAGCTGAGAAAAAACAATTCCTTCAGAAGCCACTGCTACCACGCAATTTCCATCATGGCGGTGTTCAAACCGGAGCCAACACCCATGCACAGCACGCGGTCGCCACGGTTCAGGCTCTGGGATTCCTGGGCCAAGGTCATGGGCAAGGATGCCGGGCCCACATTGCCCCACTTGGGGAACGTGATGGGGACGCGGCCCTTGATCAGATCCACGGCCTTGATGATGGCGTTGGTGTAGGAGTTGGACACCTGGTGGGTCACGTAGCGGTCCATGGAACGCCAGTCCCAACCGTCGGTGTGAGCCTCATGCCAGGCATCGGTGACCAGTTCCAGGCCGTTGTCCAGCAGGCCCTTGGTGTCGGTGAACATGCCGTCGGGGCCGCCAACACACAGTTCATGGTGCTGGGTGCCTGCGCGGGAGACGCCACCCACAATACGGTGACCATCGGGGTGCAGATCCGCCGGACCCATGACGGCAGCGGCAGCACCGGAGCCCAAGGTCAAGGTGGCGAATTCCTTCAAGTAGTCTTCACGCGTGGACGATTCGGCATTGAGGCGCTTGAACGTGGTTTCCTGCGTGGCTTGGGCGTCCTCACCGGCAACGATCAAGGCGTACTTGATCTGACCCGAATCGATCATGTTTGCGGCCAAGGTCATGCCGTTGACGAATCCCAGGCAGGCGTTGGCCACATCAAAGTTCATGGCGGAGGACGGCAGGCCCAGGCCGTTGTGGACCTTGACGGCAACCGAGGGTTCCAGATTGCGGCGGGTCACGGAGGTGTTGATCAGCAAGCCCACCTGGCTGGCATCGATGCCGGCCTCGGCCAAGGCTTTGGCGCCAGCCTCGATGGCGGCGTCGTCAAAGTCGGTTCCGGGAGCCCACCAGCGGCGTTCGTCCACACCGGCCACGCGTTCCAACAACCGTTTGGAGAGCCGTAAGCGTTTTAGGCTTGGGGCTAGGCGGGCGTCGAAGTCGCTGGACTTGACCACCACTGGAGCCTCAATGCTGGAAACAGCGAGCAAAGCGGTGTTGTGGTGACGAAACGTAGCGTTGCCGATCAAGTTCCAGCCTTTTTCTTGGGGTATATAGGTGTTAGGCGGCACCGGAAATCCAGTGACCGTTTCCTGATGTGTGCGGGATTGGTGCCGTAAAGCCGTTTATGATCCCCAAACATATCAAGACCCACCCTTAACTATGCACCTAATAGGGGTGTTCCCGCACATGCACCACGATGCATACACGGAGGCGGCGCCAGGGTGAGAGCGAGGAATTCACGATAGATTAGCTTGTGAGAAACGGCCCGGCGCAGGAGAAGAAAATAGTTTGCATCTAAAAAGTCTTTCCGTGCGCGGATTCAAGTCCTTCGCCTCGGCCACCACCTTTGACTTTGAACCCGGTGTGACAGCTGTTGTGGGCCCCAACGGCTCAGGGAAATCCAACGTGGTCGACGCGCTGGCCTGGGTCATGGGGGAGCAGGGAGCCAAGACCCTGCGCGGCGGAAAAATGGAAGATGTCATCTTCGCCGGCACCTCCGGCCGCCCCGCTTTGGGCCGCGCCCATGTGGCATTAACCATAGACAACACCGACGGCGCCCTGCCGATCGACTATGCCGAAGTCACCATTTCGCGCACACTGTTCCGTGCTGGTGGTTCCGAATACGCCATCAACGGCACAGCCTGCCGGCTCCTGGATATCCAAGAACTCCTTTCTGACTCGGGCCTGGGCCGGGAAATGCATGTGATCGTCGGCCAGGGGCAGTTGGACAAGGTTCTCCATGCCACACCGGAGGATCGCCGCGGCTTCATTGAAGAAGCAGCCGGTATCCTCAAACATCGCCGCCGCAAGGAAAAGACCCTCCGCAAGTTGGATGCCATGGGTGCCAACTTGGCAAGGCTGACAGATCTGACGGGCGAGATCCGCCGCCAGCTAACACCCTTGGGCAAGCAGGCCGCTGTGGCCAGGCGCGCCCAAAGCGTGCAGTTTGATGTGCGCGATGCCAAAGCACGCCTGCTCGCGGACGACATCCTCACCCTGACTCAGACCGTGGAACGTGATGAAGCAGCCGAACGCGAGCTCAAGAACCGCCGAATCCGTGTCGAAGAAGAACTCCAGGCGGCCCGCGCCCAGCAAGCAGCGTTGGAGCAACAAGCTGCGGCCGCCACCCCCGTGCTCAACGCGGCACGGGACAACTGGTACCAGCTCTCCGCCACCCGTGATCAACTCAAAGCCCTCGGCGTTCTCGCCGCGGAGCGTCGACGCCATCTCGGGGCGACGGATGCGGCACCTGATCCCAGCCGTGACCCCGACCGTTTGGCCGAACAGGCTGCCCGACTGCGTGCCGAGGAGGCGGAGCTAGACCTCGCATTAGAGGAGCGGCGCTATGGACTGGAAACGGCCATGGAGATCAAGGAGGACGCCGAAGCTGCTGTCCGTGCCGAGGAGGAGCGGGTTCGTGAGCAGTTGCGTGCCGCCGCGGATCGCCGCGAGGGTCTGGCCAAGCTGGCTGGCAAGGTGTCCGCCGCGCGCTCCCGAGTGGAGTCTGCTGAGGCTGAGATCGGTCGCCTCCACAACAGCAAGGCTGCTGGCGCGGAACGGCACGCTGTTGCTTCGCAGGAATTCGCTGCGCTCGAATCCCAAGTGGCCGGTGTGGAGGAGGGCGAAGAACGCCTCGACGCCGACTATGAGGCCGCCGCCGCAGCTCTCGCCACCGTGGACGCGCAGATTGCCGCGCTCACGCAGGAGCAGCTGGCTGCCGAACGTGAGCGCGATTCCCTGACCGCCCGCCGCGATGCGCTCGCCGTGGGTCTGTTGCGCAAGGATGCTAGCGCCCAGCTACTAGAGGCCCGCCCCGAGGGGGTGCTGGCGTCCATGGCTCAGCTGCTGGTGGTGGTGCCCAGCCATGAGACAGCCATCGCCGCCGCCTTGAACGCCGCGGCAGAAGGCGTAGGAGTCACCGACTTGGACGCAGCGCTTGCTGCGCTTGAGCTCGTCAAGACGCACGACGGCGGCCGCGTCACCTTGGTCCTCGCCGACTCCGCTGCTCGAGCTGGCACAGGTGCTCGAGCCGGCACCGCCGGTCGAGACCAGGACCCCACAACTGCTGCCGCGGCCGCTGCCGCAGCAGTGTCCGGAGCCGTCGTCGCACGTTTGCAGGTGAGTGGTCCGCCCGAACTTGAGCGGACGCTGGACGCGCTGCTCAACGGTGTGGTGTTGGTTCCAGATATGAGCGCAGCCCAGGACGTCTTGGCGCAGAATGCGTTTCTGACGGCAGTGACAGCTGCCGGGGACGTGTTCACACAGTGGGTGGTTCAGGGCGGCTCGGCCACGGCGCCGTCACTGCTGGAATTGCAAGCTGCCGTAGATGAGACGGAAACAGGGCTGGCTCAGGCCATGGCCCGCGGCGAACAATCCCGCTTTGCGCTCGCAGGCTTGCAGGGGCAGCGCGGTGCTCTTGCACAAGCCGAATCTGATGCTCTAGCTGCGCTGAATGAGTCCGACGCCCGGTTGGCAGCAGTCGCTGAACGGCTGGGTATGTTGGGGGCTGCTTTGCGTTCGGCCGCTGGCGAGGCGCAACGTCATGAGCAAGCAGTGCAGGCCGCCACCGCCAACCTGGAACGGGAACAAGTTGCCCTCGAAGTTCTCGCGGCGCGGTTGGCAACAGCGCAAGTGGCCCCGGCCGACGTCGAACCTTCCATGGATGAGCGCGACGCCCTAGCCGCGGCTGCCACGGCAGCTCGGGCTGTGGAGCTGGAAACCCGCTTGTCCCTGCGCAGCACGGAGGACGCGTTGAACGCCGCGCGCAACCGTGCAGCGGCGCTGGAACGGGCGGCCGCCACGGAGCGGCAGGCACGGGAGCAGGCGGCCCAGCGTGCTGCGCGCCGGCTGTTCCAGGCGCGGAAGGCCGCCGCTGTGGCTGCGGCAACCACGCACATTTTGGAGCACGTTCAGGAGTCCATTGAACTGGCCGAGCACGTTCGCGATGAGGCCGAGGAGCAGCGGGCCACGCGGGAAGTGGAGCTGATGGCTGTCCGCAGCGCCACGCTGGAGGCTGAGAAGGACTTGGCGCGGTTGACCGATTCCGTGCATAAGGACGAGTTGGCCCGTGCAGCGCAGAAGCTGCGAATTGAGACGTTGGAAAACAAATCGATCGAGGAATTAGGTCTCAGCGTGGACCACCTCATCAAGGAATACGGTCCCGAAACGCTGGTTCCGCTGGGTCCGGGTGAGGTCACCGATAAGTGGGCTGCACTGCGCGTGGCTGTGGATGACGACGGCAATGAAGTCCGCGAAGGTACTGTGTTTGTGCGCGAGGAGCAGGAAAAGCGACTCAAACGGGCCGAACGCGATCTCGCCGCTCTCGGTAAGGTCAACCCCTTGGCCCTGGAGGAATTCGCCGCCCTGGAAGAACGCCACCAGTTCCTTTCCGCCCAGTTAGAGGACCTGAAATCCAGCCGCAAGGACCTGCTGGACATCATCAAGGAAGTGGACCAGCGCGTCGAGGAAGTGTTCACTGCCGCGTACGCGGACACCGCCGTGCAATTTGAACGAGTCTTTGGCCGGCTCTTCCCCGGTGGCGAAGGGCGCCTGGTCCTGACCGATCCGGAGAACATGCTGACCACCGGCATTGAGGTCGAGGCGCGGCCCGCCGGCAAGAAGATCAAGCGACTCTCCTTGCTTTCTGGCGGGGAGCGCTCGCTGACGGCCGTGGCTCTGCTCGTGGCCATCTTCAAGGCCAGACCATCACCGTTCTACGTCATGGACGAGGTGGAAGCCGCCCTCGATGACACGAACCTGGGCCGGCTCATCACCATTTTTGAGGAGCTGCGCGAGTCCAGCCAGCTCATCATCATCACGCACCAGAAGCGGACCATGGACGTAGCGGACGCGCTCTACGGCGTCTCCATGAGGGGCGACGGCGTCTCCACCGTCATCAGCCAGCGTCTAGACCGCGCCACGTCCTAACGCGGCACCACTTTCCGGCAGGTTTTGAGTAACGCGGCATCAGTTTCCGGCAGGTTTTGAATAGCGCGGCATCAGTTTCTGGCGAGATCTTTACTGAACGCGAGGAACGGCAGGGACTCCGAGGGGACCTCGAGGGCGAACAGCGCCGTGTAGTTGGTGCTCAGGTAGAGGCCCCTGGCCTCGGGCTGACGCGGGCCGCCGAGCTGGCGCTCTTGCACGGGCCCGTGGTCAGCTCGTGGATCTGGCCGCGGCGGTCAAGGGATCTGCGGCGCTTGCGTCCCTGCGTCCCATCGTCTGATGGCTAGAGCAGTTTCGTGTCCTTCGCGGGTAGCCAGAACAGGAAGCTGATGAGCGCTACCGCGGTCGCCATGAGGAAAGCCGGTCCAAAGGAGAAGGCGTCGACCAGCATGCCGGCTGCGATAGGTCCGATGATGGCGCCCAGATCTGAACTCATTTGGAAAGTCGCCAGTACCTTGCCGCCGGAGCGCTCGTTTCCAATGACGTCGGCGACGACGGCTTGCTGGGCGGGGCCCATGAGACCGCTGCCCAGACCTGCAATAGCGGAAACCAGGAAGAACCAGAACTCGTTGCCCGTGAAGCCAAGGACGCCCATGGCGATGCCATTGACGGCCAGCCCGGAGAGGATCATGGGTTTGCGGCCCCAGGCGTCAGCCAGTTTTCCTGAGAAGGTCAGCGCAACGCCGGTCCCCACGGCAAATACGGCAAGTGACAGGCCGGCCACTTCTGTCCCGGCTTCCAAAGCCACTGTGGCGAAGAGCGGAACCAGAGCCATGCGAATGCCGAAGGCGGACCAGCCATTGGCGAACCCCGAGGTCAAGACGGCGCGGTAGGCCGGCATGCCCAGGGCCTCACGCAGCGGAAGTACCGCCTTTTTCACAGCAGTACTAACACCCGCCCCATTGCTCGTCCCCCTACCTGACTGAAAACTTGTCCCATTATCTGTGGCAGCCCCGGTCCTTGCTTGTGCAGCAGCCCGGCGAGCAGCGGCAGCAACAGAGGGTAACTGGGTAGCCACCAAGAGGGCTACCAACACCAGTGCGGCCGCGTACACCAGGAATGGAAGCTGCATTCCGAGACCCGCCAGCAAGCCACCGACAGCTGGGCCAGCAATATTGCCGAGCAGAAATGATCCGGCATAGAGACTTGAAATCCGTCCGCGGGCCTGTGGGGGAGCGAGCCTGATCAGCAGTCCCATGGCTGCCACCGTGAACATGGTTGAACCAATTCCACCCAGGCCACGGTAGAGCAGTAGCTGCCAATAGTTCTGAGCGAAGGCGCATGCAGCGGACGACGCGGCAACGATCAGGATGCCAAGAATGTAGGTGCGGCGTTCTCCCATCCGCTCCACGAGCCACCCGCTCATGGGGGCAAACAGCAACCGGGTGAACGCAAAAGCGCTGACCACCACGGCGGCAGCGCTCACGCTGACGTCGAAGCTCTGCGCGAATTGCGGCAGCACCGGGGCCACGATGCCAAAGCCAATGGCAATCATGAACGCAGCTGCGACCAGGACCTTGATGTCACGGGGCAGCTTCACCGCTGGCAGGTCCGGAGATTTCTTCGCGGGCGGAGTATTTGAGGAGGCAGTAGAGGATGACATCACTGATGAGTGTCCCACAAAGGGCCAAAAATGGTGTGAAAACGGGCTCCTTCCATGCCCGTGAGAGACTGGTGGAGTGAACGAACTTCTCCCCATCATCCTGTCCATCGTGGTTGGACTCGCCGTCATTGGCGGTCTCATCCCCGTCTTCCTCAAGGCCCGCCGGAACAGCCAGAATTACACCGGCCCGCGCGACGCCAATGATCCGGCCCCGCTGGACTCTGCTGGCCCCCAAAGCGGTGATGCCCAAGGTGGTGGCACCTTGGTGGAGGACCGCCCGGAAACCCAGGTGCCGCCGTCGGACCTTGAAACCGTAGAGCTTGAGCCGGAAGCGCCAGCGGCACCTTCGCTAGAGACCCCGCTGCCCGTTGAGGGCCGTCTGGTGCGCCTGCGTGCCCGCCTAGCCAAGTCCAACAACGCGCTGGGCAAGGGCCTGCTCGCGCTGCTGTCCCGCGACACCATTGATGAGGATGTGTGGGAAGAGGTCGAGGAGACGCTGCTGCTGGCGGACATCGGCACCGATTCCACGATGGAATTGGTGGACACGCTGCGCGACCGCGTGAAAGTTCTGGGCGTCCGCAGCCCCGAACATGTCCAGTCGATGCTGCGCGAAGAACTCATCAAACTGGTCGATCCCACCATGGACCGCACCCTGAACATCACCCGCCACGATGACCGCCCGGCCGTGCTCATGGTGGTTGGCGTCAATGGCGTGGGCAAGACCACCACCGTTGGCAAGCTGGCCCGCGTGCTGGTGGCCGAGGACAAGGACGTGCTCCTGGGCGCGGCTGATACCTTCCGCGCCGCCGCCGCCGAGCAGCTGGCCACCTGGGGTGCCCGCGTTGGCGTTCCCACTGTGAAGTCCGACGTCGATGGGGCAGACCCAGCCTCCGTCGCCTTTGAGGCGGTCAAGGTGGGCATCGAGCATGAAGTTGACGTTGTCATGATTGACACGGCCGGCCGCTTGCAGAACAAGGTTGGCTTGATGGACGAGCTCGGCAAGGTCAAGCGCGTCATTGAAAAGCAGGCCACGGTTGACGAGGTGCTGCTGGTGCTTGATGCGACCACCGGGCAGAACGGCCTGACCCAGGCCAAGGTTTTCGCCGAGGTTGTCAACATCACCGGCATTGTGCTGACCAAGCTTGACGGCACCGCCAAGGGTGGCATCGTAGTGGCCATCCAGAAGACGCTCGGCGTGCCGGTCAAGCTGGTTGGCTTGGGCGAAGGCGCCGACGACCTGGCCCCGTTTGATGCTGAAAGCTTTGTTGACGCGCTGCTGAACTAGTTTCCAGCACGCCGCCTCCAACAAACCAAATAAAAGTGCCTGCCCGCCACGGCAGGCACTTTTATTTAAACGATCAGCGGAGGGCTCAAAGTGTTTACCGGCGAACATTGAGTGATGCGGGTCACAATCTGTTGTCCAGAGAGCGGGTTGTTGCTCAGGGAGTCGCCGAAGGCATGACCAACGGTGAACTCGCCAGCTCAATGCATATGAGTGAAGCCACAGTGAAATTGCTGGTTTCCAACATCATGACCAAGGTGGGGGCCTCCAAGCGGGTCCAGATCGCAGTGGCTGTCGCCAAGGCCCGCGTCGTCTAAGCGGTTGGCGGCAAGCCCGGGGGAAGCTGATGCGGTGGAGGAAATGAAGCGTAAGAAATACGCCGGAAACATTCCTGACGCACCAAGTTAACGCTGCCGCCCCAAATGTAACGCCGTGGAAACTTAGTCCGCGCCATCACGAAACACGCAAGCACTTTCATTGTAAGAGTCCACCCTGCACAGCCTCGAAGAAGCGGCCGGCAACAACTCTTGCAACGAAAGGCCAGCCCAATGAACACTGGCGATACAGCATGGGTCCTCATCTCAGCAGCACTAGTTCTGCTGATGACACCGGGGCTTGCATTCTTCTACGGCGGCATGACTCGCGCCAAGGCCGTCCTGAACATGATGATGATGAGCTTCGGAGCCATCGGCGTAGTTGCCGTCCTCTGGGTGATGTTTGGTTACTCCGCAGCTTTTGGAACTGACCTAGGTGGAGGACTGCTCGGCAACCCGTTGGAGAAGCTGGGGCTGCAGGGCGTCCTGGATACCGGCGACGGTGCGCCGCTAGTGGGCACCATCCCCGAGATTGTTTTTGTTGGCTTCCAAGCCGTCTTCGCCATCATCACCGTGGCACTGATCACCGGCGCCATCGCTGACCGTGCCAAGTTCGGTGCCTGGATGACGTTCGCGGCCATCTGGGTCACGGTGGTCTACTTCCCCGTAGCGCACTGGGTGTTCTCTTTCACCGAAGACGCCAACGGCAGCCCCACAGGTGGTTGGATCGGACAAGGCATGGGAGCCATTGACTTTGCCGGCGGAACCGCCGTACACATCAACGCAGGTGCTGCGGCTCTGGCACTCGCCCTGATCCTGGGCCGCCGCAAAGGCTTCGGCAAGGATCCCAGCCACCGCCCTCACAACCTCCCGTTCGTCATGCTCGGTGCCGGCCTGCTCTGGTTCGGTTGGTTCGGCTTCAACGCCGGATCCGCGCTCGGCGCCAACGCTGTAGCCGGGTACGCCTGGATCAACACCCTCGCCGCCCCTGCCGCAGCAATCCTTGGCTGGCTGGTAGTTGAGAAGCTCCGTGACGGACACGCCACCTCCCTTGGTGCCGCCTCGGGTGCCGTGGCCGGTTTGGTCGCCATCACCCCGGCATGCTCGGCCCTGACTCCTATGTGGTCCATCGTGCTGGGTCTGCTGGCTGGTGCAGTATGCGCCCTGGCGGTTGGCTTGAAGTACCGTCTGGGCATCGATGACTCGCTCGACGTCGTTGGCGTTCACTTGGTGGGTGGCCTGGTTGGCACCTTGTTCATTGGCCTCGCTGCCGATCCCAACTCTCCCGCAGCCGGAACGGGCCTGTTCTACGGCGGCGGACTGGAACTTCTCGGCAAGCAGGCAATCGCTGCCGGAGCAGTCATGATCTACTCATTCGTCATCGCCTACGCCATTGGCTGGGTCATCAACAAAACCATGGGCTTCCGGATTTCATCTGCCGACGAGGCAGCAGGAGTGGACGTATCAGTCCACGCCGAGTCCGCTTACGACTTCGGTGGCCGCGCCACCGGCAGCTTTGTACCGATGACCGAGAAGCGCAGCGTCACCTCCGAGCCCGCAACGGCCGCCACCACCGAAGTAAAGGTAGACGCATGAAACTGATCACCGCCATCATTCGCCCCGAACAACTCGAAGACGTCCGGAATGCACTTGAAAGCTACGGCGTACAAGGCCTGACCATCAGCGGGGCACACGGCTACGGACGTCAGCGCGGGCACACCGAAGTCTACCGAGGCGCCGAGTACGCAGTGGACCTCCATGCGAAAATCCGGATCGAAGTTCTAGCCTCTGATGAGGTGGCCTGGGATCTGATGGACATCATTGTGGGTAGCTCCAACACTGGAAACCCCGGCGATGGCAAGGTCTGGATGGTCGCCGTGCAAGAAGTAATGCGCGTGCGAACCGGCGAACGAGGCGTCGCCGCGATCTAGCCTCACGATCGGTCCAGTCCCACCGTCAAAGAGACGCTCGCAGCCACACCCAATCATCTGGTGTGGCTGCGAGCGTCTTTGTCGGTCCTAAGCTGGCCATACAGAAGAGAGGCCATACAGAAGAGAGTCAGTCCCCGCTGGTAGTCCACGCCTCCGGTCCGGTGGAGCCAGCCGGGTATTCCTCCATGGGGACGGTTGCCGCCTTCCAAGCGGCGAATGCCGGTTCCACGATCCGCCAGCACTCTTCGGCAGTGTCTCCACGCACGGACAACAGCGGATCCGCGCTGAGTACGCCGTCGAGCACTTCACCATAGGGCAGAAGAGGATCGCTACCCAGTTCAGATTCCAGCTGTATCCGATCGAGTGTGAAGAGATCGCCGGGGCCAATGACGTCCAGATCCAGGGTTAGGGACTCCGGGCCGAAACCAATGTGCATGCGAGTGGGGGAGTCGGTGCCTTTGAAGCCTAGGGGCAAATGGGGGACCGGCTTGAAGGTGACTACGGCTTCCTTGCGGGTCCGGCCCAGCGCCTTCCCGGAACGCAAGATGAACGGCACTCCGGCCCAGCGCCAGTTGTTCACATAGACCTCTACCTCGGCCAGGGTCTCGGTATCGTTGGCCGGGTCAACGCCGTCTTCGGATAGGTAATCGGGCACCTGGCGGTCGCCAATGGTGCCGGCTGTGTAGCGGGCCCGGCGGGTGTGGGAGACGAAGTCGGTACTGCCGTGCGGGCCGATGGTGCTGGCACGCATCACCGCGGCGATGTTGGAGCGGACATCGTTTGCTTCCAGTGTTGCCGGCGGTTCCATGGCCATGATCGCCATGATTTGCAGCAGATGGCTCTGGATCATGTCCCGGCCGGCTCCTGCATGATCGTAGTAGCGGGCGCGGTTCTCCAAGGTGAGGGATTCATCGAAAATGATCTCCACCTTTTCAATGTGCTCACTGTTCCACGAATGCTCCAAGAGGCGGTTGGCAAAGCGCAACCCCATGATGTTCAGGACCGTGGACTTGCCCAAGAAATGATCTACGCGGTGGATGTGGTCCTCTGGAACCAGCTTGGCCAAGGTGGCGTTGAGCGCCCGGGCAGATTCGGCACTTGAACCGAACGGCTTCTCCATGACCAACCGGGTGCCCGGAGGCAGTTCCTTGGCCAACAGCGTTTCACAGGCCTTCTGGCTTACCGCCGGTGGCAGGGCAAAGTACAGCGCAACAGGGCCTTCAACAGTTGCAAGGAATTCTCCCAAGGCGCCCTTGGCCGTGACATCGAGCTGGTGATAGCTGCTGCCCTCTTGGACCCTTTGCAATTCCTCCCGGCCCTCGGAACTGGAGTCTGACTCGAGGGAGAATGCATCAGCGAAACTACCGCTGAGCCGTTCCTGCCATTGCGCCGGCGACCAGTCATCGCTACCGGCGCCCACCAGCTGCAGCCCGGGCGCGCGGCCCGAGGCAATGAGCCGGGCCACACCGGGCAACAGGAGCCGGCCGGTGAGATCACCTGAGGCCCCTAAAATCACTAACGTCTTGACCCGCCCACCCGGGCTGGCCGCGGAAGTCGGGGACCCGGCGTCGTGCGTGGAATTCGGATTGGCAGAGGCTTCGGTGTTTTTCATCACCCCTTCAGCATGCCACCAAACGGGGCCAATTTTCAGGGTGTTGCGCTGGTGCGTGGCGGAAATTTTCCCCGTGGCGCAATTGCCAAAGTTGAAACGGAATGTGCAGCGAAGAGTCGGCGTAGTTGGTACCCTTGATAGTTGAGTCCCTCAGGAAAGGGAGTGGGGCGGTGTTAGCGCCGTTCCGCCGTTCTCATCCTGACTAACGTAAATTGCCGCGTTCATGCGCGGGCCGGCCGCAGGGCTGTCCCGCGCGGGCGTTGGTTAATCCCTGACGAAAGAAGTACCCGGCGCGTGTTCAACTCCCTATCTGACCGGCTGACAGCAACTTTTAAGAACTTGCGTGGCAAGGGACGGCTGAGCGAGGCCGACGTCGATGCCACAGTGCGCGAGATCCGCCGCGCCCTCCTGGACGCCGATGTTGCCGTGCCCGTGGTCCGCGCGTTCACCGCCAAGGTCCGCGAACGCGCCCTGGGCTCCGAGGTCAATGAGGCGCTGAACCCGGCGCAGCAGATCGTCAAGATCGTCAACGAAGAACTCGTTGCCATCCTTGGCGGCGAAACCCGGCGCATCAACCTGGCCAAGAACCCGCCCACCGTCATCATGTTGGCCGGTCTGCAGGGTGCTGGTAAAACCACCCTCGCCGGAAAGCTGTCCAAGTGGCTCAAGGGCCAAGGCCACAGCCCGCTCTTGGTCGCCGCGGATTTGCAGCGCCCCAACGCCGTCAAGCAGCTGCAGGTCAACGGTGAGCGCGCAGGCGTTCCCGTCTTTGCACCGCACCCCGGCGTGTCCAGCGAGTTTGAATCCGCAACTGGCGATCCCGTCGCCGTTGCCCAGGCCGGTATTGCTGAGGCCAAGTCCAAACTGTACGACGTGGTCATTGTTGACACCGCCGGCCGCCTGGGTATTGACGCCGAACTGATGAAGCAGGCTGCGGACATCCGCGCCGCCATCAACCCCGACGAGGTCCTCTTCGTCATTGACGCCATGATTGGTCAGGACGCCGTCAACACGGCCCAGGCCTTCAACGAAGGTGTCAACTTCACCGGCGTTGTGCTGACCAAGCTCGACGGCGACGCCCGCGGTGGTGCCGCACTCTCGGTTGCCTCGGTCACCGGCAAACCCGTCATGTTCGCGTCCACCGGTGAGGGCTTGGACGATTTCGAGCTGTTCCACCCGGACCGTATGGCCAGCCGTATCCTAGACATGGGCGACGTCCTCACGCTCATCGAGCAGGCTGAAAAGAACTGGGACAAGGGCGAAGCCGAGCGGATGGCGCAGAAGTTCGCCGACCAGGAAGACTTCACCCTGGATGACTTCCTCGCCCAGATGCAGCAGATCCGCAAAATGGGCTCCATGAAGAAGATGCTCATGATGATGCCCGGCGCCGCCGGCATGCGTCAGCAGCTGGAAAACTTCGACGAGCGCGAGATCGACCGGGTCGAAGCCATCGTCCGCTCCATGACCCCGCACGAACGTGTTGCGCCGAAGATCATCAACGGTTCACGCCGCGCACGCATCGCCAAGGGTTCCGGCGTGCACGTTTCCGAGGTCAACGGCCTGCTGGAGCGCTTCGGCCAGGCCCAGAAGATGATGAAGAAGATGGCGCAGGGTGGCGGCATCCCCGGCATGCCCGGCGTTGCAGGCCCCGGCGGCTTCAATAGCGCCCGCAAGGGTAAGCAGGGCGCCAAGAAGAAGGCTCGCTCCGGCAACCCGGCCAAGGCCGCTGCCGAGTTGAAGGCCGCACAGGAGAAGGCCAACGCGCCCAAGTCCCTGCCCACGGGCGCTGCTTTTGGTGCCGGCGCTCAGGACTTCGACCCGAGCAGCCTGAACCTGCCCAAGGGATTCGAGAAGTTCCTGGGCAAGTAGTTTTCAGCGGCCAGTTTTAATGGCTGGGCCCTGTCCGCGTTGTTGATTTACGACGCCGGACGGGGCCTTTCGCTGTCTCGCGGGGGTTGTCGCCGTGGTAAACCCGCGTAGGCATAGGAATGGCGGGCTTTGTCAGAGCTATCCGGTAACCTGCATCAATGAGTAAAACCCGGATTGTGTTTATCCACGGCATGGATAGCTATGGGGCCGCTGCCTGGCCAGCCCAACACCTCCTCGCCGGGAACTACGATTGTCTCTTTCTGAAGCGGACGGGATTCGACGCCGTCGCACCTCCTGCCGCAACTGACTTTGCCGCCGACGCCAAGATTGTCATCGACGCTCTCGGCCGCGGTGGGCACGTAGTGGCTCACGCCCAAGGCGCAGTGGCCGCCATGATGGCAGCGGTGCAGCGGCCAGATTTGGTCCGCTCGCTCATTTTGATTGAGCCATTGCTGCCGTCACTGACTGCCGAACTGCCCGCAACCGCGGCCTATTCAAGGCGTGTGCAGGAATTGTTTGCCCGCTCCGAGGTACTTGGCGATGCGGAATTTCTGATGGAGTTCAATACCCTGCTGGCCATCACCACGGCGGGAACTGCGGAGCCGGTGATTCGCCGGGCTGCCCGGGCCAGGTTGCAATTGCCTTCGGCAGACGCTCCGCTGCTGATCGTCCCGGGAGTACCCACCTTCGTCCTCACCGGAGGGTGGGAACCGCTGTACGAAGAGGTCGCCGACTACCTTGAAAGTACTGGAGCCAAACACGTGGTCCTTCGTAGCGGGCACCGGCCGCAAGATACCACCGACGGTGCCGCGCAGATCGAGCAGTTCATTGAAGCCGCGCAGCGCGGGGTCTAAGGGCCCAGTGCCAGCCGATTCGCAGCAAGCCATTCTGATTGTCACAGCCAGCGGATAGTCTTTTGAGATGTTGGAAATCCGCCCGGCCGCATTGACAGAGTTCGCGCTGCTGCCTGCCATCGAAGCCGACGCCGATTCGGCTTTTGAAACCCTGGATCCGCCCATCTCCATTGCAGACTTTCCCGCGCCAGACTCGGCGGAAGATTACGCCGACGCTTTTCACATCATGGTGGCCGGGCGCCCGCCAGCGGGTTTTGTCAGGCTGGAGATCGTCGACGGCCAAGCACATATGGCGCAATTGTCGGTGAGCCCGCAGTATGCGCGGCAGGGGATCGGACGCCAGCTGGTCAACGCGGCCATTGCCTGGGCCACCGAAGCCGGTTTTCATTCCATGACACTGACTACTTTTGCGTCCATTCCGTTCAATGGACCCTTTTATGCAAGCTGTGGCTTTAGTGAGCTTCCCCACGAACAGTGGACGCCAGCGCTGGCAGAACTGCGCAACCATGAGGCTTTTCTGGATGTCAAGGGTGCCCGGGTAGTCATGAGAATAAAACTAACCCCTCGGGAATAGGTTGAAGCTTCAAGTAGTTTGCTACTATATAAGTAATATCAAGCCAACAAGCCTTGGAGACATCATGACTGTACAAAACGATCTGCTTTCCGCCGACCTCACCATGGGCACTGTGATGCTCAAGGTTGGCGATATGACAAACATGAGCAACTACTACCAAAAGGCCCTCGGCCTGGATGTGGTTGCCGAAGCCGACGGTGGTCAGTACCTGGGACGCGGTACCACCCCGCTGGTGCACCTGCAGCCCGCTGGTGGCCTGCACATTCCCGGCCGCGGCGAAGCTGGCCTGTTCCACACCGCTTTGCTCTTTGATGATCAGGCATCGCTGGCCGCCACCGTGGCAAGTGCGGCCCAGTACAGCCCGCAGGCTTTTGCCGGCAGCGCCGATCACCTGGTCTCCGAAGCCTTCTACTTCACCGATCCCGAAGGTAACGGCATCGAGCTCTACTGGGACCGCCCCCGCGACGCCTGGAACTGGGTCAACGGCGAGGTGGAAATGGCTTCCTTGGCTCTTTCGCCCCAGCACTACCTGCAGCAGCACCTCACCGAAGAGGCTGTTGTGGGTCAGCGCAACACCGACGCCGGCATTGGCCACGTCCACCTACAGGTTGGCGACGTCAAGACGGCAGAGCAGTTCTACGTTGACACCCTCGGCTTCGAAAAGACCTCAGGCTTCCACGGGCAGGCACTGTTCGTCTCGGCCGGTGGCTACCACCACCACATGGCAATGAATGTATGGAACAGCCGCGGCGCCGGCCCCCGTAAGGACACCTTGGGCCTCGGTGAGGTACTCATCCAGCTCCCAGGCAAGGACGACGTCGGGGCCTTGGGTGAGCGTTTGGCCCACCATGGCATTGCCGTCGCCAACACCGGCGCCGATCTCCGCTTCGAGGATCCGTGGAAGAACCAAATTCGCGTTAGTGTTGATTCCGTACAGTCCGCTTAGATAATCAGCGGGCCTCCCCGGCACCTCAAACCCTGCTAGGTGCCGGGCCACCGACTTGAAAGGCTTCTGCGTGGCCAATTACTCTGAGTTCTTCATCGCCGACCATCACCAGGCAGTCGCCCGGGCCAAGGCGCGGCAATCCGGAAAATCACCCAAGATCGATGTGCCGGTGCTGCCGACCCCCGGTCTGAGCGACTTTGAGATTGAAGTACTTGGCGAATTTGCCGTCAAGAAAGTCCATGCAACTGGTGTTGCTGCCGAGCTGAGCTTGGTTGACATTGAGCTGGATACCCTCTTCGCCGTTCCTGATGCGCTGCTGGAGGTCTTCGCCGAGCTCAACGCTCCCGAGGATCCCGAAGACGTAGCCGAACTAGCAGCTCAGTGGGCTGGTGCCGAGGAGATGGAATCCACTCCCGAGGTCACCGAACCGCTACTGCGTGCACTGACCGCCATGGCCGCCGCGGCTGTGGCGGCCTCTGAAGACAACGCCAAAATGAGCCTGTTCTTCTACTCGGCCGAGTAATTCTTGGCCGAAGACTAAACGTATACGCATCACTGAGTGTCACTGGCGCGTCTAAGTGTTCATACGCACCACTCACGGTGAGTGGTGCGTATGTGTTTATGATTCGGCCAAAGCTAGCGTCAAATCACTGCAGAAGTGGTCATGACGGATAACACACCACGTTGCTCGCGTAACGCGTCGCACACCCCACCTTTAATCTGGCATAATGAACAGGTACTCGATCCACGTGGCCCCTCTCTCCGCGTGTTGGTCCTGTCCTTAGAAGTCCGCCGCACGGCCCGCCCCACGGGAGCGTAAAACGGATTTCGCCCCTTTTCCGAAACAGGAGTAACCACAAAAGTGGCTGTAAAGATTCGCCTTAAGCGCTTTGGTAAAATGCGCGCCCCGTACTACCGCATCGTCGTCATGGACTCACACTCAAAGCGTGACGGCCGTGCCATCGAGGAAATCGGTAAGTACCACCCGACCGAAAACCCGTCCTTCATCGAGGTCAACAGCGACCGCGCTCAGTACTGGCTCTCCGTCGGTGCTCAGCCGTCCGAGCCTGTTGCCAAGATCCTGAAGATCACCGGTGACTGGCAGAAGTTCAAGGGACTCAAGGGCGCCGAAGGCACCTTGAAGACCAAGGCTCCCAAGGAAGCATTCGTTGCTCCGGAAGCTAAGAACGTTGTTGTCAAGGAAGCTATCACCAAGAAGGCCAAGAAGGCTGACGAGGCAGAAGCAACTGAGAGCACCGAGGCTGAGTAGCTTGTTGGCTGAAGCGCTGGAGCATCTTGTCCGCGGGATCGTTGATTCTCCCGAGGACGTTAAGGTGAGCGTCAAGAGCAACCGCCGCGGGGAATCCCTCGAGGTGCGCGTTCATCAAGACGATCTAGGTCGGGTTATTGGCCGCCAGGGCCGCACCGCTCGCGCATTGCGCACAGTGGTTTCCGCTCTGGCCCACGGCGAGCCGGTACGTGTTGACGTTGTTGACACGGATCGCCGCCACTAACCTGCCCAGAGCTTGCGCAGCTAAGGCTGCAACAAGTTTTCAGCAGTAAAGCCAAACGTTTGGCCCCGGCACCATAATGGTGACGGGGCCAAATTTTTCCCCAAATTTCAGTAACAACTTAGGAGTTCCCATGCAGGTCCAGGTCGCCCGGATTGGCAAGCCCCACGGCATCAAGGGTGAGGTCACCGTTTTGGTCCTTACCGACGCCCCCGATTCCCGCTTCGCGGTCGGCGCCGAGTTCGTGGTGGAGCCGGCAAAGATCGGCAGCCTGACTGTCAAGAGCTCGCGCTGGAACAAGGATATTCTCCTGCTGGGCTTCGAAGGCACTAACACCCGCAACGACGCCGAACTGCTCCGCGGCGCCACGATGTTCTTCGAATCCGATGATGACGAGGATGACGACGCTTGGTACGAACATGAGCTGCTCGGCCTTGAAGTCCGGGTTGGCGCCAACAAGGTTGGCAAGGTCGCCGGGTTGCGGACCCAGGCCGTGCAGGATCTGCTCATCGTTGAAGACAATGAAGGTGATGAGGTCCTGGTGCCTTTCGTCGATGAGATCGTCCCCGAGGTCAACATTGAGGACGGCTACGTGCTGCTCACTCCGCCGGCCGGCCTGTTCACCGTCAACAAGGACGTTTCGGAAAACGATGAGACTGGCGAAGCTGCCGATCTCAGTGGCGCTGACGGTGCTGATGGTTCGGAAGGAACACCCGAATAATGCGGTTCGACGTTGTCAGCATCTTCCCCGAATACCTGGCGCCCCTTGACCTGAGCCTGATTGGCAAGGCTCGCACCGAAGGTCTGCTCGAGCTAGTGGTCCACGACCTGCGCAGCTACACGGCAGATCGCCACCGCACCGTCGATGACACACCCTACGGTGGCGGCGCTGGCATGGTCATGAAGCCGGAGCCGTGGGCGCAAGCGTTGACCGACATTGCGGCCGCCTCTCCCACGTCCGACTGCGTGCGGCCCACCTTGATCGTGCCGTCACCTGCCGGTGAAGTTTTCACCCAGGCGTTGGCTTACGAGCTGGCCGAGACCGAACACCTTGTCTTCGCTTGCGGCCGTTACGAAGGAATAGATGAGCGGGTCCTGGAATGGGCTGCCGATGAGTACATCGTCCGCCCTGTCAGCTTGGGAGACTACGTCCTCAATGGTGGTGAAGTTGCCGTTTTGGCCATGGTTGAGGCCATTGGTCGGCTGATCCCCGGAGTAGTGGGGAACCCGGAGTCCCTCATTGAAGAATCCCACTCTGACGGGCTGTTGGAGTACCCCGTCTACACCAAACCGTCCTCATGGCGTGAGCGGGATGTGCCGGATGTGCTGCTCAGCGGTAACCACGGCAAGATCGCCAAGTTCCGCAAGGAATTGCAGTTGCGTCGCACAGCCGAACGTCGTCCTGACCTGATTGACGTTCTTGACGTCTCCACGTTCAGCAAAGCGGACCGCAACGTGCTCTGGGAACTTGGGTACGCCGTCGTCGATGGTAGGGCACTCCGTCGCGACGACGCATGAGTACAGTGACGACGCATGAACACAGCGACGACGCATGAGCACAGTGAAGCCGCGTCTGAACTGTGACGTTTTGAGCACTTGGGCCACCGCACTGGATTAGCGAGATGGCCATGGGTGTGGCAAAATAAATAGATGTGCCTACTGGGCGCGTTCCTGCCACAGGGGGAGCGCTCGTCAACAGGGCGGCACGCTGGTATTCCATCCATGGAATCCGGTCCAATTCTTTCGTTTCTCATGACTGGCTTTGTGCCGTCCCTGAGGAGCGTGACACAAAGTAAATGACCTGTGGCGTTTGCCTGGAGTGAGAAAAATGCAGATTCTCGATTCTGTTGACGCAGCTAGCCTGCGTAGCGACATCCCCGCCTTCCGTGCCGGCGATACCGTCAATGTTCATGTGAACATTATTGAAGGTTCCCGCTCACGTGTTCAGGTATTCAAGGGCTTCGTCCTTGGCCGCCAGGGCGACGGCGTCCGCGAGACCTTCACGGTCCGCAAGATCTCCTTCGGCGTCGGTGTAGAGCGTACCTTCCCGGTACACTCCCCGGTCCTGGAAAAGATCGAAGTTGTCACCAAGGGTGACGTTCGCCGCGCCAAGCTGTACTACATGCGCAACCTGCGCGGCAAGGCTGCCAAGATCAAGGAAAAGCGCGACAACCTCCCCACCAAGTAATAAAGGGGAGTCGCACTTTGACTCAAGCGAAACGCCAGTCCAGGAAACTGGGCTGGCGTTTTGTGGTTCTGGCGGTAGTGGTGCTCTTCCTCTTCCTGGCCTTGCTGCGCAACGTCTGGATTGATGTCTACTACATCCCGTCTGAATCGATGGAACCGCTACTGCTCACCGGCGACCGTGTGCTGGTGTCCCGCCTTGCTTTCACCAACAAACCCATTGAGCGCGGCGACGTGGTGGTCTTTGACGGCAGAGGGTCCTTCCTGCCGTTGAAATCTGGTGCAGGAGAAGTGGCAGACGGCATCGTGGGGGCCGGCCAATGGCTGGGGATGGTTCCCAACGACAATATGTATGTGAAGCGGGTGCTCGGCGTTGCTGGCGACACCGTGAAATGTTGCTCCACGGACGGATCCTTGGAAATTAATGGTGTCCCCGTTACTGAGAATTACCTGTATCCCGGGGACGAGCCCAGCGCGTTGACGTTCGAGGTGACGGTTCCGCAGGGTAAGTTGTGGCTTATGGGTGATCACCGCAATGTTTCGCTGGATTCGCGATCCCTCTTGGGAGCGCCCGGCGGAGGATTGATTTCAACCGATCGGGTGATTGGCACTCCCATCGCCACGGTGTGGCCGCTGGGGAGACTGCATCTGATTGACAACGATTCCAGCAGCGGAAAAACCAGTGGCGGCCTGCCCTAGCTCGTTTCTTAACACCCTGACTGCTTAACACCTTGACAGGGTGTGTACGCACATTTTTGACCTGACTTTGCTAAGGAAATAAACGTTGACGCAACACAGTGTGCCGGAAGAAACCGGTGAGCCGGATCCCCACGAGGGAACCGAGCCGGTCTCTTCCGACCCGCGGGTGCGGCAGGATCTACGAGCCCGTCATTTGAACTCGGGCCAGGCAGCGGAGAATGCGGATCACCGAGCGGCCGAGCCGGCCACACCCGGCCAGCGCTTCGCCCGGCAGGCGCTGGCGTGGGGCAAAGAGATTCTCACCATTGTTGTGATTGCCTTGGTTCTCTCCTTTCTCATCAAGACGTTCTTGTTTAGGGCCTTTTTCATTCCGTCGGGATCGATGGAAAACACGCTGCAAATCAATGACAGGATCTTCGTCAATCTGCTGGTGCCTGAGCCCATCGGTCTCAAGCGCGGCGACATTGTGGTCTTCAAAGACACCCAGGGATGGCTCAAAGAAGAGCCTGTTGCTAACAAACCTTCGGGTTGGCTCAATGATGTGGCCACCTTTATTGGCCTAGCACCGGACAGCTCTGAGCAGCACTTGGTCAAGCGGATCATCGGTATGCCGGGGGATAAGGTCATCTGCTGCAATAACGACGGCAAGCTGACCATCAACGGTGCCGCCATCACCGAGCCCTATCTTTTCCCGGGCGCAGCGCCGTCGGAATTCACCTTTGAGGTCACCGTTCCTGAGGGACACTTGTGGGTATTGGGCGACCACCGCAATAATTCACAGGATTCGCGCTATCACCAGAGCTTCAACAGCACCGGTTTTGTCCCCATCGCCGATGTTGAGGGCCGGGCGATTGTGATTGCCTGGCCCCTGAACAGGGTGGGAATCCTGGGCAATTACCCGGACGTTTTTGCCGACGTTCCTGATCCCAAGAGCGTCAGTGACGCGCCCCAGCCGCAGCCCACCGTCTCGACAGGTCCATAAATGGCTGCCGCCGCACCCACCCTTGAATGGGAAAAAGAACTCGCAACCCAGGGTTACCAAGCCGTGGCCGGCTGCGATGAAGTGGGCCGGGGCTCCCTCGCCGGACCCGTCAGTGTTGGCGTGGTCATCATCCATCCCGAATCCACGGTTGAGCTCCCCGGCGTCAAAGACAGCAAGCTACTGCGAGTTCCCGTCCGCGAAGCACTCGTGCCCACCATCATTGATTGGGCGGCTGCAAGTGCCGTTGGTCATGCCTCGGCGCTGGAAATTGATGCGTTGGGGTTGGTGGCAGCTCTGCGCCTCGCAGGCCAGCGCGCCATGGCCCAGGCGGCGGCCTCGGTGATCCCTGACTTTGTGATTCTCGATGGCAATCAGGACTGGCTTTCTGTCCCGCAACAAATCGGGTTGGACTTGTTCACGGTCCCAGAAGCAGAACTAGAGCAGCCCGTCGCAGCGCCGTGGCGGATTCAAACACGCATCAAGGCGGATATGACGTGCATGTCCGTTGCCGCTGCCAGCGTCTTGGCTAAGGTGGAGCGTGACGCCATCATGGCGGGCCTCGCACAGGAGTTCCCTGCGTTCGGCTGGGACTCCAATATGGGTTATGGAACGCCGGTACACAAGGCAGCAATTGCTGAACTCGGCGCCACCGACCACCATCGCAAGACCTGGCGACTCGTATAGTTTTCGCCACCCCAGCGGCCCCGTTGGGAAAGTGGGGTCCCGGTGATGGATGATGGAAGCATGAGTGCTGAGGATCTGGAAAACTACGAAACCGAGATGGAACTGCAGCTTTACCGCGAATACCGCGATGTGGTGAATCTTTTTAGCTATGTGGTGGAGACTGAACGCCGCTTCTACCTGGCCAATCACGTGGACCTGCAAGCCCGCTCGGCCGACGGCGAAGTGTATTTTGATCTGACCCTGCAGGACGCGTGGGTGTGGGATGTTTACCGCACGGCCCGCTTCGTGAAGAACGTCCGAGTCATCACCTTCAAAGATGTCAACGTCGAAGAACTCATGAAGTCCGATGACCTGCAGATCCCCAAGGATGGCCAGCTCGGCTCCTTCGGCTAAGGCTGTGCCAGCCCCGTGATCAAGGCCCAGCCCCACCTAAAAGACAAGGACGACGCCGGAACTTACCTTCCGCCGTCGTCCTTGTTTTTTGTGTTGGGCTGGCGTGGGCAATTATTTTTGGGGGAGTTGAGCGGCGTCGTAGCCGTCGCGAGCTCGCATGATGGCCGGCATGTTTTCCTTGGCCCACGTCTCCAAGGCTTGGATGGGTATGGCCAAACTGGACCCGAATTCACTGAGCTGGTAGTCCACTCGAGGTGGAATTTGGGCGTACATGGTGCGGGTGATCAGGCCGTCGCGCTCTAGGCCGCGCAGAGTTTGCGTCAACATTTTTTGGGACACACCGTCCACGCGTTTGGCCAATTCCGAGAACCGGAGCGGGCCCTGACTCAAAGCACCCACCACGAGCACACTCCAGCGGTCGCCGATTCGGTCCAGCACCGCCCGCGAAGGGCAGTTTCGATCGTAGGGGTCCCATAGCGGCTGGCTCATAGTTCTCTGTTCTCTTCTCCGCGATCCTCTTCTGCGCACCGCTGGAACACCCATTCTAGCAAATTTACTAACTGTAGGTATGTTACTCTCTTTTAGTAAGCATTGAGTGAATGCGGCTATGTAGGCCGTCTAAACGTAAGTCAGGGAGTAAGCGAATGGCAAAGATCAAGGTCCTCGGCGGAACTGGGTACGCCGGGAGCAACATTGTTCGGGAGGCAGTTAAGCGCGGTCATGAGGTGACGTCCCTGAGCCGGAATTTGCCGGCGAACCCTGTTGATGGGGCAACGTACATCACCGGTTCCGTGTTCGATTCAGAATTTTTGGCTTCCAGCGTCGTCGATGCAGATGTTGTCATTGAGACGCTTTCGCCCCGTGGTGAGCTGACGGGAAAGCTGGAAGGTGTTGTGGCGGAGCTGTTGCCGCTGGCTGCAGCGGCGGGTGCACGCCTGGGTGTCGTTGGTGGCGCAGGATCTCTGCAGGTGGCCCCCGGCGGCCCTCGCCTCATGGATGTGCCAGAGTTCCCGGCGGAGATCTTGCCGGAGTCCCAGACCGGAGCCCGACTTTTGGAGATGCTTCAGGACGCTCCCGCCGAGCTGGACTGGTTCTATGTGAGCCCTGCTGGCGGTTTTGGCGATTTTGCGCCTGGTGAGGCAACGGGTTCCTACCGTATCGGCGGCGAGGTGCTGCTCGTTGATGCAGCAGGAAATTCGAACATTTCCGGAGCCGATTTCGGGCTGGCTGTCATCGACGAGGTCGAGTCCGCGGCCCATCGCAAGCAACGCTTCTCGGTGGCCTACTAACTTTAGGGTGGCCCCGAAGCAGCATCTACGCGGCAGAATGTGCCAGTGTTCTCTTTGCCCGGTCGGAATGGTTCGGCCGGGCATTGCTGCGTCCTGGCGGAATTTAGCCAGTGTTGGAGAGGCCCTCCCTGTTCCCGCAAGGAGCAACCCGCCGTCCTGTTGAGATGAAATCGGGGCTGCTATTTCGACCACTTGATGGGAGAGCAAAGGCTAGGGGAGCGAGGGCAGCCTTAGCTCAATGTGGCCACGTCTGGGGTGCCATGCCGCGCCAAAAGCGCATCCTGGACCGTCCACGGCCAGTTCGGGGTGCTTCCAGCTACCTCCAATAGCCGTAAATGTCGACGCTGTGGGGTCTGTGCAGCCAGTTCTTGTTAGGAGATCGTTTTGGCCGGATTCATTCACTTCTATGCTGACCAGCGTTGGCTTGTCAACGGGAATCACGGATTCCAGTTGTGCTGGCGCCACTAATGCTGCAATTGCAATGGCGATAGTTGACGCGATGAATGCACGAAGAAAATTTCGGAACGCTATTTGGATCTCGTGATAAAGAGACCAATCACGCAATACCTCTACCGCCAACTTGAACTGATCGATTTGAGAGGTGTCGTTACGTGGGGGGCTATTTGGATCTTTGGGTGCTTTTGCTATTTCACCCAGTGCTTCATTGAACGTAGCTAAGTCTAAGAACCATGGGGCGGTGGCGCCTGTCCCGATCACGGCCGCAAGCTCTGACCGTTTTTCCGGGGAATTGAGGAGAGGCCCAATGTCTTGGGGTTCGACGCTGAGAACTTTAGTGCCGAAGGAAAGTATCACGGTTAGGCCGCCGAACAGGACGGCAATGCAGAGAAGGACCACGGTATGCTCGCCGATCCAAGCAGGGAGGGAGGGTGCGTCTTGAATGCTTCGGAGGACTGGAGGGCCGAGAGTCAGTATGGAGGCGACCATGGCTGTCAGCGGGACGAAGGCAGTTAACCACTTCGTTGTCTCGCGGTAAGCGGCCGTTCCGTCGGAATAGATGGACACTTTCAGCTCCTTCGGTATTCGATTCACCTGACCGCGGTTTCAAGGTAATATTCTACCTATAGAACAAGGAAGAAAGTTGGTGTATTTGGATGAAACCCTCAGAATATGGACCGATACCCATCTCTCGAATCAAGGACGAGGCTAGCCACTTGTTTGAAGCTCTTCAAGGGGGCAGGCGAGTCTCTCTAGCCCGACATGGCCGCGTTGTGGCAATCATTGAACCAGCTTCAGTCGAAAAATACGCACATGAATTAGCGGAATACGCGCTGCCCACGGACAATAAAAGACTCTTGGAGTTGACCGCTAGCGAAATCGGGCAGGGTTCACCGTCGTCATTCATTCGCCAGGCTGAAGCCGGGCACTCGAGCTGGGTAACCCGCGGCAACAAAGTTTACGGCGTGCTTAAAGCTGTCCCGGCCGCCGAAGGCTCGAGCCAAATGGTTGATATGCAGGAAGAAGCGCTCAAGCAGTTCGAACATGATCACCCTGACGCAACGGCCGCAGAGTTTGCAGAAGCTGCGGAAAGGTCGTCTTTCGAAATTCCAGAGAAGGCGGACGGGCCCGTAGCTGAGGCCGATGAGCTGATCACAGTCCTCATCGATGCTCTTCATGCTCGTGCCGTCGCACTGTACAGCTCTGGTCAGAAGCCGCAGGCCAAAGCGACGTATCAGGATATAATTTCGCGATTCGGAAACGTCCACAACACCTTGATCAGCCAGCAAGTTGCTGGCAGTATGGTCGAACTGGCCAAAATATACACCCGAGATGACAATCCTGCCGAGGCAATAGCAGTCCTTGATCTGGCTATCAGCAGGTTGCAAGAGGCTGATGCGTTCGAATCAAACTAGCTCGACTCAACCATTACCGTTGATCCTGTAGGAGCATGACGAGAGACTGTCGGAGGTGGTCATGGGGAAAGGGATCATCACCTCGTATGGCCACGACCCGCTCGGTGAATACGCGTTTCGAATTAGTACCTTTAACTCCCAGTTGCTCTCTGACGATGTTCGACAGTTACTCTCCGGCCAGGTGGTCAATGCTGAAGACGGGGTACTGGAGTTGACTACTGCGCCGGCACCTTCGTCACTGCATAGGCTCAGCGTCAGACGCCCTAACGAACCCTACGTGGTAGACATCTTCTTACGCCCGGTGGAACCGAGAGACAATGTATCCAAGCTGGATGGGCGTAGTTCCACGCCTTCGCCGGATCAATGGGGACCCATACCGAACGCCCACATCGCCCAATGGGAGCTCTTTAATTGCGTCATTCACTCCGTAAAATCGCGCGATAATTAGCAGTATTTCACTAGCCGTTGGAGCGGGAAAAAATAGAGTCCTCCGGATACTAACCCCACGCTGATTTCCACGTCGGCTTGAACCAGGCCTTTTGCTGCGGGCTCTAGGAAGAGCGAACCTCAAGAATTTTCCACAAGCTGAGCCGGCTATCGGACTAAAAATTCTGCCTTGATTCAGGCGTTGAGTCCCTCACAGGCAGTAGTCCCGGTCCAGTATCCACAATTGAGTGTTGGGACCTTTCGCTGTCCTGCCAAGCCCGCCAAGCTGGCAGTGGAGGCGGTCATGAGAACAAAGGACATACTCGGCCAGACCGGTGAACGGATGGCCGCAGATTACCTGGAAGAACACGGCATTCGGGTCATTGACAGCAATTGGCGGTGCGCCAGCGGTGAGATAGATCTGGTGGCGTTAGACGGCGGCGAACTCGTCATCGTCGAGGTTAAGACGCGCCGTTCTCGGCGATACGGTGACCCCTTAGAAGCGCTAACCCGGGCCAAACTTTTACGACTGCGCACCCTGGCGGTGCTGTGGGCCCGCGATCACCACTACGTTGTGGGATCCCTGCGCATCGACGCCATCGGGATCGTGATGGATCAATCTGGCCCACCCTCAATAGACCATCTCAAGGGGGTGGCCTGATGGGTATGGGCCGAGCCCTCGCTGTGGCGCTGGTGGGGCTCAATGGGCACGTCATTGAGGTCGAGGCGGACATTGGTCAAACGCTGCCCAATTTCATACTGTTGGGACTCCCTGATGCTTCGTTAAATGAGGCCCGCGAGCGGATCCGTTCAGCGGCACAGAACTCTGGAATACCCTTGAGCAGGCGCAAGATCACCGTCAATCTGGTGCCGGCATCGCTACCCAAAAAAGGATCAGCTTTCGACTTGGCCATCGTGATGGCAGCGCTCAATGCGGCCGGAGATCTGCGCGGAACCGGGGGCACGGTGTTCATTGCCGAGTTGGGTCTGGATGGGCGGTTGCGCCCCGTCCGCGGAGTGCTGCCAGCCGTCCTAGCGGCGCTGTCGGCAGGCTGCCAGGAATTCGTTGTGGCCACCGCCAACTTGGCCGAGGCACAACTGGTTAAGGGCGCCAAAGTTCGCGGCTATGACAATTTGGCTCAAGTCGCCTTCGCCTTCGACGCGGACCCTAAAAATCTCCGCGGTGTTGGGGGCGGATGGGCCGGAGGCAGCGCCAAGGACAAGGCCGGACGGGCTGGGGCCACGAAGCAACAACAGGTGGATCTGGCTGAAGTAGCGGGCCAGCCGGTGGCTCGTGTGGCCTTAGAGATTGCGGCGGCCGGTGGCCACCACCTCATGATGGTGGGACCGCCGGGCTCAGGCAAAACGATGCTGGCCGAACGCCTGCCCGGGCTGCTGCCCGATCTCAGCGATGCCGAGGCCATGGAGGTCACCGCCATTCACTCGCTGGATCATCGTGGCGAGGCTCTCATGGAACTTGTTCGACGCCCTCCGTATGAGCGCCCGCACCACTCTGCCAGTACAGCAGCGATCATTGGTGGGGGCAGCGGGATTCCCCGTCCGGGCGCGGCCACTCGCGCTCACCGGGGTGTTCTATTTTTGGACGAGGCTCCTGAATTCGATAAGCGTGTGCTGGATGCGCTGCGCCAGCCCTTGGAGAGCGGTGAGCTGGTCTTGCATCGTTCAGCCGGAACAGCATCTTATCCTGCACGGTTCCAGCTTGTCATGGCAGCCAACCCTTGCCCTTGCGGGAAAGCCACCGGCAAAGGCATTAATTGCCAATGCACGCCTATGGCCCGGCGCCGTTATTTTGGCCGACTCTCAGGTCCCTTGCTGGACCGGGTCGACATCCAGCTGCAAGTGACCAAGGTGCAGTTGTCACAACTGGCTGATTCGCAGCCACGGGAATCCAGTCAACAGGTTGCTCAACGAGTACAGCTTGCCCGCGACATTGCTGCTGAGCGGCTGAAGCCATGGTCCTTGGTTCACAATGCGGATGTGACCGGACAGGTGCTGCGCGGGCCCTTGCGGTTGGGTAGGCACGACACCGCGCTTTTAGACAAGGCCATGGGAACGGGGGTCCTGAGTGCCCGCGGCTATGACCGCGTGCTGCGCCTAGCATGGACGGTCGCCGATCTCCAAGGACGAGAACGGCCGGGCAGCGAAGACGTTGGCTTGGCGTTGACACTGCGGCAACGAGGAGAAATACCATGACTGACATCGAGGCAACGGATGAGCCCACTGAACAGGACCGTACGGGCCGCGCTCTGCGGATTGCTCGGGCCGCATTGACCCGGCTCATGGAGCCATCGGATTTACCGGGTTTGGCACTGGTCCAGGTGCTTGGTCCCGAAGAGGCACTGTCCTTGATTCGCAGCAATGATTCCTCCAATGCCCGGGTTGAACAACTCGTCACAGAGGTTCTGAACGCGGCGGGGACAGAACGATGGTCCGGCCTTGCAGACGTGCTGGCACGGTGGCGTCCACGTCTGGCTGATGTGGCGCCCGAACGCGATCTAGCCAGTCTGGCCAGAATGAACGGCCGGCTACTTATCCCAGAAGACCCGTCCTGGCCCACCGCTCTTGACGATCTGGAATTGGCGGCGCCTCTCGCCCTATGGTGCAGAGGAAACCTTGCGCTGATACCTCCCCAGGAGCAATGCATAGCCGTGGTTGGTTCGCGGGACAACACCAGCTACGGCGCAAATGTCAGTGTCGAAATTGCCAGTTCGTTGGTACAGCGGGACTTCACCGTGATCAGCGGTGGCGCCTACGGCATTGACGCTCACGCCCACAGGGGTGCCCTGAGTTCATCGCTAGGGCTCACAGGTCAGCTGAGCCCACCACGGCACCGTCAAAGCGGTGGTGTGGGCAGCGGCCCTGACCCCAGCGATCGTGTGCCGCCAACTATTGCGGTCATGGCCGGGGGAGTGGACAGGTTTTATCCTTCGGGAAACGAGGACCTGTTGCGGACCATTGCCGAGCAGGGGCTTGTTATCGCCGAAGTTCCGCCAGGAACGAACCCTACACGTTATAGATTTTTACAACGCAACCGCCTTATCGCAGCGCTCTGTTCGGTGACGGTAGTGGTCGAAGCTCGCTGGCGCTCAGGCGCTTTGAATACTGCACATCATGCTGAGGGGCTGAGCAGGCTGGTGGGGGCCGTGCCAGGATCGGTGTACTCGGCCAACTCTGCTGGTTGTCATCGGTTGCTCAAGGAAGGCTCGGCTGTGTGTGTCACTGATGCTGGGGATATCGCAGAATTGGCCGGCGGCATGGGTGAGCACCTCACGGCTGAACCCCACGTCGAAGCTGCCCTGCATGACGGGCTGGGAACCTCAGACCTGCTGCTCATGGATGCTTTGCCGCTGCGAACAAGCACCACCGTTGAAAAGCTGTGTGTTGTCGCGGGGCTGAGTGCCTCAACGGTGCTGGCAGGTTTGGGGCGGTTGGAAGCTCTCGGTGTGGCAGAACGGTTTGCCGGCGGCTGGAAGCGCAGCAGTCGAAAGTGACGGAGTAGGAGCTGAAAGACTATGAACGTTCGTCGCGGGAACTGCAGACGGAGACTGCCAGTCACCGTTTGTAGGGCCTTCAATACGGAGCTGTAACGATGGCCCGCGGAGAACAGACAAAACCCTTTGGCGGTGGCATTATGAGCCTATGAGCATCAACGCGGAGCAGCCTGTCCCCGCCCGCCGCCGGCATCACACCCGGGGGAAGATTCTGCTTGTTGTGCTGGCCCTCTTTCTGGCTGCAGCTCTGGGCAGCCTGGCGTTCGTCGCCAATCTGGCCCACACCTACGATCAGCAGACCCAAAAGATCCCCCACGCCTTTCCGGACGAGACGGTGCGGCCGGTAAAAGTTACTCAGGGTCCGGCCGCGGAGGCTGTAAACATCTTGCTGCTGGGCAGTGATAGCCGCGGCGATTCCCTCGATTTAGCTGAAGGTGGCGCTGCATCCAATCAACGCTCGGACACCATGATGTGGCTGCACGTACCGGCCGATCGTAAACACCTCTACTTGATGTCGATCATGCGCGATACCTGGGTAGATATCCCGGGCGTCGGACAAGCCAAAATCAATGCGGCCATGGCCTACGGCGGTGTTCCGCTAGTGGTCCAGACTCTTGAAGGACTCTTCAAAAGCAGAATTGACCACGTTGCCATTGTTGACTTCGAGGGCTTTAAAGCAATCACCGATTCACTGGGCGGAGTGCAGGTCAACGTACCGCTGGACTTCACTACGCTGCACGGAAACTACACCTTCAAAGCCGGTCCTCAGAAACTCAACGGTGACCAGGCCTTGGCGTTCGTCCGCGAACGCTACGCCTTCATCGATGGAGACTACCAACGGGTCAAGGATCAGCAGATCTTTCTCAGGGCCATGTTGAACGGTGTTCTTTCGGCATCGACGCTGACAAACCCGTTGAAGCTGACGGATTTGGTGAATAAGATCTCGCCCTATGTCAGTGTGGATGCCGGCCTGGATTCTGGCACCATCGGTGCCTTGGCTCTGAGCCTGAACGGTATTCGCGGCTCTGATGTCATCACCTTCACCTTGCCTACGTTAGGCACAGGGACCAGTGTGGATGGCCAATCTATAGTCAACCGAGACGACTCAGCGATAGCAGCCATCGGCCAGGCCCTAGGCAATGACACCCTCGGGGCCTACCTCCAATCTGCGGGTCTAGGCTGAGCTGCGGCGGGGCAACTTGCTACAGGCGCCCTGCTGGCGCAGAGTGAGTATGTGGATTCAGAAGAACGCGCAGCATTGCCTCCGGCCCTCGCCGACGCGGCTGCTGCCTTTGAGCGGTACCTACGGTTGGAACGAGGGCGTTCGGAACACACAGTCCGGGCGTACCTTGGAGATCTAGATGCTTTGCTGATCCATGCTGTTGCCGAAGGCAGCACCTCGGTGGCCGATCTTGAGCTGGGATCGCTGCGGCGTTGGCTCGGCGAGCAGAGCAACGCAGGTCTGGCTCGCTCGACCCTTGCCCGGCGTGCGGCAACGGCACGCAGCTTTACGGCGTGGGCCTTGCGCGAAGAAATTATTACGGTGGATCCGTCCCTGCGCCTTAAGGCCCCCCAGCGTGAAAAGAAATTGCCCGCCGTACTGCAGCAGCAACAAGTCCAACGGCTGTTGGATGAGCTCATCGCTGCAGCGCAAACTCGGGATCCCGTAGCGATCAGGGATCTGGCCATCGTTGAGCTTCTCTACGCCACAGGTATTCGTGTCGGGGAACTGGCTGGATTGGACGTGGCCGACATCAACCGTGAACGTCGCACCCTAAAAGTATTGGGCAAGGGGAACAAAGAACGGACCGTTCCCTTTGGGGTTCCGGCCGATCGCGCCCTAGGAGACTGGCTGGACTTTGGCCGCGGAACCCTGCTCAAGCCAGGTGCCGGGGCTGCCCTGTTTTTGGGCAAACGCGGTGGCCGTATCGACCAGCGGGCTGTGCGAACAGTCGTCGACAGACTGCTGCAGGCCATGGGCGATACTTCTGCAACAGGTCCACACACGCTGCGCCATTCAGCTGCCACGCATCTTCTAGATGGTGGTGCCGACTTGAGGGCAGTGCAAGAAATCTTGGGTCATACGTCCTTGGCCACCACGCAGCTTTACACCCATGTTTCGGTGGAACGGCTGCGCGATAGCTACCGCACAGCACACCCGCGGGCCTGAGCACGGAAAGGCTCAATTCATTACGGTGGCGTAATCCGTCCAGCTACGGCACAATGAGTAGAAGTAAAAGCCATACAATCGAAATAGAAGCATGAAGCGGGTCAAAAGCCCGGACAACATGGGCCAGCTCAAACAGGTTCCGCGCACTAAAAGTTCCACTTTCAAGAAGCAAGAAGGTCGTTGGGGAAGACGTACCTACTGCTATGGAGGATGGAATGAAGGTCGTATCAACGCGCGGTGTTTTGTTCGTGCACTCAGCCCCGGCTGTCATGTGCCCGCATATTGAATCATCCATCGCATCAGTGATGGAACAGCGCTCGGACTTGCAGTGGACTGCACAGCCCGCAGCGCCAAACGTGCTGCGCACGGAAATCAGTTGGCAGGGTCCTGCCGGAACCGGTGCCCGGTTGGCTTCGGCTCTGCGCGGCTGGGCCAATGTCCGCTACGAAGTCACAGAGGATCCCAGCCCCGGCGTGGACGGTTCACGCTGGTCCCACACCCCGGAATTGGGTATCTTCCACGCCGTCACGGACGTCCACGGCAACATCATGGTTTCGGAGGACCGGATCCGTTACGCCTACGAATCAGGCAAGGGTGATCCCTCGATGGTCTACCAAGAGCTCTCGCTGGCCTTGGGCGAGGCTTGGGATGAGGAACTGGAGCCGTTCCGTCACGCCGCGGCAGGCGCCCCTGTCCGCTGGCTGCACCACGTAGGCTAAGCAGTTTCTCGTCTGCCTAGCCGTGTTGGCATGGACATCCTCCCCATTGCAGGACATTGGCATTGCCGGACATTAGCTACGAGGCGCTTCTAGAAACGTACTCAAAGTGATGCAACAACGACGCCGGCGCTCACCTGAAAAGGTGAGCGCCGGCGTCGTTGTTTAATAGTTTGAGACGGAGCGGCCTAGGCCATTTCCACCTTGGGGCCGGTGCTACGGATAGCCACAACTGCGTTGTGCCCACCGAAACCGAAGGAGTTGTTCAGTGCCATGATCTCGCCCTCGGGCAGCTCACGCGGGGTGCCGGTGACAACGTCCAAGGGGATTTCCGGATCCTGGTTCTCCAGGTTGATGGTCACCGGTGCAACGCGGTGGTAGACGGCCAGAACCGTCAGTACCGACTCGACAGCGCCTGAGGCACCCAGGAGGTGACCCATCTGTGACTTCGTGGCAGAAACACACACGTTGTCCACATGATCACCCAGGGCCGCTTTAAGCGCGGTGTACTCCGGCTTGTCGCCCACCGGGGTGGAGGTTGCGTGGGCGTTGACGTGCACAACGTCCTCGGGCAGGGCCCGGGCGTCATACAAGGCGGCCTTCAACGCACGCGTTGCGCCAAGACCCTGGGGGTCCGGAGCAGTGATGTGGTAAGCGTCGGCGGTCACCGCGGTGCCAGCCAGTTCGCCGTAGATACGGGCGCCGCGGGCAATGGCGTGCTCTTCGGCTTCCAGCACCAGAGCGCCAGCACCTTCACCCATGACGAAGCCGTCGCGGCTGATGTCGTACGGCCGTGAAGCCGTCTCGGGGGAGTCATTGCGCTTGGACAATGCCTGCATGGCCGCGAAGGAGGCCAAGGGCATGGGGTGGATGGCGGCTTCAGCGCCACCAGCCATGACAACATCGGCCTTGCCTGAGCGGATCAGCTCAAGGGCAATGTGCAGCGCCTCGGTACCTGAGGCGCAGGCGGAAACAGGGGTGTGAGCACCGGCGCGGGCACCGAGGTCCAGACTGACAGCGGCGGCCGGGCCGTTGGGCATGAGCATGGGAACGGTCATGGGCAGAACCCGGCGGGGTCCCTTTTCGCGCAGGGTATCCCAGGCGTCCAGAAGGGTCCAGACACCGCCGATGCCGGTGGCGAAGGCGACGGCGAGGCGGTCGTGATCGACCTCTTCAATGCCGGAGTCCTTCCAGGCTTCACGGGCAGCCACAACAGCGAACTGTGTTGAGGGGTCCATGCGCTTGGCCTCGACACGGCTCAGTACTTCAGTGGCAGGAGTTGAGGCCTTGGCGGCGAAGTGAACGGGTAGATTGTACTTTTCCACCCAATCGTCGGTCAGGGTGTGGGCGCCGGAGACACCCTTGAGGGCGTTCTTCCACATGGTCGGGACGTCGCCGCCAATGGGTGTGGTGGCACCCAAGCCGGTGATGACTACTTTGCGGGCCATGGTTCAACTCTCTACAAAAGTTTCAGGGGAGGGAAGTGAAAGGTGTTGTGGTTGGCCGGGCACTCTATCGGGATCCGGCCAACCACAAGGACCAGTGCCGCTTGCGCGGACGGGTCTGCAGGGAAGCTATTTAGCCTGTGCGCCTGCGATGAAGCTGACAGCGTCGCCAACGGTCTTGAGGTTCTTGACTTCCTCGTCCGGGATCTTCACATCGAACTTCTCTTCAGCGTTGACAACAATGGTCATCATGGAGATGGAGTCGATGTCCAAGTCATCCGTGAAGGACTTGTCCAGCTCTACAGCCTCGGGGGCCAAGCCAGTCTCTTCGTTGACGATTTCGGCCAAACCGGCCAGGATTTCTTCGTTGCTAGCCATTGATGGCTCCTTTTCTTGTTTTTGCTGTGATCAAGGACTTGACCTTCAGGCATATTGATCACCCCTCACATGAGGGGGACGTGTTCTTAGGGTAGGCGCACCACTTGGGCGCCAAACACCAGTCCGGCACCAAAACCGATCTGCAGCGAAAGTTTACCGGAGAGCTCCGGGTTCTCTGCCAGCAGACGGTGTGTTGCCAAAGGAATCGATGCGGCCGAGGTGTTGCCCGCGTCGGCAATGTCGCGGCCGATGATGACGTGCTCGGGCAATTTCAGTTGCTTGGCCAGCTCATCGATGATGCGCATATTCGCCTGGTGCGGGACAAAGGCGCCCAGATCATCGGCGGTGATGCCGGCGTCCACGAGGGCCTTCTTGGCCATCTTGGCCATCTCCCACACGGCCCAGCGGAACACTGTCTGGCCGTCCTGGCGCAGCGTGGGCCACAGGGTGGAGTGGGCCTCATCAGCAGCGGCGAGGGCAACGCCGTCGCCCTTCATGGCCTGCTCACTGAAGTCACGAATATCCAGCTGCGAGTGGGTCATGCCGATGGTGTCCCACTTGCTGCCGTCCGAGCCCCAGACCGAGGGGCTGATGCCGGGCTCGTCCGAGGGGCCAATGACCACGGCGCCGGCGCCGTCGCCGAGCAGGAAGGAGATGGTGCGCTCGTGGTTGTCGATCACGTCGGAGAGCTTTTCTACCCCAATGACCAAGACATAGTCAGCAGCGCCGGAGCGGACCAAGGCGTCGGCCTGGGCGATGCCGTAGCAGTAGCCTGCGCAGGCGGCGGAGATGTCGTAGGCAGGTGCCGGGGATGCTCCGAGCTTGTCGGCGATCAAGGCAGCGGCCGACGGCGTTGCGTACGGGTGCGTCACCGTCGAGACCAGCACGGCACCAATCTGGGACGGCTCAATGCCGGCCTTCTCGATGGCCTCGGCGCCAGCGGAAACAGCCATGTCCACCACGGAGACATCCTTGGGGGCGCGGTGGCGGGTGATGATGCCGGTGCGCTGCTGGATCCACTCATCGGAGGAATCGATCCACTGGCACACGTCCTCGTTGGTGACGATCACGGAGGGGCGGTATGCGCCAATGCCCATGATCTGTGCCCCGGGACGGGTGGCGTTCTGCTTCAGAGTTGGGGTGCTCACAGTGTTCCTGCTTCCGGTGAAAGGTGTGCTGCCAGCAGTTCCCGGGCAGCTTGGAGATCGTCTGGCGTTTTGACGGCCACGGTGGTGATGCCGGGGATGCCGCGCTTGGCCAGCCCGGTCAGGGTACCGGCCGGGGCCAGTTCAATCAGCCCGGTGACGCCCATGGCGGACATGGTTTCCATGCACAGATCCCAGCGAACGGGGCGCGATACCTGGGCGATCAACGAGGCAAGTGCCGCTTCCCCGGAAGGAACGGCGCCGCCGTCGTAATTGGAGAGCAGGGCCACCTTCGGTGTGTGCGTGGTCAGCGACGGGGCAAGAGCCTGGAGCGCCGAGACGGCCGGGGCCATGTGGTGCGTGTGGAACGCACCGGCAACCTGCAGCGGAATGACACGGGCCTTGGCAGGCGGAGCAGCCACCAAGGCGGCGATCTGCTCCAGCGTGCCGGCGGCCACGGTCTGGCCCTTGGAGTTCATATTGGCGGCTGTCAGCCCAGCGGATTCAATCGCGGCGATGACCTCATCGGGGTCTCCGCCAACCACTGCGGCCATGCCGGTGGGGGTGGCGGCTGCGGCGTCTGCCATGCGGTTGGCGCGTTCGCGCACAAAAGCCATGGCATCTGCGTTGGAGAGCGTGCCTGTGAGAGCAGCAGCGGTAATCTCGCCCACGGAGTGGCCAGCTACCAGAATTTTTCCGGGGACCAGGGCCGCGGTGGCGTCATCGCCCAACAGGGCCTGAGCTGTGATGAGCCCGGCAGCCACGATGAGGGGCTGGGCGACGGCGGTGTCCTTGATGGTTTCGGCATCAGAGGTGGTTCCATGGGCCAGCAAATCAATGCCCGCAGCCTCACTCAAAGAAGCGAGTTGCTCATGGACACCGGGGCGTTCCAGCCATGGCGAAAGGAATCCTGGGGATTGGGAGCCCTGACCCGGGCAGACTATTGCAAGCACATTAACCAGCTTTCCAAACTTAACAGTATTTACAGGGTGTTTTCCTACACCAAGCTCTTCGGCACAATTTGTAGGAAGTCTACAATGCTCACCGTGGACATGGGGTTTTCTTTACACCTCTTGGTGGGGTGTGGACAGGACGCTGGGGCAGCTAAATTATTTGAACCTTTGGATCGGCAGGGTCAACAGGATCGTTTGTGGCCCGAGGGGTGCCAGATTTCGTGGCTGGCTGCTTCGCGGTGGCGGCCTTGACGGCGGCTTGTGTGGGGGCTTTTGTCGGTGTTGCCAGCCTCCCCACGATCAGCGCCGTTTGCAGCACAAACGCTTCGCGGGGAATGAGTGGATCCCAGCCCGTCACATCGCACACTCGGCGAAGCCGGTACCGGACGGTGTTGGAATGCACAAAAAGTTCACGAGCAGCCGCTTCCAGAGAGTGACCTCCTTGCAGATAACTACTGAGTGTTTCCACGAGCCCATTGGAGGCCGCCACGAGGGGACGGTAAATATTGCTCATGAGGGCTCGGCGGGCCGATTCGTCGCCGCCGATGACACGTTCTGGCAGCAGGTCATCTGCTGATACCGGCCGCGGGGCGGAGGACCAGCCCTTGGCGACGGAAATGCCGGCAAAGGCAGCCTTGGCGCACGCTGTGGCGTCGGCCAAGGTTGTTGCCAGCGGACCGTACACCACCGGCCCCGGGGCAAAAAGATCGCTCAGGCGCACATAAGCCGATTCCGGGTCCTTCACGTTGCCCAGGACCAAGATCAATTTATCGCCCTGGATGCCCACCATGACATCCTCGGCGAAGCGTCCGGCGGCCCGCCGCAAGGTGGCTAGGAACATCGCGTTGGTCTCCGAGGGCGCCGGCCCCACCATGATGGTGAAGCGCCCGAGCGAGGTCCAGCCCAGCGCGGAGATGCGTGACTGCAGGGCATCGGTGTTCTCCCCACGCAGGATCCCGTCAACCGCGAGAGCTTCTAGCCGGGTATCCCAGGCTCCACGATTTTCTGCTGCTCGAGCGTAGACATCGGCGGCAGCAAAAGCCACCTCCCGGGAGTAACGAAGTACAGCTTCGCGCAGGGCAACCTGCTCTTCGGGTGCGGCCAGTTCAGGAACCTTGTCTTCCACCACCTGAACCACGGTGCGGATCAGCTGCAAGGCTCGCTGGAGGCTGATGGAGCGGGTCAGTTCGGTGGGCGCCGTGCCGAAAACATCCGATAGGACCCAACTCGGTGATGAGGGGTGTTCATACCAGGAGACGAAGGCGGTGATGCCGTTTTGAGCCACCAGGCCAAGCGAGGAGCGTTCATCGGCGCTGAGTCGCTGGTACCACGGCAGCGTATTTTCAAGTTCTCGTCGCATCATGTTGGACAAGGTGCCAACGTTGGCCCGCAACCGTTCCAGCGTCCCGGAGGAGTCAGCAGTTCGGGCCTGGACGGGGCTGGCCTGGACGGGCGGGGTAGGTGCACTGCCGGACTCCTGGGTGGACTCCTGGGCGGATGGGCGTGTGCCCGCCGAATTTTTAGCTGCCATATCTCGAGGATATGTCTTTATGTCCTTGAGGGGAATTTGTGTGAACCCAACAAGACACGGTCCCTAAGGAAAAGCGCTCAAGCCCATGGAGCTACGGGTTAACGCTAGAAGGGCGGTTGGAGGCTCGCTCTGCCCAAGCTCAGAGCAAGGCTCAGAGCATCTCTGCCACCGTAGTGGCCAGCTCTGTACCAACGGCGGTGACCGCCAAGTTCCA